>JBCDAU010000001.1:0-299088 GCA_039185015.1 Actinomycetota bacterium
GATCTTCGCGTTCGATGCGGAGTTCCGGGGCAGCATCCCGGGGGTGCTCGCGGCTGGGGCGTCGTTGAACGCGCCGGTGATCGGGGCACTGGCCTATGGCGATGGGTATCTGATGGTCGCCAGTGATGGGGGCATCTTCAATTTCAGTGATCAGGACTTCCTGGGCTCCCTGGGCGGCCAGGAGCTCGACTCACCGATCGTCGGCGTCGCCGCCTTCACCCGCTGAGGACCGGCGTCACCCTCGATCCGTCGCCAAGTCATCGACGCCCCACGGTTCGTCGGGGCGAAGCCCGGCTCGCTCCATGCGGCTCTGAGCTCCGCCGCCTCGCTTCGCCTTGTACATGGCTCGATCGGCTCGGGCGAGCAGGTCGTTGACCGGTACCGCCACGTCGGTCCACGCGACGCCGACGCTGGCGCTGACCTCATCGAGCGGCAGCTCCTCGTCGCCGGCGGCTCCGACGAAGCCGGCGGCGATCCGCTGCCCCAGTTCGTTCGCCTGGTTCGGGTGGTCGAGCCCGTCGAGCACGACGAGGAACTCGTCGCCGCCGAGCCTGCCGACGAGATCCGAGTCTCTGACGGCCTCTCGGAGGATCCGCGCTGCGGCTCGGAGCACGGCGTCACCCGTCAGGTGTCCGAGCCGATCGTTGATCGCCTTGAAGTGATCGAGGTCGACCAGGGCGACGGCCAGGCCGGGCGAACCCGAGTGGTCGATGCGCTCGAGGCTCGAGGCGAGGCGCTCGATGATCGCGCCTCGGCTGGAACAGCCCGTCAGGTCGTCGACGGCCGCCTGCTCGGCGAGTCGTCGCTCGTTCTCGACGACCTCGCTGATCTCGCTCGCGACGACGAACACGTGCGGGACCGGTGAGTCGTCGCCGATCTCGGGCACGATCCGTACGACGTACCAGCCACCGACACCACCGGCGGGGACCAGCCACTGGCGCCACAACTCGACGGGCCTCATCGACGACGAGACCGCACGGAAGTGCGCCACGAACTCGTCGGCGAGCTCGGGAGGCAACAGCTCGCGGAGCGGGGACCCGACGAGCTGCTCGCTGCTGTCGGCGCCCAGGGCGCGAACCGCCACCCGGTTGGCGTCGCGAAGGACGCCGTCGACGGTGGCCCGCACCACGATGTCGGGCGCCGGTTCGACGAGCGACCGGTACCGACGCTCGCTCGCAGCGAGGCGCGACGAGGCCTCGCGCTCGCGCTCCAGCGCCGACACCTGTTCGGAGACCTCCACCACCTGGGTGAGGTGGAGCCTGGTGTCGGGGCTCGATGGGCCGTCGGGGAACACCGGTGTCACCGTGATGTCGCCCCATGCGACGGACCCGTCGCTGCGGAGGTACCGCTTCACCGCGCGGTACCTCCGGTGACGACCGGACGCGAGGTCATCGACGGTCGGGCCGGTCCTGATGCGTCGATCATCCGGATGGGTCAGCTCCTGCCAGTGGCGTCCCACCAGCTCCTCGGCCGACGAGCCGAGCATGTCCGCGAACGCCTCGTTGACTCGCAGGAGGACGCCGTCGGGCGACACGAGCTGCATCCCGACCTGCGACGAGTCGAAACCTGCCTCGAAGAGCGCAGATCGACGTCGCGCCTCCTCGAGCTGGCCGAGCGCGATCCGTTGCACGAGCAGTGACTCCACCAGGCGGGTCAGCTGGCCGATGCTCGACAGCTGCGCGTCCGACAGCACCCGGGGCTCGGTGTCGATCACGCACAGGGTCCCGAGGAGGTGTCCTTCGGGGTCAGCGAACGGGAAGCCGGCGTAGAACCGGATGCCGGGCGGACCGACGACGAGCGGGTTGTCGGCGAAACGCGGGTCGAGCGTGGCATCGGGGACGACCAGCTGGTTCGAGCCGTCGGCGATCGCGACGGCGCAGAAGGCGACGTCCCGCGGTGTCTCGGACACCTCGAGCCCGACGCGGGCCTTGAACCACTGGCGGCACTCGTCGACCAGGCTGACGAGTGCGATGGGGACCTCGGCGATGTCTCGAGCGAGCGCCACGATCGAGTCGAAGGACTCCTCGGGTGCCGTGTCGAGCAGGTCGAGAGCGCGCAGGCTCGCGAGCCGCGCCGCTTCCACGGATCGGTGCACGGAGGGCGACGGTACCAGTGCCTCCCGTCACACATCGGCGCGGCCGTCGGTGTCGAGCCGGGCCGAGACGGAGCTTCGTTGTCGGGCCGGAGCGGCCGGGTCTCTGGCACACTTCGGACATGACCCTCGACGCCCGCCTGCTGGAGATCCTCGCCTGCCCGGAGGACAAGGGCCCGCTGCTGTACTTCGAGGACGAGTCGAGCCTGGTCAACCCGCGGCTCCAGCGCCGCTACCGGATCGAGGACGACATCCCGATCATGCTGATCGACGAGGCCGAGGCCCTCGACGACGCCGAGCTGTCCAGGTTGACCGAACGCGCCGAGCGCGAGGGGATCACACCCACGTTCGACGCAAGCGAGCCGTAGACTGGACGACTGGTCCCCCGGCAGGGCACGTGCGCGACTCCGGCAGAAGCCGGCGTGCCGACCGGAGCCGAACGCAAGATTCCATCCCTGAGGGAGACCCCCACATGCCTGAAGGACGCGTCCTCCAGCCTGGCGACTACAAGGTCGCCGATCTGAAGATGGCCCCGCTGGGCCGCAAGGAGATCCGCCTCGCCGAGCACGAGATGCCCGGCCTGATGGCCCTCCGCAAGCGCTACGAGGGACAGAACCCCCTCGCCGGCGCTCGCATCACCGGCTCGCTGCACATGACCGTGCAGACCGCGGTGCTGATCGAGACGCTCACCTCGCTCGGCGCCGACGTGCGTTGGTGCAGCTGCAACATCTTCTCGACCCAGGACCCGGCCGCTGCGGCGGTCGTCGTCGGCCCGAAGGGCACCGTCGACGAGCCCACCGGCGTCCCCGTCTACGCCTGGAAGGGTGAGACGCTCGAGGAGTACTGGTGGTGCACCGAGCAGGTCGTGCGCTGGCCGGGTGAGACCGGTCCGAACATGATCGTGGACGACGGCGGCGACGCCACCCTGCTGATCCACAAGGGCGTCGAGTTCGAGAAGGTCGGCACCGTGCCCGACGTCGGCACCGCCGGTTCGCCCGACGAGGAGGAGATCCTCAAGCTCCTCGGTCGCATCATCAAGGAAGACGACGGGCTCTGGACCCGCATGGCACCCGAGATCAAGGGCGTGTCCGAGGAGACCACCACCGGTGTGCACCGCCTCGACGCCATGGCCGCCGACGGCGAGCTGCTCTTCCCGGCGATCAACGTCAACGACTCGGTCACCAAGTCGAAGTTCGACAACCTGTACGGCTGCCGGCACTCGCTGATCGACGGCCTCAACCGGGCCACCGACGTGATGATCGGTGGCAAGACCGCCCTCGTCCTCGGCTACGGCGACGTCGGCAAGGGCTGCGCTCAGTCGCTGCGCGGCCAGGGCGCCCGGGTGCTCATCACCGAGATCGACCCGATCTGCGCGCTGCAGGCGGCGATGGAGGGCTTCCAGGTCGTCCGGCTCGACGACGTCGTCGAGGACGTCGACATCTTCGTCACCGCCACCGGCAACAAGGACATCCTGTCCGTCGAGATGATGCGCCGGATGAAGCACCAGGCGATCGTCAGCAACATCGGCCACTTCGACAACGAGATCGACATGGCCGGTCTCGAGCAGGCCGAGGACGTCGAGCGGCGCAACATCAAGCCGCAGGTCGACGAGTTCGTGTTCCCGCACGGCAAGGCGATCATCGTCCTCGCCGAGGGTCGCCTCATGAACCTCGGCTGCGCCACCGGCCACCCGAGCTTCGTGATGTCGATGAGCTTCACCAACCAGACGCTCGCCCAGCTCGAGCTCTGGAACAACGGTGGGGCCTACTCGGTCGACAAGGTCAAGGTGCTGCCGAAGGTCCTCGACGAAGAGGTCGCCCGGCTCCACCTCGACCAGCTCGGCGCGAACCTGACCGTCCTCAGCGACGAGCAGGCCTCGTACATCGGGATCACCCCTGAGGGCCCGTACAAGCCCGAGCACTACCGGTACTGAGGCGCTGCCGTCAGGCAGAGCCCGGGCTCCGACCGGCCCGATGAACGACACGGCCCCGGCCGCAGCCCGTCAGGGCGAGGACTCGGGGAGGAGGTTGGGGCTCCGGGGCCCCAACCGGGAAGACAGCACGGCCCGGTGTCCCTCGTGGGCGCCGGGCCGTGGCGCGTCCTGGTGAGCTTCCGGCCCGTGGAATCCCTCGTCCGTGAGCACTTCGGGTCGGTGATCGAGCGGGTGCCGTCCATGGCGGTGGTGGTCGTGGACGGTTCGGGCGACGAGCACCTCATCCCGCTCGGAGGCCTGACGTCTCACCCGGACCCGCGCCACACCTGCTGGGAGATCGCGTCGATCACCAAGGGCCTGACCGGCACCCTCCTCGCCGAGATGTCGCTGCGGGGCGACTCGGGCTCGGCGATCGCATCGGCGCGCATGTCGGGGACGAGGCGGCGGCGCGGCTGCCGGCGACGGAGCAGCAGCCGACCCTGGAGGACCTGGCCACGCATCACTCTGGCCTCCCGAACCTGCCGCTGTCGTGGGTGCTGCGGTCCCGGGGCGACGATCCCTACTCGAAGCTGACCCCCGAGATGGTGTTCGATCGCCTCGGACCGAGGACGCGCCGACCACAGCGACCGAAGTTCCGCTACTCGAACCTCGGGATGGGCCTGCTGGGGCACCTCCTGGAAGAGGCAGGAGGTCGGCCCTACGTCGACCTCCTGCGGGACCGGTTGCTCGAACCACTCGGCCTCTCGGCCACGTGCGTCGGACAGTGCGCCGGCGGCGCTGAGGTCGTGCAGGGCATGCGAAAGGGCAAGCCGGTCGGACCGTGGCGGTTCGGAGCGCTCGCCGGATGCGGCGCCGTGCGCTCGACGCCGGCTGATCTCGTCACGCTCGCTCGCCACCTCCTCGACCCACCGTCGGGTCCCGCTGGCGACGCGATCCGGCTCGCCACCGAACCGCGCCGCGACGGCTCCGCACGCGACATGCGGATCGGACTGGGCTGGATGCTCCGATCGGCCCCCACGGGCGAGGCGATCTGGCACAACGGCGGCACCCTCGGCGGATCCAGCTTCCTCGCCGTCGACCGGGAGCATTCCACGGCCATCGTCGCCCTCGGGAACAGCGGGCCGGGGCTCCGTCCTCCGCTCGACGCACCGAGCTGGGCCGCGCTCGACGAGCTCGCCACCCGCTGATCGACGGTGCCCGTCAGCCGACGCTGGCGGGGGAGAGACCGGTCAGACCGAGCTCGGTCGCCCAGGCGGCGACACCGGACTGATCCGGCGGCGTCGGGGGTGACGGTGGCGGGCCCACGCTCGCCGGCGAGAGTCCGGTCAGCCCGTCGGTGTCCGTCCAGGCGGCCACGTCGTCCTGGGGCATCGTGTCGGCGGCCGCCGCGCCACCGCTCACGGCCAACACGGCGGCCGTCGCCAGGGCGAGCCGTCGCAGGTGGTGTCGTCGCATCGAGTGCTCCCGTCGTCGAGCCCGGCGACCATCGCCGGGGCACGTGACGACCCTCGTGCACGGCAGTTGGATCGGAGTTGGCTCGGTCCGGATGCGAGACTCCGGCTCGACCAAAGGGGGAGCGACGACGTGGGACGACTCGACGACAAGGTGGCCCTGGTCACCGGTGGCGCACGTGGGCAGGGAGCGGCCGAAGCCGAGCTGTTCGTCTCGGAGGGGGCGACGGTGATCATCTCCGACGTCCTCGACGACGTCGGAGCGGAGACGGCCGACCGCCTCGGCGCGGCGTGCCGGTACGCGCACCACGATGTGACCGACGAGGCGGGGTGGGCGGCGCTGGTCGCCGACATCGTCGAGGCCCACGGTCGGATCGACGTGCTGGTGAACAACGCCGGGATCTTCGAGGTCCGACGCCTGGGCGACGAGACGCTCGAGGCGTGGAACCGCATGGTCGCGATCAACCAGACCGGCGTGTTCCTCGGCATGCGAGCCGTCGCCGAGACCATGAAGGCCGCAGGCTCGGGCAGCATCATCAACATCTCGTCGGTCGCCGGGCTCAATGGCGTCGGCATGGCCTTCACCTACAGCGCCACGAAGTGGGCCGTCCGCGGCATGACGAAGTCGGCCGCCCAGGACCTGTCGCGCTACGGCGTGCGCGTGAACTCGATCCACCCCGGCTACATCGAGACGCCGATGATGCACGAGCTCCGGACGGACAAGGAGGTGCTGGAGCGAGGCGTCCCGTTGGGGCGGACCGCCGACGCGAGCGAGGTCGCGAGCGCCGTGCTGTTCCTGGCGTCGGACGAGTCCGGCTACTGCACCGGCCACGAGCTCGTCGTCGACGGGGGTCTGTCCGCGTAGGCGGCTCCGCCGTCGGGCGGAGCCGTGGCCCGAGCGGCCCGGCGTGCGAGCGGATGCGGAGCGCCACGGCGTGGCGTGGAGCATCGAGGAAGCTCGCCGAGAGCGGGAGTCAGTCCGCGGCCTCGGCGAGCGTGGGCCAGCCGGCGGCCTGCTCCAGCTGCAGCGACAGCTCCAGTAGCAGCGCCTCCTGGCCGAGGTCGGCGGCGAAGTGGATGCCCAGCGGCAGACCGGCCGACGTCGTCCCCAGCGGGAGCGACACCGCGGGACCGCCACCGGCGTTGATCATCGGCGTGATCGGGAAGAGCTGGAACACGCGGTCCATGTGGACCTCGCCCGGGATGGTCGGGGCGAGGTCGCCGAGGCGATGGATCGGACCACCGGTGGTCGGCGCCAGGATCACGTCGTACGTCTCGAAGATCGCCCGGTACTCGTCGGCAAAGCGCTTCAGGCGGCGGATCGCACCGGGAGCCTTCGCCGCCCGCCGGTTGAAGTACTTCATCAGGTACTTCGCCCACGGCTCGAGCTGGTCTCGGTCGAAGCCGTCCCCGAAGACCCGTTTGCCCGCCCGGTAGATCAACGTCGGCGACATCGCCCAGTAGAGGATGAAGTCGTCCATCAGGTGGCGGGCGAAGGGCGACCCGATCGCCTCGACCCGGTGACCCAGTCCCTCCAACAGCGCGCCGATCCGGGCGGTCTCGTCGTTGCACCGGGAGTCGAACGACACGCCACTGGGCGCCTCGGAGTACATGCCGATGCGGAGGGGACGATCGAGCGGGTCGGTGACGTGCCCGATCGCCGGCAGGTCGGGGTTGGCATGGGCCAGCTCGGCGCCGTGGAGGAACATAGCGGTGTCCCGCACCGTGCGGCTCACGACCCCGTTGGCGACGATGTCGACCGGCAGCGGCGTGTCGATCTGGCGAATGCGGCCCCGCGACGGCTTGAGGCCGACCAGTCCGCAACAGGCGGCAGGGATGCGGATCGAGCCGCCGCCGTCGTTGGCGTGGGCGATGGGCACGACGCCGGCGGCGACCAGCGCGGCGCTGCCGCCCGAGGACCCACCGGTCGAGTGGTCGAGGGACCACGGGTTCCGGGTGGTGCCGGTCAGGAGCGGCTCGGTCGAAGCGGTCAGGCCGAACTCGGGCAGCGTCGTGTTGCCCATCAGCACCACGCCGGTCGAGAGGAACTGCTCGACGAACGGTGAATTCTCCTCGGCGGGCGTGTCGGGCATCGACCGCGAGCCCAAGCGGTTCGGGAGGCCCTCGACCGGATCGGTGTCCTTGATGAAGGTCGGCACGCCGGCGAAGACGCCGTCCGTCGGCTGCGCCGCCGCCGCTCCGGCGCGAGCCCGATCGTCGATGCGCTCCACGGTGGCGTTGAGGACCGGCGCCGACTGGTCGGCGCGGGCGATGGCTGCGTCCATGACCTCGGTGGCGCTGACCTCGCCTCCGGCGATCGCCGCGGCCACGCCGACCGCGTCGAGGGTCCCGAGGGCGTCGTCGGTGAAGGTGTGGAAGCTGACGGTCACGTCCGGTGGTCTACCAGGCAGCAGGGTGCCGTCGCCGGGGAAGTGGGTCAGCCGACGACCCGGCGACCGTCGTTCGGGAGGCGGTCCCACCAGCGGTCGAACCGTGCGTACACCGCCGGATCCCGGCCGGCGAGGAACGCCCGCAACGCCGCGGCCTCGGCCTCGATGCCGGCCCAGTCGCGCTCGTCGATCGGCTCGAGCGGCGTGATCTCGATGCCGGCCTCGACCGGCCGCCACACGCCGCGGACCCACCCGTCGACGAGCACGGTGGCGAGGCAGTCGCCGTTGCGGCGGATGACGTGGGATCGGTGGGCCTCGGGGATGATCCGGCTCCGGTCGTCATAGGCGAGCAGCGTGCTGTCCCACATCGGCAACAGGCGCGGTGGCGCCGTCGTCTCAGCGGTCGGAAGCGTCGCCCCGGCCAGGTCGATCAGCGCCGTGCCCCGCTCGTCCTCCAGCCGGACCAGCTCGTCACCGAGCGCGTCGATGGCCTCGCGCACCGGTGGGCGCCGCTGGAGGGTGAACTGGCAGATGTCGGCGACCGAGGCCGGCCCGAACGCGGCGAGGTAGCTGGTCACCAGGTGACGGAGACCCGCCGCCGCATCCGGTCGAGCCTCCATGTCCGGAGCGGCGGCGAAGGCAGGCGTGCGTTCGAAGCTCCACGGACCACCGGTCGGCGCGTGGACGATCGGGGCGACGTAGCGGATCGCCCGCCACACCCCCGCGGGAGGTTCACCGCCGATCGCCTCGGTGAGCAGGCCGACGAGGTCCTCGCGGGTGCACGGCTCGGCCGTCGCCTCGCGGATGCGCTCGGCCAGCTCGTCCCCCTGCTCGATGGTCAGCCCGGTCTCCCGGTAGCGCTTGTCGTTGTAGGCGGCGGCCCGGAGCAGCGGCTCGGTCGCCGCGCGGAACGGTCCGAAGTCGGCGGCGGCGACGGCGTGCAGCGTGAGCCGCATCAGCGAGCCCTTCAGCACGGAGCCGTCGGCGAACGCCCGATCGAGGTCGCCCGCCTCGAACCCCTCGATCCGGTTCCACAACGCCAGGTACGGCGACGCCGGCTCCTGTGCCTGGAGCGCACCGACCGAGCCAACCGCCTCCACGACGTCGACATCGGCTCGACGCAGCAACGACTGCCGCTCGAGCGTCGCCCGGTTGAGAGCCCGATCCGTCACTGGCACGAGAGCAGTGTCGCACCAGGGCGCGCGTCCCCGGCGCCGCTCAGCCGGTGGCGAGGAAGAGCGGTCCGTCCGTCGTGCGTTCGATCCGGACGACGACGCCCTCGCGGAACACCGACTCGGCGAGGACGAGGCACAGCTGCCCCGTCAGCTCTCCACCGGGCTCGATCGGGGCGCCGATGTCCAGCAGGCCGACGGCCTCGCCAGGGCAGATGCTGTCGACGCCCTGGCCGGTCCGGCGCCCCTGCTCGGCGCCGACCAGCTCGAGGCCGAGCGAGAACCCGATGCCGGCGGGAGCGTTGCCCTCCTCCAACCGGAACCGGAGCGGCACAGCCACGAAGATGCGACCCAGGCCCGGATCGGCGAGCTCCGGCACCACGGCGAACTCCTCGTTGATGGCTTCGGTGACGTCGACTGCTGGCCCGGTGACCTCCACGGTCCAACGAGATCCTTCGAGGTCGCCGAAGGACGCCGTGAAGGCGGCTGTCTCGCCGATGGGCACCGGCACCTCCTCCGCACCGACCCGAGGCGCCTCGGTGGTCGTCGGGGCAGGGGCCGTGGCGGGCGCTACGTCGCCCTCGGCTTCGGTGGTCACCGAGATGGTGCCCTCCGGCGGTCCGGGGGTGAAGAAGTAGCCGACCTCGCTGAAGGGCCCGCAGTCGACCCCGAGCAGGGCGAGGTCGGTGGCCCCGAGCTCGAGGAACGTCAGCGCATCGAGGATCAGCGTCGCGTCGTAGCCGCCGTTGCGGGCGAAGTTGGTGATGGCAGAGTCCATGTTCGCCCGGGCTGCGCCGAGCGACTCCACCGCCGACCCGGCGAGTGACGGGTCGGATGCGGTCGGAGCGATCGCATCGAGCTGGGTCACGAGGCGGCCCAGCTCGACCTCGACGAGTTCGAAGTCATCGCGCGAGCCTGCGTCGCCGGCGAGAAGGGGCCCAACGGTCCGCTGGGTCAGGAAGGCGGCGGCGTGCAGGTCGCAAGCGGCCTGCGCATCGATCTCGTAGTCGCCGGTGGCGTCGATGGTGAAGGTCTCGGCGTCGTAGAGGGAGCGAGCGGCCTCGTACCACCCTCCCGACAGCGCGGCGCCGGTGCACGCCCGGCTGCCGACTGCGGTCGCGAGGCGGTCGATCTCGGCGCGGACCGCCGGACCCTCGTCGAGGTGGACGATCGCTGCGACGGTGTCCTTGCGCTGCATCTCGTCGAGGAACCGGTCCATGTTGCGGACCATGTCGAGGATCGCATCGGAGAGGTCGCCGACATCGGAGCGGAGCTCGGTGGGCACGTCGACGCGGTCCATGGGCGATGCCGTGCCGGCGTTCAGGGTCGGGTAGAGCACGTCCCTCCCGACGTCGCGCATCCCGCTCGTCGTCAGCGGGAACTCGAGCGGGGCGATGGTCGCTGCAGCGTCCCGGCAGAGCTGGTCGATGCCCTCGATGCCGGAGAGGCCGTCCACCGGGTCGGGTTCGTCGTCGGCCCCGTCGGCGTCACCCCCGGCACACCCGGCGACCAGCGCCAGCGCCACGCCGAGGACGGCGATCCAGCCCCACTCAGAGGTTCCCCCTCTTCCCTGCATGTGCCGGACCTTACGGAGACCGTGCCAACCGGATCCGGCCGGACGAGCGCGAGGAGTGAACTCCGGTCACGGCGGCCCGTCATGCGGTGCGATCACGCGGAGTACTGGTACGGCGGCGCGGGGTCGTACTGCATGTAGTGCTGCACCGCCCTGGCGTGCTCGGGGCCGTGCAGCGCGCCGACGATCCACAGGGCCATGTCGATGCCTGCGCTCACACCCTGGCTCGACACGACCTTGCCGTCGACGACCCAGCGATACCGTCGCTCGACGGTCGCCCCCGCTTCCTCGAGGCCGTCCTCGAAGGCCCAGTGCGTCGCGAGGCGCCGACCGCCCGCCACGCCGGAGCGATGGAGGAGGAGCGCGCCGGTGCAGACCGACGTCGTCCACGTCGTCGCCGCGTCGACCTTCCGGATCCAGTCCATCGTCGTCTCATCGTGTTGGACCGCCCGGGTGCCCATGCCGCCCGGGACGAGCAGGACGTCCAGCTCGGGATGGTCGTCGAACGCGTGATCGGGCACGACCCGGAGGCCCTTCGAGCAGCGGATGGCCTCGGTCGTCGAACCGATGCTCACCACCGTGTCGACCGGCTCGCCGGCCTCGCCCTCGCGGAGCATCGCGGACACGGTGAAGGCCTCCCAGGGCCCGACGGCGTCGAGCTCCTCCGCATCGCTGAAGAACAGCACTCCGTAGGTGGTCATGGAACTCCCTCTCGTCGGTGTCTGCCTCGACCCTGCGGCCACCGGGCCGTGGCGTCAACGACAGCTTCCTGTCGATTCACGCCACGTCGGCCGGGGCCTCACCAGGGCGACGTAGGGTCCGGCCCATGACGGCGGCGACGGTGCTCCAGCTCTCCGACACCCACTTCCTGGAGCCCGGAGCGCTGCCCGAGGGCTCCGGCGCGTACGACACCGCCGAGGCCTTCGAGGCCGTGCTCGACCGCATCGGTCAGGGTGGCGGCGTCGATCTCGCCGTGGTGACCGGCGACGTCGCCGACCACGGCCGGCCTGCGCAGTACCGCCTCGCTGCCGACCGCTTCTCCCGGCTGCCGGCTCCGGTCAACGTGTGCCCGGGCAACCACGACACCGATGTGGCGTTCACGACCTGCCTCGGCCGACCCGGAGTCTCGACGAGTCGCGTGATCGAGCTCGGTCCGTGGGCCATGGTCTTCGTCGACACGTGCGCCGGCCTCTTCGAGGTCGACGACCACGGTCGAGCCGTCGACGCCGACTACGACGTGCGCCTCCACAGCGACGGCACCCTCGGCGGGGGTGAGGCGGCGTGGGTCCGGGACGTGGTCGCCACGACCGACGCCGAGCACGTCTTCCTCTGGCTGCACCACCCGCCGGTGCGACTGCCCATCTACGACAACGAGACCTACGTCGCGGCGTGGGCGGAGCTGCTGTCCGACCTGCCCTCGGTGCGGGGGATGGGCGCCGGTCACACCCACGTGCCGACCGAGCACGAGCTCGACGGGGTGCCGATCTTCGTGGCGCCCTCGTTCAAGAACAACTTCGACCTCGACGCCGGTGTCTTCCTGCCACCCGGGTACCGCACGTACACCTTCGACGACGACGGCACCGTCACCAGCGAGGTCCGCCTCGTCGACGCCGACGACCGTTGGCCCCGCCGCCCCCTGCCCCGAGCGGTCCGGGCGCTGTTCGCCGGCGAGCTCACCTTCGCCGAGCTCGACGAGATCATCCGCCGGAAGGCTGCCACGGCGACTGGCGGGAGCTGAGACGGGCCGGTCTTGCCGAAGCCTTGCCACCGTCCGGCCAGGGCGTTCGCAGACGTCTCCGATCGTCGGCGGCATGGCCTCAGCCCCCGCCCCTGTCCGCACTCGAACCGCGTCCCTCGTCCGCCGCCGACTCGACGCCTTCCCGCCCTGGGTGCTGCTGATCCAGACCTTCATCGGTCTGGGTTGGCTCCGGGCCGGTGTCGAGAAGCTGATCTCGGTCGAGTGGTGGACCGGAACTGAGCTCGAGGGGTTCCTCGCGCTCCACGCCGGCGAGACGCTGCCCTGGTACCTGCCGTTCGTCGAGCTCGTGGTGTCGCCCTCGGCGGCGGTGGTGTCGTTCGTGGTGATGGCGGCGCAGTTCGCCATCGCCGGCTCCTTGCTCAGCGGGCGCCGGGTCGGCCTCGCGCTCTGCGCCGGGATGCTGCTCAACCTGCACTTCATCGCGGCCGGTGCGGTGGCGCCGTCGGTCTTCTACCTGCTCGCGCAGGGAGCGGTCGCGCTGTGGATGGCCGAGCAGCGTCGGACCCGGCAGCTGTCCGTGCTGTTGACCGCCGTCTCGATCGGCGGCGCCGCGATGGCGGGCGCCAGCCTGCTCGCCATCCGCACGATCGATCCGGCGCTGGTCATCGAGGACCCGGCGCTGATGCTCGTCACCGTCGGGGCCTTCGGCGCAGCGGCCAGCATCGAGGTGATGCGCCGCCACGACGAGCACGAGGAGCACGTCGTGGCCGAGCGTGTGCCCGTGGCGGCTGGACGCCGCTGACACACCCCACCCGCAAGCTCGGCGCCGTGTTGATCATCCGGCGGTGCGGGAGCTGCGGAGCCGAGGGCCCGTCGCCCTGCGTCCGATGCGCCGAGCGTGCGGTCACGGAACCCGTGCCGTTGGCCATCCCGGGGTTCGCCGCAACGACCGCGGCCTTCGTCTACGACGGGGTCGTCCGCGACCTGGTACTGGCCGTCAAGTACCGGCGCGATCGCAGCGCGCTCGACTGGCTCGTCCGAGGGCTCGCCGCCGCCGTGGACGATCCATCCCGCGATGCCGTCGTCACCTGGACCCCGACCACGGCGGAGCGACGCCGTCGCCGCGGGGTGGACCAGGGCGAGCTGATCGCCCGCCGGGTCGCCGCCGAGCTCGGCCTACCGGCACGGTCGCTGCTGCGGCGGATCGGAGGTGCGGCCCAGACCGGTCGGTCGCGAGCCGAGCGGGCGAGCGGGCCCGAGTTCGTGGCGCGGCGGCGCGTCGGATCCATCCTCGTCGTCGACGACGTCCTGACGACCGGGGCGACGCTCCGGTCCGCGGCCGCCGCGTTGGGCGTCGAGGGGGTCGTCCGGCTCGAGGCTGCGGTGGTCGCCGTCGCATCGGGACCCTCGGGGCCGGAGGGTCGGGACCTCCGGCCGAGGCCGGGGACCGAACGAAGAGCGATGCTCTAGCATCGCGAGACCGCCTCGAGGGGAGCGTGTGCATGGACATCAGGGTCACGGGACGCAACGTGCAGGTCCGAGACGACGTGAAGTCGGCGATCGACACCAAGCTCGATCATCTCTCCCAGATCGTGAGTGGGATGGAGCGGGCCGACGTGGTCTTCAAGGAGGAGCGCAACCCGCGCCTCGCCGACCAAAAGGAGTCGGTCGAGATCACCCTCGAGGGTCATGGCCACCACGTGCGAGCCAAGGCGACCGCCCGGACCCAGATGGCTGCTGTCGACGAAGCGATCGACAAGCTCGGCAAGCAGCTCCGCAAGCTCAAGACGCGGCTGAAGCGTCAGAAGGTCCCGAACCGGAAGCGCTCGACCAAGCCGGCGGCCACGATGGTCGTCGAGCCGGAGCTCATCAGTGAGGAGCCGGAGACCCCGCCGGTCCGGATCGTGAAGACGAAGAGCTTCGAGCTCACCCGCATGACCCCGGAGGAGGCCATCGACCGGATGCGCCTCCTCGAGCACACGTTCTTCATCTTCACCAGCGACGAGACCGCGCGGCCCTGCGTCGTCTACGAGCGCGAGGACGGCGACGTCGGCCTGATCAACGCCGACTCCTGAGCCGGGCGGGGCCGAACGCAGCGACGGGGCGCCGGAGGGCGACGGCGAACCGCCGGTAGCCTGACCTGCGATGGGACTCCTCTCTCGCGTCCTTCGCGTCGGCGAAGGCAAGAAGCTCAAGGCGCTCGAGGGCCTCGTGCCCGACATCAACGCCCGCGAGGACGAGATCGCGGCACTCTCCGACGACGCGCTCCGCGGCAAGACGGCCGAGTTCAGGTCGCGCCTCGAGCGCGGCGAGGAGCTCGAGGACCTGCTGATCGAGTCGTTCGCCGTGGTCCGCGAGGCGGCCAAGCGGGTGATCGGCCAGCGCCACTACGACGTCCAGTTGGTCGGCGGCGGTGCGCTGCACTTCGGCTGGGTGGCCGAGATGAAGACCGGTGAGGGCAAGACGCTCGTCTCGACCCTGCCCGTGTACCTCAACGCCCTGAGCGGCGAGGGCGTGCACGTCATCTCGGTCAACGACTACCTCGTCACCCGTGACTCCGAGTGGATGGGCTCGATCCATCGCTTCCTCGGTCTCGACGTCGGCCTCGTGGTCCCGGGCAAGAGCGACCCCGAGTACAAGCGCTCGCAGTACGGCTGCGACATCACATACGGCACCAACAACGAGTTCGGCTTCGACTACCTGCGCGACAACATGGCGACGTCGATCGCCGCTCGTGTCCAGCGCGGTCACTCCTACGCCATCGTCGACGAGATCGACTCGATCCTCATCGACGAGGCGAGGACGCCGCTCATCATCTCCGGTCGGCTCTCGGACGCGGCGCAGCTCTACACCCGGTTCGCCGGGATCGTGCAGCGGCTGCAGCGCGACGTCGACTACGAGGTCGACGAGGAGAAGCGCAACGTCTCGCCGTTGGAGTCGGGCATCGAGAAGGTCGAGCAGGAGCTCGGCGTCGACAACCTCTACGACCAGGTGTCGTCCAATCTCGTCCACCAGCTCCAGGCCGCGCTGAAGGCCAAGGAGCTGTACCGCAACGACCGCGAGTACGTCGTCCAGGAGGGCGAGGTCCGCATCGTCGACGAGTTCACCGGCCGCATCCTCGAGGGCCGGCGCTGGTCCGAGGGCCTGCACCAGGCCGTCGAGGCCAAGGAGGGGGTGAAGATCAAGGAGGAGAACCAGACCCTCGCGACGATCACCCTCCAGAACTACTTCCGCCTCTACGAGAAGCTCGCCGGCATGACCGGCACGGCCCAGACCGAGGCGGCCGAGCTCGGCTCGACCTACGGCCTCGACGTCGTCCCGATCCCCACCAACCGTCCCATCGCCCGTGACGATCGGGCCGACCTGATCTACAAGACCGAGGACGGCAAGTTCGGCGCGTGCGTCGACGACATCGCCGAGCGGCAGGCCGCGGGTCAGCCGGTCCTGGTCGGCACCATCTCGGTCGAGAAGTCCGAGAAGCTCTCCCGTCTCCTCGAGAAGCGGGGCGTCCGCCACGAGGTGCTGAACGCCAAGCAGCACTTCCGTGAGGCCGAGATCGTCGCCCAGGCCGGCCGGCTCGGCTCGGTCACCGTGGCCACCAACATGGCCGGTCGCGGCGTCGACATCGTGCTCGGTGGCAACCCCGAGGCGCTCGCCCAGCGCGACGTCCGCGGCGAGGGCCTCGACCCGGACAGCGACGACGGCCGGAGCCGCTACGACGAGCTGCTCACGCACCACACCGAGACGTGCACCGCCGAGGGTGAGAAGGTCAAGGAGCTGGGCGGGCTCTACGTGCTCGCCACCGAGCGGCACGAGTCGCGCCGCATCGACAACCAGCTCCGTGGCCGCTCCGGCCGCCAGGGCGATCCGGGCGCGAGCCGCTTCTACCTCTCGCTCGAGGACGACCTCATGCGCCTGTTCGCCACGGGCGCCATGAACTGGGTCATGGGTCGGGCCCTCCCCGACGACGTGCCGATCGAGGCGAAGATGGTCACCAAGGCCATCGAGCGGGCGCAGACCACGGTCGAGCAGCGCAACGCCGAGATCCGCAAGAACGTCCTCAAGTACGACGAGGTCATGAACGAGCAGCGCAAGGTGGTCTACGCGCGCCGCAACCAGATCCTCGAGGGCGAGTCGCTGCGGGACGAGTCGCTCGAGTACCTCGAAGACGCGATCCGCTCGTCGATCGACACCTTCTGCCCGGCCGAGTACGCCGAGGAGTGGGACGCCGACGGGCTGGTCAACGAGATCAAGACCTACTGGCCGACCGAGCTCGACGCCGCCGGTGTGCGCGCGGCCGACGACCTCCAGACGCTCGAGGAGCGCCTCGTCTCCGATGGCGTCACCTACTACGAGCAGCGCGAGGGCGAGCTCGGCGACACGGTCATGCGCCAGGTCGAGCGCACCGTGCTCCTCCGGGTGATCGACCAGCGCTGGCGCGAGCACCTCCAGGACATGGACTACCTGCGGGAGGGCATCAACCTCCGGGCGATGGGCCAGAAGGACCCGCTGACCGAGTGGCAGCGCGAGGGCTTCGACATGTTCGGCCAGATGATGGAGAACACGGCCCGCGACTTCGTGAAGTACGTGACCCACGTCGAGGTCGTCCGCAAGGAGGACCCGCCGGCCGCCACCGAGCAGGCGAAGAACGTGGAGTACTCGGCTCCCGAGGGGCCGTCGTCGGCCTCGGCGCTGGGCGAGGGGGCCCCGGCGGCTCAGCCGAAGCCGAACGCGTCGGCCGCCCCGGCCAAGCCGGTGGTGAAGACCGCCGAGCAGCGGATCGGGCGCAACGATCCCTGCCACTGCGGCAGTGGCAAGAAGTTCAAGCAGTGCCACGGTCGCGGCCGGTCGGGCACGAGCTGAATGCGCGACTTCTCCGAGCAGCTCGCGCAGGCGAGGTCACGGCTCGAGGCGGCGGCCACCTACCTCCGCCTCGACGAGGCCCGGGTGCGCCGCTCCCAGCTCGAGGTCGAGACCTCTCGTCCCGATCTGTGGGACGACGCCGACCGGGCGCGCAAGCTCACCGGTGAGCTGTCGTCGCTCGTCGACGACATCGGGAACTACGAGCGCCTCGAAGGCCAGCTCGACGATGCCGCCACGCTCGCCGAGCTCGCGGCGGAGATGGGCGAGGACTCCGAAGAGGCCGAGATCACCGAGATCCTCGCCGGGGTCGCCCGCAGCCTCGACGAGCTCGAGCTCCGGTCGCTGTTCAGCGGCGAGCACGACGAGAACGACGCCGTCTGCACCATCCAGTCGGGAGCGGGTGGCACCGACGCGCAGGACTGGGCGCAGATCCTGCTGCGGATGTACGTGCGCTGGGCCGAGCGGCGTGGATTCGCGGTGACCATCGACGAGGTCACCGAGGGCCAGGAGGCCGGCATCTCGTCGGCCTCGTTCCAGGTGAAGGGCCGCTACGCGTTCGGGCTGCTCCAGGCCGAGCGGGGCGTGCACCGCCTCGTGCGCATCTCACCCTTCGACGCGAACGCCCGCCGTCACACCGCGTTCGCGGCCCTGTCGGTCGTGCCCTTTTTCGACGAGGTCACCGACGAGGTGCAGATCGACGAGAAGGACCTCCGGATCGACACCTACCGGTCGTCGGGCGCCGGCGGTCAGCACGTCAACGTCACCGACTCGGCCGTGCGCATCACCCACATCCCCACCGGTGTCGTGGTCGCCTGCCAGAACGAGCGCAGTCAGCACCAGAACAAGGACCGCGCGATGACCCTCCTCGCGGCGAAGCTGGCCGACCTCGCCCGGCAGGAGCGTGAGGCCGAGATGGCGGCGCTCGCCGGCGAGCAGCGCGAGGTGGGCTTCGGCAGCCAGATCCGGTCGTACGTGCTGCATCCGTACCAGCAGGTCAAGGACCTCCGGAGCAACCTCGAGGTCGGCAACGTCGACGCCGTCCTCGACGGTGATCTCGACGATCTCATGGAGTCCTGGCTGCGCTGGAACCGCCAGCAGCTCCAGCCCGAGGACGCCCCGACCGGGGGCTGATCGGGTCGGGGCTCCGGCCCCCGGGGTGCCGCTTTCCGGCCCCCACCCGCTGGTACGTTCGATCAGCGGGCTGTGTGCGTCCAGACGGCGCACTCCACTCCCAGGAAGTGCTGCATGATCCGGCTCGACAACGTCTCGAAGGTCTACAAGGGCCAGACCGTCGCGCTCCGCGACGTCGATCTCGAGATCGCCAAGGGCGAGTTCGTCTTCCTCGTCGGGCCGTCCGGCTCCGGCAAGTCGACCATGATCCGCCTCCTCAACAAGGAGGAGACCCCCGAGCAGGGGTCGGTGTGGGTGGCCGGCAAGGAGATCAACAAGCTCCCGCGGTGGCGGGTGCCGCAGCTGCGCCGCAACATCGGCTGCATCTTCCAGGACTTCAAGCTGCTGACCAACAAGACGGTCTACGAGAACGTCGCGTTCGCGCTCGAGGTCATCGGTCGTCCCCGCCACGTCGTCCGCACCCAGGTCCCGGCGATCCTCGACCTGGTCGGCCTCGGGGCGAAGACCGACAACATGCCCGACGAGCTGTCCGGCGGTGAGCAGCAGCGCGTGTCGATCGCCAGGGCGTTCGTGAACCGGCCGCTGATCCTCCTCGCCGACGAGCCGACCGGCAACCTCGACCCGGCCACCTCGGCCGGGATCATGCGGCTGCTCGACCGGATCAACCGCACCGGCACCACGGTCGTCATGGCGACGCACGACCGCTCGATCGTGGACTCGATGCGCAAGCGCGTGATCGAGCTCGACACCGGTCGCCTCGTCCGCGACCAGCACCGAGGGGTCTACGCCTGATGGCGTTCAAGCCCGAGTACATCGTCCGCGAGACGGCGACGAACCTCACCAGGAACCTCACCCTCACCGCCGCGTCGATCATCACGATGTTCGTGGCGCTGGTGCTGTTCGGCTCGGCGTGGATGTTCCGGGCCGGCACGGAGAACGGCACCCAGCAGTTCAAGGACGGCGTCGAGTTCATCGTCTTCCTCGACCCGCAGATCACCGGCGAGCAGTTCGACTCCATCAACGCCGAGCTCAGCGGGCACCCTGACATCGACGACATCGAGTTCGTCTCCAAGGAGGAGGCGCTCGAGCAGTTCCTCGTCTGGTACGGCGACGAGCCCGAGCTGCGCGATGCCGTGACCGTCGACATCATGCCGCCGTCGTTCGAGGTGAAGCCCCGGGAGGCCGACCCCTTACTCGTCGAGTCGCTGGCGGATCAGTTCCGCGGTCGGGCCGGGGTGTTCCGCGTCGAGACGGCCAGGGAGACGACCGAGACCATCGTCGGCATCGCCGACGCTGCGCAGCGGTGGATGTTCTGGGGCTCGGCCGCCGCGCTCGTCGGAGGCGCGCTCCTGATCTTCAACACGGTTCGGGTGGCGATGTTCGCCCGGCGCCGCGAGATCGAGGTCATGAAGCTGGTCGGCGCCTCGAACTGGTACATCCGATTGCCGTTCGTGCTCGAAGGCCTCGTCCACGGCCTGGTCGGAGGCATCCTCGCCGTCTTCAGCGTCCGCTTCCTGCGGACCTCGTTGGAGGACGACGTCCTCGACAGCCAGGCGCAGCTCTTCGTCCAGTTCTTCGTGACCGACGGTCAGGTCAACGGCACATCGATCGTCGTGTTGGCCGTGGGCGCTGCCGTGGGTGTGGCCTGTTCGGCGTTCGCCGTCGGCCGCTTCCTCGACGTGTAGCTCACCCCGACGCCTGTCGGCGGAGCTCACCGACGAAGTGCCACAGGCCGTCGGCCAGCTCGCCCCGTCGAAGCGGCTCGATCGCCGAGAGGATGTCGAGGTAGCTCACGGCGTGGAACGCCGACGCCGCGGTCGAGGCGGTGACGCGGTCGATGCGACCCGGGTCGATGCCGAGGTGTCTCGACCACGCATCACCGAACCACGCCCAGACCCGAGCACCGTGATCCGGATCGGCCTGGAACCACCACAGCCAGGTGGCGGCGTCGACGATCGGTGCGCTGAAGCACGCGTCCGACCAGTCGAACACGACCGGTCCGTCGGCCGTCGGCGCGACGTTCCCCGGATGGAAGTCACCGTGGACCAGCGTGTCCGGCACGCCCCACCCCGCGACCGCAGCGACCGCCTCGGCGGCCACCGCCACGAGCCCACGGCGACCGGCGTCGTCCAGGTCGAGCATGGTCCGGGCGGCCGTGCTCCGGAGCGCGCGGTCGAGCTCGTCCGGGACGCCCTCGATCGGTCGCACGACGCATCCGGCGTCGACGAGCTCATCGCGATGGGCGCCGAGCCGCGACTGGAGGCGCACGAGACCGTCGATCGCCTGCTCCGTCGCGACCGCCCCGCTGACCTCGGTCGGTCCCAGGTCGGCGAGCAGCATCCAGCCGCGCCCCACGTCGATCGCGACGACGGACGGGGTGAGCGCACCACCGAATCGGTCGATGGCCCGGGTGATCGTCGTCTCCCGTTCGAACGCGCCGGTCGAGGCCTTGAACCAGCATCGTTGGTCGCCGGCGTCGACCCGCAGGATCGCCGAGGCCGACCAGAGCCGGGTCAGGGTGACGAGGTCCACGGGTGGCCAGTCGAGCTCGCGAAGCGTGCGGTCGATCCAGGCGGTGGCCTCCCCATACCAGCCCGGGCGGCACCAGGGCGCCCGTTGCGGTGGGGGCTCGAGGGTGCCGGACAGCTCACCGATGGCCTGCCGGCCGATCGCGTCGAGCCCGGCCGGGAGCGTCGGCTCGAGCCCGGACCACGAGGTCCAGCCCCGTCCGCCCGGCGGCGACCAGCCGTCGTGCGGGGGCGCGGCGACGATCAACGCTTGCCGGAGGTCGTCGCCGGCTGACGCGACGTCGCCCTGGTCGACGGCGCAGTCCACGAGGCCCGCTGGGAGTCCCATCGCAGCAGCGGTGCGGGCGGCGGTCGCCGAGGTCGGCTCGCCGTCGACGGTCGCGACGTCGATGGCCGGCAGGTCCCCGTCGACCGCCCAGACCCGCCCTCCGTCGGGGTGCGGGACGACGAGGCGAAGCCGTCGATCAGGAGTGCTGCCCACGACACCAGGCTGACCCCTCGCGCACCCGAGGTCTAGGTGTTGGGGTTGGCCAGGTCCCGCAGCTCACCGGTCACGAGGAAGCAGACCTCCTCGGCGATGTCGACGGCGTGGTCGCCGGCCCGTTCGAGCGCTCGCGCGCATCGATCCATCAGGACCGTGTCGTGGGCGCCGCTGTCCAGCTCATCGGTCAGCCGGTCGAAGACCGCTCGGTGCAGGTCGTCGAGCTCGTCGTCCAGCTGCTCGACGGCGACCGCAGCCGCCGCGTCGCGGGTCGCGAGGGCCTCGATCGCCCGCTCGGTCATGCGGGCGACCATCGTGTTCATCCTCGACAGCAGCGCCGAGACGCCCGCATCCGGGCGCCCTGTGGCCGCGAGGAAGTCGACGACGTCGACCTCGGTGTCGGCGATCCGTTCGAGGTGCAGCGCCGTGCGGTCCAGCGCCAGGATCCTCCGGAGATCGCCGGCCACCGGCTGTCTGCGGGCGATGAGCCGGAGCGTCGCCTCCTCGATCGCGACGTAGGCGGCATCGATGTCGGCGTCGAGGGCGCGGGCGGCGACGGTGTCGGGCTCGTCGATGCCCTCGACCACACGGGCCGTCGCGTTGACGAAGTCCACGACGGCGTCGGCGAGGTCGGTCACCGACGTCTCCAACGCATCGAGCTCGTGATCGAAGGCGCGGTGGGACGTGACGGTCGGCGCGGCGATCTGCGCGATGAGGCCGTCCACGGCCTCGGCGATCTGGTCACGCATCCGCCGGAACCCCATGAGGTCGCCGCCGCACGGGTGCACCAGGCACCACGTGGCGAAGCGCTTGCCGTCGAGCACGTCGACGCCGTCCGGTCCGTCGAGGGTGATGATCAGGTCGGCTGCCAGTTGGATCGCGGGCGTCAGCGGCCCGGGGACATCGCCGGGCAGGTCGACGCCGATCTCCTGCAGCACGATGATCGCCTCGGTCAACAGCGCAGGCGCCGGCGCTGCCCCGGCGGAGCGCGCCTGGCCTCGTCCGCCGGCTCGAGCGTTGAACGTCGCTGCGGCCATCTGCGCCGCAGCGTCGTTGCGCTCGCAGACGAAGAGCACCTCCAGCGGTCGCCGCTCGGCCCTCGTGGTCGAGGATCCCGGCCGATCCTCGATCGACCTCGTCGTGGCCAGCATGTACCCCTCCACTCCACCTCACGCTCCCCGGACGTCCATGGTCGGACGTCGGGCGGTGTGGTGGGGAGGGACAGAGGACCCGGACCAGCGGGCCGGAGGTCAGCCTCGCTCGGCCGCCTACTCCGGCGGGGTGACGTGCTCGTTGCAGAAGGCGCGGAGGAAGCGGGGCGAGCCCTCGGCTCGGGCCGGCGCCATCCACTTCGGCCGCTTGCGGCAGCTCCCGAACGAGCACCGGTCGAGCCGCCAGAGGTCGGCGCTGCCGAGACGCAGCTCGAACTCCTCGGCGTCGAAGGGGACCAGGCCCTGGATGGCGGCCCGCTGACGGGCGCCCGCGGCCAACGACTCGTCGCGCTCCTCGAGGAGCTGAAGCATGGCGTCGTCGGAGAGGCGATAGGTGGTCTTCGAGTCGGGAGCGGGCCGTCGGGCCGCCCGCGGTCGACGTGGTGCCGCCGCCTGCTGCTCCGGCGTGCTCCCCGGGTCCTGGCGGCGCTTGGCCTCCTGCACCGCCTGCGCGACCGCTTCGTCGCCGCCGCTCTCCCGCCGCTGGGCCACCCGCTCGCGAGCAGCTCGCCGTCGTTCCTCCCGCCGCTTCTCCGCGTCCACGTCCGCCAACGTAACGGTTCCCGGCGGGGTCGGAGTACGGTCGCTGCCACCGTGAGGGAGGACCGATGACCACTACGCAGATCGACGTCGACGTCGACGATCACATCATGACGATCACCCTCGATCGACCCGATCGTCTGAACGCCTTCACCGGCGTGATGATGCAGGAGATGATCGACACCTTCGATCGAGCCGACGCCGACGACGACGTGCGTGCGATCATCATCACCGGCCGCGGTCGGGGATTCTGTGCCGGAGCCGACCTCGGCTCGGGCGGTTCGACCTTCGACTACGACGACGAGTCAGGCGGTGGGGAGCCGACGGTGCACCGGGACGGGGGCGGCCTCCTCACGCTGCGCATCTTCCGGTCCCGCAAGCCGGTGATCGCGGCGGTCAACGGCCCGGCGGTGGGGGTGGGCGTGACGATGACCCTGCCGATGGACATCCGGATCGCCTCGACCGAGGCCCGGTTCGGCTTCGTGTTCGCCCGTCGGGGCATCGTGCCCGAGGCGGCCTCGAGCTGGTTCCTCCCCCGGCTCGTCGGGATCCAGCAGGCAACGGAGTGGGCCTACACCGGCCGCGTCTTCCCGGCGATCGAGGCGCTCGAGGGTGGTCTGGTGCGGAGCCTCCACGAGCCCGATGAGCTCCTGCCCGCGGCCCGCGAGCTCGCGGCCGAGATCGCCGGGAACACCAGCGGCGTCTCGGTCGCCGTCACCCGTCAGATGTTGTGGCGGATGCTCGGTGCACCCCACCCGATGGAGGCCCACCGCGTCGACTCGCGGGCGATCCAGACCCTCGGGGCCATGGCCGACGCCCGGGAAGGCGTCGAGTCGTTCCTCGAGAAGCGGCCCGCGGACTTCACGTTGTCGGTGGCCGACGAGCTGCCGAACGTCTTTCCCGACTGGTCGGAGCCCGAGTTCTCGTGAGCACGGCCGTCGAGCTCCTGCGCTTCGCCGTACCGACGCATGAGCGCGACGAGTGGGTGGAGGTCGAGACCGGTGTCTGGACCGACTTCCTCCGCCGGTGCCCGGGCTTCCTCGCCAAGGAGGTCTGGGCGCCGGTCGACGGCGACGACGTCCTCGTCGTGATCTGGTGGTCGTCGTTGGGGGAGTGGAAGGCGATCACGCCCGAACAGTGCGCCGAGGTCGACGAGCGGATGGGGGAGTGGCTTCGACCGTTGTCCGAGGCCCACGAGCTGGAGCTCGTGCGCCGCTTCGACGGTCCGATCGACGAGTCCGCCCCCGGGACGCCCTGACGAGGCAGGATGGGGCCGTGGCCCTCGATGTCGACGACACGCCGATCACCTTCGACTGTCCCCGATGTGGGGCGTCGGTGAGCGCCCGCTTCTACGGACCGTGTTCAGCCTGCATCGACGTGCTCCGGGCGAACCAGCGTTCCGATGGCGGCGACTACGAGGCGGCCGAGTACGAGCCGAAGATGAACGTGGTCCCCAACCAGATCGCCTCGAAGGACTAGCGGCGCGTCAGCGGCGAAGCGGGGTGATGCGGCGGTAGGTCGCGACCCGCCAGAGCCACTCGACGGGCCCGAAACGGAATCGATCCAACCACCAGGGCGACCAGGCGAGCTGCACAGCCCACACCGCGACGCAGAAGACGAGGATCCCCGTACGGGTCAGGTCGGTGCCGTCGAGCGCCCAGCCGAGGATCGTCAGTCCCAGCGCCGTCTGCGCCAGGTAGTTGGTGAGCGCCATGCGGCCCACGGCCCGGAGCCGGAGGTGCAGGCCGGTCTCCTCCCGCTGGTTCCACAGGCTGAAGATCGCCAGGTAGCCCAGCACCATCGGCACGGTGCCGATGGTGTTCGGGATCGTGCCGACGAGGGCTGCCTCCGGACCGAAGTCCGTGGCCGCGAACCACACCACGCTGGCCGTGGCGAGCGGGATGCCGAGGCCGAGCCCCCAGGCGGCGAGCCGCCGGTACTCCGCCGCCGGACGCGTCCCGTTGAGCAGGCCCGTCCGGTAGAGCGCGACACCGATCAGCATCATGCCGATCGCCCGGGCGAAGACGTCGACGATCACGTAGAGCTCGGTCGCCTCGCCGAAGTCGTCGGCGTCGACCCACCAGTAGCCACCGAGGTCGGTGCCGTCGGCGTCGATCGAGCTCTGGGCGATGATCGCCGTGAGTGGCGACAGGAGGATCACGCCCAGGCCGAGGCCGATGAGCGCTCGCGGTGGCAGGCGGCGGGCGGCGAGTAGCACCGGTGAGGCCAGTGCGTACACCAGGAGGATGTCGCCTTCCCAGAAGACCGAGTGGATGACGCCGATGATCAGGAGGATGGCGTTGCGGGACAGCGACAGCGCGACCGCCCGCCGACCCTTCGCCTCCGCCCGATCGCAGAAGAGCACGATCCCGGCGCCGAAGAGCAGTGAGAAGAGGCCCATGAACTTCTGGTCGACGAAGATCTCGCCAAGGATGCCGATCGCCCAGTCGAGCGGGGTGTCGGATCCGGCCGCATCGAGGTTGAAGTAGGCCGCCTGCGGCAGGCCGAAGCTCACCGCGTTCATGAGCAGGATGCCCAACAGCGCGATGCCCCGAACCGTGTCGAGGTTGGTGATGCGCTCGGCGCCGACGACCGGGGCCGCCGTCGTGGGTTGGTTGGTCACGACCTCACTCTAAGCCCAGGACCCAGAAAGTGACAGTGACTCCGAGGTTTCGAGTGACTTGCAACCCACTCCGGGTCACTCGAGGCCGATGCAGGTCCGGCACTGGGTCAGCCGCGACCTCGTCGCTGCGAGGCGCTGGTCCTCGGACGTCTGGTACTGCGGCTCGGCGTTGCGGGGGGTCCGGGTGTCGCCGATGTCCGCGGCGGACGGGTTGTCCCGTGCCCACGACAGCGGACTGCCCCGCCAGGCATCGTCATGCCAGCGGTAGGGGAGGTGGGCCGCCGTGCCCGGCTCGGTCGCCGAACCGATCAGCTCGAGCGCGTCGCGCACGATCCGGCGCTGCATGGCCCGATCGTGGGGCGGTCCGGCGGTGTGGCCGAGCGGCGCGTCGACGATCGCCGCCCGGGGCGGGAACGTCCGGGCGGTGATGGTCAGGGCGCTGGTGAGCTGCACGGTCGGGTACCCGGCCGCTTCGAGGTGACGCGAGATCAGCCCCACGGACTGATGGCACACCGGTCAGACGGGAACCAACAGGATCACATCGGGGGCCTGCTGATCGACGAGCTCGACCAGTCGAGGTGTCAGGATCTCCTCCACCCGCCGAGTCGAGTAGATCCCACCCATGAAGGCGTACGCCTCGTCGCAGATCGCCCCGATCTCTCCGGCTGCGGCGAGCTCGGCCAGCGGGTCGAGCGGGAAGACGCAGTTGATGTCGGAGCGCGCATCGGTCTGGTCGTAGGCGAAGTGGGCCGTCCGGAGCAGGTCGCGATCGACGTCGGAGCGGATGATGCGCACCGAGGTGTCGTCCTTGGTGTGGAACGCGACCTGACCAGACTGGTAGACGCCGCCGGAACCGATGAGGCAGACCCGGGCGTCGGCGAGATCGACCTCCGGCCGCACGAACGCCGGCGGCTCCGTGCGCTCGGCCCAGCGGTAGTCGTCGTACCCGAGGGAGGCGTAGAGCCGCTGGGTCTCGGCCACGTAGTCGGCCGGTGCGTGCTCGGAACGCCCCTCGATCATCTCCGCCACGTCGTGGACCCCTTGCTCCGCAGCCGTCGATGCGAGACTACCGGCGCCCCGCTCTCGGGGTGCCGGAAGGGGGACCGACGTGACCGACCGCGAGACCGCCGTGACGATCGACGGCCACGAGCTCGACTGGGGAGGGTTGGTGGCCGACCTCAACCGGCTCCTCCGTCTGCGGACCACACCGATCGGGATGAAGCTGTTCGAGTCGG
This sequence comes from Actinomycetota bacterium, assembly GCA_039185015.1. GTDB lineage: Bacteria > Actinomycetota > Acidimicrobiia > Acidimicrobiales > Poriferisodalaceae > JBCBSZ01. The sequence goes on from JBCDAU010000001.1 coordinate 26,923, forward strand.
TCGAGGAGATGGAGGCGGTGCCTCGTATCCGCCGTCCCAACGCGATCCACACGACCGATCAGGTGGTCGGCATGGCGTCCCGGCTCGGCTGGACCGTGGGCATCACGGTGGACGACCTGGTCGGGCCGCAGTGCGGCGCCGTGATCGGCCTGCATCCGCAGGACGACGACTGGCTCTCCGGCGATCGGATGGCCGGCGTCTGGTACGAGACGATCGAGGACGCCAGCGCCCACCAGCACTCGATGGACACCGTGCCCTTCGGCACCTACGCCGCCATGGCGGTGTCACCCCTGGCAGCCGGTCGCCTCGACCCGCCCGACACCTGCCTGATCTACGCCACCCCCGCCCAGATGATCCTGTTCATCAACGGACTGCAGTGGTCGGGGTTCCAGAAGCTCGAGTGGGGCTGCGTCGGCGAATCGTCGTGCGCGGACAGCTGGGGGCGGGCCCTCGCCACCGGCGAGCCGTCATTGTCGATCCCGTGCTTCGCCGAGCGGCGTTACGGCGGGGTGATGGAGGACGAGCTGCTCATGGCCCTGCCGCCCTCGTACCTGCCGAAGGTGATCGCCGGCCTGGATGCCCTGAGCCGCAACGGGTTGCGGTACCCGATCCCGCCGTACGGCGTGCAACAGGACGCCCGAGCCGGACTCGGTGCCAGCTACGGCTGAGTCCATGCCCGGCGTGGGTCCCGGAACCCACACTTCCTCCCGGTGTCCTCGGCCTGGCGGCCTGCGGCCCGGGCTGTGTTCATGCCCGGCGTGGGAGCCGGCGGCCGACGGCGTCGGCGACCAACCGGGCGAGACCTCGCAGGCGATCCGTCCCGCCCAGGCGGATCGTCCGGCCGTCGGCGGTCGTCACCCGGACCACCCGCCCGATCAGGTGGTCGGTCGTGACCGGCGCATCGTTGCTGCGGTTGCCGTCGCCGCGGAACGACAGCCCGTCCCGGACCCGCCGGCGGTAGCGATGGACCAGGACCGCGCCGTCGTCGCCGACGAACGCCCACACCTCACCCGGCCGGGGACGCGCTCGTCCGACGACCTCGACGGTCGCCTCGCGAGGGATGGTCGGCGCCATGCTGTCGCCCTGGGCGGTGAGCTCGAGGCCACCGGCGGCCGCTCGCTGGCGGAGCAGCCGGGCGCTGATCACCGGCGAACCGGCAGCGGCCCTGCTCGGGGACCGTTCGGCCCGCTCGCGCAACCCGGAGAACTGCCGATGCTGCATCACCAGGTGGCCGGGTCCGAGCGCCGCTCGAACCAGCATCGCCGGTACGGCGAAGCCGCGGACCCGAACGGGCGCTATGCGCATCCGCACGAGCGCCCTGGTGCCGTCCCCGTCGGTCTCGTCGAGCACCAACGCCCAGGTGGCCGCGGTCCGGTCGTGTCGGTCCGGTGCCCCGAGCACGAGATGGTGGTCGACCTCGACGTCGAGCACGACGAACAGGTCGGTGCGGCCCGGGAGGCCGGGCACGATGTCGCCGACCTGGAGCTGACCGAGCTCGGGGAACAGGTGCTGGGCGCTCGGCACGCCCCCATGGTCGATGCGGTCGTAGCTGTACCAGCCCGCCCGGTCGGCGCCGATCTGCGCGATCCACGGCCAGACCCGGGATGGGGGTGCGTCGATGGTGACCCCGTGGGTGAAGTCGGCGACCGGTTGCCCGACGTGGGCGTCACCGGCGAGTGGCCGGGCGCGCTCGTCGGCGGTCGCGCGGATGGGCGGGCCGAGCCGGGGCGTCAGGAGGGTGAGCACGGTGGCCTCCAGTGTCGCAGAGGCCACTCCGCTCGCCGCCGAGGAGGCACGACGCCGTCGAGGCCGTAGCGTGGGTCCATGGCGGCGGCGAACGTCCTCCCGGCGGTGGGTTGCAGCTTCTGCGCCTCGCTACGAGCAGGCGATGGCTCCGGCCCGCAGGTCCCGGTCCACGAGGCGCACGACCGCCTGGCCGCGGCCCGACGTCGGGTCGACGGGCTCGATCTCCCCGGTCTCGCCGGCCTCCCGGCCCCCACGACGGTGGCTCCGGAGAAGCTCGGCGACCCCGACGACGTCCGCGGCGGAGTGCTGGCTCAGGCCTACGCCATCATGGGTCGCCCGGCCAACGGTCTGGTCCCGGAGAAGACGGCCAGGGGCATCGAGCTCGGTGCCGGGCTCGTCGCTCGGTCGGTGGCCGGTCTCTACGTGCCGCCGTGGGTGGGGGGTGGCGGCCGCATCGTGATCAACACGCCGATCGTCGCCGGGCTGATGGCTCGCGAGGACGTGACCGATCGCGATGCGCTCGCCTCGTTGGTGATCGCCCACGAGCGCGTCCACCACATCCAGCACACACTCCAGACCTGGCAGGGCGTGTTCCTCGGCCTCGTCGACGCCGTGCTCGCCGCCGACCGGCGGACCCGCCGCGACACCGTCGCTCGGGCTCAGGCCGTCATGTCGGTGGTGGAGGGCCACGCCTCCTACGTCGAGCGCCTCGCCGTCGAGCACCTCCACGACGGCGACACCTGGTGGCGGGTCCGCGGACGCCATCTCGACTCGAACCTCGGCGGGCTGCTCCGTGGCCTGCTGAGCGTGCTGTTCACCGCCAAGCGCGACCAGTACAAGCGGGGGATGCTCTTCTGCGCCGACGCCACCGATCTGGTCCCCGACGCGGCCCGCATCCTGTTCGGCCGCCTCGACGGGATGCCCGACCCCCGCGAGCTCGACGACGCCGCCGCCTGGGAGCGCCGCCTGGCGGCTTGAGCGGCCCGGCGAGCGCGCCGGGCCAACTACGTTGCGGGTCGTGGTGGAGTACGACCCGATGTCGCCCGAGGTGCTGGAGTCGCCCTTCGGGGCGTATCGGGAGCTGCTCGAGGGCTGTCCCGTCCACCGCCAGGTGCTCGGCGGCGGCGAGCTGTGGACGGCCGCCCGCCACCACGATGTCGATCTCGTCGCTCGCGACCACACCCGGTGGACCGCGACGACCGGGCAGGGTCCCCGACCCTCCGAACGCATCGCCCTCTTCGACGACCCACCTGGTCACACCCGTCTCCGGCGGGTCGTGCAGGCGGCCTTCTCGGCGCCGCGCGTCGCTGCGCTCGAACCCACCGTCCTCTCGCTGACCGACGAGCTGCTCGATGCGGTCGAGGACACCGACCGGTGGGACCTCCACGACGCGCTGGCCGAGCCCCTCCCGGTGATCGTGATCGCACGTCTCATGGGCGTTCCCGAGGAGATGCGCTCGACGTTCAAGCACTGGTCCGACGAGATCCTCGCCGCCTTCAATGATCCCTCTCGGGGGCGTGAGGAACGGATCCTCATGCGTCAGCTGCTCGATGAGCAGGTCGTCGAGCGTCGACGAGCGACCGACCCGCCCGACGACCTCATCACGGTGCTGTCGCTCACCGAGGACGACGACGGCAACCGCCTCACGACCGAGGAGCTGTGGTCGGTGCTCGTGCAGCTGCTCATCGGCGGGAACGAGACCACCACGTCCGGGATCACCAACATGGTGTGGCGGCTGTTCGAGGATCGCGAGCGCTGGGAGGCCGTCCGAGACGATCGGTCGCTCGTCGAGGTCGCCGTGGAGGAGTCCCTGCGGCACGATCCGCCGGTGCTGGGCCTCTACCGCCAGGCGGTCGCCGACACCGAGCTGTCCGGGGTCGGCGTGCCGGCCGGCGCCCGGATGATGATGTGCTACGGCGCCGCGAACCGCGACCCGGAGGTCTTCGACGAGCCCGACGAGTTCCGCCTCGATCGCCCGGCGGCCGAGCTGCGGAGGCACCTCGCCTTCGGCACCGGGCCGCACCTGTGCGTCGGGGCAGCGCTGGCCCGGCTCGAGATGCGGGTGGCGCTGTCCCGCCTCGTCGATCGCTTCCCCGATCTGCGATCCGCCGGGCCGACGAGCCGGATCGAGACCTACCTGCTCTGGGGCCGCCGTTCCGTCCCGGTGAGGACCTGACGCCCTAACCGACCACGTCGATGGCGAAGCTGATGCCTTCGTCGCCGGGGATCTCGGCAGCGAGATCGAAGCGGGGCGAGCGGCGACAGTGCTCCCGGACCGTGATCTGCGCAGCCGGGATCGCGGAGAACACGGTCAGGACCCCGCCGGTGTCGATTCCTCGAGCGGCGTCGTCGAGCGCACCCGTCAGCTGGTCGTCGAGCAGGTCGCCGGCGTCGAGGAACCCAACGTGTCCGCTGCGCTCGACGTTCGAGCCGCTGGTCCGGGATCGCGACCGGTCCGTCACCCGTTCAGCTTGCCCGGACATGACGCCGGAGATGTGGGGGAGAGGTGGGGATGAGATGGGGACCGCAGCTCAGGCGGCCGGCACGCCCGCTCGCTCCAACCCACCGAGGTAGTGCTCGATCTGGTCCGGGCGCTTCAGGTAGAAGAGCTTCGACCTCGCGTACTCGACCGTGAACCCGGGCTGGATGCGCAGCAGCTTGTCCCTCGCCATCGCCGCCTCCTGGTCCCGGCCCAGATGGGCGAGCGCGACGGTCCGGTGGGCGGTGGTCCAGTACTGGCAGTTCGGGATCGACTCGGCCCGCTCGGTCCAGGCGACGGCGTCGTCGTAGCGCTCGGCGAAGAGCAGCGCGAGCGCGCCGTATGACAGGAAGGCCCAGCGCTGCGGATCGTGGCTGCCGAGCTGGATCGCCCGCTCGAACTGCTCGATCGCCTCGTCGTAGCGGCCCTCGTAGCAGAGCGAGTCGCCGAGTCCGCACCAGGCGGCGGCGAAGGTGGGGTTCAGGTCGACGGCGGCTTCGTTGTCGGCCAACGCGGAGCGGTAGTCCCGGCGGGCGAGCTGGACGCGCCCACGAAGCATGTGGAACACGGCGTTCTGGCCGTCGCGGCCGAGGGCCTCCTGGGTCGCAGCGAGGGCGGCGTCGAGCACCTCGGGCGTGGGCTCGGTGTCCCAGTAGGTCATGCCGAGCACGCAGGCGTATGCCCACCAGGCGTGGGCGTCGGCGAAGCCCGGGTCGACCCGGCGGGCCTCGTCGAGCAGGCGCTGGGCCTCGAGGTTGTCCTCGGCGGTGAAGCGGAAGAAGTGGCCGATGCCCAGGTGGTAGAGGTCCCAGGCGGCCAGGTCGCTCCCGGTGCGGCGCGACACGCGATCCCGTTCGGCCCAGCCGACCTCGGGTTCGATGCTGGCGACGATGACGTCGGTGATCTCGTCGAGGACGTCGAACAGATCGTCGACGCGGCGGTCGTACCGCTCCGCCCACCAGTTGGTGCCACCGGCGGTCTCGGTCAGGTTGGTCGTCACCCGAAGGCGATCGCCGCCCATCCGTGCCGCGCCCTCGACCACGTAGTCGACCTCCAGGTCCCGGCGGAGGGCGGCCATGGCTTCGGGGCGTTCGGCATACGAGGCCGTGGTCGCCCGGGGCAGCACCCGGAGCCATCGGTGCTTGGACAGGCCGGTGATGATGTCGGCGGTCAGCCCGTCGGCGACGTGGGCCTTCGACGGGTCGCCGGACTGGTTCTCGAACGGGAGCACGGCGATGACGGGGTTCGCAGGTGCTTCGGCGGACGGAGAGGGGGCGGCCGGCGCCGGCACCTCGGCCGCGCCCGCAGACTCCTCGACGTCGGCGACGAACATGTACCCCTGGCCGTGGACCGTTCGGAGCACCCGCTGCTCCCTGCCACTGTCGCCGACCGCCTTGCGGATCGACTTGATCTGGGAGGTCAGCGCGGATTCGCCGACGAACCGGTCTCCCCACACCTCGTCGAGCAGCTCTTCCTTGGTGACGACACGGTCGCGATGGCGCAGGACGTGCACGAGGATCGACATCGCCCGCGGTTCGAGCGGGACGAGCTCGCCGTCTCGGCGCAGCTCCCAGCGATCGACGTCGATCTCGCAGTCCCCGAACCGCACCGCCACCGGCGAGAACCTACCCGGCAGGGGTCGGATCGTCCCCCAGAACGTCCCCACACGATCCCCCAACCGTCACCAAGACCGTCCGGAGGATCGTTCGTACGTTGCTCATCAGCGAGGCGGAGACGCCGCCCACACCACACAGGAGCAACACGAACATGGCTGACAACAAGGTCCTCATCGGTCTCACCCACGGCGCCGACGAGCAGGAGAACGTCCTGATCGCCTACCTCATGGGCGTCGAGGCCCTCCGTGCCGGCAAGGAGTCGGTCATGTGGCTGACCAAGGACGGCGTCAACGTGGCGGTGGACGGCTTCGCGGACACCGTTCAGATCGAGGGCGCTCCGTCGGTCGCCGACCTCCACGCCGAGTACGTCGAGCGCGGCGGCCGCTTCTTCGCCTGCCCGGTCTGCGTGAAGCTGCGGGGCCTCACCGAGGCCACGTGGGCCAAGAACGTCGAGGTCCTCGGCGCGCCGAGCGTGTACGAGTACACCTCCGGCGGGGCCCTGGTCTTCAACTACTGATCCGACCACGATCTACGGAAGCGGGAGGGTGCGACCATGCCCATCGTCAACCTGATCGACGCCTCGTCGGCGCCGCTGTTGCTGCGCCACCTCTTCGAGGGCGACGACCCGGGTCCGATCGTCGGGACGCTGGCGCAGGTGCCCGAGCTGTGCGAGCCGGCGCTGCCGTTCCTCGGCGCGGCCCTCGGTCCCTCCGGCGTCTCGCTCCGTCAGAAGGAGATCGCCATCCTCCGGACCTCGGCCAACCTCGGCTGCCGGTTCTGCACCGACGGACACACCGTCGTGGCAGCCGACAGCGGCCTCACCCTGGCCGAGGTCCGTGCGCTGCGGGAGTGCCCCACGGCGCAGGAGGTGTTCGAGGACCCCGACGAGCAGGCGGTCGTCGTGTGGATCGATGCGATCTCCACCGAACGGGGCTGGGTCGACCCGGCCGTCACCGATGCGGCCCTGGCGGCCGTGGGTGAGGCGAAGCTCGTCGAGCTCACCATGACCATCGGCGCCACGATGATGCTGGCCCGCTTCGCCTCGGCGTTCCAGCTCCCACAGCCCGACGAGCTCTACGAGCGACTCGGAGGGCTCGGCATCGATCCGATGCCCGAGCCCCCGGCCCGGCCGGTCGCGTCCGACACCGGAACGCTCGTGACCATCACGAGGAGGACGTCATGACCACCATCGCCGACGCCATCCGAGACGGCGAGATCCCGGGCCGCGTGTGGTTCTACAGCAACTACCACTGCAACCTCGCCTGCACCTACTGCTTCACCGAGTCGTCGCCGAAGGCGGCGAAGCGGGCGCTGCCGCCCGACCAGATGGTGCGGCTGGCGAAGCAGGCCGCCGAGCTCGGGTACACCGACTTCGGCATCACGGGCGGCGAGCCGTTCCTGATGCCCTACATCGTCGACGTGGCCAAGGAGCTGGGGAAGCTCGGCCCGACGATCCTCATCACCAACGGCACCGTGTTCGGTCCGAAGCGCTTCGCCAAGGCACTCGAGCTGGCCGGCACCGACGTGGCCTTGCAGATCTCGCTCGATGCCCCCGAACCCGACCTGAACGACGAGATGCGGGGACCGGAGAACTTCGCCAAGGTCGCTGATGTCGTGCCGCGGCTCGTCGATGCCGGCGTGAAGGTCCGGATCGCGACGACCGTCGAGCCCGATCGGCTGGATCAGGATCAGCATGACCGCCTGTGCGCCCTCCATCGCTCATGGGGTGTCTCCGACGACGATCACGTCGTTCGCCCCGTCGTCTCCCGAGGTCGGGCCAGCGAGGAGGGCATCGGCACCTCACTCGAGTATCACCAGTTCCCCGGCGAGCTCACGATCAGCGTCGACGGCGCCTTCTGGGGTGCCTTCGGGCCCGGTTTCACCAACGGGGTCGGCGACACCGACCTCCTGCTCACCCGCACGATCGAGCCCATCGCCACCCCGGCAGAGGCCCTTCATCGGGTCGCCGGTGGCCGACCCGATGGCGCCGACGCCGCCATCGGCATCAGGTGAGCGTGATCTGACTCGCACCCGGTCGGGTGCACACGCACGGACAGCACGGACGGTCGGTCGCCCTCAGCGGTGGCCGGCCGTCCGCCGCGTCCGAGTGATCAGCTCAGAGCATGAGGGATCGGAGGCCGTCGACGATCACGGCGAGGTCCTGGTCGCCGGCCGCGACGCCGATCACCAGCTCGTCGACGTCGTCGTTCGCTGCCAAGGCGACGGCCACGCCGTTGAGTTCGAGGAACACGGAGGAGGCCAGCCAGCCGAGCCGCTCGTTGCCATCGACCAGTGCGTGGTTCTTCACGATCGACTGCAGCAGCGCAGCCGCCTTGGTCCAGACGTCGGGGTAGGCGTCCTCACCGAAGGCGGTCGTCGATGGACGAGCGGCCGCCGCGCGGAGCAGACCGAGGTCTCGGATCGGCGTGGGGTCGCCGAGGAGCGCGGTGGCGAGTGCGAGGAGGTCGTCCAGATCGAGGTACTCGACCGGACGCGGGTCGGTCACTCCCCGAGTCGGCGCAGGGCGTCGGCATGCACGTCGAGGGTCCGGCCCGCGGCCTCGGCGACACGATCCCGATGGTCGGAACGCTCGACGAACTCGCGTACGGCCCGTCGGGCGGCCTCCTGCAGGGAGATCCCCTCCTGCTCCGCACGGCGACGCAGGGCGTCCTGCTCGTCGTCGGTGAGTCGGAGTGTCATGGCCACGTGATCGTGGTATCACTCCGATGCCGCCGCTCGTTCACGGTTCGGCAACGGCTTCGAGACGCAGGAGGCGACCGGGCGGCCTAGGTTCGGCAGCGTGACGGCGGGGACCGAACGGGCGGCGAGCACGGGGGCGACCGTGATCGGCAACTGCACGCCGGGTCTCGAGCGGTCGTGGTTCCCCGTGGCGCTGTCGGCGGAGGTGACCACCGAGCCCATCTCGGTGCTGCTCCTCGGCGAGGCTTGGATGGTCGTCCGCATGGGCGACGGCCTCTTCGCCGCCCGGGACCGTTGTCCCCACCGCTTGGCTCCGCTCAGCATCGGCTCGGTCGTCGGGGACACCTTCCAGTGCCGCTACCACGGCTGGCGCTTCGACACCGAGGGCGCGTGCGTCCGCATCCCGTCGGCGCCGGAGGACCTGGCCGTGCCGCCGCGAGCCAGGGCATCGACGCCCTTCGGCGTTGCGGAGCACCTGGGGATGGTCTGGATCGCGCCGGAGGAGCCGATGCTCGGCCTGCCCGAGGTACCCGAGTGGGACCTTGCCGGCTTCGACCGGATCGAGCACGAGCCCCGGCGTACGACGGCGTCTGCGGCGCAGCTCATGGACAACTTCGTCGACGTGTCGCACTTCGCCACCGTCCACGCCACGACCTTCGGTGTCCCGGACAACACCGTGCTGGAACCGGTCGACGTCACCGTCGACGACTGGACCGCGACCACCGACTACACCACCTGGTACCTGAACCACGACGACCCGCTCGTGACCACCGGCGAGCACGAGCTCGCCCAGCCCCACGACATCGTGAAGACCGCGAGGCCGCCGTTCACCGTCTACATGCGGCTCGGCTTCCCGCTCACCGACCAGGTCATCTCGATCCTGTACGCCATGCAGCCCGAGACGGAGACGTCCACCCGCATCTTCAAGATCATGGCCCGCAACGACTTCGGCGGCGACGAGGACAAGATCGCCGAGATGCTCGACTTCGAGGACCGCGTGCTCGACGAGGATCTCGCCGTGCTGGAGTCGTTCCGGTCCAACCAGCTCCACCTCGATCCCAAGATCGAGGTGCACACCCGGGCCGATCGGCTCAGCCTCGCCTACCGCCGCCTCCTCGACCGCCTCGTGAACGGTGGCCCCGCCGAGATCGGAGAACGACGATGACACTGCCGACCATCTCGATCGCTGCGTGGCGCGCCGACGGCGGGGCAGCCGCCGACGTGGCCGCGCAGGTCGACGACGCGCTGCGGAGCCACGGCTTCCTGCTGGTGGTCGACCACGGCATCGACGCCGACCTGGCGGCCGAGGTGCGGGCCGAGGCCAGAGCGTGGTTCTCGCAGGACCCTGCGGTGAAGGACCTCCTCCGCTGCCGGGTCGGCGGACGGGGGTGGATCCCGCCGGGCGCCGAGTCCAACGCCTACGCGTCCGGCGAGGAGTCGCCGCCGGACCTGAAGGAGACCCTCAAGTTCGGCCACGCTCGCGAGGAGAACCGGTGGCCAGACGAGCAGCCGTCGCTCCGGCCGCCCGTCGAGGCCTACCTCGACCAGGTGTGGCAGCTGGCGCTGACGTTGTTCGACATCTTCGCCGCTGCGCTCCGGCTCCCCGATGGGACCTTCCGGGCCAACGCGTCCCCGGGTGTCTCGGCGCTCAACCTCAACTGGTACCCGTCGCTCCACGACGTCGGCCCGCCCGAGGACGGGCAGTTCCGCGTCGGCGCGCACAGCGACTTCGGGATGCTGACCATCCTGGATCGCCAGTCCGGCCACGGCTGCCTCCAGATCCAGACGGCCGACGGCGACTGGATCGATGCGCCGCACGTGCCGGGGAGCCTCACGATCAACATCGGCGACCTGCTCGCCCGCTGGACGGGCGACCGATGGCGCTCGACGTTCCATCGCGTGCTCCCGCCGAGCCCGGAGGACGCGGCCGAGGAGCTGATGTCGCTCGTCGCCTTCTGCGGCATCGAGCCGTCGACCCTCGTCGAGACGCTGGATGTCGACGGACCCCGGAACTATGAGCCGGTGCTCGCCGGTGAGTACGTGCAGTCGAAGATCGACGCCATCGACACCGCCTGAGCCGTCTACGGGGGCGAGAGCACGCACCAGGCCGTCGGTCCCCAGCTGCCGTCAGTGCCCGCGACGAGCACGTCCAACTGTTGATCGGGTCGGAGCTCCTCGACCTCACGACAGTCGTCCTGCAGGTCGGCGGTGAGCTCGGTCTCGGTCAGGAGACGCTGGCCCTCGTCGAGCTCGACCACGGCGGTCACCCGGGACGAGGCCGTCGAGTCGCAGAACCGGAGCTCGACTCGGCCGATCGGCCGCTCGACCTCGTCGGGCAGGGCAAGGCAGTCGTCCACCTCGAGCTCGTCGAGCGTCGCCGTGTCGGGGTCGGTGAGTCGGATGCTGAGCGCAAGAGCCACGACCACGGCGATCACCATCGACGCCAGGAAGATCGAGAGCACGGGCCGCCGGGGTGGATCGAGCGCGGGGGCGTCGGGGTCCTCGACCCGAGGCGGCGGCCCCGACGTGTCGACCTCGCTCAGGGACCGGCCGGTGCGGAGCACCTCGAGCGGAGCGAGGGACTGGAAGTAGCCCTCGGTCAGGTCGACCCCACCGCTCCGGCAGGTCTGCACGACCTCGGTCGTGGTGCGGATCCCCGGCCACCCCCACCACCCGAAGAGCAGGCTCGTCGCCACGGCTCCCCGGCTCTCCGCCGGAGGCTCGCCGGGTCGGACGAGCTGCGGCGTGGTGCGGTCGACTCGGGTGCCACCGAGGGAGATCACGTAGGGACTCGCCCGGACGCGGGCGCCGGCCCACAGCTCGTCGAACAGCTCCTGTCGCGTCAGATCGGGGGCGTTCGCCAGGTGGGGCAGCTTCGACGGCATGTGCGGCCGACGGTACTGCGCACCGCCCCGTGGCGGTCGCTCAGCGCTGGTGGTTCTCGGTGCCCATCCCCGAGGTGATGAACACGGCGGCGCACGGGGCGTCGACGTCGGCGGTGTGCCAGTCGCCCGGCTCGTCGATCGCGTACTGGCCGGGGCTGAACCACGTCCCCGCGTCTGCTGGACTCGGCGGGGTGATCGTCTGGATCAACGGTGCCTTCGGCGCCGGCAAGACCACCGTCGCCACCGAGGTGTCGCTCCGCCTCCCGGGTTCGATGCCGTACGACCCCGAGATGGTCGGCTACTTCCTCGGTCACGTCGTCCCGGAGTCCGAGACCGGTGACTTCCAGGACCTGCCGATCTGGCGGACGATGGTGTCCGATCTCGCGATCGCGCTGCACCGTCACTACGGCGGCCCACTCGTCGTCCCGATGACCGTCGTCGAGCCGGCGTACCTCGCCGAGATCGCGGTGCCGATCCGTGAGGCCGGTGTCGACGTGCACCTCTTCACGCTGGACGTGCCGGCCACGACGTTGCGGGAGCGCATCACCGCCCAGGTGATGTCACCCGACGACCCGGAGGACGACGAGCGGATCCGACGCTGGCGCCTGGATCAGGTCGACCGGTGCGTCGCGGCGCTGTCCGAGCACGACCTCGGCACGCCGGTGTCGAACGCCGGCCGTCCACCTGAGGACGTCGCCGCCGAGATCGTGGCCGCGATGTCGCTCTCGATCGATCGAGGCGCTCGTGCTCGTGCGTGACCACCTGCGCCATGCCGCCGAGTGCCCGGCGTCGAGTCACATGGACTGCGAGCGATTCCGAGCGCTGCTCGACGCGGCGCTCTCCCGCCGGACCACCCGGTCGGGCTGACTCGCACTCAGCCGAGGGCGGCGAGCACGTCGTCGATCAGGCGGATGCGGCCCTCGACGCCGGGGTAGCCGAGTCGATCGACCGTGAGGGTGTTGTCGGCGGCGACGGCGGGGAGGCCCTGCCAGAGCTCACCCTCGGCGACCTCGGCCAGCGCGGCGTCTTCGCCCTCGACCCCGGCCGTCTGCGCGAGCACGAGCAGATCTCCGTCGAGCTCGGTGATGAGCTCCTCGGACAGGTACACGCGCCCGTTGCTCTCGCCGTCGAGCTCGCCGGCACCGGGGGTGAGGGTGATACCGAGGTCGAGGAGCACGGCGGGGATGTTGACCGGTCCGTCGGTCCATGCCGCCACCGAGGGGCCGACGTAGACGGTCGCGACCGTCACGCGCAGGTCGGTGGGGATCTGACCGGAGGCCGCGGCCACGGCGTCGTCGTAGCTGGCGAGCAGCGCTTCTGCTCGTTCCGGTACCCCCATCGCCTCGCCGAGCTGAGTGACCTGAGCTCGCCAGTCGCTGTTGTCGACGATCGCGGTCTCGGCGATCTCCTCGAAGATCTCCTCGCCGACGAAGGACGCGACACCGGTCGTGGTGATGATGAGGTCCGGCTGGAACGCTGCGAGCCGCTCGAAGTTCGGTTCGATCGGCGAGAACGGCTCGATCGCCGAGGTGTCGCGTTCGATGCCGACGAATCGATCCTCCAGCGTCGCAGTCGCGGCGACCGGCTGCCCGCCGAGGGCGAGGACGTCGGCCAGCAGGAACTCCTCGCCGATCACGACGACGCGCCCCAGGTCGAGCGGGCTGTCGTCGAGCGCGGGTGCCGCCGACGCTGCCGTGGTCGCCGGCGCGACGGTCGCCTCGGGTGCCGCGGTCGTCTCCGCGGGAGGCGTCGTGTCGTCGGCCTGGTCGTCGCTGTCGCCGCAGCCGGAGAGTCCGAGCGCGACGGTGAGGGCGAGCGTGACGACGAGTCCAGGTGGGCGGTGCATCGCCGAAGACCCTAGGCCGCTGCGTCACCTGGTGTTCGGCAAGCTTGACAGCAGCCGACCTCAGCCGTCGATCGGCTCGACGTCGGGCAGCTGGATCGGCGGCTCCGGGTCGGGGAGGTGGACCTCGGGCACGAACGGCTGGGCAGGGTCCGGATCGAGCTCGCCCGTGAACACGGGCTCGAAGGTCTCGGTCTCCTCGTCCGGGCCGTTCTCCGGCGGGTCGGTCCACGAGGGGACCGTGTCCTCGACCGGCGTGGGCGTCGGCGGCGAGAGGTCGGTCACGGCCGAGGTGGCCGGCTCCACGATCGGTGGCAGATCGGCGTGTGCGTCCGTCTCGACGTCGATGCTGGCCTCTCCGGTGTGGTCCTCGCCGTCCTCGTGGTCCGGCAGGATCTCGGTCTCCGTGTCGACGGCGGCCTCGTGGTCCCCGGCGACACCGAGCTCGCCACCGCCGCTGTCGACCTCGTCGCCGTTGCCGTCGGCGAGTCGGCCGCCGTCGGTCATCTCTCCGTCGTCGGAGGGCTCGTCGCTCGCTTCGGTGCTGCCCTCACCGACCGAGGCCGTGGAGTCGGACGCATCGTGGGTCTGGCCGGAGCCGACGGTCACCTCGGCGCCCCCCGACGCAGAGGACGAGTCCTCTCCTTGATGCTCGGCTCGCGCCGGCTCCGGCTGCTCGGCCTCCGCCTTGGACGGCGTCGGCTCGCGCTCTGGTCCTTCGGTCGTCGTCTCGATCTTGGCGGGGGTGGGTTCGGGGGCCGACTTGGTGTCGCCGGCTTCCCGAGCCACGGCGTCTCGTTCCTTCAGCAGGGCGTGGTCGGGCTCGCTGTCCTTGGTGCTCGACCGCCGGAAGAAGTTGCGAAAGGCCATGTCCCCACCCCCGTCGTGTGCGACTCGCAACCTACGGAGACGTCGGTCCCGAGCACATCGGTAGGCCTACTGATCTTCCGCGTCCTCCATGGAGCGGCGGGCCTGCGCCTGGGTGGCGAGCTGGACCCGCGAGGAGATCCCGAGCTTCGTGTACACGTGATGGAGGTGGGACTCCACCGTTCGCCGCGACACGTGGAGCCGCCCGGCGATCTCGGCGTTGCGGAAGCCGTCGGCCACCCCGTCGACCACCCGACGCTCCGAGTCGGTGAGGCTGGCCCAGCCGTGCGTGGCCCGGGCGCGCGCCCGCCGCCGCCGCGGCCGGAAGCCGAGCCCTTCGAGCGAGGTCTGGAGCTGGTCGAGGTCCCACCGGGCGCCCAGCTCGTCGTATCGGAGCGTGGCCTCCTCTGCGGCCTCGCGCACCTCCCGTTCGGGGCCGCCGGCCCGCGCCGTGACGATGGCGACGGTCGTCCAGGCGTCCGCCGACTCCGGACGACGTCGCACCGACGTGAGCAGCCGGACGGCCTCCCGTGCCGACGCCGGGTCGGTGTCGAGCCAGGCCCTCGCGATCGCTGCGGCCGCTCGTTCACCCGGACTCGCCTGTGGCAGATCGCCGAGCCGCATCAGCGTCCCGCGGATCGAGGCTGCGTCGTCGTGGCGTCCGGCTCGATCGGCGGCCGCGGCCACCGGTGGCCCGATCGATCGCAGGCGGCCCCGCACCCCCAGTGACTCGACCGCCCGGAAGAGGCCGAGGCCGGTGGCGAGACCGGTCTCGATATCGCCGGTCGCCAGCTGCGTGACGGCCTGTTCGGCGAAGACGAGATCCGAGCCCTGGACCGAACCGGTTCCGACGGCGTCCATCCCCCGGGCGATGTGGTCCGTGGCGGCGGCGACGTCGCCACGCCGTCGGGCGACATGGGCGAGGCAGGCGTGTGCGTAGGCGTCGACGATCCGCACGCCGGTCTCCGCCGAGTAGGCGAGGACGGCTTCTGCCTCGGCGACGGCGTCGTCCCAGTCGCCGGACAGGACGAACTCGGTGGCTCGAGCGCTCTCCAGGATGGGGAGATCCCACGACATCGCGATCGAGCGGCCGACCTCGATGCCCCGGTCGAGCGCGGCGACCGCGGTCTCGTGGTCGTCGGCGAACGAGGCCACCTGACCGAGGAAGAAGAGCGGGAGATCGCGGTGGCCGAGTCGGTCGGGTCGGGCATCGGCCAGGGCGACCGCCTCGTCGGCGAGTCGTCGTGCGGTCTCGTGCTCGCATCGGAGACCGGCCACGAGGCTCCGCACCGATCTGGCCTCGCAGCCGCCTCGGGCATCCGCGTTGGCGTCCGCCTCGACGACGGCGAGCGCGGCGTGCTCGTCCGCCGTGTCGAGTCGCCCGGACAAGACGTGGGTGAGCGCGAGATCCGCTCGCCGCAGCCCGCTGGTCGCGCTCGCACCCCGTTCGGCCACCGCCGTGAACCGCTCGGCAGCGTCGTCGAGGCGTCCGTGGAGGAAGAGGGCCTCGCCGAAGGTCTCCTCGAGCTCCTCGCGGGTCTCGGCGGGAAGGTCGGTCGCGAGCACCTGCTCGAACGCCGGGCGGGCGGCGTCGATGTCACCGGCCCAGACGTGGGCCCGCGCGATCTGTCCGTCGACGGCCACCAGGCGCGGATCGTCGGGATCGACCGCGTCTCGGCAACGATGGAGGTAGGCGAGGGCTCGCCGGGGCTCGACGATCGCGAGCCGCCGCCCCGCCTCGATCAGGGCGTCGACCGTCGGGTCGTCGATGCCGGCCTCGGCCATGACGAGGTGGCTGGCGATCGCGGGCGCTGGTGCGTTCCGTTCGGCGAGCGTCGCTGCCGCCTCGGCGTGCAGCCCCCGGCGGACGCCGAGCGGGATGTCGTAGTACACGGCGTCGCGGACCAGGTCGTGACGGAACCGGAGGTTCGCCTCGCGCTCGACGAGCCAGCCCTGTTCGACCGCGGGGCGCAGATCGCTCCACAGCGCGTGCATCGGACGCTGCGTCAGCTCCGCCAGCTCGGCTGGCGCGAACTCGACGCCCAGGACGGCGGCGACCGGGAGCAGGTCCCACGTCGCGGGGCCCAGGGCGCGCACGCGGTCGAGCACGAGTCGTTCGAAGGTGATCGGTCGACCGTCGGTCTGCAGCTCGGCGTCGCCGTCGATGATGCCGATCGAACCGTCGGCCGCGGCGGCGGTGATGAGCTCGTTGACGAACAGCGGACTGCCGCCGGTGTCCTCGATGGCCTTCCTGAGGCGGGTCCCGAGTCGGGCGCCACCGAGCAGAGCCCGGGCCATGTGGGTCGCGCCGCTCCGACCGAGGACCTCGAGCTCGATCCGGTCGACGTTGGGCCCGGAACGCCGGACGAGGTCGACCAGCTCACGGTGATGATGGTCGGGCTCGAGGGGTCGGAGCGCTCCGACGATCAGGATGGGGAACTGGTCCCCCCGGTTGGCGAGCGCCGCCAGCGCCCGCACCGTCGCTCGGTCGGCCCACTGGAGGTCGTCGACGATGATCGCCGCCGGCGCCTCCGTCGCGGTTCGTTCGACCTCCTCGACGAGCCGATCGAGGACGGGGATGAAGCGGCCCGGCGAGTAGGCGCCCGGGTGGTGGCCGTCGTCGACGAGGAACGCGTCGAGCTCGTCGGCGAGGAGTTGCTCGTCGACGCCAGGCATCGCAGCGAGCGCGTCGATGACGGGCTGGGCGGGACGATCCAGGTCGCCGTCGCGGCAGGTGCTCCGGCCGACGACGAAGCGGCGCTCGATCGCCGCGCGTGCGGTCTCGTCCAGCAGTCGGGTCTTGCCGACGCCTGCCACCCCGCTGACGACGACCATCCGGCCGGCGCCCGCGGCGACCGACGCCACGGCCCGATCGATCAGCGCGAGCTCGGGCGCCCGCTCGACGAGCGGTGTGGGGCCAGCGCTGGTCACGACGGCACGGTAGGCGGTCTCCGGGTGTCGTGGCCCGGGAGGTCGGCACGCTGCGCATCTACGCTGCCGCCGTGTACGCGTTGGATCGTGAGGGGGCAGGCGCCGGCTACTGGCCGTCGTCGTGGCCGGTGGAGTGTGGGGGCAACCGACGGCAGAAGTCGTCGCCCGGCCGGCTCGATGCGGCGGTCGGCGTCGCGGAGGTCACGACCAGGTCGACCGGGCGTTGGGACGTGATGGTGGTGCACCGGGATCCGGGGGAGTGGTACGTCGGCGGAACGATGCCGGCGTTCTCGGGCCCGCCGCCGTTCGGTTGGGTGGAGCGGTTCGACCCCGTCTCGTTGGAGCCCGTCGTCCGTTCCCCGGACCTGCCCTGCGGCGAGCACGTGTGGTGCGGAGCGATCCTCGCCCACGCCAACGGCTCGATCTACTCCGTCAACGGGTCGTATCTGCACCGCCTCGACGCCGCCACGCTCGGCGTCGAGGCGGAGCGGGCGCTGGTCGACTGCAGCCACAACGGGTTGCTCGCGATGTCCGACGGTTCGCTGCTGACCAAGGACCTCCGGCTCGAGGGGCAGGGGGCGACCACGGTCAGCCGCTTCGAGCCCGACTCGTTGGAGCCGATCGGGACGCCGCTCGTGTTGCCCGAGGGGTCGATGGGTCGGGTCGCCGCCGACGTCGGCGCGGACGGGGTCGACCGGGTCTACGTGCCCGGCACCGAGCATCTGTTCCGGCTGGGGCTCGACGGCGACGAGCTCGTGGTCGACGACTGGTCGCCCCGATACCGGGACGAGGGTGGGCCATTCGGCATGGCGTGGGATGCGTGCCTGTCCGGCGAGCACGTGTGGGTGATGGATGACGGCGACGTCGAGTCGGTGCGCCACATCCACCGCACCTTCCCGAACGGTCGATTCGACCAGCCACCGGCGCTCTCGTGGCGCCAACCCGCTCCGTGGGACGGACCGCAGCGTCTCCATCGCATCGATCCGGTCTCGGGCGAGGTGATGAGCGTCGCCCCGTTCGGGGTGCCGGGCGGCGGGATCATCGCCCCGCCGGTGGTGGTGCCCGAGGTCGGGGTGGCCGTCGCCTGGGACTCGGTCAATGGCGGCCTCGCCGGCGTCGGCACCGAGTCGCTGGACGTCCGTTGGATCCTCGACGTGCGGCCGAGCATGCAGCCGGTCGTGTTCCCCGATTCGGGCGAGCTGGTGATCAACGACTTCTCCGACGACGGGGTCGACCACCTCGTCGTGGTCGATGTCGGCTCCGGCGAGCTGCTCGACCGCGTTGACACCGGCTCTCGCATCGCCAACGGGATGTTCCTCACCGCGGGCACCGACCGAGACGTCTACTACTGCTCGACGCTCACGCTGGCCCGCGTGGCCTGGGTGTGACCATCGCCCGCGCGACGCTTGTCATGTTTCGACCAGCGATCGTCCGGTTGTGGCCTTCTGCCTCGACGACCATTCGAGTTGGCTTCGGAGGAGGGCCGGCCGGCAGGTGAGGCCACACGATCAGGGGAGGAACGCCCATGTCCGCCAAGCTCCAGAACGCGACGAACCTCTACATGGAGGGCATCCGCGACGGCAACGCCCGCGAGGCCGTCACGAGGTACACCGGCGACGTCTACGTGCAGCACTCGACCGGGGTGCGCGACGGCGTGGAGGGCTTCCTCGAGTTCTTCGAGGTGTTCCTCGAGCGGACGCCGGATCGGGACATCCAGGTCATCCGTGGCATCGAGGACGGTGAGTACGTCTTCCTCCACGTCACCCAGAGCCTGAACGGTGGATCCGCGAAGTGGATCACGACCGACATGTTCCACTTCGACGAGGACGATCAGATCATCGAGCACTGGGACGTCATCGCCGAGTGGGTCGACGAGACCGTCTCCGGCCGCTCCCAGTTCGACGGGGCCACCGAGGTGGTCGACCTCGACCGGACCGAGGCGAACCGCGCGCTCGTGACCGCGTTCATCGACGACGTGCTCGTCGGGGGCAACGGTCAGAACGCTGCGAGCTACGTCTCGACCGAGACCTACCTGCAGCACAACCCCGCCGTCGGCGACGGTCTGGAGGGACTGGGCGCCTATCTCGGCCAGCTCGCAGAGGCCGGCACGCCGATGGTCTACAAGTACGTGCATCGGATCCTCGCCCAGGGGAACTTCGTCGTCGCCTACTCGCTGGTGCAGATGGGTGACGAGGACTACGCCGTCTTCGACATCTTCCGCGTCGAGGACGGCAAGATCGTCGAGCACTGGGACAACATGGAGCCGCTCCCGCGGGGCGAGATGCTGGTGAACCAGGGCAAGTTCTAGGACGATCCACGGAGCGCGAGACTGCGGCTCCGACGACGACGAGGAGCGCACGCTGTGCCTGCGTACATCATCTTCACCGAGGACATCACCGATCCGGCTGCGATCGAGGCCTACGCCACCAAGGCGGTGCCGAGCGTGCTGCAGCACGGCGGCCTCCCCCGCATCGCCGGCAGCGCGGTCAACGTGCTCGAGGGCGAGTGGCACGGCCAGCAGACCGTGATGATCGAGTTCGAGTCGGTCGAGGCCGCGCAGGCCTGGTATGACTCGTCGGAGTACCAAGCGGTCATCGGGGAGCGGCACGCCGCTGCGACCTCCAACGTCGCCATCTTCGAGCAGTTCACGATGCCGGGTGCCTGACGCGAACGTGGGCTGGCCGAGGTGCCGGTGACATGACGAACCGGGTGCTCCTGCCGGTGGTGGACTTCGACGGCGGACTCGAGCATCTCCGCTCCCTCGGGTTGCGGATCGATCGGATCTCCCCGGCGGACGACCCGCGTGAAGCCGATCTCTCCCGGGCCGATCTCGCCGTGCGCTTGGAGCGATCCGAGCGCGGCGCGAGCGTCGCTGGGGTCGACGTCACGGCGCTCGAGCGCTCGGCGGCCGGGGACGGTCCCTTCGACGTCATCGACGCCGGCGTGTCAGTGGGCGTCGACGTGCCGGCCAGCGTGCCGTCGCTCACGATCAGCAGGCTGGCGGACTCCGTGGGCTTCGGGACCGGTCGGGCAGGCATGGGCTACCGGGACCTCATCCCGGACCGGTGGGGTGGCCGGTTCATCGCCTCGCACATCCGGATCGCCGATGGCGGACCGGTGCCCGACTACGTGCACTACCACCGGATCCGGTTCCAGATGATCTACGTGCACTCCGGTTGGGTGCAGGTCGTCTACGAGGATCAGGGCGAGCCGTTCGTGATGGAGGCCGGCGACTGCGTGCTCCAGCCGCCGGAGATCCGTCATCAGGTCCTGGAGAGCTCCGCCGGCCTCGAGGTGGTCGAGATCGGCTGTCCCGCCGAGCACGACACGTTCGCCGAGCACGAGATCGACCTGCCGACCCCGATCATCGATGCGGCCCGGGACTTCGGTGGGCAGCGCTTCGTGCTCCACGTCGCCGCGGCCGCAGCCTGGATGCCGTGGCGGCATCGGGGATTCGAGTGCCGGGACAGCGGGATCACCGCAGCGACCGGTGGACTCGCCGGGGCGCGCACCGTCCGAGCCGTCGAGCCCGTATCGACGCCGTCGCACGCGCACGACGGTGAGTTCGCCTTCGTGTTCGTCCGAGGTGGCAGCCTCGACCTGGACGGTCCGGAGCTGTCGGCGACGCTGCTGCCAGGCGACAGCGTCGCCATCCCGTCCGGCGTCGAGCTCGCGATGACCGCCGCCGTCGGCACACGCTTCCTCGAGGTCACGCTGCCGGGGGTGTTGCCAGCCGCCTGAGCGCGGCCGTCACGCCGCGCGCGTGGCCACTCGACGAGCGCCGCACGGCGACATGCCCCGATGGATCAGCTGCGGAGGTCGCCGAGCGTCGCCGCGACTTCGTTGGTCTCCCGGGCTGCCTCATCGAGCGTGGCCGCTGCTTCTCGAGTGCTCTCCGCGCGGCCGCCGATCCGCACGAGCGCGTCGGCGGTGTCGACGGTCGCAGCGGAGGACTCGGCAACAGCCCGTGAGAGCTCCTCGGTACGATCGCGCTGGCCGGAGATCGAAGACGACACGGCGTCGATCCGCTCGCCCAACGCCCCCACCTGTCCATGGATCTCCTCGATCCGGGTGACGGCCTCGCTCGAGCGCGCGCGATTGGTCTCGACGCGGGTGCTGATCTCGGTGGTGGCGCGGGCAGCCTGTTCGGCCAACTGCTTGACCTCGGAGGCGACGACGGCGAAGCCTCGTCCTGCCTCCCCGGCTCGCGCCGCTTCGATCGAGGCGTTGAGCGCGAGCAGGTTGGTCTGTGCGGCGATGTCGGCGATGAGGCGGACCACCTCGCCGATCTCGTCGGCCGATGAAGCCAACGCACCCACGAGCTCCCCGGTGCGGGCCGCAGTCTCGACGGCCTCGGCCGAGGACTCCGTCGCGGATCGGGCCGCCTCTGCGATCGTGGCGACCGTCTCGGCGACCTCGGTGGTCGCTACATCTGCCGAGTCGAGCGCTGCCGAGACCTGCTCGGCGGCCGCAGCTGCCGCCGTGACGTCGTCGGAGAGGCGGGAGGTCTCGTCGGCCAACGTGCCGCTCGAGCCGGCGATCGCGCTCGAGGTCTCGTGGAGACGGTCGGCGGAGAGCACGATCGCCTCCGATCGACGATGCTCGGCCGTGATGTCGGACGCGACCTTCACCACCTCGATGGGACTGCCAGTGGCGTCGATCACCGGGTTGTAGGTGGCCTGGATCCAGATCTCGTCCCCGCTCTTCGTGATGCGGCGGAACTGCCCGGCGAGCGCCTCTCCGGCACCGAGTCGCTCCCACATCTGGCGGTACTCCGCGCTGCCCGCGAGCTCGGGATCCACGAACATCCGATGGTGTTCGCCGACGATCTCGTGCTCCGCGTACCCCATCGCAGCGCAGAAGTTCTCGTTCGCACGGCGGATCGTCCCGTCGAGCTCGAACTCGATCACGGCCTGCGAACGCTCGATCGCCGCGATCAACGCTTCGTGGTGGGCACCCAGCCGGACCTGGTCGGTGACGTCGCTCGCGAGCTTGATCACGCCGGTGGGCGCACCGGACCGGTCGCGGATCGACGCATAGGCGGCCTGGATCCAGATCTCGTCTCCCGACTTGGTCCGCCGCGGGAACTGGCCGGTCAGGTGCTCTCCGGAGCCGAGTCGACGCCACATGTCGGCGTACTCGATGGTCGCCGCGTAGGCGGGGTCGACGAACATCCGATGGTGTTGACCGATGATCTCGGACTCCTCGTAGCCCATCGCAGCGCAGAAGTGCTCGTTCGCTCCCCGGATGGTGCCGTCGAGGTCGAACTCGATCACGGCGTGCGTGGATCGCACGGCTTCGAGTCGCTGACTCGCTGCTCCACCGAGGCTGTCTGAGATCTGCATCGTCGAGCTTCCTCACTGCAGGGGACGACCGCGAGCGCCCGTCGGCCGGAGCGGTCGGATCTCAAGTCCTCGGGTGTCCGGCCCTCGGAGCTTGTGGCAGCCTGACCCGCGACGCCGCACGTCCGAGGGGGAGCCATGGCCGAGCTGTTGGATCTGTCCGCGCGGATCATCGACGAGCGGCGCCTGGACGCACGAGCGGTTCGCATCACCAACGAGCTGTCCGAGGTCGACGACCGCATCGCGATGATCGAGAGCTTCAGCAACGTCGTCGTGATCGACACCGACGACGGGCTGCTGCTGTTCGACGCCAGCGGCAAGGCGACCGCCGGCGGGGTGATCGAGTCGCTCCGTGCCTGGTCCGATGCCCCGGTCCACACGCTCGTCTACACCCATGGCCACGTCGACCACGTCGGTGGGAGCGGCGCGCTCGTCGCGGACGGGCGGGCCCGTGGTCACCGTGACCCGGCCGTCGTCGGGCACGAGAACGTCCAGGTCCGCTTCGACCGCTACCGGGCCACCGACGGGTGGAACCAGGCGATCAACGCCCGGCAGTTCGGCGGGACCCGCCAGGCGTCCGGGGCGATGCTCGACGGCGAGCGGTTCCTGCCCGACGACGTGGCCGAGTGCAGCACGACCTTCACGGATCGGAGTGGTCTCCGGGTCGGCGACGTTCGCTTGGAGCTGCGCCACGCTCGGGGTGAGACCGACGATCACGCGTGGGCGTGGCTGCCCGAGCAGCGGGCCATCGCCGTGGGCGACTTCCTCGTCTGGGCCTTCCCCAACGCGGGGAACCCGCAGAAGGTGCAGCGGTACCCGGGGGAGTGGGCGGCAGCGCTGCGGGAGATGGCGGCGCTCGAGCCCGAGCTGCTCCTCCCGGCTCACGGTCTCCCGATCGGTGGTCGCGAGCGGATCGCCGACGTCCTCGACACCATCGCCGGCGCGCTCGAGGGGTTGGTGGCGGATGTCGTCGAGGCGATGAACGCGGGGGCGACCCTCGACGAGATCGTTCACTCCGTCCGCGTCGATCCCGACGTGCTCCAGCTGCCCTTCCTCCGCCCGACCTACGACGAGCCCGAGTTCATCGTCCGCAACATCTGGCGGCTGTACGGCGGTTGGTGGGATGGTGACCCGGCCCAGCTCAAGCCGGCACCGAAGGCCGATCTGGCCACCGAGCTCGCCGAGCTGAGCGGAGGCGTGGGAGCGCTCGTCGGACGGGCGCTCGGTCTGAGCGAGGCGGGGGACCACCGTCTGGCGTGCCACCTCATCGAGCTGGCGGTGCAGGCGGCCCCGACCGACGTCGAGGCGCACGAGGCGCGTTCGCAGGTCTACGAGGCTCGCCGTCGGACCGAGACGTCGTTGATGGCGAAGGCGATCTACCGGACCGCCGCGTCGGAGTCCGCCGCACAGGTGGCCGGCGACGCGGGCTGAGGTGGTGTGATCTGCCCGCTTCGGAGCGACAGCCGACGCCGCTGTCGCTCCAAGGCGGGCAGATGGCTCATCCCTTCCGTCGAGCCCGGACCACGAGGTCGGGCACGTCGATCGTGTTGTGGCCGCCGGGGCGGGTGCGCCGGTCGTCGATCTCGAGGTCGAAGTCGGGCGACGCCTCGATCGCCCTGGCGACGTCGACGGGGCGCAGGTAGGTCTCGGAGTCCCAGGCCGGCGGGTGCTCGGCGGCGGCCCGCATCGCCTCGCCATCGTGGTGCACGAACAGCAGCGTCCCGCCGGGGGCGACGGCGTCGAGCAGGTTGTGGAGCGCTCGGTCGTCCGGGCTGCGTGAGATGGCGGGGTATTGGGCCGAGACGAGGTCGTAGGTCTCGGAGCCGTACGGGTCGAGGTCGCCGGCGTCGGCGTGGAGGCAGCGGACCTCGGCGCCGACGCCCTCGGCGAGCCGGGCGATCTGGTTCACGGCGCTCACCGAGATGTCGGTGGCCGTCACCTCCCAGCCCTGCTCGGCGAGCCAGACGGCGTCGGCGCCCTCACCCGCACCGACGTCGAGCGCGCGACCCGGGTCGAGGTCGCCGATCTCGTTGACGAGGGTGCCGTTGGGGTTGCCGCTGAAGGTCGGTTCGCCGGCGAAGCGATCGTCCCACTCTCGTTGCCCGGCGCGGACGGTGTCGGTCGCCGTGAGGTCCTCGGCGGCGAGGTCGAAGGCGATCTGCGCGCCGACGAAGCTGCCGTTGGCGGCGGCCTGGAGGACCTGCTGGGACGGATCGGTGACGTTGCCGGCGACGTACACGCCGGGCACGGACGTCGCCCCGGTCGGTTCGCTCTCGATGTGGGTGCCGAGGCCGATCGGGTGGGGGACCGGCGTCAACCCGAGCGAAGCGAGCGCCTCGGCCCGAGGCCGGAACCGCACACCGGTGACGACGGCGTCGGCGTCGATGGTCGAGCCGTCGGTCAGCTCGATGCCGGTCAGCGCGCCGTCGACGTCGGTGACGATCCGACGTGCCGGGGTGTCGACGATGGCGATGCCTGCCGCCCGCAGGTCGTCGAGCTCCTGGGCGGTCGGGTCGACGCCCTCGTGGAGGACGACGGTGAGGTCCCTGGCGAGGCCGCCGAGGAGGGGGGTCATGTGCAGCCCGGCGGGGTGGATGACGAGCTGGACCAGGCGCCGGTCGCGGTGCTCGAAGCCATGGCAGAACGGGCAGTGGATGACGGTCTCACCCCAGTGCTCGGTGAGGCCGTCGACATCGGGGAGCTCGTCGACGAGGCCGGTGGCCACGAGGACCCGTCGAGCGACGACGGCGTGGCCGCTGGCGAGATCGACCCGGAAGCGGCCGTCGTCGGTCCGGTCCACCGCCGTGACCGTCTGGTGGAGCACCTCGACGCCATAGCTGCGAACCTCGGCCCGGCCGATGGTCGTCAGCTCGGCGGGCGGGATGCCCTCGTGGCCGAGGTAGCTGTGGGAGTGGGCGGCGGGGGCGTTCCGGGGGTCACCGGCGTCGAGGACGATGACGTCCCGGCGGACCCGTCCGAGCTGCAGCCCGGCGGCGAGCCCGGCGGCCGAGCCGCCGATGATGGCGACGTCCGTCGTCCGCTCGAACGTCCGGGGGTGATGGTGGTCGTGGTCGTGAGCCATGACCGGCACGCTACGATCGATCTCGGATTCCGCAACGCCTCTTGCAATATTCGCAACAACTGATCGGAGCGCCGTGGGCGACGAGGAGAGCATCGACCAGACCGTGCGCAGCCGACTCAAGACGTTGCGGACGACGTTGGGCTACTCGCTGCAGGAGCTCGGTGATCGGACGAACCTGTCGCCGTCGACGATCAGTCGCATCGAGACGGGGAAGCGGGCGATCAGCCTCGACGTGCTGGTCCCGCTGGCTCGGGCGTTCCAGGTGAGCGTCGATTCGTTGCTCGAGACCCACGACGACGACGACGTGGTGATCCGTCCGTCACCGACCCGCAAGGACGGTTGGACGACCTGGCCGCTGAGTCGCGCGAACGGTCGCACGGTGGCGGTGAAGAGCCGCTTGGAGCCGAGGGACGAGGAGCCGGTCCAGCGAGTGCATCCGGGCTACGACTGGTTCTTCGTGCTCGAGGGGCGGGTCCGGCTGCTGTTGGGCGACCGGGACATCGTCGTCGAGACCGGCGAGGCGGCCGAGTTCGACACCATGACCCCGCACGCCTTCGCCGCCCTTGACGCCCCGGCCGAGGTGATCATGGTCTTCGACCGCGAAGGGCACCGCGCCCACGTCCACAGCTGAGTCGTGCCGGGGGGCGCTCAGTCCGGATCGCACATCGGCCAACGCACCACTCCGTGGCGCTGTCCGGTTGACCAACGCTGAACCGATTGGTTAAGTGATGGGCGTGACGACCGGCGACCTCGATGCGCTCTACGGGGCGCTGGCCGACCCGACGCGACGCAGCATCATCGAGCGCCTCCGCGGCGGCGACGTGACCGTCGCCGAGCTGCGGGCGCCCTTCGCCATGTCGGCTCCGGCGATCTCCAAGCACCTCCGCGTGCTGGAGGCCGCCGGCCTCGTCGAGCGTCGTCCGGCCGGGCGACACCGGGTGTGCCGCCTCCGGCGCGACGGGCTCGTCGAGGCCCGCACGTGGCTCCACGACCAGACCGCCTTCTGGGACTCGACGCTCGACTCGCTCGCCGAACACCTGGGCGAGGAGCCGTGATCGCCGAGGTCCGCCTCACCCGTCGCTTCCGGGCCTCGCCCGAGCGGATCTTCGCCGCGCTGACCGAGCCGGCCGAGCTGGTGCGCTGGTGGGGTCCGAGGGGCATCCGCACGTCCGAGGCCGAGATCGACCTTCGCCCGGGCGGGCGCTGCCGCTGGGTCATGCACCCGGATGGGTCCACCGCCGTGCTCCGGGGCACGATCCTCGACGTCCAGCCACCGACGCTGCTGTCCATGACGAACCAGTGGGACGGCGACGACGCCGAGACGGTCGTGACCTTCCGCCTCACCGCCACGCCCGATGGCACCGAGGTCGCCGTCCACCACCGCCGCCTCCCCGCGAGCCCCGGCCCCGAGGTCTTCGGCGAGGCCTGGGAAGCCGCGCTCGACTCGCTCGACCATCACCTGACCAACGAGGAACCGACATGACCACCGACGACACCCGGCGCGTCGCCCGCCAGTACTTCGACTCCTGGACCACCCGCCAGGGACCCGACGCCCTTCGCCCGATCATGGACGATGCGTTCCGCTTCCAGGCCGGCGAGATGGTGATCGAGGGTCGCGAGGCGTTCTTCGAGGGCGGCGGGTGGCCGGACGGTGCCACGACCCGCATGGTCGCCGAGGCGTACGACGGCGAGACGGCGATGCAGATGTACGAGGCGGTGAACGGCAGCGCGTCGGTGCTCATCGCCGACCACCTCACCGTCCGCGACGGCCGCATCACCTCCGCCGAGGTGGTCTGTGACGGCGCTGCGTTCGGTGCCTTCATGTCGGCCGGCTGAGAGGCTGTCTCGCGCTCGCTCATCGGTGCGCCCAGATCGCTCCCGGTGTGGAGCGAAGGCGGGTGCTCGTGCCCGAGATGAGGCCGGGAAGCTAGCGGTGCAGTTCGAGCACGTCGGGATGACCTGGCCCCTGACGACCTCAGACGGGATCGTGCTCGCTCACGTCGATCTCCGCGGTGGACACCGAGCGTGGTCGCTCGACGCGAGAGAGCCGGGCGTCGATCCGAAGCACCATCGACTCGTCTGGTCGCGGCGTGGTGTCGCGGCGCACGTCAGTGTGGGGTCGGCGTCCTACCTCGTGTACGGCGGAGACGCCGTGTGGGTACCGGTGGAGCGGCGATTGGAGGTGCGAAGCGCGATGCCGGTCGGCAGCGCCTGGTTCGAGGCGCGGTCGTGTCCGGCGCTGTGGTCTCGGTCTGCCCACCTGACGCTGGACCGCGCCGTGGTTGCGCTGCTGGAGTGGCTGCCGGCCCAGGTCGCTCGACCGTGGGCAGAGCACGTCGCCTCCGCCGTGGTCGAGGAGATCGCCGTTGCTCACAGTCGTACGCCGGCGGCGCTGCCCATGCCCGCAGATGCCGGGCTCCGCGATGTCGCCACCGCGCTCATCGCTGACCCGTCGATCGACCGGGACATCGCGGCGTGGGCCGACATCGCTGGATACAGCGAGCGCACGTTCCGTCGCCGCTTCGTCACCGAGACCAACTGGTCGTTCGCTCGGTGGCGGCGAGAGCTGCGCATGCGGACAGCGATGTCGCTGCTGGCGGACGGTGTGTCGGTCTCGGCGACGGCGAGGCGAAGTGGCTACGCCTCGACCACCAGCTTGGCGCGAGCGTTCAAGGACGCCCTCGGCCTCCCGCCGTCACGGTTCCAGGTCGAAGGAGGCGCAGATCGACCGGCACTATGGCCGGTTTGGCCGCAGATGCGCGAGGTGATCGGTGAGGCTGGGGAGGTGACCTTCCCCCCTTTTGGCAAGCGGACCTCGCAGCCGGCTGCGACGTTGGCCGCAGTCGGCCTCGTGCTCCTGGCGGCGGCCTGCGGCACTGACACCGACGACCCGTCGAGCTCGATCGAGCCGACCGCCGAGACCGCCGAGACCGCCGAGACCGCCGAGACCGCCGAGACCGCCGAGACCGCAGGGACCGACACCGTCACCGGCGACGAGCCGGAGTTGGCTTCGTCGGAACCGGGCGTCGAGGTGGAATCGGTGGACGGCGACGAGCTGTCGGCCGATGGAGGTGACGCCTTCCCCGTCACCATCGAGCATCCGCTCGGGTCGACGCTGATCGATCAGCGCCCGGAACGCGTCCTGGCGGTCACCGATCAACAGGAGTTGTCGGCGCTGCTGGCACTCGGTGTCGTGCCGACGGCGTGGGGACAGCGCGACTTCTCGGGGCCCGAGCTGCCCTGGTTGGCAGAGGCGGGTGCGTACGGGCCGGACGTGGAGATCTTCCCGGTCGACAGCGATGGTGTGAACTTCGAGGAGATCGCGCTCGTCGATCCTGACCTCATCGTGGGTCAGATCGGCTTCATCAACGACGACAACGTCGAGGGCTTCGAAGCGATCGCCCCGAGCATCCCGATCGACTCACAAGACTGGCGGACCGCCCTTCGACAGGTCGGACTCGCCATGGACCTGACCGATGAAGCCGAAGCGGAGATCGCCGAGGTCGAAGCGGCTCTCGTTGACTTCGCCGCTCGAGTCCCCTTCGCCGCAGATCGTCAGGTCCAGCTCCTGGCCGCAGCAGGTCCGGCGGTCGTCCAGTTCACCAGGTTATCAGCGGTCGCAGCCGTGCTGGAAGCGGCCGGCGCACAACCGCTTCCCGAGTCGAACGGCGGCCCGCGGCCGTTCGCCAACCTGCTCTCCGAGGAGGAGCTGGGATCGGTCGAGGCCGAAGCCATCATCGTGGTCGACCTGACGGGCGCAGAGCTCCCGGCTCTCGAAGCCAACCCACTGTGGGAGACGCTCCCGGCCGTGCAGGCCGGTCGGGTCGTCGTCTGGAGTGGGGCGGAAGCGCTGGCAGGGTCGTTCACGACACCGCTGACGGTGCCCTTCCAGATCGAGGCCGTGGAGCGCGCCCTGACGGACTTCTTCGGCGAGTAGCTCGCCGTCCGGGGTCACGATGCGGGCAGCTGGCCGAGGACGCTCACGGCGACTGCGCCGACCACGAATGTCGCACGCATCGAGATGACGAGTCCAGGGTTCGCCGACCGTCGCGCTGGCGGCCAGTCCACGTAAGGCGCGGTTAACCACCGCCGCTACGCTTCCGAACGTGGGCATGGTGTCGAGTCAAGGAGTCGTGCTCACCGACGTAGGTCGACGCACTCCGCAGCTCGCTTCGGCGACGACGTCAGAGACGGTCGACCGCTACGACCCCGACCATCACCATCTGGTGTGGAGCCACAACGCCGGAGCTCAGGTCCGCACGGCGCGGCTGTCGACGGTCGTGTCCTCGCCCACGGGCATCTGGATCCCAGGAGGCCACCCGTACACGGTCGAGGCGTCCGGCGTGTGGTGGACGGCCTCCTTCGTCGTCGGCTCCTGCCCGTCGTCGTGGCGGCGCATCGCCACGATCACCCTCGACGAAGTGGTCGCCCCGATACTGGCGCACCTTCACTACCACCCG
Source organism: Actinomycetota bacterium (assembly GCA_039185015.1). GTDB lineage: Bacteria > Actinomycetota > Acidimicrobiia > Acidimicrobiales > Poriferisodalaceae > JBCBSZ01. The sequence continues at coordinate 56,874 of JBCDAU010000001.1, forward strand.
GGTCAGGACGAGTCGTCAGGGCTCTTCTCCGCCGTCGTCACCCACCTGGAGGATCACTTCGTCGCGGAGCCGTCGCCGCTCCGATTCCCGACCGATCCGAGGGCCCGCGAGGTCGCGGACGGGATCATCGCCGAACCCGCATCAGCGCGCGACCTGCACGACTGGGCGGTCCTCGTCGGCGCAAGTGAACGGACGCTCAGGAGGCTGTTCACCGAGCAGACCGGCGTGCCGTTCCGCACCTGGAGAGGTAGAGCTCGTCTGCACGCTGCGGTGAGACTCCTCTCGAGCGGTCGGTCGGTCGGCGAGGTGGCGCGTCGCTGCGGCTACGGATCGACGATCGCCTTCGCTCGGGCGTTCGTCCGCGACTACGGCATGACACCGAGCGACTATCTGGCTCGTCGCGAACCGGCGGCCCGCCGACCGGCGCCGCCGGTGTCTCGATCTTGGCCGGTCGAATCTCCGGTTTGGCCGCTGGGATCACCGGGCCTCCTGGAGGCTCTGTCTCATCTCGTGAACGCAGCTCAAGGAGATGAGATGACCAGCCGAGCCCGGGCGAGCGTGATCGCGGCCACGATCGGAGTCGGGCTGATCGCCGCCGCCTGCGGGAGCGAGGAGACCGCATCAGACGCCGGGACGCCGACCGAGACGGCGCCGCGAGCGACGACCGACTCGAGCGGCCTCACCACCGAGGGCGGTTCGTCCGGAGATGGGACGTCCGGCACGGAGTCGTCGACCGACGACGTCCAGGCAGCCGACGAGGGGGACGCCGACATGACCGATACCGGCGCCGGGGGTTCGCCCGGCGATGCTGCGGCCTACCCGCGAGTCATCGAACACGCACTCGGAAGCACGGTGATCGAGACGCGCCCCGAGCTGATCCACCTGTCCGAGACGCGCCTGGCGTTCGGCAACCTGCTCGGTCTGGGCGTCGAGGTCGACATGCTCGTCCCGTTCCTCTTCGGCGACTTCCAGCCCGTACCGGAGAGCTACCTGGAGCGGGCCGACGACCTCGGCTTGGAACTCACCGAGGGTCTCGATGTCTTCAGCCTGTCGATCGAAGAGATGGTCAGGCTTGCCCCCGACCTGTTCCTGATCACCGACTACGACGCCGAGTTCATCGAGGGCCTCGACGAGCTCTCGGAACAGATCCCTGTGGTCGTTGTCTCGAGCGAGTCCCAGGAAGCGATGCTCGACGACCTCGCAGAGATCTTCGCTCTCGATCCCGAACGTGTCGCCGAGGCCGCTCAGACCGCGTCCGACGCGCTCGCCTCGGTCAGCTTCCCCGATGACATCGAGGTGTCCGTCTTCACGTCGTACAACTTCGGGGAGCTCGAGGTCGAGGTCTACAACGAGACCTCACCGACAGGACTGCTTCTGGAGGGTGCAGGCGTCGACGTCAGAGAACAGGACCCCGTCGAGGAGCGCTGGGCCTACCTCGCCGAGGAGAGTCTTGAGCTCCTGGACGCGGACGTGATGGTCAACCTGACGACGTACGGGCCCACCGACGTGCTTGACGACAGCGTCGTCTTCCAGAACGTTCCGGCCGTCCAGGACGGGCGTTTCATCCACCTCTCGTACGACGAGTCGTTCGCGATCAACTTCCCGTCGCTGATGTCGGCACCCCTCGCTGCGCAGGCGCTCACGAAGATCGAAGCGATCGCACAGGAGTGAGCCACCTGCCCGAGGGGACAGCTCGTTCGCCGCCGGCGCATCGGCAGGCAACCGCCTCGTCCTGGCCGAGGCCGCGAGTTCCAGACCGTGTCGCCTCGACGCTCATTCGCCCACGGACGGTTGTCGAGCGCTCTCTTGGCAGCCAGTTCGGTCGCGCGCAGGCTCGGGTCGAGGAGGCAGAGGTCCGATGCCAGAGTGCTCGTCGGAGATGTCGAAGTCGACGAAGGTGAGCAGCGCGTCACCGGCTGCGCCCGCTCGGTTGAAGGGCCCGGCGAAGTGGAGCCGGTCGTCGGGCTCGGCGCGTTAGAGCAGGTCGTTGTCGCGGGCTGCTTGGACGGCGGCTTTGCGGTCGCCGGTGCCGAGTTTGCGGTAGATCGCCTTGCAGTGGGTCTTCACGGTGTTGAGCGAGACGTAGAGCTCGTTGGCGATCTCGCGCTGCGACATCGGCGAGGGGAGATAGCGCAGGACGGCGAGTTCTCTGTCGGTCAGGTCGTCGACGAGCTCCGGCGTGACGGGTTGCGGTGTGCTGAGTTGGTGGCGGGCCTCGACCCGGTCGAGGTATCGGCCGGCGATGCCTGGATCCGGGCACCCGTCGATGATGCGTCTCGCCTCCGCGATGAGCGCAGCGCCCTCGGCGTGACCGTGATGGCTGAGAACGTCGCCGCCACCGGCGAGCACGTAGGCGCGCAAGATGGGTTCGTGTGAGCGGCTGACGGACTCCACGCCCCGTGTGGCAGCGGCGACTGCCTCGTCGGGCTCCTCGGTCGTGCGAGCGAGAACGCTGTGAGCGAGCGCCGTCTGGGTGAGGTCGCCGAGACCGAGATGGGCGATGAGGTCGAGGGCACGGGCGGCTTCTGTCCGAGCTGCGGTGGTGTCGTTGCGTTCGATGTGGGCGATCGCCGAGAAGACGGGCGCGACGACTTGCACGTAGAGGTGCCCCTCGTCGGGCGCCATCCGCTCGGCCTGTTCGAGGAACGGGCGGGCACCGTCGAAGTCTCCGGCCCAGATGCGCGCACCGGCGAGTGCCATGGCCTGGGTTGACTCGAAGGGTTCACTGGCGCCGCGAGCTTCGCTGAGAGCGTTGGCGACGTTGCCGGTCGCCAGGTCGGTCATGATCGCGAGTGCGACGCTGAGCGCGGCTTCATCGTTGCTGGGGTTCAGCGTGCGGGCCCGTTCCACGCAGCGGTGTGACTCGGCGTAGTGCCCGGTGAACAGCGCGATCCACCCCTTCACCACCAGTGCGCCGGCGTGCTCTTCTGCGAGCGGTCCCAACCGGGCGACCTGATCGGCGACGGTGCTGAGCTGGCCTCGGTTCATCAGCTCGGTCGCCTCGTCGTAGATGAGGTCCGCAGCGATGGCGAGTTCGTCGGCCTCGAGATAGTGCTCGACGGCATCGTGGGCGTTCCCTGCCTCGTGATGCCAGCGTGCGGCCTGCCGGTGCGCATCGGTGAAGTCACTGGACGATTGCTCGGCGTCGAGGCGGAGCACGTCGCCGAGGAGGTGGTGGTAGCGAAACCAGGTGTTGGTCCGATCGAGGCTGATGAGCAGCTGATTGGTCGCTGCGGTCTCGTTCAGCCAGCGGGCGCCGTCGCTCGTGCCGCAGACGGCATCGATGAGCGGTCCGCACATGCGATCGAGCACGGCGGTGCGCATCATCCGGCTTCGATCGGCTTCGTCGACCTGCGACAGATACTCGTCGGTGAGGTAATCGACCACGAGGCGGTCGTCACCCTGGAACGCTTGCACGAAGGCGTCGTGATCGTCGCTGGTTCGCAGCGACAGTCCAGCGAGCACCAGGCCGGCGGCCCATCCCTCGGTGCGCTCACAGAGCGCGTCGGCGTGGTCGAGCGTGACGGCGGGGTCGGCGTCGCGAAGCAACAGTTGCGCTTCGGTCGGAGCGAAGCTCAGCGCGTCGGCGCGCACCTCGACGAGCTGTGATCGCACCCGCAGCCTCGACAGCCGGATCGACGGATCGACGCGAGTCACCAGCACCAGCATGAACGTCGGAGGCGCGAGTCCGATCAGCGCGTCGATCGCGTCGTCGATGGCCGGGTTCGCAACCAGGTGATAGTCGTCGATCACCAAGGTCACCGGGGCGCTGCTCGCGAGCACGTTCGCGAGCCGCTCCAGCAACGGCCCTGCATCGCCGGCTGCGGCGGAAACGGCGGGCCCGACCGTCTCGACGATGTCAGGCAGCAGGCCGGCCAGGGCACCGACCAGATGACCCCAGAACCGGGCCGGATCCCGGTCGGCGGGATCGACCTGCAGCCAGGCGCAGTCGCCTCTCGTTGCTTGCCACCCCGCGACCAGTGTTGATTTCCCGAAACCTGCCGGCGCGCTGACCAGGACCACTCGAACCGATGAATCGGCACCTGCGGCATCCAACACGGCGTGCAGACGCGGCCGGTCGATGAGCTGGTGCGGCAGGGTGGGAGCCGTCAGCTTCGTCGCTACGAGCGCCCTGTCGCCGTCCGCCTCCACGATCGGAGCATATGGGCGCCACTGCCGTGCCGATCAGCTTCGACGCACGGATCTCACCCGGGTGAGACCCCGCCACGAGTGAAGACTTCTCGCACGGTCGCCAGCGATGGTGGAGCCATGAACGAGCCGGTCCGGTACGAGATCGTCATCAAGGGGAACGCCAGCAAGCGACTGCTGGGTGCGCTCCGAGACGACTTCGCGATCGAGGCCACCGATGCCGGAACGACTCGCATGACCGGGGCGATCCGTGATGCCGCTCACCTCCACGGGATCGTCATCCACATGACGTCGCTGGCGATCGAGATCGTCAGCCTCGCTCGGCTCGGACCGGATCGTGTGCAACCCACCAACCCACCTGAGAGGCAGTCATGACCACCACCATCCCCGCCACGATCGACACACAGCTCAGCCAGTCCCGAGCGGGCGCGATCGGCGCGCTGATCGCTGCGGCCACGTTCGTGTTCGGCATCGTCCTGTTCGTGACGACCCTGAGCGACTACACCGAGGGCGACCCGACACCGGCTGAGTCCGTCGAGTTCCTGGTCGGGCATCAGACCACGCTCTTCGCCTGGTACCTCGTCATCTTCTTGGTCTTCGGCGTGGCCATCATCCCCCTCGCTCGGGCGCTGCATCGGCGCCTCGCCGACGTCAGCCCACAACTCGCCGACATCGGCGCCGTCTTCGCCTACGTCTGGGCCGGCCTGATGTTCGCCACCGGGATGATCTCCAACGTCGGCATCGCAGCGGTCGCCGACCTGGAGGAAACGGACCCGGCAGCGGCGCAGGCGCTGTGGTCGAGCATCGACACCGTCACCGAGGGTCTCGGAGGCGGCAACGAACTCGTCGGCGGCCTCTGGATCCTCCTGGTCAGCCTCGCCGCCTGGGGCACCGGACGACTCCCGACCGGACTCAACATCCTCGGCGGCATCAGCGCAGTCGCCGCACTCATCACCCTCGTCCCAGGCCTGTCCGATGTCGGGATGATCTTCGGCCTCGGGTCCATCGCCTGGTTCGCCTGGACCGGCATCGTCCTGTTCCGCGGTCCCGAGACCACCGCTCCAGCTGCGGAGATCGCCCACTGAGCCGCCGCAACCGATCGAACGTCCGGAGACGCTCATGAGCTCGAGAACAACGACCGGGGGTGGAACGGCGCGCCGCGCTCACCTCGCGAGCGCCGTTCCCTGGTTGTGGCTCGGCATGTCCGCCGCCTGGGCCGTCGTCATCGTCACCACCGACCAACCGGCGTGGCCACTGGCGGTGTGGATCGCGACCACCGTCGGCCCGCTCACCGCACTCACGACCCGACTCGGCTCACGGGCCGCTCCCAGCGGGGACCGAGCACGTGCCGACCTCAGCAACCCGACGAAGGAGAAGAAGAGTGACAACCCCAGGTGAAGCGGCGAGCCACCTCGATCACGCGGCGGGCGAACACGAGGAGGCGGCCAGGCGGTACGCCGATCAACTGCGAGCGTTCCACGGCCACGTCGGCGGGTTCGCAACCGGCATGTTCATCATGCTCGCAGTGAACCTCGTCACCAACATCTCCGCCGGAACCGCAGGCGAATGGAACGCCTGGTGGTCGGTGTGGGCTCTCCTCGGCTGGAGCATCGGCGTCGCAGTCCACGGCTTCGTCGTCTGGCTCAACCGACCGTCGTTCGCTTCATCGACGACCGAGCAGATCGGTGCGCTCCGGGTGCGCCGGACTCGACGAGACGACAACGGGGAGAAGTGACATGAGAGCTGTTCGCGCTCGCGGCTACGGCACCCCCGACGCCTTGACGTTGGAAGAGGTCGAGCGACCGACACGGGACGGCGATCAGGTGCTCGTCGAAGTCCGCGCCGCGGCGCTCAACCCCGCCGACTGGCACCGCATGGAAGGCGAGATCCCAACGCTCCGCCAAGCGTACGGCGACCCCAAGCCGACCGATCCCGCACTCGGCACCGACTGCGCCGGCACCGTCGTGGCCGTCGGGAACGACCTCACACGCTTCACCAACCACGAGCAACTCGTGTCCGATCAGCGAGTCTTGATCATCGGTGCATCCGGTGGCGACACCCCGTGTCTCGGCCTGGTGGTCGCTGCGGGTCCTCATCCGATGGGGCCGCACCATCGCGATCCGCGGACTCGCCGTCGAACTCGCCCCTCCGGTCCCTGACTCATGGCGCTCGCTCCATTCCGCGGGCCTGTGGGCGGGTGGCGTCAATAGTGTGCGGGCGTGGGTCTGATGCGGTGGGTCGCGATCTTCGGTGTCGCAGGCGTGGTGGTGGCGTGTTCGTCGAGCGGCACCGAGGCCGAGGCGCCTGCGTCGACGGTCGCGGCGGTGGCGTCGAGCACGACGACGTCGATGTCCCCGGTGGCGCCTTCGACGAGCGTTCAGCCGGACTCGGCGCCGGTCGATCCATTGGCGGGCGTGGACGCGCTGCTCTTGCCTGCAGAGCTGCCGGACGGCTGGGAAACGGCCTCCATCGTGGTCTTCCCGCGCTTCGACCGTCGTGCGGCCGAGGTCGCTTCGTTGGTGGCGTGGCGTGAGGGCACCGACTTCGATGCGGGCGGTGTGTCGATCACCGTGGGCCGGTTCGCCGAACCGACGGAGCTCGTGCCGTCGCAGATCTTCGAGTTCGTGGAGTCCTCGCCGCTCGAGGTGGATGGCCTGGCCGAGGTCGCGCAGGTGGCTAGGGATGGTTCGTTCGTTTCGCTCGTCGGACGGCTCGACGAGCGGACTCAGGTCGAACTGTTCGGCGACGTTCCCGCAGAGGTCCTCGCCATGCTCGCCGCAGGAGTCGTGGTGGATGAGACGACCGAGGATCTTGCCGTGGTGCTGGAGGTCGAAGGGTGGAGCTCGACTCCGGCCCGGCTGGACGGCTCGCACTATCACGTCGGCCTCACCGGACCCGGTGGAGCGTTCGAGGTGTTCGTCAACACCGGTGCTGTCCGGGAGGCGCTCTATGTCGGTGGGACCGAGTTGACCGAACGCTTGATCGGCACTCGAGGTGAGGGCTACCGGAGGGTGCAGCGCATCGAGTCCGAGGGGTTGGAGTTCCCGTTCATCGAGTGGTGGGTGCCCGGGGCTGCTCTGGAAACCGGTGATCGCCTCGACGTCGAGATGGTCGTCGCGATCCTCGACTCGTTCACGGAGGTCCCGGCGTCGGAGTGGGATGAACGGCTCGCCACGGTGTCCGTGTCAGCGCTCGATCCCGGTCCGCCATCTGGGTCCGAGGGTCCTGAGCCGGTACCGGACACCGAGGTCGAACAGCTCGACGCTGTGGTGCTCGAGCGCATCATGGCGGCGGTGGAGTCCGAGGTCGGTCGCTCCTTCGGCGCGGACATCGAGGTGAGCATCGTCGACGGAGCCGTTCTGCGGGCCTCCGTGCCGGACGGGACCTTCGTGGCCGAGTCGACGTGGGAGGTCTTGACCGCGCTCGGCTTGGTCGATGCCGATGATGACCGGGCTTCGGCCGAGGCTGTTCGGATCGATCAGCTCCGAGGCGTGTGTTGCCCGGTCACGGTCATCGACACCGGTGATGCTGCCTTCACCGAGATCGTCGTCGCACACGAGCTGACCCACCTTCTCGACGCCGAGATCGTCGCCCCGGGCGTCGCTATGCCCGAGCTGGTCGATCCGGTCCGAGCGCTCTTGGAGGGCAACGCCCACCGTGTGGCGTTCGCCTACGCCGACGTTCTTGCCGCCGAGGGCGCTTCGGTGCCCGATCCGCCGGCGGTGTTCCCACCTGGGGTCGATCCACGATTGCCTCCAGCCGTCCGCGAACTGCTCGAGTTCCCCTACGACGAGGGGCTGGCATTCGCCCGTGAGCTCGTCGAGCTCGGTGGGACCGACGCCATCGACGCCGCCTTCGCTTCGCCGCCCCTGAGCAGCGCACAGGTCCTGAACCTCGACGCGTACCTCGCCGGCGAGGCCGCCGAGGTGGTCCCCCCGCCCGAGGTGACCGACGGTGACCCGGGCGCCTCCGGGACCCTCGGTGCGTTCGTCCTGCGTCTGTTGCTGGCCGAGGAGCTCCCTGGTGACGAGGCCGATGAGCTGTCGTTGGCGTGGGCCGGGGACGCCTACCGGCTCTCCGACGGTCCCAGTGGAGCGTGCATCGATCTCCGCCTCTCCCTCGAGAACGAGACGGCCGCTGGAGAGGTCGCTGATGCGATCGACGCGCGGGCCGAGTTCGTCGAGCGCTCGGGCCGTCAGGTCGATGCCCGGCTCTGCTCACGATGAACCGGTCCACGGTGAGGCGAAGCCCGCCGCCGATCGCTGCGTCGAGCCCATGTGGTACCTGGCCGGCTTCATGAGGCGACCGCTGGTGGAGGTGGCGGGAATCGAACCCGCGTCCTTCAACGCCTTGATGAGGCTTCTCCGAGCGCAGCCGATGTTGAGATCTCGGCCCGCCGCCAGGTCATCGGCATCCCGGTGGCGGGCCCAGTCAGCTGAGGTGTCCCTCCCGACCCGCTGACACTGCCGGGAGGTGAGCCCCACTTGATGATGGTCGTCTCGGCCCGTGGGGCTGAGGCCGGTTGACCATCGCTACCTGATCAGATCAGGCAGCGAGCGCGACGTCTTCGTCGGCGTTTGTTGTTGGTGCCGCTTCGTTTACGTGGACTCGGCGACCACGGCTCGCTTCACTCATCTCGTCCGTCGAAGTCGAAACCGATCACCCCCGGGTTGTGTGGACATCCCATCCTACCGGTCGGCCCACCCGGCGGCTTGGTGAGTTCAGCGGCGACGCATCGAGCGGGCCATCTCGCGGCGGGCCTCGAGGTCGGCGTCGCGGCGGGCGATGGTCTGGCGCTTGTCGTGGAGCTTCTTGGCCTTGACGAGCGCGAGCTCCAGCTTCGCTCTGCCGTCCTTGAAGTAGAGGCTGAGCGGGATGAGGGTCAGGCGCTCACGGGCGATCCGGGCCGCGATGCGGTCGATCTCGCGCCGGTGGAGGAGCAGCTTGCGGGACCGATTGGGGTCGAGCGCCCACACGCCCGCCGAGGTCAGCCATGGCGGGATGTGCACGTTGTGGAGCCACATCTCGCCGTTGCGGACCGTGGCGTAGCCCTCGGCGAGCTGGGCCTTGCCCTCCCGCAGCGACTTCACCTCGGAGCCCTTGAGGACGAGGCCTGCCTCGTACTCGTCGAGGATCTCGTAGTCCCGACGGGCGCGCCGGTTGGACGCCACGACCTGCTTGCCGGGGTCCTTCTTGGCCATCGGCGAAGCGTACCGGCGCCGGTGAGGACCAACCCCGGGGGGAATGTGTTCCGGCCCCCGGTGGTTCTACCGATAGGATTCCTGACCGTTCCGGTCGGAATACTGAAGATTCGCTCAGAGGAGCTCGACCAACGTGGCTGTCACCGTCCGCCTCCCCACCGTGCTGCGCCCCCACGCCAACGGGCAGTCGACCGTCGAGGTCGAGGGTGCGACCGTCAAGGACGTCGTGAGCCAGCTCACGGCCACCTACCCGGGCATCGCTCCGAACCTGCTGGCCGAGGACGGTCAGCTGCACCGGTTCGTGAACGTCTACGTCAACGACGAGGACATCCGCTACGTCGACCAGCTCGACACCGAGGTCGCCGACGGCGACGAGGTGGCGCTGCTCCCGGCGGTGGCGGGCGGATGACCGCCGTGACGACGGCCGCCGAGGTCGTCGAGCTCCCGGCCACCCGCCTCGGTCCCAAGCGCCCCATCGCGTCCTCGGTGCTCGACCTTATCGGCGAGACGCCGATGGTCGATCTCTCCGAGCTCAGCCCCAACCCGGCCGTCCGCATCATCGGCAAGCTCGAGGGCCAGAACCCCGCCGGCTCGGTCAAGGACCGCATCGCCAAGGCGATGATCCTCGCCGCCGAGGCCGACGGCTCCCTCCGGCCCGGCCAGCGCATCATCGAGCCGTCGTCGGGCAACACCGGCATCGCCCTGGCGATGATCGCCAAGGTCCGCGGCTACCCGATCACGATCGTGCTGCCCGAGAACGTCTCGCCCGAGCGCCGCCAGCTGCTCGAGGCGTTCGGCGCCGAGATCATCCCGACCCCGGGAGCCGAGGGGTCCAACGGCGCCGTGCGCAGGGCCCAGCGCCTCGCCGAGGAGCATCCCGAGTGGTGCTTCCTCTACCAGTACGGCAACGCCGCCAATCCGTCGGCCCACTACACCGGCACCGGGCCCGAGATCTTCCGTGACGTGCCCGAGCTGACCCACTTCGTCGCCGGCCTCGGCACGGGCGGCACGCTCATGGGCGTTGGCCGCTACCTCAAGGAGCGGAAGCCCGACGTCCAGCTCGTCGCCGTCGAGCCCCCGATCGGTGAGCAGGTCGAGGGCCTCCGCAACCTCGACGAGGGCTACGTGCCCCCGGTCTTCGACGACTGGGGAGGCCAGGACCTGCTCGATCGCAAGATGATCGTGCGGCCCAAGGAGTCCCTGGAGTGGACCCGCCGCCTCGCCGACGTCGGCGTGTTCGCCGGCATCTCCTCCGGTGCCTCGCTGGCCGGCGCGATCAAGGTCGCCAACCGGATCGACGAGGGCACCATCGTCGCCATCGTCTGCGACGGCGGCTGGAAGTACCTGAGCACCGGCGCATGGACCGACGACCTCGACGTCGTCGCCGAGCGCGCCAAGCGAATCATCTACTTCTAGGACGCGCCCCCGGCCTCGGCGGCTCCCAGCATCGCCGTCATCATCTCCTCGATCACCTGTGACCGCGGTGGCATGCCCGGGGTCTCCTCCGGCTGGACCGGGTTGGCGTGCTCGCCGATCGAGTGGAAGCGCTCCATGGCGATGTCGAGGAAGTCCTGGTGCGGGAACACCCAGAATCGTTCCTCCTGCACCGCGCTGACGACGAGATCGGCGACCGCGCCGGGCTGCATGCCCTCGTCGATCGCACGGCTCACGTACTTGTGGCCCACCTCGGCGGCGGCGTCGCGCACCGGCGGCGGCCCGAGATGGCTCGGCCAGTTGCGATCGGCCTCGACGATCCCGGTCCGGACCCAACCGGGGCACAGGCAGCTCACGCCGATCGGCAGGCCCGCCACGGTCATCGAGTGGTAGAGGCTCTCGGTCAACGCCACGACGGCGTGCTTGCTCGCGTCGTACGGCGCCGAGAAGCCGGGGTAGAGCCCGGCGATCGACGCGGTGTTCACGATGTGCCCGCCGCCCGACTCGACGAGGTGAGGGAGGAAGGTCTTCACCCCGTAGACGACGCCCCAGAAGTTGACGCCCATCGTCCACTCCCAGGACTCCAGGCCGCCCAACCAGGGGTCGCCCGGTGAGGCGACGCCGGCGTTGTTGCACACGACGTGCACCCCTCCGAACCGCTCGACGGTCGAGGCAGCCAGACCGGCCACCTGGTCCCGGTCGCTGACGTCGACCTCCAGCGCCAACGTGTCGACGCCGAGTGCGCCGATCGTCGACTCGGCCGCGGCAAGCGCATCGGTCTGCACATCTGCCAGCACCATCGAGCAGCCCTGTCGGGCGAACGACTCCGCCAACGCCAGCCCGATCCCACTCCCTGCCCCCGTGACGACGGCCACCTTCCCCGCACCCAGCTCCATCACAGCCCCCTTCACCGGCGCGTCCCCCGACGCGCTCGACTCCCGTCGGACGCTAGCTCCCGCTACCACTCGCCGGCCTCGGCTACTCGGCGGCCGGCGGTGCCTCGTCGAGCGAGGACATCATCGTGATCACGCCCGCTGCGTCGGAGCGGACTGCGCCTGCGCCTCGGCCCTCGTTGCCGCCCTCGAAGGGTTCACGAACGTGCTGGCGACCAGCGGGCCGTTGCCGACCATCGACAGGCGGTACGCAGCTCAGCGATGAACTGTGCCGCTGCGGCCCGACCCTCGAAGACCCCGAGCGAAGTCGACCACCGGCAGTCCGGATGGAGCATGTCCAGTGCCGGACCGTCGTCCTCTGCGTTGAACCGTTTCGCTGCGGCCATCCACGCCGCGATGTTCTCGTTGGTGCCCACCGTTCTGCCCCCACCCGATCCGCTCCACGCACGACGCCCGGTCGAGGAGCTCTCGCTCGGACAACGAACGCACAGCCTGGCCCGTTCGTCCTCATGGAGCTCGGTGCGTCGGCCGAACACATCGGTAGGGCTCACGAACGGAGAGTGGGATGAAGGGTGCGATGTTCAAGCTGCTGGAGGCCTACGTCGAGGAGCTGGACCGCGTCGGAGCCTTCACCGACCTCCTCGAGGACGCCGGTCTCGGCGATCAGCCGCCCTACGCCGGCCCGGGCACGTACCCCGACGAGCACATGATCGCGCTCATCGGCGCGGGAACTCGGCGCTACGCCGTCCCTGCCGACGAGCTCCTCTATGGTTTCGGCCGGTTTGCGTTCCCCGGACTCGCGAGGTCTGCGGGGTCGTTGCTCGACGGCGTCGACGACGCCCGGGCCTTCCTGCTCACCCTCGAGTCGGTCGTCCACACCGAGATCCGCAAGGTCGATCCCGAGGCCCGTCCCGCCCGCTTCCAGGTCGAGGAGGTCGGGCCGACCGAGCTCCACCTTCGTTACGAGTCCGACCTCGGCCTCTTCCCGCTCGTCGAAGGCCTCCTGGCCGGCGTGGGTGACTGGTTCGGGGCGCCACTCACCTCGGAGCTGCTCGGGACCGACGGCACCAACGCCAGCTTCCGCGTCCTGCTCACCGACGTCACCGAGCGAACGGCGGTGTGACGTGTCCGACACCTCGATCACCGCAGAGGAGCAGGTCGCCCGCCTCGAGCGCGAGCTGGCGCGCGCCCGAGAGGAGAACCGCGTCCTCGACGGGATGATCGAGGAGAAGACACGCGGGCTCTACCTCGCCCACGCCGCCGCCGAGCGCAGCAGGGCGTTCCTCGAGTCGATCCTCGGCGCCATGCAGTCGGCCCTGTTCATCACCGACCCCTACGGCTTCGTCACCACGATCGGCGGCACCGCCACGCAGCTCACCACCTTCGAGGAGGAGGAGCTCATGGGGATCCCGATCGACGCGGTCATGTGGCCGGCCGAGGGCCAGCCGCCGGGGGAGTACGAGCTCACCAGCGCGGGTGGCGCACCCCTTCCCGTCCTGGTCACGATCTCCGAGCTGATCGACGATCAGGGCGAGCTCATGGGCCGCGTCCACGTCGCCTCCGACCTCCGCGAACGCCGGGCGCTCGAGATCGAGCTCCGCCACGCCCATCGGCTCGAGTCCATTGGTGAGCTCGCTGCCGGCGTCGCCCACGAGATCAACACCCCCCTGCAGTTCGTGAGCGACTCCGCCCGCTTCCTCGGCGAGATGATCACCGACCTGCTGGAGCTGCTCGACCAGCACGAGGAGCTCCGCCAGGCCGCCGCCGGCCATGACGCGCTTGCTGATCGGTCCGAGGCGATCGAAGCGCTGGCGGAGGAGATCGACGTCGAGTTCCTCCGCGAGGAGTCACCCGGCGCGGTGAAGCGCACCCTCGACGGGCTGCAGCGCGTGACCTCCATCGTCCAGGCGATGAAGCAGTTCTCGCACCCGGGCAGCGACGACCTCGCGCCCGTCGACCTCGCCGACCTCGTCGAGAGCACGGTCACCGTGGCCCGCAACGAGTTCAAGTACGTCGCCGACATCGAGGTGGCCGACGACCTCCCCGAGGTCTACGCCAACCGCGGCGACCTCGGTCAGGTGATGCTCAACCTCGTCGTCAACGCCGCCCACGCCATCGCCGACCAGGTGGACGGCACCGACGAACTGGGGCGCATCGCGATCAGCGCCGCGCGCGACGGCGAGGGCGTGATGGTGAGCGTCGCCGACACCGGCGGCGGCATCCCGTTCGGCATCCGGGAGCGCATCTTCGAGCCCTTCTTCACCACCAAGGAGCCGGGGAAGGGCAGTGGTCAGGGCCTGGCGCTCGTCTACAACGTCATCGTCAACAGCCACCACGGCCGTCTCTCCTTCGACGTCGAGGACGGCGTCGGCACGACCTTCCACCTGTGGCTCCCCGACCGCGACGCGGCCGCTGCGACGACCGAGGAGGCCTGACCCATGACCGAGACAGCCACACCCGGCATCCTCTTCGTCGACGACGAACCGGACCTGCTCGCCGGGCTCCGCTCGAGCCTGCGGCGCCTCCGCCGGACCTACACCTTCCACTTCGCCAACGGCGGCGACGAAGCGATCCGGATCCTCCGCAACGAGCCGATCGACCTCGTCGTGTCGGACATGCGCATGCCGGGCATGAACGGGGTCCAGCTCCTCCGTCACGTGAAGGAGCACCACCCCGGCGCGATCCGCTACGTGCTGTCCGGTGAGGCCGAGGAGCACCTCGTCGTCCAGGCGGTCACCCTCGCCCACCGTTGGCTGAGCAAGCCCCTCGACCGCGATGACCTCGTCGCCGCCATCGAGGAGGCGATGCACCACCGCACGATCCTCGACGATGCCGCGACCGCCGAAGCCATCGCCCGCGTCGACGCCCTCGCCAGCCCGCCGACGCTCTACGCGCAGGTCATGCACATGATCGCCGACACCGAGGCGAGCGCCCACGATCTCGCCGAGGTCGTCGGGACCGACGCGGCGATCTCCGCCAAGGTCCTCCAGTGGGCGAACTCCGCCTTCGGTGCCGGGCACTGCGACGACGTCCAGAGCGCCATCGTCCAGATCGGCTTGCCCACGGTCGCCCAGCTCGTCCTCCTCGCCGAGGTCTTCCGAGCTGCCGGTCCACACGAAGCCGTGCCCGGACTGGAGCCGGAGCTGCTCCGCCGGCACGTCGAGCGGATCGCGGCCATCGCCGACGTCGTTCGGCCCGACGACCACGCCGCCCACCTCGGTGGCCTCCTCAGCCACATCGGGCTCCTCATCCAGGCGACGCACCTGCCGGAGCGACTCGCCGCTTCCTACGAACACGCCGAGGTCCACGGTACGACCCTGGTCGCCGCCGAGCAGACGCTGCACGGCATCACACACCCCGAGCTCGGTGCGTTCCTCCTCGCCACCTGGGGTCTCCCCTCCGATGTCGTGCTCGCCGTGCGCGACGCGTTCGAGCCCCTCGACGCCGACGGCGAGGCCACGCCTCGTACCGCCGATGCCGTGCGCATCGCTCGACTGCTCGCCCAGCGCGAGCCCCACGCCGAACAGCTCGGCCGCCCCCATCTCGACGAGATCGACAGCGTCACGGACGCAACGCTCGACCGGTGGGCGGTCGATGAGGAGAGGTCCGCAGCATGAGCAAACCGCAGAAGCCCCGTCTGCTCTGCGTCGACGACGAGCCCGAGCTCCTCCAGAGCATCAAGCTCAACCTCCGACGCCACTTCGCCGTCTCGACGGCCGAGTCCGCGCCCGAAGCGCTGCGGCTCTTCGACGAGGCCGAGGACGGCGTGCCCTTCGACGTCGTCATCTCCGACATGCGCATGCCCGGCATGTCCGGCGCCGAGTTCCTCACCCGTCTCCGGATCGCCCACCCCGACGTGCCCCGTTTGCTGCTGTCCGGTCAGTCCGACCTCGACGCCGCGATCGCAGCGATCAACGACGCCAAGATCTTCCGCTTCCTCACCAAGCCGTGCCCGCCGGAGGTGATCATCGAGAGCGTCAACGAAGCGCTCGAGCAGGTCCGTCTCCGCAACGTCGAACGCGAGCTGCTCGACGACACGTTGAGCGGCACGGTCGAGATGCTGACCGATGTGCTCGGTGTGGTGAACGCCGGCGCATACAGCCGCACCATGCGCCTGCACCGGCTGGTCACCGGCATCGCGAAGGGGCTGGGCCGTCCGGTCGAGTGGGACCTCAACCTCGCCACGATGCTGTCCCAGATCGGCTTCGTCGTCCTGCCCCCGAACCCGGAACTCAAGGCGACCGGCGGCGCCGACAAGCGCCACGCGGCGATGGCGGCAGACCTCGTGGGCAACATCCCGCGCATGGACCACGTCGACACGATGATCCGTCGCCAGCTCGAGGCCGCCCCCGAGAGCCACGGCGACGCCATGGAGGAGTGGCCCGAGCACGCCATCAAGGCCGAGATCCTGCGCGTCGCCGTCCGGTACGAGGCCTACCTCGCTGGTGGCCTGTCGCCCGGCCAGGCCCGCAAGCGCCTCGCCGACTCCACGACGCCGCCGCCCGAGTTCATCCTCCGCGCCGTGACCCAGGCCGAGACCGGTGAGGAGCCGATGGTCGCCGTGGATGTCACGCTCGCACAGCTCACCGCTCGCATGCGCCTCGACGCCGACCTCTACCTCAGCACCGGCTCGAAGCTCGCCAGCGCGGGCACCGAGGTCACGTCGGTGCTGATCGGCCGGATCAACGCCTTCGCCGAGAGCGCCGGCGTGCGCGAACCGATTCAGGTGCTCGCCCCGGCATCGATCGCCAACCGCCTCGCGACCGCGGCCTGACCAGGCGGCGAGCCGCACCGGCGCCGACGCCTCACCCTCGGTGCCACCCCGCCGCTGGCCGCGGCGGGCCGCTGGTGCTGTGCTCGGAACGAACCCGGCGTCGGACCGGGGTGACGGCTTGCGCGAGGTGTCGATGCGTCGACCTCTGATGGTCATGGGCGCACTGCTGGTCGCACTCGTCGCCGCGGCGGTCGCCCTCTGGGGCGGTGACGACGCCAGGGAGGCCTCCTCGCCGGACACGTCGCCGTCGACCGGCGCCTCGGCGACGGCGCCGTCCGCCCCGCCGACGACCTCGGCGTCCACGACCACGGTCGTGCCGCCCAGCTCGTTCTGCGATCCGACGGCCTGGCCCGACGGGGCCGTGCCCGGCCCCTCCGACGAGGCGGTGATCGACGGTCCGGTGCTCCTCGACTGCGACGCCGCCGTCGGAGCGCTCCGCATCGCGGCCAGCGGCTCGCTGACCTGGGTCGGCGACGCCGAGCTCGTCGTCGACGCCGCTCGCTCGACCGGGCGCGTCGAGGTGATGGGACGGCTCACGATGCGACCCGAGCCGGGCACTCGACACGTCCTGACCTTCACCGGGATCGATGCGTCGCAGATGGTCGGCGGCGACGACGGGATGATGTCGGACCCCGGTGGACTCCACGCGATGGGATCGGGCGTGCTCGACCTCGACGGTCCCGACCGCACCGCCTGGACCCGACTGGCCGAACCGGCAGCCGCCGGAGACCGCGAGCTGGTCGTCGACGATGCGTCCGGGTGGCGGTCGGGCGACGAGATCACGCTCACGCCGGCCCTGCCGCCGGACCACCCGGAGGCGTCCACCGCGTACCAGGACGCCGTGATCGAGGCGGTCCGGGGCGATGTCGTCGAGCTCGACCGGGCACTGACCCACGACGCCGCCGGGGTCGACGGTCTGCTCCCCGAGGTGCTCAACCTCACGCGAGACGTCGTGATCCGCACCGGCGACGGCGACCCCGGCTACGTCACCTTCCATCCCACCAGCGGGGTGCAGCAGCTGGCCGACGTCGCCTTCGTCGGCCTCGGCCCCGAGGACGTCCAGGGCCGGTACCCGGTCCACCTCCACCAGCTCGGCGAGGCCTCGCGGGGCTCGACCTTCGACCGCCTGCTCGTGCTCGATTCGTCGAATCGGGCCATCGTGCCCCACGGCAGCCACGGCACGGTCTGGACCGATGTGGTCGCCCACCGGGTCAGCGGCGACGCCTTCTGGTGGGATCGCGGCGACGAACCACACGCCTCGCACGACACCGTCTGGCACCGGGCCGTCGCCTCGGCGGTCACCGAGGCCGAGGGGGCCCGGTTCCGCCTCGCGGGCTTCGAGCTCGGCTCCGGCGACGGCAACGTGATCACCGAGTCGGTGGCCGTCGGGATCCAGGGCCGGGCGGACTCGTCCGGTTTCGAGTGGCCCGAGGTTCAGACGCGGGGGACCGGCGTGTGGACCTTCGAGGGCAACGTGGCCCACAACAACGCCCGACACGGCGCGTTCGTCTGGCAGAACGGTCCGCTCGAACACGTCGTGACCGACTTCGTCGCCTGGCACAACGGCAGCTTCGGGGTGTCCCACGGGGCCTACCGCAACGCCTACCACTGGCAGGAGCTCGAGCTCGTCCACAACGGCGGCGGCGGCATCCTGCTCCACGCCCTGTCGCGCGACGCCGGTCTGCGCTTCACCGACGTCGAGGTCCGGGGCGGCCCGACCGGGGTCCGCACGACCACCCACAACCAGCCGCTGATCCAACCGACGACCTTCGACGGGCTGGTCGTCACCGACGTCGACGTGCCGCTGTCCGGCGGTGCTCACGTGCACCCCGACTCGATCGACGTCCACCGCTACGACGGGCCGCCGGTGGTGTTCGACGAGGACGCCCACCGGGACTCGGAGTGGCGGATCCACGACGGCGACGAGGTGAAGGCGTTTCGCCCGTAGACCACCGCGAGTGATTAGGTTGTTTCTCATGGTGGGCGGATCAGGTGCCGGGGCGTGGCACCAGTCACGTTCAAGGTCGAGGCCACGATGCCGACGGAGGTCGGGGCGATCACCCGATCGCGCCGGGGTGACGTCGATGCGAGCCCTGGCCGACCGCGCTGCGGCGGTCCCGATGCACCGAGTCGTGCGCCGGGACCGCCGCGGGTCGTCTCCCCGACATCTCGTCGACGGCTCGAGCCGCGAGGATGGAGGGGCCGTGATCCGTCCCGCCCCCCGAACGCTCGTCCTCGGCGCGCTGCTCGCGCTCGCCGCCTGCTCGGGCGACGGTGACGGGTCGTCGGCCCCCACCACCGACGATTCCCTCGCCGCCGCCGAGGCCGCACCGACGACGACCGAGCCGGCTGCGGTCACCGCCCCCGCGACGACGTCGTCGACCACGACGACCACGACCACGACCACGACGACGACCGAGCCCCGGATCTGGCCCGACGCCTCGACGACCGGGGTGCCGGACGACGTCGTGCTCAGGCCGTCCGACTCGCTCACGATCACCGAGGCGGGAGCGATCGTCGACGGCCTCGAGGTCGACGGGTTCATCCTCGTGCAGGCGCCCGATGTGGTCATCCGCAACACCCTCGTGCGGGGTGAGGCGCAGAACCTGATCGACTGCGACACGCAGAACCTCTGCGAGAACCTGCTGATCGAGGACACGACGATCATCGGCACGGGCGAGCGGTGCCAGAACGGCATCGGCTTCAACCGCTACACCGCTCGTCGGGTCGACATCTCCGGCTGCATCGACGGCGCCAAGGCGCACGGGTTCACCACGATCGAGGACTCCTGGATCCACGACCTGCGGCGGATCGAGGACGGCGGGGAGTCGTCGCACAACGACGGCATCCAGTCGACCGGCGGCGAGGACATCGTCGTGCGGGGCAACCGGATCGACGCGATCCCGCAGCGCCAGACCTCGGCGATCAAGCTCAGCGCCGACCGCCGTCCGGTCGTCGACGTGCTCGTCGAGGACAACCTCCTCTACGGCGGAACGATCACCATGTACGTCAACGACCAGGGCGCCGGGGCGCCGACGGGCCTGGTCCGGGACAACGTGATCGTCTCCGAGGGCTACACCACGGCGCCGTGGCGGATCACCTCGAACCCGGCGCTCGAGTTCGTCGACAACGAGGAGTGGTGAGATCTCGTGGCCACTGCTCAACGTGACAATGAAAACGCGGAACGTGAAGACGCGGGCCAGACTGAGACCGTGCACGGCGGGATCCAGCAGCGGGCGGCTCGGCCGACCACCGCGCTCCATGGACTCCGAACGGCCATTCCCGGTGCGGCGGTCCTCTGGGCGTTGATCATCGGCCTCGGCCGCCGCGCGCTGCGTCGACGCTGAGATCCGACTCCACGCCGGGCTCCCCGCCTCGGGGGCGCGCACCGGGTCGACTCAGGTGATGCGGCCCCGCTCGGTGGAGAAGCCGGCGTGGGCGTTGGTCGACACCGCGTCGCGCAGTCGGTTGACGGCGGCGACCACATCGACGTGACGCAGCGGGAGCGGTGACAGTCCGAGGCGGATCACGTCCGGCTCCCGGAAGTCGCACAGGATGCCGAGTCGCTGCGTGGCCAGCTGGGTGATCGGCCAGGCGTCATCGTGGCGCAGCGCCACGGTGGCCCCCCGTCGTTCCGGCGTCCGCGGCGTCAGCACATCGAAGCCCAGCGGTGCCAGCGAGTCCCGGGACAGGTCGATGGCGAGCTGGGTCAGCGCCGCGGTCTTGGCCGCCAACGCCGCCGGATCGACCGCGGCGACCAGGTCGAGGCCGGCCAGCGCCGCGACGAGCGACAGCACCGGCGGCGTCCCGATCGCGAAGCGCTCGACGCCGGACGCCGGCGTCCACCTCCGGTCGAGATCGAACGGCGCGTCGTGACCGAACCATCCGCGCAACGGCGGGTCGAGCTGATCGACGAGGTCGGGGCGGGCCATGATCCAGCCCGGTGAACCCGGGCCACCGCAGAGGTGCTTGTAGGTGCACCCGACGGCGAGCTCGGCGCCGGAGGCGTGCAGTGACAGTGGCACGGCGCCCGCGGAGTGGCTGCAGTCCCACAGGACCCAGGCGCCGGCCCGATGCGCGGTCTCGGTGATGTCGGCGAGGTCGAGGAGGCGGCCGGTTCGGAAGTCGACGTGGCCGAGCGCGACGAGGCCGACCCGATCGTCCAACTCCCGGGCGACCCGGTCGGCCTCCGGTGCGGCGGGCAGCAGGCGCAGCCGCCCGCCGGCAGCCCGGGCCCGTTGCTCGAGCGCGTAGAGGTCGGTCGGGAACTCGCCCTCGGAGGTGACGATGTCCGGGCGATCGGGCCGGGCCGCCAGGACCGCGCCCGCGGCCTGGTGCACCATGATCGTCGTCGAGTCGCCGACCCGGATCGAGCCCGACGCCGCCCCGAGGATCGCTTCGAGTCGGCTGGCCGCGTGCCGGGACAGGTCGAGCCAGCGCTGCGGCCACCCGACGACACCGTCCTCTCGCCATCGGCGCAGCTCGCGCTCGACCAGGCGCTCCGCGGTGCGGGGCTGCAGGCCCAGGGAGTGCCCGGCCAGGTAGATCGTCCGGTAGCCCGGGCCCTCGGCGATCGGATGGAAGGCATCGACGAGGTGGGCGAGCTCGTCGGCCCGGTCGAGGCGGCGTGCTCGTGCGAGCGGGTCCTCGACGATCATGAGTCGGCCCACGCTCGGGCCGGATCGGAGGTGAGCCAGGTGATCGCGTCTCCGACGACGCGCCGGAACACGGGATCGACCCAGGTCGCCGGCCCGTGCCCGAACTGGAGGTAGACGAGTGGCGATCGGCCGGCCGTCTTCACCCAACCCACGAGGTCGCTCCCGTCGGGGTGGGTCCACTCGCCCGGGGCGGTAGAGGGCGCGCCGATCGCCTCGCCCGCCGCCTGGTAGGCCGCCGCACGGAAGTCGGCGTCGCTGCGGAACAGCGGGGTGACGGAGTCCTCCAGGACGGGCCACAGGTAGAGCTCGTCCTCGAGCTCGAAGCCGTCGGGGGCGAGCTCGGCGGCGCCGGCGGTGACCGGGTGGTCGGCCACGGCTCGGATGCGGTGCTTCACGTCCATGCGGTACCCGCTGTCGGGCCACTCGCGACCGTCGAGCACGCCCGGCTGATAGTGGAAGCGGGCCCCGACCAGCTCGGCCCAGCCCTCCCAGGCCGGCCACGCGGCCGCGGCGTGGTGGAGCACGAGCATCGGCTTGCCCTGCTCGAGGAGCGCGTGGAGATCGGTGACGAACCGGACCGGTGGCGGCTCGAACGTCGGAGCCTGGCCGCGCTGGAAGCGGATGCCGGGCATGTCGTAGAGGACGAAGGCGTCGAAGGGCCGGGCGTGGTCGGGGTCGAAGAGCGCGAGCGCCGCCGGCTGCTCGACGTGGGTCCAGTCGATTCCCAACTCGTCCCACATGGTGAAGAAGGGCTCGCGCTCGAAGGGATGTCCCTTCGTCACGACGAGCACCCGTGGCTGCCCCGGCACGAGTCGGGAGGCTAGCCAACGCGGTCCCGGGTCCGCGGCGGCACGTTTCGCGTTGCCTGACTAAGGTCAGAGGATATGGACACGGCCGACCTCTCGACGATCCGGAGCTTCAACCGGACGGTCACCGAGCGCCTGGGTGTGCTCGAGGACGGGTACCTCCGACGCGACCGCCCGGTCGGTGCGTCCCGGTTGCTGTGGGAGATCGGTCGCACGGGCGACGTCGTCGAGCTGCGGGCCCGCCTCGGGCTCGACTCCGGCTACGTCAGCCGTCTCCTGCGCCGCCTCGAGGCCGACGGGATGGTCGAGGTTGCCGACGACTCGGACGACCGTCGTCGACGCGTCGCCACCCTCACGCGCGCCGGACGACGGGAGCGGGCCGAGCTCGACCGACTGAGCGACGAGTTGGCGGCATCGCTGGTCGGCCCGCTCGCCGCCGAGCGCCGACGTGAGCTCGTCGCCGCCATGGCCACGGTCGAGCGACTGCTGCGCGCCGGCGAGATCGTGATCGAACCGGAACAGCCCGAGACCGCCGACGCGCGCTTCTGCCTCCGCTCGTACTACGAGGTCCTCGACGACCGGTTCCCCGGTGGGTTCGACCCCGAGGCGGCCCTGCAGGTGAGACCGGACGACATGCGCGCCCCCGGCGGGCTGCTGCTCCTCGCTCGGCGTCGTGGCGAACCGGTCGGTTGCGGGGTGCTCAAGCTCCGCGGCGACGGGTGGGGCGAGATCAAACGGGTGTGGGTCGCCGAATCCGTCCGGGGACTCGGCCTCGGGCGGCGCCTGCTCGGCGAGCTCGAGGCGGCGGCGATCGAGCGCGGCCTCGACACCGTGCGCCTCGACACCAACGCCTCGCTCGTCGAGGCGATCGCGCTCTACCGCTCGGCCGGCTACGTCGAGATCGACCCGTTCACCGACGAGCCGTACGCGCACCACTGGTTCGAGAAGCGCCTCGACGGGTCGCCGACCGTGGGCTGAGCAGGTCGTACAGGTCGAGGACGGATTCGGCGTGGAACCGCCCGATCGCGTCCGAGGTCGGCCATCATCTACGCGGGCACGTCGGGACGAAGGATCGTCTCGACCGAGGAAGGCGGGATGGGCGGGGCGACCGAGCGCTGGTGGAGGACGCTGCCGGGGCGGGTGGACGGCGCGGTGCAGGCCGACCTCCTCGTCGGGGCGATGGACGAGCTCACCGGCAGCGAAGACGACTTCTCTGGGCTGTTGAGCCGGCTCGCCTCGTCCGGGCTCGGCGGCGAGGTCCGCTCCTGGCTCGGGCTCGACTCGAATCGTCGGGTCAGCCGTCGCACCATCCAGGCCGCTGTCGGTGACGTGACCCTGGAGCGGATCGCCGCTCGGGCCGGGGTCGACCGCAGGCGGGCGGCACGTGGACTCGCCGCGAGCTTGCCGGCGCTCACCAACCACCTCGCTCCACACGGAGAGCTACTGTCCGGCGACGCGCTGGCCTCGGCCCTCGCGACCGCACTCGACGATCTCCGACGCAACCAGGGGGCACCGTGATCAAGCTCGGCTACCAGATCCCGAACTTCACCTATCCGGACACCGGAGCCAGTGACCTCTTCGCGGCGGTCGTCGCCCAGGCGCAGGCCGCCGAGGCGAACGGGTTCGACACCGTCCTGGTGATGGATCACTTCTACCAACTGCCGGGTCTCGGCCCGCCCGAGCACGAGATGCTCGAGTGCTACAGCACGCTCGCGGCGCTGGCGCAGGCGACGGAGCGGGTGCAGCTGTCCGCCCTCGTGACCGGCAACACCTACCGGAACCCGGCGATGCTGGCGAAGACGGTCACCACCCTCGACGTGATCTCCGGCGGCCGGGCGGTCCTCGGGGTCGGCGCGGGCTGGTTCGAGCTCGAGCACGACGGCTACGGCTACGAGTTCGGCACCTTCAGCGATCGCTTCGACAAGCTCGAGGAGGCGCTGCAGATCATCAAGCCGATGTTCGCGGGGGAGCGGCCGACGTTCACCGGCGAGCACTACCGGGTGCAGGACGCGCTCAACGAGCCGCGGGTCCGCGACGACCTGCCGATCATGCTGGGCGGCGGTGGCGAGAAGAAGACCTTCCGGATGGCCGCGCAGTACGCCGACGAACTCAACATCATCGCGGGCATGGACGAGATCCCGCGCAAGCTGGAGGCGCTGGCGGCCCGCTGCGAGGAGCAGGGTCGCGACCTGGCGACGCTCCCGACGAGCTTCCTCATGTCGGTGATCCTCGCTCCGACGATGGAGGGCGCCGTCGCCGCCCGCAACGAGTACCTCGCCGCCCGCGGCGTCGACTGGGCGACCATGGAGCCGCTCATGGGCCAGCGGCTCGTCTTCGGCGATCCCGACACCGTCGCCGCCCGCCTGGCCGACGACGTCATCGGCGCCGGCATCGGCGGACTCACGATCAACATGCCGGCCAACGGCCACGACCCCGAGATCGTGGCCCTCGCCGGGCAGACGCTGGCCCCTGTGGTCGGCGTCTCGTGAAGTACCGCCGCGGCTACCGGTCCGAGAACACCGAGTACCGGGGCGCCTCCCGAGGCGCCAAGGTCGGCGCCGGTGCCGGTGGGCTCGGCATCCTCGGCATCCTCATCGCGCTGCTCGCCGGCGCGTTGGGCGGCGGGGGTGGCGATGGAGGGCTCGGAGGACTCGACCTCGGGCTCGGCACGCCGACCGAGGTGGACGACGGCTCGGGTGCGTCGGAACTGCCGCCCCGCAACGACTTCCTCGAGTTCGTCTTCGACGACGTCCAGGCGTTCTGGGTCGACACGTTCGCGGCGAGCGGCTCGCCCTACCAGGAGGCCCGGTTCGTCATCTTCGACCAGTCGGTCGAGACGGGCGGGTGCGGACCGGCGACCAGCGCGGTCGGGCCCTTCTACTGCCCGGCCGACGGGTTCGTGTACCTCGACCAGGCGTTCTTCGACGACCTCGCGACCCGGTTCGGCGCGCCCGGCGACTTCGCCCAGGCGTACGTGATCGCCCACGAGCTGGGCCATCACGTGCAGAACGTCGTCGGCTTGAGCAGCGAGGTCCGCCGACTCCAACAGGAGCGGCCGAACGAGGCGAATGGTCTGTCGGTGAACACCGAGCTCATGGCGGACTGCCTCGCCGGGGTGTGGGCGCATTCGGCCGACGAGCGCGGGCTGCTCGAGCGGGGCGATCTCGCCGAGGGCTTGGAGGCCGCGGCCGCGGTGGGCGATGACCGCATCCAGCAGGCGGCCACCGGTCAGATCAACCCGCACACGTGGACCCACGGCTCGTCGGCGCAGCGGATGGAATGGTTCTCCGCCGGCTTCGAGACCGGTTCGGCCGAGGAGTGCGACACCTTCGGGTGAGGTCGAGCGAACGCGACGACGGCCCAGGGTGAGCGCTCACCCTGGGCCGTCCTGCGTTGCGGCGCCGGCTCGATGCCGTCGAAGGTCGCTTGCCTCTCTGGTGGGCCCGTCTACGAGGACCGGGCCGAGGGCGGAGAGAGGTGCCAGCTGAGGTGTCGGGCTGGCGCCGCGGTGTTGTCGACGCTCAGCGCTCCGGAGGAGATCGCTCGTCGACCGAACTCGGCTGCTGCACCGCCGAACCCCCTTCCACCTTCCACCGCCCAGGTGGGCGGTGGCCCCTGTGACGTTCGACACTACGACGCCGCGACCGTGAATTGAACCCCCGGCCGCGGGATCGTCACCTGTCTCACGAAGCGCGCGATTGTCGGGGTTCGGTGACCACCTTTCGTGAACTAGTTTCCCGTTGCGTGAGCACGTACCTCTCGTCCCGTCGCTCGGCGCGCGCCCTGCTCGCCGCGGCGTGCGCGGCCGCGGTCCTGGTGCCGACCGCGCCGGCCGCCGCCGACCCCGGCGACGCCACGATCGAGATCTGGCACGGCGTGAGCCAGCCCTTCGGTGTCGAGGGGACGCCGCAACGCTGGGCAAACGTCACCGGCCGCGTGTCGGACCCCGACGGTGTCGCCGAGGTGCGGTTCCGCGTCGGTGACGGACCCGAGCGCCTCGCCGAGCTCGGCCCGAACGACCGGCGGCTCACCGACGAGGGGGACATCAACCTCGACCTCACCGAGGCCGAGCTCGGGTCGTCGCAGACGCTGACGATCACGGTGGTCGACGGCGACGGCGACGAGACCGTCCGCGAGGTCACGGTCCGAGATCGCGATCGTCCGGTGCCCGACATCGAGACCACGATCGATTGGTCGAGCGTCTCCGACCTGGAAGAGGTCGTCGAGGTCGTCGACGGCAGGTGGCAGCTGACCCCGGGCGGTCTCCGGACCGCCGAGCTCGGCTACGACCGGTTCGTCGTGCTCGGCGATCTGTCCTGGCAGGACTACGAGGTCCTCGTGCCCTTCACGGTCCACGGCTTCCACGACGACCGGTCGCCTCGGTCGGGTGCACCCGGCGTCGGCCTCATCATGCGGTGGAACGGCCACAACACCTCGGTCACCGGGGACAGCCAGCCGCTCCAGGGCTTCCGGCCCAAGGACGGCGAGCCGACGCCGTTCGGCTCGCTGCCCTGGCTGCGCTTCGTCGAGCCGTCCCGCCGCCTCCAGCTGCTGTCACACACGTCACTGCAGGCGGACTCGGTCGGTGGCTTCCCGTTCGAGCTGGGGACGACGTACTGGCTCCGGGCGTCGGTGGAGACCAACCCGAACGGGACGAGCACGCACCGGTTGCGCGTCTGGGCGAACGGCACTGACGAGCCCGGCACCTGGGCCATCGACTGGACGTCACCCGGCGACGACGACGAGCCGGCGAGCGGGTCGATCGCGCTGTTGGCCCACGAGGCCGACGCGACCTTCGGCGACGTCCGCGTCGGCGCTCCCGGCACCGTCGGTGGGCCCGGCGAGCTCCCCGATCCGGGCCCGGATCCCGACCCCGACCCCGATCCCGACCCCGACCCCGACCCCGACCCTGATCCGGACCCCGATCCGGATCCGGACTCGGAACCCGATCCCGACCCGGTTCCGGATCCGACGCCCGAGCCCGGCCCGGCCGAACGGCTGGCCGTCGGCTACTGGACGCTCGGGGCCACCGGCGAGCTGACCGCCTTCGGCGACGCCGCCGACCTCGCCGCGGGGGTCGGCGGCCGACGCGCCGTCGACCTCGCGCTCACCGACGACGGCGGTGGCGTCCTGGTGCTCACCGACGACGGCACGCTCGAGGCACTCGGGACCGCCCAGCACCTCGGCGACCTCGGCGGTGCGCTCGCGCCCGGCGAACGAGCGGTCGCGCTGGCCGCCCGCGACGGCGGCTACTGGATCATCACCGCGGCAGGCAGGGTCGCCGCCTTCGGCGCCGCCGCCGACCTCGGCGACCTCACGACGCTCGCGCTCAACGAGCCGATCATCGCCGCAGCGGCCACCGCGACGGGCGACGGGTACTTCCTCGTCGGCGCTGACGGCGGCGTGTTCGCCTTCGGCGACGCCGACTTCCGGGGATCGACCGGAGGCATCACGATCAACCAGCCGGTCGTCGACCTGCTGCCGGACACCGACGGCCTCGGGTACCTCCTGCTGGCGGCCGACGGTGGCGTCTTCGCCTTCGACGCGACGTTCGAGGGATCACTGCCCGGCGTGCTCGCACCGGGGGTGCAGCTCAACGCGCCCGTCGTCGGCGGGATCACCTATGGCGACGGCTACCTGCTCGTCGGGGCCGACGGTGGCGTCTTCGTCTTCGGTGACCTGCCGTTCCTCGGCAGCCTCGGCGGCTCGCCGCCCGCCGATCCGGTGGTGAGCGTGGCCGCCTTCACCCGCAGCGAGCCCGTCGCCTGACCCGCCCGCTCACCACGGTCGCCCCCGAGCGAGGGAGCCGACTCAGTCGATCCCTCTCCCGCCGCCCTCTCGGACGACCTCGACGCCCTGGGCGGCGAACCGGGCCGCCGGCGCGCCCGAGGTGTTGCCCGAGTCGATGACGATGGTGTGGCCGCTGACGAAGCCGGCCTCGTCGGAGGCGAGGTAGAGGAAGGCGTTGGCGATGTCGTCGGCCTCACCGGCTCGACCGAGCGGCTCTCGCTTGGCCATCGACTCCCGCACGACGTCGAGGTTCGCCGGGTCGCCGCCCGAGACGTCGGCCACCAGCGGTGTGACCATGCCGGTCGGTGCGACGCCGTTCACCCGGATGCGGTGGTGGATCAGCTCGGAGCTCGCCGCCTTCACCAGACCGATGACGCCGTGCTTGGCCGCCGTGTAGGCGTGCGGCCCGAGCCCGCCCATCACCCCGGCGGTGCTGGAGGTGGCGAGGAGGACGCCCGAGCCCTGCGGGATCATCGCCTTCGCCGCCTCGCGCATCGTGATGAAGGCTCCGGTCAACAACACGTCGACGGTGAAGCGCCAGGCGTCGGTCGGCGTGTCGGCGAAGGGTCCGACGACGCCCACGATCCCCGCGTTGGCGATCGCGACGTCGAGCCGACCGAACGCATCGACCGCGGTCGCGACCGCGGCCGCCTGGTCGCCGTCCTCGCGCACGTCGCAGCGCACGAACCGGGCGGCATCGCCCAGTTCGGCCGCGACGGCGGCGCCGCGATCCTCCTGGAGGTCGGCGACCACCACGGTCGCGCCCTCGGCGACGAAGCGCCGAGCGGTCGCCTCGCCGATGCCCGACGCGCCGCCGGTGATCAGCGCCGTCTTGCCATCGAGTCGTCCCACGATCCCCTCCCCGGTGTCGGCCAGGAAGGTAATCGGGAGCGGGCTCCGGTCCCTAGTGGACGGCCTTGGTGTCCATGTCGCCGAGTCGCTCGGCGACCGCGACGAGCATCTTCTTGGTCACCGCCGGGATGTCGTCCAGCAGGGTGAGGAAGCCGCGACGGTCGATCACCAGCGCGGTGAGCTCACCCTCGGCGATCACGGTCGCGTTGCGGTTGCGGTTCTGCAGCAGGGCGAGCTCGCCGGCGAAGTCGCCGGGGCCGAGCGTGGCGACCTTGCGGCCCTTCTTCCGAACCACCGCGTTGCCGTCGACGAGGATGATGAAGGAGTTGGCGCGGGCGCCTTCCTTCATCAGCTCCTTGCCGTCCTTGAAGTTCAGCTCCGTCGAGAGTCGGGCGATCTCGTTGAGCTCCTTCTTCGAGAGCTTCGAGAACAGCGGCACCTCGCGGAGGTGCTGGAGATACGTGTCGCGCGCCATGCGCCGCATCGTAGGAGTTCCCTCAAGGTTCGTGCTGCATCGACCGATCCGGATGTCATGGACGTCACCGGAGTCGCACACGTCAACGCCACCCTGCAGGCGACCGCCAACAACGCGCAGTCCGGCGATGCCGTCGGCACCGCCGTGCTCAAGGAAGCGATGGAGTCGGCCGCCACGGTCACCGCCGAGGTCGTCGAGGCCGCGCCGCGACCGGCGCCGAGCACGCCGGGCCTCGGGGGGAACGTCGACGTCTACGCGTGAGCCGGCGGACGCCGGCGCTTCGACCGCCCGGCGCCCCGATCACTAGCCTCCCCAGACGAGGGGAGGGCCGTGCCCATCGAGATCGACGCCGAGCGCGCCGCGTCCGCGTACGCGAGCACGCGCGCTCGCGTCCGTGAGGTCCTGGGTGATCTGACAGATCGGGAGGCCGCGCTCGTCGTTCCGGCCTGCCCTGAGTGGTCCATCCACGATCTCGCCGCCCACCTCGCCGGCGTCGCCGCCGATCTCGTCGCCCGGCGCTACCCCACCGGCGACACGCAGGCCTGGGTCGACGCGCAGGTCGCCGAACGGGTCGGCCGGGGCGTGCCCGCGCTGCTCGACGAGTGGGACGAGAACGGCCCCGGCTTCGAAGACGCCATCCGGGCGCGGCCCGGTTCCTTCGCCGGGCTTCTCTACGACGTCGTGTCGCACGAGCACGATGCCCGTGGCCCGCTGGACCGTCCGGGAGCCCGCGAGAGCGACGGCGTCCTGATGAGCCTCGACATCATGTTCAACATGGTGGAACGCGACCTCGACGCCCATGGCCTCTCCGCCGTCCGCTGTTCTGACGGCAGCCGAACCTGGGCGGTCGGTGAGGGCCCGGTCGAGCTCTCGATCGAGACCGACACCTTCGAGCTCTTCCGGCTCGTCGGGAGCCGTCGGTCGCTCGCCCAGATGCACGCCGCGGGATTCGACGGCGACCTCGAGCGCTATCTGCCCGGCCTGTGCCACCTCCCACTTCCCGCCATCGACATCGAGGAGTGACGCCGATGACCGATACCTCACCTGCCCTGGTCGACCTCTTCGAGCTCGACGCCGATGCGCTCCTGTGTCCCCACGCCGTCTGGCGTCCCGTGCGCGAGGCGGGGCCGGTGCACTGGGTCGAGGAGACCGGGCACTTCGTCGTCACCCGATACGACGACGTGCTCGCCGTCGTCCGCGATCCCGAGACGTTCTCGAGCCGGTTGCCGACCGGCCCGCACGCGGGGCAGCGGTTGCAAGAGCGAATGGCCGAGCTCGCGGCGACCGATCCCGACATCGCCGACCACCTCGCCCGTTCAGGACGCCAGAACCGCTCCCCGACGTTGCTCGGTGCCGATCCGCCCGACCACCAACGGCAGCGGCTCCTCGTCAACCAGGCGTTCACCCCTCGCCGGGTCCGGCAGATCGAAGACGAGATCCGCCAGCTCACCGACGAGCTGATCGACGACTTCATCGAGGAGGGACGGGTCGAGTTCGTCACCCGCTTCGGCGTGCTCCTGCCCCTGACCGTCATCGCCCGTGCCCTCGGCGTCGAAGGCGATGAGCTCGCCGAGTTCAAGCGCTGGAGCGACGACCTCGTCGTGCCGGTCGGCGACCACGACCCGCCGCTCGACCGCGTCGCTGCCTTCATCCGGTCCAACGCGGAGTTCAACGACTACTTCAGCGCCAAGCTCGCCGAGCGGCGCGCCGAGCCGAAGGACGATCTCATCACCGACGTCGTCCAGGCCCGTCTCGACGGCGACGAGCTCGGCGAGTTCGAGATGCTCGCGATGCTCCAGCAGTTCCTCGTTGCCGGGAACGAGACCACGACGAAGCTCCTGACCTACCTGCTGCTCCACCTCGCCGAGAACCCCGAGCTGCAGGAGCGGGTGCGGGGCGACGCCGAGCTCATCCCGGGTCTCGTCGAGGAGGTGCTCCGCCTCGAGACGCCGGTGCAGGGCCTATACCGGACCGCGACCGTCGACACCGAGATCGCTGGCGTCTCCATCCCCGAGGGATCACACGTGATGTGCGTCTATGCATCCGGCAACCGAGACGACGAGCGATTCCCCGATGCGGACCGCCTCGACCCGGAGCGGAGCAACGCCCGACAGCACCTCGCGTTCGGACAGGGGCCGCACTACTGCATCGGCGCCAACCTCGCCCGGTCCGAGGCCCGGATCGCGATGGAGCGGCTGCTCGGCCGCCTCGGGTCGATCGCCGTCGCGGCGGACGCACCGGCGCCGCAGCCCGAGCCGAGCTACGTGCTGCACGGGCTGAAGGAGCTCCACCTCACCTTCGAGCGAGCCTGAGCTCAGCTGTCGAAATAGATCGGGCGGAGGTCGGCTCGGCGGCGTTTGGTGGCCGCCAGCGTCGGGTTGAGGTTGCGCCCCGGATCATCGGTGCGAACGTCGATCGCGCCGAGGTCGGTCCATCCGAGCTCGGGCACGTGGGAGACCTCGAGGACCTCGTCGGCGGTCTGCGGTGGCCCGGGGACCGCAGGGTCCGGCCGGACGACGTCGTTGCCGGGCACGTGGATCGCCAGGGGTTCACCGCCGTCGGTCCAGCCCTCCAGGAGGTCGTTGGCGTCGTCCGCTCGGACGAGGTGGTAGCCGTCGTGCGTCGGCGACGGACCGGAGACGGCCACCACCCGGCCGATCTCGAGGAGCCAGTAGGCGAGGTTGTGGAACTCCCACGGGTGGACGCCGTCGACCTGGAGGTCGAGGCGGATCCAGGGACCGCTGCCCCGGAGGTCGACCTCGATCGTCCGTGCTCGCCGCCCCATGATCCCGGCGTAGCCCTCGACGTGCGGCGTGAGGGCGGCTCGGTCCGCTTCGACGTAGATCGTCCGCGCGACGGCCGGATGGACGATCGGCTCCGGCTTGGAACGTCGGAAGAACCCCATGTGAGAACCAACGGCACGTCGAGCTCGGACTTGAGCCGGTGCGGTGCTCCGGGGCCGGCGCAACTAGCGTCGTCGGTCCGGGGAGGAGGGGTCCGTGTCCGACGGCCGTTTTCGTGATCGCGCCTACGTGGTGACCGGTGGCGCGTCAGGGATCGGGCGAGCCACCGTCGAGCGGCTGGTCGCCGAGGGTGCCGGCGTCGTCGCCGTCGACCTCGACGCGACCCGGTTCGACTGGGCCGACGACCTCCACGCCGTCGAGGTCGTGGAGGGATCCGTGGCAGACGAGGCGGTCAACGCCGCCGCCGTCGACGCAGCGACCGATCGATGGGGTCGCCTCGACGGCATCGTCTGCAACGCCGGCGTCACCGGCACCCCGCCACTCGACGGCGACCTCGCCCCATTCGACCGGACCATGGAGATCAACGTCCGCGCCGTCGTGCTCGGCATCCGTGCGGCCGTCCCGCAGCTGCGGGTGTCCGGCGGCGGCTCGATCGTGGCGATCGCCTCGACGTCGGGCATGCGTGGCGACCCGGCGATGTGGGCCTACAACGCCTCGAAGGGTGCTGTGATCAACCTCGTGCGCGGCATGGCGGTCGATCTCGCCCATGAGCGCATCCGGGTCAACGCCGTGTGCCCCGGCCCGACTCGAACCGGCATGACCACGGGCCTGATCGAGGGAGCGCCCGTGGTCGGCGATGCGATCGTGCGCCGGGTTCCGATGCAGCGATGGGGCGAGTCGTCCGAGCTCGCCGCGGTCGTCGCCTTCGCCCTGTCCGACGACGCCAGCTTCGTCACCGGTGCCGTCATCCCCGTCGACGGCGGCGTCACCGCCTCGACCGGCCAGTTCGCCCCACCAGGATCCGAGGAGTCCCTCCGATGACCGATCAGCACATCTCCGACTACGAGGACGTCACCGTCTACACCCTCGAAGACGAGGACGAGCTCGAGATGCTCGATCTCCAGAACGAGCTCACGTTCATGTGGGCCAACAAGGAGGGCTGGCCCGTCGGCGTGATCATGTCGTACGTCTTCCACGACGGGAGGTTCTGGCTGACGGCCTCCCGTCAGCGGGCGCGCATCTCGGCGGTGCGACGCGACCCGCGGGTGTCGGTCTGCGTGACCTCGGCCGGCACGAACATCCGGGCCGGCCGGACCGTCACCTACAAGGGCATGTGCACGATCCACGAGGACGACGAGACGAAGGCGTGGTACTACCACGCGCTCGCCCAGAAGCTGTACGGCGCCGACGAGGAGCGCGCCCGGTACTTCGAGAAGTTCCTGGACTCGCCTCGGCGGGTCGTGCTCGAGATCGTGCCCACGGACCGCATCGGCTACGACGGCCGCAAGATGGGCGAGGCCACCCGCCAGGCGTTCGCGGCCTACAAGGCCGAGGAGGAGCAGTCGTGAGCAGCACCGAGGATCGTCTCGCCATCCGGGAGCTCGCCGAGCGCTACGCCGACGCGGTCTGCCGTCGCGATGCCGACGACTGGGGTGCGACGTGGGCCCCCGAGGGGGCCTGGGACCTCGGCGGGCACGTCGTCGAGGGGCGGAGCAAGCTGGTCCCGTTCTGGACCACGACCATGCAGAAGTTCCCGTTCGTCGTGCAGATCATCCACTCGGTGATCGTGGACGACGTCGACGGCGACTCGGCGACGGCCCGCTGCTGGCTCGGCGAGCAACTGACCGACGGCGATGGCAACGCCCGCTCCACCGTCGGCCACTACGTCGACGAGCTCGTGAAGATCGAGGGCCGCTGGCACTACCTGCGTCGCACCTACCAGACCGTCTCGGTCGCCGACGTCACCCTGTCGATGACCAACCCGCTGGGCAGCGACTGAGCAGCCGGCCGCTCGGAACTCGTTCGAGCGTCGAGTCGTGACCCGTCACACTGATGCGCGTGGCTTCGCTGCTCGTCGTCACCGGACCGCCCGGTGCGGGGAAGTCGACCGTGTCGGCCCTGCTCGCCGATGGAGCGGACCGGAGCGTGCTCGTCGAGGGTGACCGGTTCTTCGGTTTCCTCGCCGCGGGCGCGATCGAGCCGTGGCGCAGCGAGGCTCATCAGCAGAACCTCGTGGTCACCGAGGCGGCGGCAGTCGCGGCCGGCCGCTTCGCCTCGGAGTTCGAGACCGTCTACGAGGGCGTGCTCGGGCCGTGGTTCCTCCCGACGTTCGCTCGGGCGACAGGGCTCAGCGAGCTGGACTACGTGATCGTGTTGCCGAGCGCAGGCGCCTGCGCGGCTCGCGTCCGCAGTCGTGCGGGCCACAGCTTCACCGACGAGCACACTGCCCGCGAGCTGCACCATCAGTTCGCGACCTCGCAGATCGAGCGGCGCCACGTGCTCCGCGGCGACTTCGACCAACCTGCGGAGACGGTGTCGGCGATCCACTCGTTACGGGAGCGAGGCGTGCTCCGCTACGCGATCGACGCGTAGGACCGACCTGCGTCAGAGCCTCGGGTCGACCAGCACCTTGGTGCGGTCGCTGCCGCCTGCGGCGAGCTCGGCGAACACACCGTCGAGCTCGGCGAGCGACGAGGTCGCATCGTGGAGCGGCGCGACGTCGAGTCGACCGTCGACGATCAGGCCGGTTGCGACCTCGAAGTCGTCGTGGGTGTAGGCCACCGCCCCCTGCACCTGGAGCTCCTTCGCGACCCACATGGCCGGGATGATCGTCGCCGGGTCGTTCGCCACGCCGACGAGGCCGAGTGTGCCGCCCCGGCGGGTCAGGTCGGCCGAGCTCTGCACCGTCGGGGCGATGCCGGCGCACTCGAAGACCACGTCGGCGAGGCGGCCTCGGCTCAGCTCCTTCACGAAGGCGACCGCGTCATCTGGCGCGACGACGTGGTCGGCGCCGACCTGCGTGGCGAGCTCGCGCCGCTGCGGGTTCGGCTCGACGACGACGGTCGTGCCCGCGCCGGCGACCCGTGCGGCGGCCAGGGTGAGCAGCCCGATGGGTCCGGCGCCGACGACGACCACGAGGTCGCCGAGCCGCAGGTTGGATCGGCGGACCGCGTGCACACAGATCGTCGTCGGCTCGAGCAGCGCGCCCTCGATCTCGCTGAGCTCGCCCGGGACCGGGACGAGGCGTCGGGCCTCGACGGCGATCGACGGGGCGAACCCACCGTGGGGCGGTGCGCCGGCGTCACGGCCGGCAGCGACGGCGAACACCGTCTCGCACCACGTCGTGTTGCCGGCCCGGCACGACTCGCAGAACCCGCACGCCGGGGGCACGGCGACGGCCACCCGATCGCCCTCGCCGATCCGACCGGTCCCGGTGCCAGCGGCGCTGACGGTGCCCGTCCACTCGTGGCCGCAGATCGCCGGCGTGTACGGCCGACCGCTCTGGTAGGCGTGGAGATCGGTGCCGCAGATCCCGCAGTAGGCGATCTCGACGACGGCGACGCCCTCGGACGGCTCCGGGTCGTCGAACTCGACGAGATCGAGCTGCTCCTTGCCGGTCACGAGCGCTGCGGTGATGGTCACGCCGGTCCCCTCTCCCTCGCCGGTCGTGCGGGCCGCACACTACCGTCGGCCTGGCGCCGAGCCGAAGGAGGCGGGATGGCCGATGAGGCGACGACGTCGTGGGTGACCGGTGACCGCAGCTCGATCGATGACCTGCTCGAGCTCCGGCCCGACCTCGCCGAGCTGTGGCACCGCTTCGAGTCCGAGCTCTGGAACGATCCCCAGGTCGATCCGGTGCTGCTCGAGCTCTGCCGGCTCCGGCTGGCGCAGGTGCACGACGCACCGGTCCTGCTCTCGCAGCGCTCGCCCCGCGCGGTCGAGGCCGGCCTGAGCGAGGAGCTGGTCGCGGCGCTGCCGAACTGGTCGTCCGACGATCGCTTCGACGCCGCCACCCGGACCGCGCTCGGTGTGACGGAGCTGTTCGTCATCGACGTCCACTCCGTCACCGACGAGCAGATGGCCGAGCTGCTCGAGCACTTGGGTGCTCCCGGCGTGATGACGGTGACCACGGGCTTGGCGCTGTGGGACGGGATCGCCCGCTTCGAGCGCGTGCTCGGCGCCACGTAGGATCGACGACGACCGGTCGCGGACGAGGGGGTACCGATGTCCACCACACCACGTCTCCCCATGGAGGGGAGTCGCTCGATGTTCGTCGGGCGTCCCGAGCTCGGCGAGCGGTTTCAGACGCTCTACGGGACCATGTGGCGTGAGGGTGTCGTCGATCACCCCACCAAGGAGCTGGTGCGCATCCGCAACGCCCGGGTGACCGACTGCGGGTTCTGACGCAACGTCCGCTTCGACCTCGCCCGTGAGGCGGGGCTCGACGAGTCCACGGTCGATCTGGTCGACGACGATCACCGGGGCGCAGCGCTCGACGACCGGGCCAAGGCGGCTCTGCAACTGGCCGACCGGTGCTTCCCGGTCTCCCGGCAGCCCGACGCCGACGAGATCGCGACGCTCCGAGACGAGTTCTCCGACGAGGAGCTCGTGGAGCTCACCCTGGCCGCCGGACTGTTCGTCGGGTTCTCGAAGCTGATGATCGTCCTCGGGCTCGAACCCGAGCAGATGGACACCACCGTCCTGCAGACGCCCGCCCCACCCAGGTAGCCGCGCCCGCAGCGGCGGCCGGTACCGTCCTCGTCGATGGACACCGACGTCGTCGTCATCGGAGCCGGGCTCGCCGGACTGGCCTGCGCTCGATCGCTCCGGGACGCCGGCGTCGAGTGCGTGGTCCTGGAGGCGTCCGACGGCGTCGGTGGTCGGGTCCGCACCGACCTGATCGACGGGCACCGCGTCGACCGCGGCTTCCAGATCCTGCTCACCGGGTACCCCGAGGTCGCGCGACACGTCGATGTCGATGCCCTCGATCTGCGCATGTTCTCGCCGGGCGCTCTCGTGCGGGTCGGCGGCGAGTTCCACCGCCTCGCCGACCCGCTCCGCGAGCCGCGCGAGCTGCTGAGCTCTGCCCGGGCGCCGATCGGGACGTGGGGCGACCGCCTCCGCGCCGCGAAGCTCGCCATCGATCTGCGACGTACCGACGTCCCCGACCTGATGCGGGGCGACGAGCGCTCGACGCTCGCCGAGCTGGAGCGTCGTGGCTTCGGGCCGATGATCGACCGGTTCTGGCGGCCCCTGTTCGCCGGGATCCAGCTCGACCCGGAGCTCGAGGTCACCAGCCGTCGCTTCGGGGTGATCCTCAAGATGCTGCTCGAGGGTGACAGCGCCGTGCCGGCCCGCGGCATGGGCGAGCTCTCCGCCGCCGTCGCCGCCCCGCTCGACGACGGCGTCGTCCGACTCGACTCGCCCGTTGACCGACTCGACGGCACGACCGCGGTGCTCGCCGGCGGGGAGCGCGTCGCCGGCGCCCGACTGGTCGTCGCCACGGAGGGCCCGGCGGCGGCGCGGCTCCTCGGCATCGACGAGCCCGGGTCTCGCCCGGTCGGGTGCGTCTGGTTCTCGGCACCCGGGGCGCCGGTCGAGGGGCGGGCGATCGTGCTCGACGGTGACGGCACCGGTCCGGTCCGCAACCTCGCGCCCATGTCGAACGTGTCGTCCGAGTACGCACCGCCGGGTCGGTCGCTGCTGGCCGCCGCCGTGCCGAGCCCGCTCGGGGGCCCCGACGGACTCGACGATCTCGTGGCCCCGGTGCGGGCGCAGCTTCGCTCGTGGTTCGGTGGTGAGGTCGACGCCTGGGACGTGCTCCGCGTCGACCGCATCGCCCACGGCCACCCCGACCAGCGTCCACCGACGACGCTGAAGCGCTCGGTCTCGCTCGGCGACGGCCGCTACGTCTGCGGCGACCACCGGGACACGCCGTCGATCAACGGCGCGCTGTTCTCCGGGCGGCGGTGTGGAGCCGCCGTCGCCGCCGATCTCCGGTCCGGCTGAGCCGCGCGCGAAGCTGCCGCCATGGGGAAGCTGGAGGGAAAGAGCGCGGTCGTCATCGGCGGCCACAGCGGGTTCGGACTCGCGGTCAGCGAGCTGTTCATCGCCGAGGGGGCGGCGGTCACGATCGCCGGCCGGCGCCGCGACGTCATCGACGAGGTCGCCGGGCGCATCGGTGCGACCGCCGCGACCTGCGACGTCACCGACGACGATCAGGTGGCGGCGCTCGTCGCCGACCACGTGGAGCGACACGGTGGCCTCGACATTGGCATCAACTCGGCCGGGTACGCCGAGTCGATCCCCCTACGCGATCTCACCGCAGAGCAGACCCGCTCGATGATCGAAGTCCAGCTGGTCGGCGCGCTGTTCGCCATGCGCCACTGCTGCAACGCGATGGCCGACTCCGGCGGCGGCTGCTTCGTGTCCATGTCGTCGCTCACGGCCCACAACCCCTCGAAGGGGCAGATCGCCTACGCGTCGGCGAAGAGCGGCCTCGAGTACGCCACGAAGGTCGCAGCGGTCGAGTACGGGCCGCAGCAGGTCCGGGTCAACGCGATCGGCGCCCACCTGATCGAGACGCCGATGACCGCGCCGTACTTCCAGAACCAACTGCTCCACGAGGCCATGCGGCGGGAGACGCCGATGGGCTTCCCTGGCACGGTGGAGGACATCGCCAAGGCGACGCTGTTCCTGTGCAGCGACGACGGCAGCTACGTCAGCGGCCACGTCCTGATGGTCGACGGCGCAGCCTCCACGCAGCGCCTGCCCCGCGACCAGGACTACGCCGACATCGCGACGCTCAACCCCGACCTGCTCTGAGCCGGGAGCGGACCCGCCGCACCGCGGTGGTGGCCAGATCCTTGGCACGTTCGTCGCGCTCGCGCTGGACCGAGATGCCCGCCCGCTGGGCGAGGATCGCGTTCAGCTCGGCGCCGATGAGCAGCGACACGATCGTCAGGTGCAACCAGGTGAGCGCGACGAGGGCGGTCGAGACGATCCCCACCACCTGGTTCGAGCCCGACGTGAGATCGACGTAGATCCCGAAGCCGATCGACAGGGCCAACCACAGGACCCCGGTCAGCACCGCTCCGGGCAGGTCCGAACGCCAGGGCGTCTCGTGGTCAGGGCCGATGTGGAAGATCAGCGTCGCCCACAGGACGAGGATGACGAACATCACCGGACCGCGAGCGAAGTCCCAGAAGTTGGCCCACTCGGAGCCGAGACCGAGCTCGGCCGCGATCGTCTCGCCGGCTCCGAACAGCGGGCCGATGACGAACGCGGCGAGCGCCAGCGCGGCCATCACCACCGTGCCGATCGACAGCCCGACGGCGGTCAGGCGCACACCCAACCAGGAGCGTCGGTCGTCGAGGTCGTAGGCGGCGTCGAGCGCGCGGATGAGGCCGGCGAACCCTCGACTCATGCCGTAGAAGGCGACGACGACGGCGGCGGTGAAGAGCCCGGCGTTCTGCCGGACGAAGAGGGAGTCGACGGTCTCGATGAGGTCCTCGTTGGCGGCGATCTCGTTGCGTACGAAGTCGGTGACCGCGACCCGGGCGTCGTCGGCGAGGTCCTGGCCGATGACGTCGCCGAGGAGGCCGAGGAACGCCGTGAGCGCCAGCACGGTGGCCGGGATGGCGAAGACCATGAAGAAGGTGACACCGGCGGCGAGGTCGTTGACGCGGTCCTTGCTGAACTCGCGCGCCATCTCGACGACGAGGTCGAACAGCCAACGGAGTCGTCGGCGGACGCGGGTGAGCACCGGGACAGGAAACCACGTCGACGCCGGAGTGCGTCGTAGCCTGGGCGGATCGTGGACGGACCGATCGGGATGTTCGACTCCGGCTTCGGTGGGCTCACCGTGGCTCGTGCGGTGATCGACCTGCTGCCCGCCGCCGACCTCGTCTACTTCGGCGACACCGCCCGCTACCCGTACGGGCCGCGCGACCTCGACGAGGTGCGGGGGTACGCCCTGCAGATCGCCCGACTCCTCCGCGAGGAGCACGGGATCTCGATGCTGGTCGTGGCCTGCAACACCGCCGCTGCGGCAGCGCTCGAGGACCTCCGCGACGAGCTCGACGTGCCGGTCATCGGCGTGATCGAGCCCGGCCTGAAGGCCGCGACCGAGGTGTCGGAGCGGGGGAGGGTCGGCGTCATCGGCACCGTCGGCACGGTCGGGTCGGGGGCGTACCAACGCGCCCACGCCGAGCTCGGTTCGTCGGGTGAGCTGGTGTGCGCGGCCTGCCCGGGTTTCGTCGAGTTCGTGGAGCGGGGCGAGACGGACACCGATCAGGTGCGCGTGCTCGCCGAGCGACTGCTGGCGCCGATCGTCGAGTCCGACGTCGACGCGCTCCTCCTCGGCTGCACCCACTACCCGTACCTGGCGCGGGTCATCGGCGACGTGATGGGCCGCGACGTGGTGCTCGTGTCCTCGGCCGACGAGACCGCGTTCGAGATCCGCCGGCTCATGGGTGAGGCGGGCGGCCGTGGCGACCAGGGCACCGCCCGGTTCCTGTCGTCGGGCGATCCGCTGCTGTTCGCCCAGCTCGGTCGGCGACTCCTGGGACCGGAGCTCGACCGGGTCGAGCCCCACGCCTGGGACTGACACCCGGCCGATACTCTCCCTGCCGTTCCCCCTGGAGGTTCCTGTCTCATGACCCGTCCCGACGGCCGCGCCGCCGACGAGCTCCGCCCCATCACGTTCGAGCGGGGCTACACCGACGCGACGCCCGGCTCGGTGCTCGTCACCTTCGGATCGACCCGGGTGCTCTGCACCGCCTCGATCGACGAGGACGTCCCCCGCTGGATGCGCAACAGCGGCCGTGGCTGGGTGACCGCCGAGTACTCGATGCTCCCCGGCAGCTCGCCGGAGCGGGTGCGACGTGAGGCGAAGGCCGGCAAGCAGACCGGTCGCACGATGGAGATCCAGCGGCTGATCGGTCGGGCGCTGCGCGCCGTCGTCGACCTCGAGGCGCTCGGCGAGCGGGAGATCACGGTGGACTGCGATGTGTTGCGGGCCGATGGCGGCACGCGGACCTCGTCGATCTGTGGTGGCTGGATCGCCCTCCACGACGCGTGTCAGTCGCTGGTCGACGCCGGGGCGATCCCGACCAACCCGGTGGTCGAGGCGTGCGCGGCGATCTCGGTCGGCATCGTGGACGGCACCCCGATCCTCGATCTCCCCTACGTCGAGGACGCGGGGGCCGAGGTCGACATGAACGTCGTCATGACCGAGGCCGGGAAGTTCGTCGAGGTCCAGGGCACCGCCGAGGGTGAGGCGTTCAGCCGGTCCGAGCTCGACCAGCTCCTCGGGCTCGCCGAGACCGGCATCGGCCGGATCGTGGAGATGCAGCGGGCGGCGCTGGCGTCGTGAGCGACCGTCCCCGGCTCGTGATGGCGTCGGCGAACCCGAAGAAGGTCGCCGAGATCGGCGAGATCCTCGCCGACTGGGACATCGCCCCGCGTCCGGCCGACCTGGCCGACGTCGACGAGACCGAGCCGGACTTCATCGGCAACGCCCGGCTCAAGGCGGTGGCCGTGTGCGAGGCCGCCGGTCTGCCCGCGCTGGCCGACGACTCCGGAATCGAGGTGGCGGCGCTCGACGGCGCGCCGGGCGTGCGCTCGGCGCGGTTCGCCGGTGAGCCGTCGGACGACGCCGCCAACCGTCGACTCCTGCTCGAGCGACTCGACGGGGTCGAGGATCGGCGGGCGCGGTTCCGGTCGGTCGTGATGGTCCGATTCCCCGACGGCCGGGAGCTGATCACCGAAGGGACCGTCGACGGGGTCATCGCTCACGCCGAGCGCGGCGAGCACGGCTTCGGGTACGACTCGCTGTTCGTCCCGGACGAGGGAGACGGCGCCACCTTCGCCGAGATGGACCCGGCCGCGAAGCACGCCATGTCCCACCGCGGACGGGCACTTCGTTCGCTCGTCGAGTTGCTCGGCCACGAGGGGTGACGTACCGGTCCGTCTGACCTCGGACCCGCGCCGGAACGCCGGAATTCCCGCCGTGATCCTGGGGAGGGCGAGCGCCACGCGCCTAGGGTTCGCGGCCGGCGCCCGCAGGCGGCGAGTGGATTCGGGAGTGATGACGGTGGCGAGACTGAGCGTCGGGACGTTCGACGAGGACGAGGGATGATCGTCCGCAAGGTCCTGGCCGCGGCGCTCGCTGTCGTGCTCGTCCTCGGGCTCTTCGGCGGGACCGCAGCGACCGAGGAGTCGCCGCCCGAGACGCCGCCCCCGACGACCGGGGCCCCACCGGACGAGGAGCCGGGAGACACCGACGACGGCACCGACGTGCCCTGGGCGACGATCCTGCTGGTGATCATCCTCGCGATCGTGGTGTTCGGACTCGTGCGGATCATCAGCCGCAGCGCAGCCGACCGTCGCCGGGTCAACAGCGCCTTCCGACAACGACTGTCGGGAGCGAACAGCACGGCTCGCTGGGTGCACGACTCGTTGGCGTTCGAGCTGTCGAACCCCGCGTTGGACGACAACCCCGAGATGTTGCGAACGGCGTGGTCGACGGGACAGCCGAGGTTGTCCGGGCTGACCGCCGAGCTCCACGGGCTGGCCGGCGCCGCCCCCGGCCAGCGGGAGCAGCGTGCCGTGCTCGATCTCGTGTCGGCCGTCGAAGGGCTCGCCGGCGCGCTCGCGACCGATGTGAGCATGCGATCCTCCGGCTCGCCGGCCGATCCGACCGAACAGGCCATGCGCGCCGAGTCCGCCCGGACGGTCGCCGTGCGCCGTTCCGAGTTGGCCACGGCGATCGGCGAAGCCGACCGGGTTGCCCACTAGCGCAGGAGACAGCGAGCATCGAGGACGTGGGCGGCCCGAACGACGACGAACCGAGCGCCCCGCGACGCCCGCGAGGCCGTATCCGGAGGTTGGCGCGCTCGACCTCGATGGCGACGCGGATCCCCGCCGCCGTCATCGTCGTCGCGTTCGTGTCGTTGGCCGCGGCCGTGATCGCGGCCGTCGTGACCGGACGCGATCTCGGTGAGGACATCACCGAGGAGCGGCTCGAGGCGCTCCAGGCGACCGCCGCACAGGAGGTGATCGCCGAGCTCCGCGCGCTCGGCAACACCGCAGCGGTGCTCGGCGACGACCCGACCGTGGCGGCGACGATCGCCGAGTTGAGCGCCGGACTCGACGAGCTGCGGTCGGGTGATGCCGGCGAGGTGCGCGACGCGCTCGACGTCGTCGTCGGCTACCACCGGGAGACCTACCTCGAGCCGCTCCGAGCCGCCGGCCGCGAGGTCCGCCAGCGCGATGTGACCTCCGAGGACGCCGCAGCGGTGCTGCTCCAGCTGCGCTACCGCGCGGCGCTCGACTCCGGGCTCGATCCGACCGTCGTCGACGATCCGGGCGACGGCAGCGCGTGGACCGAGCTCCACCGTGAGCTCCACCCGATCGCCAGCGAGATCGTCCAACAGTTCGGACTCACCGACCTGCTCCTGGTCGAGCCCCGGGCGGCGAGGGTCGTCTACTCCTACGCCAAGGGCCCCGATCTCGGCACCAGCCTGTTCGTGGGGCCGTTCAGTGGGTCGGCGGTGGCGAGCAGCGTCGCCCGCGTGCTCGACGAACCCGGCGAGGGCGTGGTCTACGGCGACCAGAGCACCTACGTGCCCACGCTGTTCGAGCCGGTGGGTGCGATCGCCGCCCCGGTGCTCGACGGCGACGAGGTCGGTGGTGTTCTGGTCTTCCTGCACCCGGCGCGGCGGTTGACCGAGATCCTCACCGCCGATCAGTCGTGGGACGACGCCGGGTTCTCGGAGACCGGTGAGAGCTACCTGATCGGGGCTGACGGAGCGCTTCGCTCCGATCCGCGTGAGTACCTCGAGGCGCCCGCGGCGTTCCTCGACACCGCAGTCGAGACCGGCTCGATCAGCGAGGCCTCGCTGCCACTGATCGAAGCGTCGAGGACGGTGGTGCCGGCGGCGGCGGCCGACGCCGGGACGGTCGCCGCTGCCCGGAGCGAGCCGGCGGTGGTCGCCGAGCGGCGGACGCTCACGGGTCGCGCCGTGGCGTCGACCGTGCTCCCGCTCGAGTTCGGTGGGCTGGACTGGTCGGTGGTCAGCGAGGTGGACGCCGAGGTGGCGACCGGCGATCTCGACGACTTCGAGGGACTGCTGATCGTCGGAACGTCGATCTTCGTGGTCGTGCTCGCCTTCGTCGCCGTCGCCTGGGCCGACCGGACGGTTCGGCCCATCCGTCTCGTCTCCGATCGGCTGGATCGCAGCGCCCGCGACGACCTGGAACTGCCGTCGAGCGCACCGCTCGAGTTCCACCGCCTCGGGGAGAGCGTCGACGACATCAACCAGCGCCGAGCCGGGCTCGCCAGCGAGCTCGCCGACGTGGTCGCTGCCCGCCATCGCACGCTCCGGCGGCTCGTTCCCGACGCCGTCGCGCTCCGCATCGCGGCGGACGGGGATCGCACCATCGAGCGCGTGCCGCAGATCACCGTCGGTGTCGTGGTGGTGCGCGGACTCGGTGTCGACGTGCAGGTGAACCAGCTCGACGAGCTCTACGACGAGCTCGACGCCATCGCGTCCGAGTTCGGTCTGCAGCGCATCCAGATCGCCGGCGACGCCTACCTCGTCGCCTGCGGGCAGGAGCGCCCAGTCCTCGACCACGCGCCTCGCACCCTGGCCTTCGCTC
Source organism: Actinomycetota bacterium (assembly GCA_039185015.1). Taxonomy (GTDB): domain Bacteria; phylum Actinomycetota; class Acidimicrobiia; order Acidimicrobiales; family Poriferisodalaceae; genus JBCBSZ01. Next base: position 101,313 of record JBCDAU010000001.1, read on the forward strand.
GATCGGCGCGGGCCACGGTGGAGGAGATGCTCCCCGAGGCCGCGGTCGCCATCGGTGTCGCCACCGGACCCGTCAACGTCACGATGTCCGGGAGCGGGCCCGTCTTGCACGACCTGTGGGGCCCGGCGCTCGTCGTGGCGCACCGCCTCGTCCGACGGGCGGAGGACGGCGAGGTGCTGATCAGCGAGTCCACGACGGTGCTGGTCTCCGACGACGTCGAGGTTCGGGCCCGGCCCGATGCCGTGCTCGGCGAGGTCAACGCCCTCGGTCCGTCACCAGCGGAGGTGCGGCGATGAACTTCGACGCCAACGTCGGGTGGGCGGTCGTCGTGCTGGTCGTGGTGCCCGTCGCTGTGATCGTGCTCGCCGAGCTCGACGAGCGGCTCCGCCAGCGGCGCACGCCCTTCCGCGATGCCGTCGGGATCCTGCGGGGCTGGGCGCTGCCGTTCTTCGCCATCTGGGCGATCTCCGTGCCGGTGATCGGGGCCGAGGGGACCAGCGCCGCAGCTCGCCTGGCCGCGACCGGGCTCTTGCTCTCGGTCGCAGCGGCGGCGATGAGCGTCCTCCGAGTGCTGGTCGACGACATCAGGCGCCGACCGCGCGCCGACGGGCGTCGTCCGGTGCCGCAGCTCCTGTTGATGCTGCCCCGGCTCGTCGTCGTCGCGGTCGTCAGCTGGGTGCTCATCGACACCGTCTGGGGCGTCGACCTCTCGTCGGCGCTCACGGCGCTCGGCGTGACGTCGTTGGTGATCTCGTTCGCGCTCCAGGACACCTTGAGCGGTCTCGCATCCGGCGTGCTCCTGTTGAGCGATCAGCCGTTCCAGGCCGGCGACTGGATCCGGGTCGGCGACATCGAGGGCCGAGTCGTCGACATCAACTGGCGGACGTCGCGGATCCGCGACCGCAACGGCGACATGATCGTCGTGCCGAACAGCGAGCTCGCCGGCTCGAGCATCGTCAACTTCTCGTCGCCCGAGGCCCCGCACCGCGTCGTGGTGCCCGTGCAGGTCGCCTTCGTCAACCCACCGAACGTCGCACGCCAGATGCTGCTCGACGCGGCGCGCGCGACCCCTGGGGTGCTCACCGATCCGGCGCCGTCGATCGTCGTCACCCAGGTCGACGACCCGCTCATGGGGTACGAGGCGCACCTGTGGATCGACGACTATGCGATCGCGCCACGGGTCTCGAGCGAGTTCGGCGCCCTCGTCTGGTATCAGTCCAACCGGCAGGGTGTCCCCCTGCCGAGCCCGGCGCAGGACCTGTTCCTGCACGACGCCGCAGCGGCGACCGACCAGGGTCCGGACCTGGCCGAGCTGCGACGCCGACTCCAGATCGTGCCGCTGCTCGCATCGCTGCCGGACGCCGATCTCGACCTCGCCGCCGGTGCCGCCCGCCAGGAGCGGTACGCCGCCGGCGAGGTGATCTCCGATTCGACCTCGCCCGACCGAACCATCCCGGTGCTCGTGTCCGGTCGGGCGGACCTGCTCGTCGAGGCGGAGTCCGGTGACGCGCAGGTCGTCGGCGTCGTCGACCGAGGCGACATCGCCGCCGTCTCCGGGGCGCTCGACCCGACCGAGGGGCGCATGCTGTGCCGTGCGGCGACCGACTGCGAGGTGGTCACCGTCGCGACGGACGTCGCGGCCGAGCTCAGCAACCGCAACGCGGCGATGGGTGAGGCGCTCGAGCGCGTCCGAGCCGTTCGGGCGCGTCGGGCCCGGCGGGCTCTCCGTCGCGAGCAGGTCGACGGCGGTTCGACGTGACCGCGCCGACCGACGCCACCGAGGAGCAGGAGGGCTCCGCTCCGCCGAGCGTCCGGATCGGCGGTCACGACGTCGCGGTCGACTCGCTGCCGTGGTGGCGACGCCCTCGGCGTCTCCGCCGTCAGCTCGTCACGGCGCTGGTCCTCGTCGGCCTGCTGTCGGTCATCGTGGTCGGTGCCCTCAACCTCGTCGCCGCTCGCCAGCTGGTCGACGAGGGCACCCGCCAGAACCTCACGGCGATCGGCCAGGCACGAGCCCGGTCGGTGGAGGTCGGGCTGGAACGGCTGCTGGCCCAGGCGTCGGTCCTCGCCTCCGACCAGTCGGTCGTCGATGCGCTCGATCGGTTCCGCAGCGCGTACGCAGAGCTCGACGAAGTGGAGCTGGATCCGGCCGATCTTGCCGTGCTCGACACCTTCTACTCGGTGATCGTGCCGCAGGCGGCGGCCGGCACCGGGTTCGAGCTCACGGACGCCGACGATCTCCGTCCGACCTCGACAGCGGGCCAGTACCTCCAGCGGTTCTACACGCTCAACGCGGCCGGGGACGACGGTGGTGAGGGGTCAGGCCTCGACGACGCCGGCGACGGCTCGACGTGGTCGCAGGTGCACGCCCAGCTGCATCCGACGATCCGCTCGTCGGTCGAGACCCTCGGATACGGCGATCTGCTCCTCGTCGACGCCGACACCGATGAGGTCGTCTACAGCACCGACAAGCAGATCGACCTGGGCACCGACCTCGCCGACGGTCCCTACGCGGACAGCGCGCTCGCCCAGGTCATCCGCGACGTGTTGCCCCGCGTGCAGGTCGGCTCCACCGTCGTCGTCGACCAGCTCACCTACGCACCCGCCGGCGGCGCACCGGTCGTCTTCCTCGTGACGAGCGTCCGGCGCGAGTCGGAGGTGCTCGGCACCCTCGTGCTCGAGCTCCCCCAGGTCGCGATCGACGCGGTGACCGGCGCTGACGGCCGGTGGGACGAGCTCGGCCTCGCCGAGGGTGAGAGCTACCTCGTCCGCTCGGACCTGGTGCTCCGCTCGGAGAGCCGACGTTGGCTCGAGGATCCCGGCCGGTACCTCGACGCCGTCGACGATCCGACGCTCCGAACGCAGATCGAGGGTCTGGGCACCCCGGCCGGCCTCGACATCATCGACACCGCGCCCGTCCGTGCGGCCGTCGAGGGCCGCGAGTTCGCCGGCACCAGCCGGAACCGGCTGGGAGATCGGACGTTCACCTACGCGACGGCGGTCGATGCGCCCGGTGTCGACTGGATCGTGGTCGTGGACCGTCCACTCAGCGACGTCCGCTCACCGCTGCAGTCGTTCCTCGTTCGGCTGGGGGTGATCCTCGTGATCGTCCTGCCCGTCGCCGCGTTCGTCGGGTACCTGCTCGCGGTGCGGCTCACGCGACCGGTCGAGCCGGTCGTGGCGGCGGCACGTGATGTGGCGAGCGGCGGACCGCGGCCGTCGTTGGTCTCCGACGCGCGAGACGAGATCGCCGACGTGGCGCAGGGCCTGCTTCGCGTCGCCGACGACATCTCGGCCGAGGAGGCGGCGATCGCCGACGAGCGTCGGGTGAATCGCCAGCTCGCGCTCACACGCCTGCCCGAGCGGGCCGTCGCCGACGACGGGACGATCATCGGGGCCGAGACCGTCGCCGAGGACGTCGTCGTCGTGGTGGCCGAGATCGTGCACGTCGATCGGGGCGGCGGAGCGGCGGCAGAGGACGACGCCGCCATGGCGCTCGGCGTCGCGGGTCGGCTCCGGGAGGTCGTGACCGAGCTCGATCTGGACCTGCTGTCGACCGGCGTGGACCGAATGGTGGTCGTCGCCGGCGCTCGGGCGGACCGAACCGCGCCGCTGGCGTTCGTCGGAGCGACGCTCGCAGAGGTGCGACGAACCGGTGAGGAGAGCGACACCGACATCGAGGTGCGGGTCGGCGTGGCCGCTGGTGTGGTCTCGGTCGCCGTGCTCTCGGGCGACGTGACCACCGTGGCGGGATGGGGCGATGCGCTCGGCATCGCCGCCGGACTCGCGGCGTCGGCGTCGGACGGTGCTGTGATGGTCGACCCCGACGCCGTCGAGCGGATCGACGTCACCGGCTGGGAGCGGGGGGCCGACGCGCCGGTGGTCGGCGTGCTCGGCGTCGAACCGGTGGAGCTGCGTCCGGCCTAGCGGCGCCGACGACGGCGACGGCGCCCGGAGCGCTCGGTCGTCGCCTCGTGGGCCGACTCCCGGCCGAGCAGCACCGACTCGGCGGCCCGTTGCACGTCCGCGTCCGGATCCCGTTGCAGCCGTCTGAGCACGAGGTCGGACGCCGAGGCGTTGCCGGCGAGCTGCCGGCGGACGAAGGCGTTGAGGCTGTTCATCAGCGCCTGCGCGATCGGTTCGGTGATGAAGGGGTTGCTGGCCAGCGCCGCCTGGCGAACCCAGTCGTTGCCGGCAGCGATCCTCTTCATCTCCGCGTCGGAGATCGAGGACCGGGCCAGTCGGGAGAGCTTCTTGGCGATCGTCGAGGAGCCGGTGAGCGCCTTCTTGTAGCGAGCGGCCGTGACCGCGGTGCTCTGGCACCCGTCCATCTGATCGAGGACCTTGGCCAGGTAGGCGTCGACCTCGTCGTCGGCGTACGCCTCGGACGACGTCGTCCAGTCGAGCCGCCTGCCGTCTGCGGTCATCAACTCGGTGTCTCGCCCGGCCATCGCCGCCACCCCCGTGTCTCCGATCCTTCCCGCCCCCATCGGTGGGTCGCCGAGGGAGTTGAGCGGGCTGGTCATCGGTGCGGCGGATGGGGCCGTAGGGTCCGTCCCGGTGGATCTGCTCATCTTCGTGGTCGTCTGCGGCCTCCGCCTCGGGGTACCGCTGCTCATCCTGCGGTACCCGCTGCCCGCGATCCTGTTCGCCCTGGTCATCGATGCGGCCGACCAGACCATCTTCCAGGCGTGGACCGATCTCGATCTCACCAGCTACCAGAGCTACGACAAGGCGCTCGACGTCTATTACCTCGCGATCGCCTACATCGCGACCTTCCGCAACTGGCGCAACGGCATGGCCATCCTCGTCGCCGCGGCGCTCTGGTACTACCGCTTGGTCGGCGTCGTGCTCTTCGAGCTGACCGAGTGGCGACCGCTCCTGCTGATCTTCCCCAACACCTTCGAGTACTACTTCATCGCCCTGGCGGTCGTCCGCCTCGGGTGGGACGAGACCCGCTTGACGGGCCGACAGGTCCTCACGATCGCCGGAGCGATCTGGGTGTTCGTGAAGCTGCCGCAGGAGTGGTGGATCCACATCGCGCAGCTCGACTTCACGGACTTCATGAAGGCCGACGTGCTCGGCGTGGAGGCGACGGACTCCTGGGGGACGGCCCTCGGCAACCGGCCGCTCGTGTCCGCAGCGATCGTCGTCGTCGTCGTGGGCATCGCTGCTCTCGCCGTCGCGCTGTGGCGGCGGACGCCGCCGCAGGACCATCCCGTCACCTTCGACGCCGACGCGGTGTTCGGATTCGACCGCCGGAGCCCGCCGAGCGATCCCGTCCGCCCCTGGCGAGAGGGTCTGGTCGAGAAGATCGTGCTCATCGCCCTCATGGCGATCATCTTCGGGCGAGTGATCCCGGGCTCGACCGCCACGGTTCTCGAGGTGTTCGTCGGCGTGTCGGTCCTGGTCGCCTCGAACGCCGCGGCGACCCAACGACTCCAGCGGCGGGGTCACAGCTGGGAGAGCGTCGGACGGTCCTTCCTCGGCAACCTCCTCGTCAACGTGGGGCTCCTGTTGGCGTTCGGGAACCTGCTGTCGTCCGATGACGACGGCTCCAGCGTGCTGGGCCTGGCCTTCTTCCTCTTCCTCCTCACCCTGGTCATCGCGCTCTTCGATCGCTACCGACCGACGCGTGAACCCCTCGTGTGGGAGCTGGGTCCGCCCCAGACCGCGGCGCATCGGTGAGCGAGAGATCCGCTACCAGGGCGTGGTGGTGGCGTGTGCCCGTCGTGGGCGCCGCACAGGTGGTCGTGCTGTTCGGGCTCGACGCCATCATGGACAGCGTCGAGCTGACCGGACTCGGGCGCGCCGTGGCCGTCGTGGTCGTGATCGCGCTCGCCAACGCCCTCCTGTGGCCGATCGCCGTGCGCCTGACCCTGCCGTTGCTCGCGCTCACGCTGGGCCTGTTCACCTTCGTGCTCAACGCCGGGGTCGTGCTCCTGGCCGGCAACGTCGTCAGCGAGTTCGAGGTGGCCACCTTCGGGGCGGCGGTGGTCGTCTCGATCGCGTTCGCGCTGACGTCGTCGGTGGTGGGCAGCGTGCTCCGACTGGACGACGACGACGTGTGGCGGCGGGCGATGATCCGTCGCTCGATCCGCGAACGGCACCGGTTCGACGAGTCCGACGAGCCGGGCATCCTGCTGCTGCAGATCGACGGACTGTCCCACGCCGTGCTGCTCGAGGCCGTCGAGGACGGTCACGCGCCCTACCTCGCCTCCTTGCTGCGGACCGGCCGCCATCGCGTCCATCCGTGGGAGTGCGACCTGTCCTCGCAGACCGGTGCGATGCAGGCGGGGATCCTCTTCGGCAACAATGAGGACATGCCGGCGTTCCGCTGGCACGAGAAGGAGTCCGGGGAGATCCTCGTCTCCAACAACCCACGCCACGCCGCCGAGATCGAGCGACGGCAATCGGATGGCGCGGGACTCCTCGCCGATGACGGGGCGAGCCGCGGGAACGTGTTCAGCGGCGATGCTCCCGATGCGCTCTACACCTTCAGCGCGTTGCGGGCGGGGAGCGACGTCGGTCGGTCTCGGCTGCTCTCGCTCTTCGCCTCGCCGTCGTGGATCGTGCGCATCCTCGGGCTCTTCGTGGCCGACATCGTGCGGGAGCAGCGCTCCGCTCGGGCCGCACGACGAGCCGATGTCCGACCGCGAGGCCACCGAGGTGGGACCTATCCACTGCTGCGCGCCTCGGTCACCGTCGGGCTGACCGAGATCACGACCGCGACCCTCGCCGGCGACATCTACCGCGGCGTGCCCATCGCGTACGCGGACTTCGTCGGCTACGACGAGGTCGCCCACCACTCCGGGATCCGGCGTCCCGAGTCGTTGGACACCCTCCGACGCACCGACGACCACATCAGGCGCCTGATGCTCGGTGTGCCCGATGCACCGCGCCCGTACGAGCTCATCGTCCTGTCCGATCACGGGCAGACCCAGGGGGCGACGTTCCTGCAGCGCCATGGACTCACGCTGGAGGAGCTCGTGCACCAGCTCGCCGGCTCCGCTCGCGTCGTCGCGCCCCCGCTGGTCACCGAGGCCTGGGGCAACGTGAACGCGCTCATGACCGACGTCGTCAACGACGAGCACTCGGTGGCGTCCAGGGTGGTCCGGCGAGCGCTTCGCAAGCGCATCCGCGGGGACGGCGAGGTCGAGCTCGGCCCGTCCTCCCATCCGCAGCCCGTCGCCGGCCCCGAGGTCGGTGACGAGGAGATCGTGATCCTGGCGTCGGGGAACCTCGGGCTCGTCACCTTCTCGCATCTCGAGGGTCGGGCGACGCTCGAGCAGATCGAGGTACGGCATCCGGGTCTGATCGCTGGGCTCGCCGACCACGACGGCGTCGGCTTCGTCATGGTGCGCTCGGCCTCGGGTGACTCCTTGGTCCTCGGCGCGCGGGGCGTGCACCACCTCGCGGACGGCACCGTCGAGGGGGTCGACCCCCTGCTGCCATACGGCGAGAACGCGGCTCGGCATCTCCGCCGGACGAGCGGCTTCCGGAACTGCCCTGACCTGATCGTGAACGGCCGGTTCGACGTCGAGACCGACGAAGGAGCGGCGTTCGAGGAGCTCATCGGCTTCCACGGTGGGCTCGGCGGTCTCCAGGCTCGGCCGTTCGTCATGGTTCCGAGCAGGACGTCGTCACCGACCCAGCCGATCGTCGGCGCGGAGGAGCTCCACCGCCAGCTGCGTGCGTGGATCGACGAGCTTCGGCTGGCGGACCCCGCACCATGAGCGACCCGCTTCGGGTCGTCTCGTGGAACATCCGGTTCGGGGTCGAGGTCGACGCAGCGGTCGACGAGCTCGTGCGGGTCGACGAGCTGGTGCACCCCGATCTGCTGCTCCTGCAGGAGATGGACGAGGACGGGAGCGAACGGATCGCCTCGGCGCTCGGCGCGCGGTTCGTGTACTGGTCGGTCGCCGCTCACCGCAAGAGCGACCGCCCGTTCGGCAACGCGATCGTCTCGCCATGGCCGATCACGGAGTGGGCTGCGGTCGAGCTCCCCCACGTCGCGCCGGTCTCGGGCCATCCGCGTGCTGCGGTCCGCGCGCGGCTCCGGATCCACGAGCGCGATGTGGTGGCCTACAGCGTGCACACCGAGACGGCGGCACTCCGGCTCGCTCGGCGGATCGACCAGTTCCAACGGATCGCCGACGACGTACGTGATCAGGGCCTCGCGAACGTGATCGTCGGGGGCGACTTCAACACGGTCACCGCCCGCGGCGTCTCCGCCCTGGTCGGGGTCTTCGCGTCGTCCGGACTCGACCGGGCCGGGGCCACGGCGGGCGGATCGTTCCGGCGGGCCGGTCGCACGATCTCGCTCGACCACCTCTTCGTCGCCGGGTTCGAGACCAGCAACGCCGGCGTCGTGTCCTCGACGGCGGCGAGCGATCATCTCCCGCTGTGGGCCGAGCTGCGGATGCTCGACCGCTGACGGACCGAGGACCGGTCGGCCGACCCTCGGCGAGGGTGGCCGAGGGCCGGCCGACCGTGGTGCTCAGCGGGCGGGGGCGTCCGCCCGGTCGTGGAGCGCCTCGAGGAGCTCCCACAGGTCGATCTGGCCTGACGCCATCAACACCTCGCCGAGGAGCTGGCCCGTGCGGCGCTGTTCGGCGAGCGCCTGGTCGAGCTGGGCGGCGCTCACGTGCCCCGTGGCGACGAGGTAGGCCCCGAGGGGTTCGTCGCTGCGCCTGGTGTAGCCGACCGAGGCGAGGACCCGTCCCGGCGAGACCCCGGTCATCTCGACCAGGATCTCCCCGATCCGCCGGCCGGACTCGCGCTGCTCGGCGAGCGCGTCGGCCAGCTGCGCCTCGGTGACGAGGCCGCGTTGGACGAGCATCTCGCCGGCGAGGTCGGGCCGGGTGATCTGCGATGCGTCGACGGTCCGCCGGACCGACTCGCTCGGGGACGCGGCGTCCGTCAGCGTGAACACCGACAGAGCCGCCCGCAATCGCCCGGCCATTGCCGCGAGCTCGTTGGCCGCCTCCAGCATCTGATGGCTGCTCGCCGCCGTCTCCTCGCCCGCCGCTGCGGAGGAGGCGACGGCGTCGTTCAGCTGACCGGAGCGCTGGTCGAGGTCCGCCGCGCCGGTGCGGACCTGGTCGATCTGCTCACCGATCTGCTCGGTGGCGTGTTGCACGGCGACGCCGTGGTCGCTCAGCGCCCTGACCGTCGCGGTCGAGGTGGCCAGCTGGTTGGTCGTCTCGTCGAGGACGACCCGACTCTGGGAGAGATCCTCGCGCCCGACCGTCATGAGCTGCTCGGCTCCGGAGATCCCATCGAGCATCTCGCGGATGATCCCGTTGATCTCCGCGGTCGACGACTGGGCCTGCTCGGCGAGCGATTTCACCTCGGCGGCGACCACCGCGAAGCCGCGTCCGGCCTCGCCGGCTCGCGCCGCCTCGATCGCCGCGTTCAGGGCGAGCAGGTTGGTGCGCTCGGAGATCTCGTCGATCGTGGCGACGACCTCACCGACGGCCGCCGAACGAGAGCCCAGCTCGCTGACTGCGGAGTCGGCCTGACCGAACGACTCCGAGACGCCGGCCAGGGCCTCGCCCAGGGTGCGCATGGACTGCTCGGTCCGACCCGCCGATGCTGCCGACTCGGAGATGGCCTCATCGAGCTCCGCGGTGACCGACTCGGACTTCTGGAGCTCGATCCCGATCGCGTCCGTCGTGCTGCTGAGGCTCCTGGCGAAGTCGGCCTGGTGCTCGGTCGTCTCGGCGATGACCGACACCGAGTCCGCGAGACCCGTGGTCGCATCTCGCTGGTCCTCCGACACGCTCCTTGCGATCTCGGCCCGCTCGGCGAGGGAGTCGCCGATGGATCGGACCTCCGCCACGGTGTCGCGGAGCTTGTCCCTGGTCTCGGCGACTCGATCGCCGAGGTCTCCCCGGACCCGCTCGTCGAGCACCGGGTCGCCGAGCCGGCCATCTCCGAGCGCCTCGATCTGGTAGCCGACGGTGCCCAGGGCCGCGGCCATGTCGTCGAACGCGTCGCCGAGCACCCCGATCTCGTCGGAGCGACCGAGCGCGAGCGGCGGATGGTGCAGCTCGCCGTCTCGGATCGCCCGAGCTCGCTCGGTGACCCGAGCCAAGGCCGCGGTGAGTTGTCGGGCGAGCAGGAACGCGCCGCCACCGCCGATGACGATCGCCAGGAGCGCGAGTCCGATGATCTTGATCTCGAGGTCGGTGACGTGCTGCACGGACCAGTCCTGGTAGCCGACCACGGCCGCGTTGGCATCGGTGTGGACCTGGCTGACGACCGATCGCATCTCCTCGATGAGGGACTGCGCAGCGGGGTCGCCCGGTGGGAGCGCGAGGAGCTGCTCGCCGAGCGCCACGGCCTCCTCGAACCCGGCGACGCTGGCTTCGAGCGACGACGCGATGGTGGCGTCGGGTGCTGCGGGCATCGTCGCCGTCGTCCCGGTGCCGGGGTCGACGACCACCTCGGTGCCGTTGAGCAGCGCGCTCGCCGACGGCAGGAACAGCGCACGGGTCGCGTCGAGGTCGATCTCCACGCCCTCGCGGACGGCCAGGATCTCGTTGAAGTGCCGTTGGTTGAGCATGCGCTGACGTCCGGCGACGTTGATCGCCACGGCGTCGGACTTGTTGGCCTCGAGCGTGGTGTACGACGAGTAGCCGAGGAACGCCGTCACCGCGGAGACGGCTGCCGCCAACAGCAGCAGCGAGTTTCGCGCCGAGAGTCGGCGCAGGGACTGAAGGAGGGGCATGAGAACCTCCGATGTATGGGAGCCCACCTGGTCATTCCGTCGGCTGTGGACGCCGAGGTTCAAGGCGGGCCGCCCGATTGCCCGGCGGCGGGGGGCGCGTCGAAGATGGTCGGTGAGGGGACGGTGATGATGAGCGGACATGTCGACGTGCTGCGCCGGTTGATCGACAACGTGCGGCTGGGGGCTCCGGACCAGGCGCCGGTGCCGATGCGGGTCCCGGCGAGGGCGTTCGCCGATGCCCGCCGGTTCGAGCGCGAGCTCGACGAGATCTTCCTCCGCGTCCCGATCCTGGTCGCGCTCGCCTGCGAGGTGCGGGAGCCCGGCGACTACGTCGCGTACGACCTCGCCGGCCGCCCGTTGCTGGTGGTGCGTGGCGCCGACGGCGTCGTTCGGACGTTCCTCAACGTGTGTCGGCACCGCGGTCCCAAGGTGGCCGACGAGGTGTGCGGGACCACACGCCGGCTCACCTGCCCGTACCACCGGTGGAGCTACGACACGACCGGGCGGCTCGTCGGTGTGCCGGATCGGGAGACCTTCGGTGAGATCGACGTCACCGGGCTGATCGAGCTGCCGAGCGAGGTCCGGGAGGGCGCGGTGTTCGCCGTGCTCGACCCCGACGGCGACCTCGGTGACCTGGACGCCTGGCTCGGGGAGATGGCACCCGCCCTCGGCGAGCTCCGGCTCGACGAGTTCCACCCGTACCGGGTGCCGACGTACCTCGACAGCCCCAACTGGAAGCTCGCCGCCGACGGCTATCTCGACGGCTACCACATCGGTCACCTGCACCGGAACACGATCGGGGCCAAGGCGATCACCAACCGGAACACCTACGACCTGATGGGGCCACACGTCCGGATCGGCTTCGCCGCGAAGGCGATCGAGGAGCTCGACGGCGCCGACCCGGGGGAGCGGCCGCTCGCCGAGCTGATGAGCCTCGTGCACTACGTGTTCCCGAACGTGTCGCTGTCCGGCGGCCACGGCGAGACGCTGATGATGAGCCGGCTGCTGCCCGGGCCCACCGTCGATCGCTCGACGACCCTGCAGTTCCAGTTCTACCGCCAGCCGATCGAGGGGGAGATGGTCCAGGTCGCCGAGGTGAAGCGGCAGACCTACGAGGAGGTCGTGCGCGACGAGGACTGCGCGACCATCTTCCAGGTCAACGACGCGCTGGCGGCGGTGGGCGACGGGAGCTTCCTGTTCGGTCGCAACGAGCCGGCCAATCAGCACCTGCACCGCACGATCGCCGAGATGACGGCGACGTGAGGACCGGTCAGCTCCGGAGGGGCGGGGGCAGGAGCGCCTCGACGGTGTCGAGCTGACGGTCGGGTGGCCACGACTCGGGATCGAACAGCGCCTGCACCGCCACCCCGTCGACGATGGTGATCAACTGCTCGGCCACCGCGACCGGGTCCCCGCCGAGGCCTGCGGCGGCGACCGCTCCGGCGACGTGGTCGCGGTACAGCCGGTACGCGTCGCGTTGGGCGGTGCCGAGCTCGGGATCGCTGGCGGCCACGGTGCAGCACGCCAGGGTGACCAGCCAGTGCCGACGACGGTCCTCGTCGAGGGGGAGCGCAACCATCAGCGACCGACGCACCTCGTCGATCGGGTTGGCCGCCGGCTCGGCGTTGGCGGCCTGCCGGTCGGCGAGGGACGCCCGATAGGTGGCGAGCAGCAGCGCTCGCTTGTCGGCGAAGTAGTGGGTGAGTACCCCGGTGGTCCAGCCCGCCTCGCGGGCGACCTCGCGCATGGTGGCGGCCTCCGGGCCGGATCGAGCGATCACGCGGGCGGCGGCGTCGGTCAGCTCGGCACGGCGGCGATCCCCGTCGACGACCCTCGGCACGTCAACCCACCTCCGCGCTGCCCATTGCCCGGAAGATATCACGGGTGTTATACATAACAGGCGTTCTGAGACCGATCCCGGGAGCGAGTCGATGGTGCATGTTCCGACGCGCGGTGAGGTGCCGGTCCGGCTCGGACCGACGATTCGCCAGCTGCCCGACCACGGACCCCGTCGCATGTCGCGGGACCCCTACACCGATCCGGTCCAGTTCGAGTTGGAGCGGGAGCGGGTCCTCAACCGCAGCTGGTTGATCGCCGGGCGATCCGAGCAGGTCGTCGGCCCAGGAGACTGGCTGACCTTCGAGAGCCACGGCGAGACGATCCTGGTCGTCCGGCAGCACGACGGCTCGCTCGCGTCGTTCCACAACGTCTGCCAGCACCGGGGCCCGGCGCTGGTGGCCGACGTGCAGGGGTGCGGCGCCGACCAGTTCACCTGCCCGTACCACGGCTGGACCTACGACCTCACCGGCAAGGTCAAGGGCGTTCCCGAGCGACGCGACTTCGACCCCGAGCACCTCCGCGACCTCCGCAGCCCCGAGGTCGCCGTCGACGAGTGGGCCGGGTGGGTGTGGGTCAACCTGGCCGGGCCGGACGACGCCCCGTCGCTGCGCTCGTGGATCGGCGACGACATCATGGACGACCTCGGCCGGTTCCGGATGGAGGACATGATCCTCCACGACGTGCTCGAGTTCGACGTGCCCGTCAGCTACAAAGCCGTGGTCGACGGGTTCAACGAGATCTACCACGCCACCGAGCTCCACCAGACACCCCCGGAGTGGACGCGCGCGGCCCGGAAGTCGAGCTTCTGGGTGGTCAACGAGCAGAACTTCATGTGCTTCGTGCCGCGCCACGATCGGCTCGACCAGCTCGCCGAGGACTGGGACCACCACCAGCACGCGATCTGCCACTACGTGGTGTTCCCCAACACGGTCTTCAACTGCAACCCGGGCCACATCCAGCTCTTCGACCCGATCCCCGTCGACGTCGACCGGACCCGGTTCCTGTGCTGGGAGCTGATCTACCCGGGAGACCCCGAGGATCCGGAGTACGCCCGCTACCTCGAGGAGACGATGCGCCACTGGAAGGGCCTCCAGCGCGTGGTGGGCGAGGACATCGACATCTACGACCAGCTCGCCAGGACCAAGCGTTCGAGCGGGTACCGCACCAACATCCTGAACGACCGCGAGTTCAAGCTGGCGCACTACCACGACACGATGGCGCGCCTCATCCAGGACTGAGTCACACCACCTTCACCGAGCGGGGAATCGGGACGAGGTCGGGCCGGCCGGAGGGGAGGCGGCCCGACCTCGGTTCCGAGCTGCTACTTCGGCGGCATCCGGATGCCGCCGTCCACGCGGATGGTCTCGCCGTTCATGTACGGGTTCGTGATCGTGTCCACGATCATGTACGCGAGCTCTTCGGACGAGCCGAGCCGCTTCGGGAACAGCACCGACTGGCCGAGGTGCGCCTTGAACGCCTCTGACTGCTCCCCCTCGCCGTAGATCGGGGTGTCGATCAGGCCCGGGGCGATCGTGTTCACCCGGATCCCGACTGCCGACAGGTCCCGGGCGATCGGGAGCGTCATGCCGACGATGCCGCCCTTCGACGCGGAGTAGGCGGCCTGGCCGATCTGGCCGTCGAACGCGGCCGCCGAGGCGAGGTTGACGATGGCGCCGCGAGCGCCGTCCGCATCGACCGGGTCGGTCGTCGCCATCGCCGCGGCGGAGAGGCGGAGCATGTTGAAGCTGCCGAGCAGGTTGACCTTGATCACGAAGTCGAAGGTCGACTGCGGCATGGGGTCGTTGTTGCGGTCGACGGTGCGGGCGGCGGCACCGAGACCGGCAGAGTTCACGAGGGCGCGCAGTGGGCCCATCTCGGAGGCGGCGGCGACCGCGGCGGACCCGTCCTCCTCGCTGGAGACGTCGCACCTCACGAACAGGCCACCGAGCTCGGAGGCCACGGCGGCGCCCTTCTCCTCGTTGAGGTCGGCGACGATCACGCGGGCGCCCAGCGCGGCGAGTTGACGGGCAGCCGCCTCGCCGATGCCGGAGGCACCGCCGGTGACGATCGCAGAGGCATCGGTGAGGTTCATTCGGGGCATGGACGGTCGTTCCTTGCTCGCGTGCTGTCGGGGCGGATCCGCCGACGGCGCACATGGTTCCGCGTCCGGACGGCCGCTCGCCAAACAGGCCGACGTGACACCTCGGCCGCGCCCCCTGCGGTTAGGGTCCGGTGCAGGTGGAGATCGGCCTCGTCGGAGCCTGTTCATGACGCAGCGAGACGACTGGTGGCGAGGACTCGGGCGCCTCGCGACCCTCACCGGAGCCGACCGCCGGACCGCTGCCGCCGTCGGGCGGACGCTCGATCGCTTCCACCGCCGGCGTCGGGTGCCCACGGCCGAAGCCGATCCCGACCCGGATCGCCCCGAGGCGGTGGCCGATGCCGCCGGTGTCGTGGACCTCGCCGACGTCCAGGCCCCTCCGGTGGTGGCCGACGA
This sequence comes from Actinomycetota bacterium, assembly GCA_039185015.1. Lineage (GTDB taxonomy): Bacteria > Actinomycetota > Acidimicrobiia > Acidimicrobiales > Poriferisodalaceae > JBCBSZ01. The sequence continues at coordinate 116,384 of JBCDAU010000001.1, forward strand.
CCCGGATCGCCCCGAGGCGGTGGCCGACGCCGCCGGCATCGTCGAGGAGGAGGTGCCCGTGGGCCGGCCGCTCCGCTCACGTGCGGCCGCCCGCGTCGCCGGGGACCCGGTCGCCCTCGCCTCGGCGGTCGAGGTCGTCGATCGAGCCGCCCACCGGCCGCTCGTCGGCACCCGCTCGATGCGCGGCCACTGGGGCGCGGCCCAGCCCGGCGTGCGGGTGCTCCTGCGGATCGCCTCGCTCGTGCTCACCATCGCGCTGGTCGGTGCCCTCACGGCCGCGGTGGGCGTCGCGGTCGCGCCGCACGGCCAGGCGCTGATCACCGCCGTCGAGGGGCAGCGCGAATCCCAGGCGCTGCTCCTGGAGGACACCGCGCAGCGCTCGAAGATGTACGACGCCTACGGCGGCGTCATGACGGTGTTGCGAGACGCCGAGGACCGGGAGTGGATCCCGCTCGACCGGATGCCCGAGTCGGTCGTCCTGGGGGTGCTGGCCGTCGAGGACGCCGACTTCTACGAGCACGATGGCGTCGACTGGTTGGCGACGGTGCGGGCGGCTTCGGAGAACGTCGCCGCAGGGGAGATCACCCAGGGCGGCTCGACCCTGACCCAGCAGCTGGTGAAGCTGCAGTTCGTCGGGTCCGAGCAGACGCTGGAGCGCAAGATCCGCGAGGCGATGCTGGCCCGGGATCTGGAGGAGCAGTACTCCAAGGACGAGATCCTCGAGTACTACCTGAACACGATCTACTTCGGGAACAGCGCCTACGGGGTGCAGGCCGCGGCCGAGATCTACTTCGGCAAGAACGCCGCGGAGCTCGACTACGGAGACGTGGCGCTTCTTGCCGGGCTGATCCGCTCGCCCGGCGTCTTCACGTTCAGTGATCCCGACATCGACTTCGCTCGCCTCCGGCGAAGCCGCTCGCTGGAGCGGATGGTCGAGCTCGAGCTCCTCACCGAGGCTCAGGCTTCGGAGGTGGAACAGCGGCCGATCCCGACCTTCTCGCGCAGCCCGAACGACGACCTGGTCATCGACTACTTCGCCGAGGAGGTCAAGCGTCGCCTCCTCGAGATGCCCGAGCTCGGGGCGACTCGGGAGGCGCGCCGTCAGGCGGTCTTCCAAGGCGGCCTCCGGATCTACACGACCTTCGACCCGATCCTCGACCAGTACGCGCAAGATGCCGTGGCCGAGGTCTTCCCCGACCGGTCCCAGCTCGACCCGTTCGAGGTCGCGCTCGCCTCCATCGACCCGGGGACGGGAGCGGTCCGGGCGATGCTCGGTGGCGACAACTTCTCCGAGGAGCAGTTCAACCTCGCCACCCAGGGTCGCCGCCAGCCGGGTTCGTCGTTCAAGACCTACGTCCTCACCACCGCGTTCGAGCAGGGCACGGCGCCCAACGACGTCGTCAACGGTCGGGGACCGTGTTCGTTCGACATCGGCGAGAGCCTGCCGCGGTACGAGGTCCAGAACTTCGCGAACAGCGGCGGCGGTCTCGGGTCGATCTCCTCACAGACGCAGCGGTCATCGAACTGCGCGTTCGTGCGTCTCGGCCTCTTCGTCGGGTTGGAAGAGGTCGTGGCGACGACCAACGAGATGGTGGGGCTCGACGAGGGACGACTCTTCGCCTACCCGTCGATGTCGCTCGGCGCCCAGGAGCTGACCCCGCTCGAGCAGGCGATCGGGTACTCGGTGCTGGCCAACGATGGCATGCGGATGGAGCCCTTCCTCATCACCCGCATCGAGGACCGGAACGGCGACACGCTGTTCGAGCACGTCCCGACGGGCCGGCAGGTGGTCTCGGAGTCGACCGCCCGCAACGTCACCGACGTGCTGGTCGGCAACGTTCGAGGCGGCACCGGTCGCGCGGCCACCCTGCCGAGCGGTCAGCCCTCGGCCGGGAAGACGGGGACGGCGCAGAACTTCGAGGACGCGTGGTTCGTCGGGTACACGCCGCAGCTGGCGACGGCGGTGTGGATGGGACACCCGGAGGAGAAGGTGCCGATGCTCGGCGTCGCGGGTCGCAACGTCACCGGCGGCTCGTTCCCTGCCCAGGTGTGGGGTGCGTTCATGCAGCGAGCGTTGGACGGCGAGCCCATCGAGGAGTTCGGCGACCCGGTGCGGGTTCCGGGCAACCGCGACCTGATCTACCTGCCGGGCGAGCGGTGCACCGTGGGCATCGACGTCGGTGAGCTCAGCTTCACCTTCAACCTCGGTTGCGGTGAGGTGACCCTCGGCGACGACGGATTCGGCTTCGCTCCCGATGCGATCTGTCCCGGCGTCGAGGTGCCCCAGCCCGATGGTTCGAGCGCGGTCCAGGACGTCCCGTGCGCCGATCTCGAGACCGTCCTCACCCCACCCACGACCGAGCCGGAGCCGACCGACGAGGGCGAGTCCGTCGAGGGTGATCCGCCGCCAGCCGAGGGTGAGGCTCCGCCCACGACCGAGGCGCCGGCCGAGGGGGAGGCGCCACCGGCGACCGAGGCACCGCCCGTGGAGGGCGACGGAGAGTCGGTCGGCTGAGCGATCCGGCGGCCCGGACCGAGGGCGTCACGGGCGACGAGCGCTCTCGAGGGTGAACCGCTGCGACGCGATGACCTCGATCACCTCGTCGAGCGGCAGGGCCGGGTGGTAGAGGTAACCCTGCGCGAGGTTGCACCCGAGCCGACGCAGCTCCTCGGCCTGCTCGGCCGTCTCGACGCCCTCACCGATGGTGATCAGCCCGCGGTGCTGCGCGAGGTCAAGGATCATCCGGATGATCGACGTGTCGCCGCCCTCCCGGTCGAGCTCGGCGACGAATGCCCGATCGAGCTTGACCGAGCTGGCAGGCAGCCTGCTCAGGTAGGTCAGCGACGAGTAACCGGTACCGAAGTCGTCGATCGAGATCGCGACGCCGAGCCCACGGATCCGGGACAGTTCGGACACCGCCTGCTCGAGGTCGTGGAGCAGCTGGGTCTCGGTGAGCTCGACGGCGAGCGTCGACGGTGAGATGCCCGACTCGGAGATCGCCGCTGCGAGATCGTCGGCTGCCAACCCGGCGGCGACGTGCTGACCCGAGACGTTGACGCTGACCGTCAGCCGGGTGTCGTGGAACTCGTTCGCGAGGCGTTTGCTCATCCGGCAGGCCTCGCGCATCGCCCATCGGCCGAGATCGATGGCGAGTCCGGCCTCCTCAGCGATCGGCACGAACACCCCTGGCGAGATCGGGCCCGAATCCCGCGGCCACCTGGCCAGGGCCTCGACGCCGCGAACCTGACCGGTGGCGAGGTCGATCAGCGGTTGGGCGTGCAGCTCCAGCTCGCCGCCTTCCGGGAGCGCGGCCCGCAGGCCGTTCTCGATGTCGGATCGCATGCGGATCCAGACCTGCATGTCCTCGTCGAAGATCTCGATGCGATTGCGGCCGCTGCGCTTGGCCCGGTACATCGCGAGATCGGCTTCCTGCAGCAGCTCGTCGCTGTCCCGATCGCGACGACCGTCGTCCAACGCGAGGCCGATGCTGGCCCCGATGCGGATCTCCTCGCCGAGGTCGATCGGGCGCTGGAGCTCCTGGAGGACCCGTCCGGCGAGTGGCACCAGCTCGTCCTGGCCGATGTCGTCGAGAACGACGACGAACTCGTCTCCCCCGAGACGGCCGACGATGTCGTAGGGCCGCACCTGCGCCGTGAGGCGAGCGGCGACCTCGACCAGCAGATCGTCGCCGACCTGGTGGCCGCGAGTGTCGTTCACGGCCTTGAAGCCGTCGAGGTCGACGAACATCACACCGGCATGGCTGCCGATGCGTCGGGCGCGGCGGCGAGCCCGATGGATCGCGTGGAGCACGCTCGCTCGGTTGGGCAGGCCCGTGAGCGCGTCGTGGCTCGCGAGGTGCTCCAGCTCCGCTTCGAAGGACTTCCGCTCGGAGATGTCGCGTGCGAAGAGGACGACGACCTCGGTGCCGTCCGGCATCCTGTTCTCGGCGCTCGACACGAGGACGGGGAGCGGGTCGTGTCCGGCCCGCTCGAGGAGGAGCTCGACGTTGCGGAGCGCGGCGATGTCGACCGCATCGAGGCCGGGCAGGATCCGAGCGGCGCTCTCGCCCTTCACCTCGATGCCGACCGTCTCGTCGAGGGCCGTGTTGGTTCCGACCACGGTGCCGTCACTGCCGACCACGATCATGGCGTCGCTCGCGTTGTCCACGACCGATCGGGCGTATCGCTCGCCCGCCTCCAGCCGGTCGGTGGCGTCGTCGAGCTCGCGCGCCTTCGCCCGAGTCGCGCGCACGGCGAGCCCGGTGAGCACCATGGCCAGCGCGAGCGTCGAGCCGACGCCGACGCGGAGCACGTCGACCTCGCGCTCGACGTCGGTGATCGTCGCGTCGAGGTCCTCGAGGATGGAGTCGCCGATGGCGTTGATCGCCGTGGCGAACGGCTCCGCTCGACTCTCGACGGCCAGCGCGTCGGAGATGAGCGCCTCGACCGGGATCGGGTCGCCTTCGCCCCGGGCCAGGTACGAGCTCCGGACGTCGAGCCAACGTTGCTGTCCGCTGCCGTACAGCGCCTCGTCGACGAGTCGACGTAGCTCGGGGTCCTGGACCGGGGGGATCGAGGCGATGCGCTCGTCCTGGCGGATCACGAGCTCGACCACGTCGTCGGCGGCGCCCGGTTCGACGAGCCGGTCGATGTAGTCCTGCAGGATGATCAGGCTCTCCCGCAGCGCGAGGTCCGAGACGGTGGACAGGTCGATCAGCGCGATCAACGGCGCATCGCTCTCGACGACGCTGACCACGCTGTCGCGCGCCGCCTCGATCCGGCTGGCGACGGCCTCGGAGCTGGCCAGCGGGCCGACCATGCCGGTCCGATCGGCGAAGACGACCTGACCCTGGTCCGCCGAGGGGAGGGCGAGCCGCCGCAGTGCGGTGTCGGCGTCGCTCAGCCCGTCCACGATGTCGTCCCAGGTCCCGGGACCCACCAGTTCGTCCAGCAGAGGAGCCAGCTCCGACAGCTGCTCGACGGCGATCGCTCGCTGCTGGCTGGCCTCCTCGATCTCGACGGCGACGAAGCCCTCCAGGGAGTCGAGTCCGAGCTCGGGGAGCACGAGCAGTCCGAGACCGGCGCCGCCGTCGGCGTGGACGGCCGCGGAGAGGTCGGTGAGCTGCACGACGAGGCTGGTGACGTCTCCCGCTCGGCGGGCCGCGGCGGCCTCGTCCGAGCGGGCTTGGATCCACAGCGCCGAGACGCTCGCGAGCGCCAGGACGGGGACCGCTGCCACGACGAGGACGCGCAGCCAGAGCTGGTCGCTTCGACGCCTCGTCGGTTCCACGATCACCCCATCGGACACTACGCGCAGTGGTGTGAGCACCCGGGGTAACCGCTTGGCACTCAGCGCGGTGGTTGCGGGCGCTCCAGCTCGGGGGTCACCGGACGGGACGAGCGATCGCTCGTGAGATCGATCTCGGCACCCGCGATTCGGGCCCGGTTGCGCCCGGCCGTCTTGGCCTCGAACATCGCCAGATCGGCGAGGGCGATGATCTCCTCGGCCGACCGGCCCATCGACGAGTGGGCGATGCCGAAGCTCGACGTGAACGACGGCAGCGTGCTCCGACCGAGACGGACGCGCAGCTCCTCGGCGATGCGATCCGCCGCCGAGATCGCCGCTTCCGCGTTGAGGTCCCGCATGATGATGAGGAACTCCTCGCCGCCGTAGCGGCCGATGTGGTCCTCGGCTCGGCTCGTATGCCGCAGCACCTCCGCGAAGAGGCGGAGGGCCCGGTCACCGGTCTCGTGGCCGTGGGCGTCGTTGACGTCCTTGAAGTGGTCGAGGTCGGCGAAGATCACGGAGAAGACGAGACCCTCGGAGGTGAGGGTGTCGATGGCCGACTCGAGGCTCCGGCGGTTGAGCAGCCCGGTGAGCTCGTCGGTCGCCGCCTGCCGCTCGCTGGTGGCGAAGGCACGGATGGTGCCGATGCGGGTGCCGGCGTGCATCGCGACGGTCTCGAGCGAGTCGACGTCCTCGGGCTCCCAGGCGTCGTGCTCCCCGCTGATCGACTGCACGATGCCGGTCGGATTGCCGAGCACCGTCACCGGGATGCACACCGCCGAGCACGGCGAGTCATCGATGTCGCCGAGGTGGGGGCAGGCCGACAGCGCCCGGCTCGACTCGAAGACCAGCGTCTGCCCACGCCGGATCGCCGGGCAGGAGCCGGGAGTGGCGACCGAGCAGCCCGAGCGCCGCTCGTGGGCCTCCTCGTTCAGCGGGATCGAACGGAGGTGTCCCTGGCTCGTCGCCGACAGGAGGAGGTGGGTCGGCCGAGGGGTGAGGGCGTCGACCGCTCGACCGAGCACCCCCATGGCCGCGTCCTCGCCATCGGCCATGTCCAAGGCGTCCTGGAGGTCACGGGTGAACTGGTGACGTTCGGCCTCCTGCCGGAGCCGACGCTCGGTGTTGTGCACGGTGGTCGCCTGCTGGCGCATCGCCGATCTCAACGGGCGTTTGCCGACGGTGTGGAACGCCATGGTGCCGACGGCGACGACCATGACGACGCGGAGCGCGATGGCCGCGCCCCCGTCGAGATCGACGAGCACGTCGACGATGAGCGTCGCCGCGAGGGCGGCCAGGAGCGCGGCCAGGATCTCGTGGACGAGCTGGGCCGTTCGTGAGGCACCAGCGGCGTCAGCGGGGTCGATGACCTCCGCTCGATCCTGAGCCGGCTCGGACGGGGCGGAAGAACGTCGGAGCAGGCGCACGGTGAGGCGCGTCGGCCGGGTCCCCGCCGGCGTAAGCGTTTCTCGCGAGAAACCTGCGAGGAGGCGCCGACGCTAGGGTCGGGCGGTCGTCGAGGGAGGTCGCATGGAGCGCGTAGGCGTCGTCGGATGTGGGCTGATGGGCTCGGGCATCGCCGAGGTGTGCGCCCGGGCAGGGCTCGAGGTCAACGTGGTCGAGGCCCATGACGGAGCGCTCGCCGCCGGCCAGGCCCGGATCGAGAAGTCGCTGAACCGTGCGGTCACCGCGGGGAAGCTCGACGAGACCGAGCACCAGCACGTCCTCGGTCGGCTCGGCTTCCACACCGACATCGGCTCCCTCGCCGACCGAGAGTTGGTCGTCGAGGCGATCGTCGAGGCCGAGGAGCCGAAGACGGAGCTCTTCACCGCGTTGGACGCCATCGTCGAGGCTCCCGACGCCGTGTTGGCGTCCAACACGTCGTCGATCCCGATCATGAAGCTGGCGATGGCCACGAAGCAGCCCGATCGCGTCGTCGGCATCCACTTCTTCAACCCGGTGCCGGTGATGCGGCTGGTCGAGGTCGTGCCGTCGCTCCTCACGAGCGAGGAGACCGAGGCCGCGGCGACGGCGTTCGCCGACGAGGTGCTGAGCAAGCGGGTCGTGCGGAGCCAGGACCGAGCCGGCTTCGTGGTGAACGCCCTCCTCATCCCGTACCTGCTGTCGGCGGTCCGGATGTACGAGTCCGGCTTCGCCTCGGCCGAGGACATCGACGCCGGCATGGTGCTCGGGTGTGGTCATCCGATGGGACCGCTCGCGCTGACGGACCTCATCGGCCTCGACACCACGAACGCCGTCGCCGACTCGCTCTACGAGGAGTTCCGCGAGCAGCTCTACGCCCCGCCACCGCTGCTGTCGCGCATGGTCGAGGCCGGGCTCCTCGGCCGCAAGAGCGGCCGGGGCTTCTTCGAGTACCCGCCTCGCTGAGTGATCCACCCCGCCCACGCTGCTCGGCTCGGGGCCGCGACCGGTACCCTGCGAGTGCCGAACCCATGCGAGGCGAGGAGCCCATGAACACCGAGCCGCGAATGCTGCAGCCCCCGACCGACGCTCGAACCTTCGACGTCTACGGCCGGCTGCTCAACGACCGCATCGTCATGCTGGGCAGCGAGGTCGACGACGACATCGCCAACCTGATCACCGCCCAGATGCTCTATCTCGAGGGGCAGGACCCCGACGGCGACATCTGGCTCTACATCAACTCGCCCGGTGGTTCGGTCACCGCCGGCATGGCGATCTACGACACGATGCAGTTCGTGAAGCCCGACGTGGCGACCATCTGCATGGGCCTGGCCGCGTCGATGGGCCAGTTCCTGCTGTGCGCCGGCACCCCCGGCAAGCGGTTCGCCCTCCCCCACGCCCGGATCATGATGCACCAGCCCCTCGGCGGCGTGCGTGGTCAGGCGTCGGACATCGCGATCCAGGCCGAGCAGCTCGCCTACATCAAGCGCCTGATGGCCGAGCGCATCGCCTCGCACACCGGCCAGCCGGTCGAGCGGATCCAGGAGGACTCCGAGCGCGACCGCTGGTTCACGGCCGAGCAGGCCAAGGACTACGGCATCATCGACGACGTCATCCTCCGGCGCGGCGAGATCGACTGACTCGACCCCGTCGGGGGCTCCGGGCCCCCGACCGGGTGTGTCTCACGGCCCGGCCGCAGCCCGTCAGGGCGAGGACCTCGGGCGGAGGTCGGGGCTCCGGGCCCCCGGCCGGGTGTGTCTACAGCTCGATGCCGCAGGCTCGGCGGGCGTGGCTGCGGATGCGGGCGACCGGCGGAGCGATGTCCGGTAAAGCGTCCAGCGCACGGTCGTAGGCACCGAGCGCCTCGAGGTCGTCGGGGTCGTCCACGAGCAGGTCTCGGGCCGCGTCGACGGCCACGAGCCAGTCGGCGAGCGCCTCGATGTCCTCGTCGATCTCCGCCGGCGCCAGGTCGGCCGCCTCGTCCAGGTCGGCCAGGAAGCGTTCGAGGCCCTGATCGGCTTCGCGCGAATCGGTGGGATCGACCTCGAAGAGCTGCTGGTCGATCCGCCGCAGCTCGTCGATCTGGGCGCAGTAGGCCGAGAGGTCATCGCCGTCGCCACCGCTGCAGGCGGTGACGGCGAGCGTGGCGGCCATGCCGAGACCGAGCAGCCGCCTCACCGACGGGCCTGCTCGGCCCGAGAGCGCAGGTCGGTGACCCCTGCGGCCAGGCCGTCCTCGTATCGGAACAGCGCCGACCCGCTCACCAGCACGTTGGCACCGGCTGCCGCGGCACCGGCGATGGTGTCGGCGCTGATCCCGCCATCGACCTCGATGTCGATGTCGCGACCGGAGGCCTCGACGAGCGCCGCCACCTCGCGGATCTTCGGCTCCATCGTCGCCAGGTACGCCTGACCACCGAAGCCGGGGTTGACCGTCATCACCAGCACCATCTCGACCAGGTCGAGCACGTGGGCGACGGCCGACACCGGGGTGGCGGGGTTGAGAGCCACGGCGGCACGGGCGCCGAGGTCGCGCACGTTCGCGAGCGATCGGTGGAGGTGCGTGGTGCTCTCGGCGTGGACGATGAGCAGCTCGCAGCCGGCCTCGACGTATCGCTCGGCCATGGCATCCGGGTCCTCGACCATCAGGTGGGCCTCGAAGAGGAGGTCGCTGTGGGGCCGGCAGGCGGCGATCACGTCGGGACCGAACGTGAGGTTCGGGACGAACCGGCCGTCCATCACGTCCCACTGGATGCGGTCGACCCCGGCCGCCGTGAGCGCCGCGACCTCCTCCCCGAGGCGGGAGAAGTCGGCGGGCAGGACGGACGGGGCGATCTCGATCCCGGGCACGTCGACACCGTAGGACGGTGTCATCCGGTCGCGGTGGAGGGGCTGGCGCTACGTTCGGCGACCGTGGACCACGCCGTGACCCCACTCCGCATCGAGCGTCCCGTCGCCGGGGGCGATGGGCTCGGGCGTGCTCCGGATGGTCGGGTCGTGCTCGTCTCCGGGGCGCTGCCCGGTGAGCTCGTCGATGTCGAGGTCCTCGAGGAGCATCCTCGGCGTCTGATGGCCCGCGTCGCCGAGGTGGTCGAGCGATCACCGGCGCGGGTCGAGCCGCCCTGCCCGCACGTCGCCGGCGGCTGCGGCGGATGCGACTGGCAGCACGTCGACCCCGCTGCTGCGATGGCGCTGCGCGTCGACATCCTCGAGGATGCGGCCCGTCACGTCGGCCGGATCGAGGTGCCGCCGATCGTCGCCGCGCCGGCCAGCGGTCTCTCCGGGGCCCGTACGACCGTGCGCCTGGCGCGAGGGAGCCGGCGGATGGGGTTCCGTCGCCACCGCTCGAACGAGGTGATCGACATCGACCGATGCCTCGTCGCTCATCGCCTGGTCGACGATCTCATCGCCGAGCTGGAGCCGGGGCGGGCCGAGGAGCTGACGCTCCGGGTCGGGGCGGCGACGGGCGAGCGCCTGGTGCTCGCCTCCCCGACCGCCGACGGGGTCGTCGCCCCGTCCGACGTGCTCGTCGTCGGTGAGGACGAGCTGCGCGCTGGCCGACGGGCATGGATCCACGATGAGGTCGCCGGGCGGCGGTGGCGGATCTCGGCCCGTTCGTTCTTCCAGTCCGGCCCGGCCGCGGCGGAGGGCCTCGTCCATGCCGTCGGGCGCGCCGCCGAGGGTGCCGGCGAGCGGTTGGTCGATCTCTATGCCGGAGTGGGACTGTTCGCCGGCACGATCGGTGCCGAACGCCGCACCGTCGCCGTCGAGCGCTCACCCGACTCGGTGGCCGACGCCCGCGTGAACCTGCCAGGAGCTCGCGTGGTGCGGATCGACGTGAGGAAGTTCCGGGCGACGCCGGCCGACCTCGTGATCGCCGATCCGGCCCGTTCCGGTCTCGGGAAGGAGGCGGTCGAGGTGGTCGACGCGATCGGCGCCTCCCGGGTCGTGCTGGTCTCGTGCGATGCGGCCGCCTTCGCCCGCGACCTCGCCGCGTTGATCGCCAGGGGGTATCGCGCGGTCAGCGTCGAGCTCGTCGACGCCTTCCCGGGCACCGCTCACGTCGAAGCCGTGACCCGGCTCGAACGCTGAGCCTCAGCTGCCGGTCCACTCCGGCGGGCGCTTCTCGGCGAAGGCGCGGGGCCCTTCCTTGGCGTCGTCGGAGGTGAAGACGTCGCGCTGCAGCGGGACCTGCGCCTCCCAGAACTCGGCCTCCGACATGCCCATCGCCATCTGCACGAGCTGCTTGGAGGCGGCGACGGCCATCGGTGCGTTCTGCGCGATGCGTTCGGCGATCGCGAGGGCCGCCTCGAGGGCGCCACCCTTCGGCGCCACCTCCGCGACCAGGCCGACCTCCTTGCCCTCCTGCGCCGAGATGGGATCGGCGGTCAGTGCCATGCGCATCGCGACCGAGTACGGGATCCGATGCGGGAGGCGGACGAGGCCTCCGCCCGCCGCGAAGAGGCCGACACCGGCCTCGGGGATGCCCAGCTTCACGTTCTCCGCGGCGACGATCAGGTCGCAGCTGAGCGCGATCTCGAGGCCACCGGCGAGCGCGAAGCCCTCGACGGCGGCGATCAGCGGCTTCTTGGCGCCGTCGTGGATGAACCGGTCGAAGCCGACGGGGGGCTCCCCGGCGGCGAACGCCTTGAGGTCCATGCCGGCGGAGAAGCCCCGGCCCGCGCCGGTCAGCACGCCACAGGTGAGTCCGGGATCGGAGTCCAGTTGCTCGACGGCACCCAACAGCGCTTGGGCCAGCGCCGTGTTGACCGAGTTCATCGCGTCCGGTCGGTTGAGCGTGATCAGGAGCACTCGGCCCCGCTGCTCGGTCAACACCTCGTCGGCCATGCCGTCCCCTCGTCTCGTCGAGGCGCCGATGGTCCCAGGCGCCGGTCCGTCGGCGCCACCCGAGGAATCGACGTGCCGATGCGTGGCGCCTGCTGGCAGCCTGTCGGTGGATGGCCGTCACCGAGCTGCGTCGTGGGATCGTGTCGGTCGCACCGCTCATCCCGGGGGTCGTGCCGTTCGGCATGGTCTCGGGTGCCGCAGTCGTCGACGCCGGTCACGGCATGGGCGAGGCGCTCGGGCTCTCGGTCGTGCTGTTCGCGGGTGCGTCGCAGCTCGCCGTGCTCGACGTGCTGGGCCAGGGGGCCGGTGTCGCGGTGGCGATCGCGTCGGCGTGGATCATCAACCTGCGCTTCCTGCTCTACTCGACCGCGCTGGCGGTGCACCTCGACGGCCTCTCGGTGTCCCGTCGACTCGGCATGGGCTACGTCCTCACCGATCAGGCGTACGCCGTGGCCGCCGTGGGCGCCGAGGAGCGGAGCACGACCGACACCTTCTGGCGGTTCCTCGGCGCCGCGTGGACGATGTGGGCGAGTTGGCAGGTGTCGACGATCCTCGGCGTCGTCGTCGGCGACCGTGTGCCCGAGGACGTCCCGATCGACTTCGTGATCCCGCTGCTCTTCCTGTCCATCGTGCTACCGGCCCTCGTCGACCGACCGACGGTGTTGGCGGCCGTCGTCGGTGGCGTCGGAGCGGTGACCGCAGCGGAGGCCGGCGCCGGCGACCTCTCCCTGATGACCGGTGCGCTCCTCGGCATCGTCGCGGGAACGCTGGCCGATCGGGGCGAGGAGTGATCGACCGGCCCGACCTCTGGCTGGCGATCGTCGTCGCCGCGTTCGGCACCTACGCGATCCGGACCGTGCCACTTGCCCTCGCCGGGCGGGTCGCCGCGCTGCCCGTCCGCGCCCGGCGTTCGTTGCGGATGGTCGCCCCGGCAGCGCTCTCGGCGCTGGTCTGCCTCGCGGTCTTCCGACCCGACGGTCGGCTCGACCTGGTCGGTGACCGGGTCGTGGCGGCCACCGTCGCCGGACTCGTCGGCTGGAGGACCCGCAACCCGATCCTCACGCTGGTGGTGGGGATGGTCGTGCTGCTCGCGCTGGAGCGTCTCTGACCGAGCGTCGAACGATGGTCCGACCGAGGACCCCGGCCGCCAGGAAGAGGGCCGCCGACACCAGGAGGGCGGATGGGAGTCCGGCCGCCTCGGCCAGCAGCCCGAGCGCGACACCGCCGGAGATCTCGCCGAGCGACGTCGCTTGCCCGACGAACGAGAGCACGGTCGCCCGCACCTCGGACTGCGCCGCGCGGTTCGCCCAGGCCGTCTCGATGGGCTCGAGGCCTCGCCGGCACACGCGCTGGACGATGAACGCCACGACGACCACGACGAGCACGGGGACCACTGCCGCGACGACGATGGCGCCCGCCGCCACCGTCGCGAGGATCGGGAACCACCCGTCGACGCTCCCGCTGCCCGCACCGGACTCGATCCGCCGGAGGAGGAGATAGCTCGCGAGCGCCCCGACGAGACCCATCGTGCCGACCAGCACCACCGGGTCGACGCCCTCGGGCAGACCGACGTCCTCCATCCGGCGGACGTCCAGCCGGTCGAGCACCTCGCTGCCGAGACCGACCGTGAGCGAGGCGACCACGAGCATCCGCAGCATCGAGCTCCCCGCGGTGAGCGACGCACCGGCCCGCAGCGTCGCCACGAAGGATCGGAACGGCGCGCTGCGGGTCGGTTCGAAGCCCCGCTCGGTCATCGCGACGGCGAGGCCGAGGCCGATGACGACGAGCAGGAGTCCCGAGGCGACCATGACCACGTCGAGCGCGACGAGGGAGCCCACCCCGATCGCTGCCAGCGCGCCGCCGATTCCTCCGAGCTCGCGGATGCCGGCTGCCCGGAGGATCAACCGGTCGACGCGACCACCGTCGTCGAGCTCGTCCGCCAGCCACGCGACGTCGGCGCCGCTGACGAAGGTCCAACTGACCCCCCAGGCGATCTGACTCGCGATCAGCACCCCGACGGTGTCACCCAGTCCGGCCACGACGAGGGCGAGGCCCATGCCGATCTGGCTGATGACGACGGACCACTTCCGGGACACGACGTCGGCGATCACGCCCGTCGGCACCTCGGCGACCAGGACGCTCGCCTCCATCAGCGTGCCGATGAGGACCAGCTGGAACGCGGTGAGCTCCAACTCGGTGGTCCATCGGACCGTCGCCGCCAACCAGAACGCGGCGAGCGCGAACCGGTCGGCGCCGGCCAACAGGAGGTAGAGGCGGCCGGGTTCGCGCACGGCGGGGCACCGTAACCGGGGGCGACTCAGTCGGCGCCGGAGTTTCCGTCCTTGCGCGCCCGACTCGGGGCCACCCGTGGCGGCTCGTTCGGCATCTTCGGGTAGACCGGCGGCCAGGGAGCGTCCATCATCCCGGCCTCGATGTCGCGGTCGTATCGCTCCAGGAGCCCATCGATGGACTGCGGGCGCTCGTCGAGTCCCCTCCACGGGTCGCCGAGCTCGGCGACGCGGGCTGGCACCGTCTCGATCGTGAGCGCATCGGGATCGACCTCGGCGACGTCGTCCCACGAGATCGGGCACGACACCTGCCCGCCGACCCGGGCCCGAGCCGACCACGCACCGAAGACGGTCTTGTGGGGGGCGTTCTGGTTGAAGTCGACGAAGACCCGCTGGCCACGCTCCTCCTTCCACCACGCGGCGGTGAGCAGGTCGGGGTGGCGACGCTCCACCTCGCGCGCCACGGCGACGGCGGCCGCCCTCACCTGGATCGAGTCGTACCGCGGTTCGAGGCGGACGTAGAGGTGCAGGCCCCTGCTGCCGGTCGTCTTCGCTCCCACCTCGATGCCGTGCTCGTCGAGCAGATCCTTGACGTGGTGGGCGGCCTGACGCACGGCGCCGAACGGCACCTTCGGCTGCGGGTCGAGATCGATGCGGAGCTCGTCGGCATGGGTGTCGTCGTCGGCCCGGTACGGCCAGACGTGGAAGCCGAGGCACCCCATGTTCACCGCCCACACGACGTGGGCCAGGTCGGCGAGGACGAGCGCGTTGGAGGTCGTGCCGTTGGGAGTCGACACGACCGTCGTGGTCAACCAGTCGGGTGCGCCCTTGGGTACCCGCTTCTGGAAGAAGTTCTTCCCGCTGGCGCCATCGGGGAAGCGCTGCAGCATCGTGGGTCGCCCCCGGGTGGCGCGCATCACCGAGTCGCCGACCGCGAGGTAGTACTCGACCAGATCGAGCTTGGTCTCGCCCCGCTTGGGGAAGAACACCTTGTCGGGGCTGGTGACACGGACCTCACGCCCGTCGACCTCGAGGACGAGCGCGTCGGACACGGCCGCCACGCTACGCCCCGGAGGCGACCTCGTTCGGGTAGACGAACCGCATCAGCGCGACGGCAGCCACGACGCCGACGAGCTGGGCGCCGATGAACGCCGGAGCCGATGCGGGCTCGATCCCCGCGAAGGTGTCCGAGAACGTCCGGGCGATCGTCACAGCCGGGTTGGCGAAGCTCGTCGAGCTCGTGAAGTAGTAGGCGCCACCGATGTAGCCGGCGACGGCGACGGCGACCACGTTCGAGCGACCGGACCTGACGACGCCGAAGATGACCATGAGCAGTCCGAGCGTGGCGATGCTCTCGGCGAAGACGAGGTGCCCGGCCGACCGGTCCTTGGTCGACCAATCGATGGCGTCGAGGTCGAACATGAGGTTCGCCGCGATCGTGCCGATGATGCCGCCCACGATCTGGGCGCCGATGTACGCGACGGTCGTGACGTTGTCGATGCCGCCGAAGGCCCGCTCGGCCAACGTGACCGCCGGGTTGAAGTGCGCTCCCGATGCCGAACCGAAGGTCCAGATCAGCGCGACGAGCACCCCCGCGGTCGCGACGGCGTTCTGGAGGAGCTGCAGCCCGACGTCGTCGGTCAGCTGCTCGGCCATGATGCCCGAGCCGACCACGCCGGCGAGCAGGAAGGCCGTGCCGACGGCCTCGGCGACCAGTGCACGCGGGTCGGGCGTGCTGCTCGCGTCGCTCACGAGGCGACGCCGAGCTCTCCGAGCAGCTCCTGAACCCGTTGCCTGATGTCGTCGCGGACGACCCGTACGAACTCCGGCGGCTTGCCGGCGGGGTCCTGGAGCTCCCAGTCGACCATTCGGACGCCCGGGTAGAGCGGACACTCGTCGCCGCATCCCATCGTGATGATCACGTCGACGGACCGGCCGATCTCGTCGGTCCAGCGCTGAGGTTGCTCGTCGGAGATGTCGATGTCGAGCTCGGCCATCACCTCGACCGCCGCCGGGTTCACCTGCTCGCCCGGAGCGGAGCCACCGGAGTAGACGGTCACCCGTTCGCCCCCGAGCTCGCGGGCGAACGCAGCGGCCATCTGGGACCGCCCCGCGTTGTGGACGCAGAGGAACAGGACGCTCGGCGTGCTCATGGCGCCGAACCTATCCGGCAGGTGTCGGACGAATCGGGCCGGCGGGTGTCGCGGAGATGAACGTGCGGGGTCGATCACCGGAGCCGGCGGCCGGAGTCGACCGGGCGGTGCTCATGTCCCGTCGTCACGGTGCCGATGGCAGGGCATGGCCGCCGGCGACTGTGACCTCACGACGGTGTCGATCGCCGCCATCGCTGGTGAGGCCCCGATCGGCGATCCCACCCGCTGCGACCCGCTCACCGGCCTCGGCGACCGTCGGCGGTTCGAGGAGTTGGTCGCCGGATCGAACGTCACCGAGCGTGTGCCGGACCTGACACTCGTGCTCGTCGACCTCGACCGGTTCCGGCAGGTCAACGACACGCTCGGATCGGGCGCCGGTGACGAGCTGCTCGTCTTCGCCGCCGAACGGATCCGGCAGTGCGCCGGCGCCCACGAGCTGCTGCGCATCGGTGGCGACGAGTTCGCGGTGCTGTGCCTCGACGGGGTCGGCACCCGGCCGGACGAGCTCGCCGAGCGCCTCGTCGAGGTCCTCTCGCGGCCGTTCCTGGTCGCCGGGCAACAGGTCGACGTCGGAGCGCACATCGGCATCGCAGCCGGTGAGGTCGCGGACGATCTGCTCCGCCACGCCGAGCTCGCGCTGGGCGATGCCAAGCAGGGCACCGTCGGCACCGTGCGGACCTTCGACATGGCGATGGAGGAACGAGCGCAGGCGCGACGCGGCCTCGAGGTGCGGCTGCGCCGGGCGCTCGCCCTGCGACAGCTGTCGCTGCACTACCAGCCGCAGGTCCGCCCGGACGGGTCCCTCGTCGGGTTCGAGGCCCTGCTTCGTTGGCGCAACGACGTCGACGGCGAGGTGCCTCCGACGGTGTTCATCCCGGTCGCCGAGGAGATCGGCGAGATCCACGCCATCGGAGCCTGGGTGATCAGGCACGCGTGCGTCGAGGCAGCCGGCTGGCCGGGCCACCTCCGCGTCGCGGTCAACGTGTCGCCGATCCAGTTCGAGCGGTCGGGGCTGGCCCGCATTGTCGACGATGCGCTCGCCGCCTCGGGGCTGGACCCGAGTCGCCTCGAGATCGAGATCACCGAGAACGCCATCCTCGACCACGCCGAGGAGACCGGCCGGACGCTCGCTCAGCTCCAGGAGCGCGGCGTGGGCATCGCGCTGGACGACTTCGGCACCGGCTACTCGTCGCTCAGCCAGCTGGCCGACTTCCCCTTCACGACGATCAAGATCGATCAGTCCTTCGTCCAGGCGCCGCCCTCGGAGCGAACCAGGTCGCTGGTCGACGCGATCCTCTACCTCGGGCGCCGGTTGGGGATGGAGACGATCGCGGAAGGCGTCGAGACCGAGCAGCAGGCCCAGGACCTGATCGAGGCCGGTTGCGACGAGCTGCAGGGCTACCTGTTCGCTCGGCCGATGCCGGCCGAGGACGTGTCGGCGTTCATCGTCGAGCAGACGAGGCAACAGCGAGCGGGACACGGAGGTGACCGATGACCGCTGAGCTGTGGCGGCTGGTGTACATCAGCAGGAACGACATCACCGGTCCGGCCGCGGTCGTCCGGGCCGAGATCGACGGCATCCTCGAGACGGCCCGCTCTCGGAACGCGGCGCTGGGCGTGACCGGTGCGCTCATGTTCAACACGGAGCGGTTCGCGCAGGTGCTCGAGGGCGAGCGCACCGCCGTCACGACGATCTACGAGGCGATCCAGACCGACTTGCGCCACTCCGAGGTCCGGCTGCTCACGTTCGAGCCGGTCGAGGAGCGGGCGTTCCCGACCTGGGCGATGGCCTACGTCGGGGACAACGACTCGGCCGCGGAGTTCATCGACATCGCCGTCTCGAGTGGCTTCGACCACGACGGGCTCGGTGACGACGGCTGCTTCGGGCTGATCCGGGAGCACCTGGCCGACAGCCTGAGCTGACCCTGTCGGCGTTGGTGCTCACGGCCGCGCCGCGGCCGCTCCAGCGGCGAGGACCTGCGGGGGAGCTCGGGGCTCCGGGACCCCGACGTGCGAGGTGCTCAGCCGAACTCGTAGGGCTCCATTGACTCCTGCGCTCGGTCCCGCCACCTTCGCCAGTGGCGTCCGCCGTAGTAGGCGAGGCTGCCCGGCTCCGCGGTGCGGTAGTTGTTGTAGTACGTGACGCAGTCACGCAGCGGCGCCGTCATGGTGTCGGCCTGCCGGCAGTGCTGGGTCCACGCCTCCTCGGCCTCGGCCGACACGTCGACGATGTCCTCGTTCCGCTCGGCGAGCAGCTGCAGGGTCGAGACGATGTAGCCGACGTGGTCCTCGATCGACTCGATGAAGTTGAACGTCCCGCCGCCGCCCTGGGGGCCGGTGACGATGAACAGGTTCGGGAAGCCGCGACTGTGCAGTCCGAGGAAGGTGCGGGTGCCCTCTTGGCGCCACTTCTGGGTGATCGTGCGGCCGTCGCGCCCCCGGACCATCCCGAAGGTCGTGGCGGCGAACCACTCGAAGCCGGTGGCGTGGATCAGCACGTCGAGCTCGTACTCGGTGCCGGCGTGGACGACGCCGCGCTCGTTGATCTCCTGCACGCCATGAGGGGCCGTGTCGACCAGCGTGACGTGGGGCAGGTTGAAGGCCGGCAGGTACTCGTCGTGGAACGTCGGCCGCTTGCAGCCGTAGGGGTAGTACGGCTTGAGCGCCGCCGCGGTGTCGGGATCCTCGACGACGGCGTCGACCCGGGCCCGGATCTGCTCCATGATCCGGAAGTTCGTCCCGAGCTGCTTCTGGACCAGCTCCTCGCCGGACAGCTTCGCGGCGTGCTCCTTGCGCTGCTTGTAGTCGGTGACCTTGCCGGCGAGGAAGTCGTCGTTGGCCTGCAGCGCGGTGCGGCCGGCGGAGATGCGCCCGAAGCGCTCCCGCCGGGCCAAGGACCACCCCGGCTCGTTCGCCCACTGCTCCCGCTCCTCGTCGGTGGTCGCCCGCTGGTCACGGACATCGATCGTGGAGGGCGTGCGCTGGAACACGTAGAGCCGGCCGACCTCCTTGACGAGCTCGGGGATGGCCTGGACCGCGGTCGCGCCCGTGCCGATGATGCCGACGGTCTTGCCGGCGAGGTCGACCGATCGGTTCCAGCGAGACGTGTGGAACTGATCGCCGGCGAAGGTCTCCATGCCGTCGATGTGGGCCAGCTTGGGGGTGGTGAGGATCCCGTTGGCGAGCACGACGAAGCGGGCCCGCATCTCGTCGCCCCGTTCGGTGCGTACCGTCCAGCGGGCGGTGTCCTCGTCCCAGTCGACGCCGTCGACGGCGGTGTGGAACAGGCAGCGGTCGTAGAAGCCGTACCGCTCGGCCAGCGAGCGGCAGTACTCGAGGATCTCGAACCCCGAGGCGAACTTCATCGAGGGGATGTATCCGGTCTCGTCGAGCAGCGGCAGGTAGCTGTAGGACTCGACGTCGCAGGCGACGCCCGGGTACCGGTTCCAGTACCAGGTGCCCCCGACGTCGCCGGCCTTCTCGCAGACCCGGACGTCGAGGTCGCCGAGGCCCGCCTCCTGGAGGCGGTACCAGAGGAGCAGCGCGGAGAAGCCCGCTCCGACGACGATGACGTCGCACTCGTCGGTCAGCGCCTGGCGGGGGACCGGCGGCTCGGAGTAGACGTCGTCGGCGAGGTGGGCGAAGTCGCCGTCGAGCGATCGCCACCGGTCGGTGCCGATGCGGGCGTCGTTGAACTCGCGGTATCGCTCCTGGGCCTCGGCGTCGAACTCGGCGTCCCGGCGCTGCTCGGGCAGCGTCGTCAGCGCGTCGTCGGCGATGATCGAGTAGCCCTTTCCGGCGATCTCACCGCGCGGGGCAGCCCGGGTGGCGAACCGCAGTCGCCCGGTCGTCGGGTCGCGCTCGACGGCTGTGCGTTCCGCCATCGCCTCAGGGACGACCGATCTCGACGGGCGTCTCGTCGACCTCGAGCCAGCGGAAGTAGTGCTGGTAGAAGTGCCGGATCTTCGTCTCGTTGTACGAGGCGAAGATGACCTCCTGCTGCTCCTGCGCTTTGAGCCCGGTCTGGACGTGCGGGAGGTTCAGCGAGTCCTGCTGGAAGATCTTCACCAGCGGGCCGAGCTCGGGCGCCATCGTCCAGTCGTCGTCGATGCCGAGGTGGGTCACGCCTGCGGGCGGCGGCCGACGCTCGGGATCCGGAGCGGGCGGGAACAGCATGACCTCGAAGATGCAGGTCTCGGGGTCGGAGCCGTTCGGACGGAACCGGTAGAAGATGGTGTGGAAGCAGCCCCACGGTGACCAGTTGGGGAACACCGAGTAGTAGATGGCGTCGAGCATCTCGGCGTCGCTGACGTTCTCGACGTCGATCAGGTCGCCGTGCTCCGCCACGAGCGCCGCCCGCTTCTGGTCGGCGAGCCACGCCCGCACCTCGTGGGGCTCCGACACGCCCTCGGGCGGCTCGGGGAGGAGCAGCGGGATGTCCTCCATGCCGGGAAGGAGCTCGCCGCCGATCCACTTGCACAGGTGCGGGTCGGGCTGGGTGATCGGTCCCGAGATCCAGGCGCCGTCGTCGTCGGCGTAGCTCTCGTCGCCGTCGAGGCCGATGATCCGCACCCGGCCCTGCTCGACCCGTTCGTAGACGTGGCCGTTGAGCGGGTGGCGGTAGCGAGCGAACTGGCGGCCGTCCTCGAGGCGCTCGTACCGGGGCATGCCGGCGAGGTGCGGGCTCTCGACCGAGTTCGGCGAGATCGCCCGCGAGTAGCTGCCGTAGGCGTCGTAGCGGCTGTTGGCATCGCCGAGGCTCTGGAGCAACGTCGGGTGTGTCGCGACCGTGTGGTACGCCTCCATGAAGGCCTCTTGGCAGACCTTCCAGTTCATCGGCATGACCTTGGCGACGTGCGCCTTCTTGTATCGCTGGTCGAACGGCAGGTGGGTGAAGTGGTCGCCCAGGTCGCCGATGAAGTCCTCGAGCGGGCCGGCCTCACGATCGGGGTTGATGAAGACGAAGCCCTGCCAGGTGCCGACCTGCGCCTCGGGGAGGCCGTAGAGGTCCTTGTCGAGGTCGGGGAAGTCCCACTCGCACGGGATCTCCTTCATCGAGCCGTCGGTGTTCCAGCACCAGCCGTGGAACGCGCAACGCAGGTTCTTCGCCCCCTTGCCGCTTCGCTCCCGGAGCTTGCGACCTCGGTGGAGGCAGGCGTTGCGGTACGCCTTGATCTCGTCGGGAGCGACCCGGACGATCAGGAACGACAGGTGAGCGATGTCGTAGACGTGGTAGTCGCCGACCTCGGGGATCTCCTCCTCGAGACAGGCCAGCTGCCAGACCGTGCTCCAGAGCTTCTCGACCTCGAGGTCGTGCCACTCCTTCGCGTAGTAGACGGGCGCCGGGACCCGGGTGTTGCCGGTGGGCAGCGGGTGCTCGTCGCGCATCACGGCGCTCACCGGGTGGCTGTCGAGATCGAGCAGCTCGGTGAAGCTGATCCCGGCCGATCGGTCGGTGCCGGTGACGGTCTCGGTCATCGTTCGTTCCCCTTCGAAGATCCCGGGGATCACGGTAGTCAGCGGGCGAGGGAAGCGACGAGCCGACGACTACCCGAACGTGGCCGTCCACCAGTGCGATGGATCACCGATCGGGGTCGTCAGCTGGCGTTCCAGATCGGTGCCGGTGCGGGCGCCACCGTGGGGCACCAGGACGAGCTGGACCTCGGCGGTCAGGGGGTCCGTCAGTGCCACTCCGGCGGCCGGCGGTCGGGTGCTCCAGATCTCGCCGTCGAGCGCGATCGAGCCGCCGTGGGCGATCGTGCCGTCGACCCGGTGGAGCCCGCCGCGGGCCGGGGAGTCGCCCAGGTCGCCCACGTCGCACGCGCCCAGGCATCGCTCGGGCTCGTTGAAGACCAGCGCCCAGAGGGTGAAGACCTCGTCCTCGCCCTGGACGACCAGCGGGTGGTCGCCGTCGGCCCGGGGGTAGGCGTAGGTGCCCGGGTTCGGCGTGGGCAGCTCGAAGGTGACGGCGAGGGAGTCTGCTCGTCGGAGCAGGGTGGAGCCGTTCGGCGCTGCGACGTGGGGCAGGCCCTGCTCGGTGATGTCGGCTCGTCGGCCGACGTCGTACGCCGACGACGAGCCGAGGAACACGCCCGCGAGGAGTCCGGCGGCGAGCGCGACGAGCGCCGCGGCGACGGCGAACCGGCGCGGGTCCGGCACGCCGTCACCCACCCGTATCGGCGGTGGCGGTGATGGATCGAGCAGGACGCCGGGCACGACGGGGAGGTCGTTCCGCCACCCCGGTCCGGTCGGCAGTGGGGCACGGAGGGCGGTGGTGGTCGGCATGTCGTTCTCCTCTGGTCGGAGCCCGTCGATCGGGTCGTCACGATCGTGCGACGCAGGAGGGCCGCAAGCTTGGCGACGATGTGGACGTTTCGTGGAGCGCATCTCCAGAACTCCGCGAGGCGCACCCCTTGCGGTGGCGTTCGGGGGCGAGTTGCATCGGGGGACGGGCAGACGAAACGGGGACCTGATGAGCGATACGACGTTGGAGCGGACGGCGACCCATCCTCTCGATCGGTTGACCGAGGCCGAGACGACCGCTGCGGTCGAGATCGTCCGCGGGGACGCCCGCTTCGGCGACCGGATGCGCTTCGGGAGCGTCAACCTGCACGAGCCGCCCAAGGACGTCGTGCTCGGCTTCCAGCCGGGGGAGACCGTCTCCCGCGCGGTCGAGGTGATCCTGCTCGACAACGCCGACGGCTCGACCCACGAGCTCGTCGTCTCACTCGACGACGCCGCCGTCACCGCCTGGGATCGGATCGAGGGTGTGCAGCCGTCGGTGATCCTCGACGAGTTCTTCGAGTGCGAGGCGGCGATCCAGAACGACCCGGACTTCCAGGCCGCCATGGCCAAGCGGGGCATCACGGACATGTCGCTGGTCACCGTCGACCCGTGGTCCGCCGGCAACTACGGCGATCCGTTGGAGTCCGACCACCGCATCGTGCGGGGGCTGGTCTGGGTGCGCGAGCAGGAGGGAGACAACCAGTACGCGCGACCGATCGACGGCCTGTCGGTGCTGTTCGACCTGGCCGAGACGAAGGTCGTCCGGATCGACGATCGGCGCGTCCTGCCCGTGCCGAGCGGCGACGCGGATCACGACGAGTGGGGAGCGCAGCTCCGCGGTGAGCCCAGCGAGCCGCTGCGTCCGCTCGAGATCACCCAGCCGGAGGGGCCGAGCTTCTCGTTCGAGGGCGATCGGCTCTCGTGGGCCGACTGGGACCTGCGCGTCGGCTGGACGACCCGCGAGGGCCTCGTCCTGCATCAGGTCACCTACACCGACGGTGACGAGGTCCGGCCCGTGCTCTACCGGGCCTCGCTCGCCGAGATGACCGTGCCCTACGGCGATCCGTCGGAGACCCAGGCCCGCAAGAACGCCTTCGACGTCGGCGAGTACGGCCTCGGCATGCTCGCCAACCCGCTCGTGCTGGGCTGCGACTGCCTCGGCGAGATCCACTACCTCGACGCCCACTTCACCGATGCCTCCGGCGAGGTCATGTCGATCCCGCAGGCGATCTGCATCCACGAGGAGGACGTCGGCATCTCGTGGAAGCACACCGACTTTCGCACCGAGCAGGTCGAGGTGCGGCGGCTCCGCCGACTCGTCGTGTCCTTCATCGCCACGGTCGGCAACTACGAGTACGGCATCTACTGGTACCTGTACCTCGACGGTCGGATCGAGTGCGAGATCAAGCTGACCGGCATCCTCTCGACCGGTGCCCTCGACACCGGTGAGACCACGGACTACGGCACGATGCTGGGCGAGCACCTCTACGGCGCCAACCACCAGCACGTGTTCTGCACCCGCCTCGACATGAACGTCGACGGCACCTCCAACTCCGTCCTCGAGGTCGACACCGAGGCGGCTCCGGCGGACGAGAACCCGTGGGGCAACGCCTTCCGGGCGAAGCAGACCGTCCTGACGAGCGAGTCGGCGGCTCAGCGCCTCATCGATCCACTCGTCGCCCGCTACTGGAAGGTCGTGTCGACCGAGCGGACCAATCGGATGGGCACGCCGACCGGCTACAAGCTCATCGCCGGCGAGAACGGCCTGCCGTTCGCCACCGACGAGTCCTCGATCAAGCAGCGCGCCGGCTACATGTGGAAGCACCTCTGGGTGACGCCGTACGCCGCCGACGAGCGCTGGCCGGCGGGCAAGTACCCCAACCAGCACGCCGGCGGTGACGGGCTGCCCGCCTACACCGCGGGCGATCGCTCGGTCGAGGACACCGACGTCGTGCTCTGGTACGTCATGAACCACAACCACCTGCCGTCGCTGGAGGATTGGCCGGTCATGCCGGTGGCGTCGATCGGCTTCACCCTCAAGCCCAGCGGCTTCTTCGACCGCAACCCGGTGATCGACCTCCCGCCCTCGAACCACTGCCACTAGCCCCGGCGGCCCGCTCCGTCACCGACCCACAGGTCGCCTCCTCCTCCCCGACACAGAACGCGGTCGCCGCCACACCACGTGACCAAGCTGCCGTGCGGGTCGCCGTCTCGTGGCCGATCCGCGCAAAGATACGGGCGTGACGTTCTCTCGTGTCCGCCGCTCCGTCGTCGCAGCCGTCCTCGCGGTGCCGCTCCTCGTCGGTCTGGCCGTCGTTGACGACGACGAGGCCGACGCTGCGTTCGCAGGGGCGGCTCCGGCCTCGCCCGTGAACCCCGACCTGCTCGGAGTCGATCCGGTGAGCGGCGGTGGTGTGGAGGGTCGCGTGTCGACCTCGGTCAGCGACCAGACGTGGGTGGTCCGGGCGTTCGCCCAGATCGACGAGCGCATCTTCGTGGGCGGAGCGTTCACGAGGGCGACGAATCGACCGTTCGCCGGAGCCGCGAGCTACGACCAGCCGTTCATCGCCGCCTTCGACCTCGACACGAACGACTTCATCACGTCGTGGCGTCCCGATCTCGACGACGCGGTCTGGACGCTCGAGGTCCACGACGGCAACCTGATCGTCGGCGGTGAGTTCGACTCGGTGAACGGCACGGCCCGCGAGGGGCTGGTCGCGCTCGACCCGATCACCGGCGAGATCGTCTCCCAGTTCCGGGCCGAGATCGCCAACGACGGCAGCAGCTTCGAGCCGTCGGTGCGTGACCTCGAGGTGGTCGGCGACCAGATCTACGTGGTC
The DNA here is from genome assembly GCA_039185015.1 of Actinomycetota bacterium. Lineage (GTDB taxonomy): Bacteria > Actinomycetota > Acidimicrobiia > Acidimicrobiales > Poriferisodalaceae > JBCBSZ01. Next base: position 141,506 of record JBCDAU010000001.1, read on the forward strand.
GGTGACTTCAACCGCCTCATCGACGCCAACTTCCGGCACGGCCGCACCCGCACCGCCCGCATCGACGCCGTGACGGGCCAGCTCGACCAGTCGTGGGACCCGCGTCCCGCTGGCGGTGGCGTCTTCGACATCTCCGTCGACACCGCCAGGGGGCAGGCGATCCTGACGGGCACGTTCACGTCGGTGAACGGTTCGTCCAACACCGGCTCCGCAGGCGTCGTCTCGCTCGCCGACGGCTCGACGGTGCCCGGCTACCCGGTCTCGCTGAACGGCAACTGGACGCGGAGCTATGCGTCGGTCGTCGACGGCAACCGCTACTGGATCGCCGGCGAGCAGCACTACCTCCAGATCCGCAACGCCAACAACTGGGGCTTCATCGGTTGCGTCGCGACCGGCTTCAACTCGCTCAACCGGACGAACTGCACCGGCTCGTGGCGGGGCGGCGACAACGCCGGCGGCGACTTCCAGGTGGGCGAGCAGCTCGGCGACGACGTGCTGATCTTCGGCTGCCACTGTCGGGGCACGTACTGGAACAGCATCACCGGCGAGGACGAGAACCTCGCCGACCGCGGTGGCGTGCGCCTGTACCGCTCCAACGGCAGCGAGTGGGACTGGCTGCCGAACATGACGTTCTGGAACCAGGGACCGTACGGCGCGTACGCGGACACCAACGGCTGCGTCTACATCGGCGGCGACTTCGTCGGCAACGTCGACGGCTTCGGCCGGTTCTGCCCCGTGATCTCGCCGGTGCAGAACCTCACGGGTGCCGCCGCCGGCCCGTTCGTCAGCCTCGACTGGGAGGCGCCGGCCGAGCTCGGTCCGGGAGTCGCCCGCTACGACATCTTCCGGGACGGCACCAAGATCGGCGAGACCACGGCGACCGAGTACGTCGACGACACCACCGCCCCGGACGAGACGTACACCTACACCGTCACGGTGGTGCCGAACGGCTCCTCGACCGGCATCGGGAGCCAGCCGATCCAGGTGACCACGGTGGGCGACTTCGACGGCGACGGCTTGCTCGACTCCGAGGACCCCGACGACGACAACGACGGCGTCGACGACGTGAACGACGCCTTCCCGTTCGACCCGAACGAGTCAGCCGACAGCGATGGTGACGGGGTCGGTGACAACGCGGATGCGTTCCCGAACGATCCCGCCGAGACGACCGACAGCGATGGTGACGGGGTCGGTGACAACGCCGACGTCTTCCCGAACGATCCGAACGAGTCAGCCGACAGCGATGGTGACGGGGTCGGTGACAACGCGGATGCGTTCCCGAACGATCCGAACGAGTCCGGTGACGCCGACGGTGACGGGGTCGGCGACAACGCCGACACCGATGCCGACAACGACGGCATCGCCGACGGAGCGGAGGCGCCACAGGCCGACTTCTCGGTGCAGTCGCCCGTGTTGTCCATCGCGGTCGACGGCGGATCGACGTCCTCGACGGTGGACCTGTCCGCGACCGGCGTCGCGATCGGCGATGCCGTGACGGTCGATGCCGTGGTCGCCGACGGTGACCTCAACAGCAACGCCGAGCGGTTCGTGCTCGACTTCAACGACGGGGAGGCCACGACCCCTGCCGTGCAGACCGACATCCAGTGCGCCGGCTCGCTGCGCCCGCTGACCCAGCAGTTCTCGGCATCGGTGACCGTGGTCGACATCGGCGGCGGGACTCCCGGGTTGGACGTGCGGGGCACCACCGACTCGTCGGTGGACGACATCAACGGGTGCGACGACGTCTCGTATCGCTTCCGGATCTCGGGCACGGTCGGCGTCGCAGGCGGCGACGCCGATGGCGACGGGCTGGTCAACCGTCTCGACCTCGACTCCGACGGCGACTCGATCGCCGACGTGATCGAAGCCGGTCTGACCGATGCCGACGGCGACTACCGGATCGACGACCTCGCCGACCAGGGGTCGGTCTCGCCCGCCCCCGATGCCGATGGCGACGGCATCCCGAACCACCTCGACCTCGACGCCAACGGCGACGGCACCTTCGACATCGCCGGAACACCGTTCGCCGCGCTCGACACCAACGACGACGGCCGGGTCGACGGCGACGACGCCCAAGGCGGCACCGACGCCAACGGCAACGGTGTGGACGACGCCGTCGAGGGCGACGAGCCCCCTCCGCCGCTGCCGCCGTTCGGTACACCGGCCAACGTGACGCTCGCGACCAACGGCGTCGACCAGGTCACGATCAGCTGGGACCTCGTGGCTGATGCGAGGGGATACCTCGTGCACCGCGACGGCCAGTTCCAGCGGTTCATCGCCACTGGCGCCGGATCGTCCTGGGTCGACGAGAACGTGGAGCAGGGTCAGACCTACGGCTACGTCGTCCGGGCGCAGGCGCCGGACGGCACGTTCAGCGCACCGTCCCCGACACAGACCATCACCGTCGGCGACGGCCCCGGCCTCCCGCCGTTCGGGACGCCGGCCAACGTGACGGTCGAGACCAACGGCGTCGACCAGGTGACGGTGTCCTGGGAGCGGGTCGCCGACACCAAGGGCTATCTGATCCATCGTGACGGCGTGTTCCAGCAGTTCGTCGGACCGGCCGAGAGCAGCTGGGTCGACACGGACGTGACCGAGGGCGAGACCTACTCGTACGTCGTCCGGGCGCAGGCGCCGGGCAACGAGTTCTCGCCGCCGTCGGCGCCCCAGACCATCACGGTCGGCGAGGGCGGCGGTGTCGACCCGCTCCCGCCGTTCGGGACGCCGGCCAACGTGGTGCTCGAGACCAACGGCGTCGACGAGGTGACCGTCACGTGGGACCAGGTCGCCGACGTCAAGGGATACCTGATCCACCGCGACTTCCAGTTCCTGCGGTTCGTGCCGGCCGGGACGTCGAGCTTCGTCGACGACACCGTCGTCCAGGGCGAGACCTACCGCTACCAGGTCCGGGCGCAGGCGCAGGATGACTCGTTCAGCCCACCGTCTCCCGTCGAGCGGATCACGGTCCAGGACGGGGTCGTCGTCGATCAGGGGCCTCCGGAGGTGCCGCCCAACGCCGCCGTCGTCCTGAACGCCGCCGGGGACGAGGCCACGGTCACCTGGGACCCGGCAGTCGACGACGTCGGCGTGACGGGATACCTGGTCCACCGCGACTTCCAGTTCCTGCGCTTCGTGCCCGCTGACCAGCTCAGCTTCACTGACGTCGGTCTCGAACCGGGCACCCGGTACCGCTACCAGGTCCGCGCCCAGGACGCCGCCGGCAACACCTCGTCGCCGACGGGGCTCCTGATCGTGAACACCCCGTAAACCCTCGACCACGCTCACTGGCACAGAACGTGGCGATGACCACGTTCCGTGAGAAAAACAGACGCCCAGCGCCCACCTGGAGCGCGTTGATGGAGGAGAATGCGGGGCGTGATGTTCTCCCGCCTCCTCCGCTCCGCATGGTCACCACTCCTCGCCGTGGCCGCAGTCCTCGCCGTCCTGGTCGTGCCCACCTCCCGACCCGACGCCGTCGCGGCCGCCGAACCCGTGTCGGCCGTCGGGGCCGCGCCGGTCAATCCCGAGGTGCTCTCGGAGATCTCGGAGAACGGCGGCGGGGTCATCGGCGCGGTGGAGAGCTCGGTGCCCGGTCAGAGCTGGCGGGTGCACGCCTTCGAGCAGATCGGCGACCGGATGTTCGTCGGGGGTGCCTTCACCGATGTGACCGCCCGCCCGTGGGACGGTGCGCAGCAGTTCGACCAGGCGTTCCTCGCCGCCTTCGACGTCGACACCGGGAACTTCATCCAGTCGTGGCGGCCGACGCTCGACGATGCGGTCTGGTCCCTCACCTCACACAACGGCACGCTGCTGGTCGGCGGTGAGTTCGACACCGTCAACGGCACCGCCCGCGAGGGTCTCGTGGCGCTCGACCCGCAGTCGGGCGCCATCGTCTCGTCGTTCGTCGCGTCGATCGCGAACGACGGGTCCGGGTTCGAGGCGTCCGTGCGGGAGCTCGAGGTCGTCGGCGATCAGCTGTACGTCGTCGGTGACTTCAACCGCCTCGTCGAGCCCCCCTTCCGTCATGGTCGCTTCCGCAACGCCCGGGTCGATGCCGCGACCGGCAAGCTCGACAAGTCGTGGAACCCGGTCGTCCAGCAAGGCCCGGTGTTCTCGCTGGCCGTCGACGAGGCCCGATCGCAGATCATCCTGGTCGGCAGCTTCGCCTCGGTGAACAGCTCACCCAACACCGGCAGCATCGCCGTCGTCCGCGAGTCCGACGGCTCGACGGTCTCGGGCTACCCCGCGCAGCTCAACGGCGACTGGGACGACACCTACGCGGCCGTCGTCGATGGCAACCGCTACTGGATCGCCGGCGAGCAGCACTACCTCCAGATCCGCAACGCCAACAACTGGAACTGGCTGGGCTGCGTGGCGACCGGGTTCCGCTCGCTCAACGAGACGAACTGCACCGGATCATGGCGGGGCGGCGACGGCTTCGGCGGTGACTACCAGGTCGCGGCCCGCCTGGCCGACGACGTGCTCATCTTTGGCTGTCACTGCCGCGGCGTCTACTACAACTCGATCAGCGGGAACACGACCGATCTCGACGATCGGGGCGGCGTCCGCATGTACCGCTCGAACGGCTTCGAGTGGGACTGGTTCCCCGAGCTCCGCTTCTGGACGGAGGGCCCCTACGCGGTGACGGCCGACACCAACGGGTGTGTGTGGCTCGGGGGCGACTACACGGGCAACGTCGACGGGTTCGGGCGGTTCTGTCCGATCGTCTCGCCCGTCGGTGACCTCACGGCCCAGATGGGCGGCAACGGCATCGAGCTCTCGTGGGACCAGCCGACGCAGACCGGACCCGGGATCGCCCGCTACGAGGTCGTGCGGGACGGGACCACCATCGGCACCACCAACAGCCGGTCGTTCGTCGACGGTTCCGTGAGCCCGAACACGACGTACACGTACTCGGTCGTCGCCGTTCCGAGCGGTGCGTCCAGTGGGCAGGACTCCGCGCCCGTCACCATCACCGCGGGCACGCCCCTGCCGCCGTTCGGCACCCCGGGCAACGTCACGCTCTCGACCAACGACGTCGACCAGGTCACGATCGAGTGGGACCAGGTGGCTGACGTGCGGGGGTACCTGATCCACCGTGACTTCCAGTTCGTGCGGTTCGTCCCGGCCGGGACGTCGAGCTTCGTCGACAGCGGACTGACGCGGGGTGAGACGTATCGGTACCAGGTGCGCGCTCAGCGACAGGACGGCACCAACTCGTCGCCGTCGCCCACGCAATCGATCCAGGTCGGCGAGGTCGATGACGGGTTGCCGCCGTTCGGCACGCCCGCCAACGTCACGCTCTCGTCGAACGGCGTCGACGAGGTCACGGTGGGCTGGGAGCGGGTGAGCGACGCCATCGGCTACCTGGTCCATCGCGACTTCCAGTTCGTGGCCTTCCTCCCGGCGAGCGCCGGGTCCTACGTCGACGACGGTCTGGTCCAGGGTCAGACGTACCGCTACCAGGTGCGAGCCCAGGCGCAGGACCGCAGCTACTCGCCGCCGTCGCCGACGCAGTCGATACGCGTCGGCGCCGACGACAACACGCCGCCGTCGACACCCGTCGCCGCGGCGTCGCTGAGCGGCCCGACCGAGGCGACGGTCACGTGGGACCCAGCCGTCGACGACGTCGGGGTGACCGGGTACCTGATCCACCGCAACTGGCAGTTCCTCGCGTACGTGCCTGCGGCGAACGGGACGACCTTCGTCGACGCCGGTCTCGATCCCGGCACCCGGTACCGCTACCAGGTCCGTGCCCAGGACGCCGCGGGCAACATCTCGCCCCCGACGGGCCTGCTCGTGGTCAACACGCCATAGGGCGGCTCGACGGCGTCGATCGGGCGGTCGAAACGACGAAACCCCAGGTCAAGCAGCGACCTGGGGTTTCTTCGTGCGTACGCCCCCTGGGACTCGAACCCAGAACCTGCGGATTAAGAGTCCGATGCTCTACCAATTGAGCTAGAGGCGCTTGCGGGCGGGGAGAGTGTAGCGACGAACGTCGCCACACCCTCCCGTCCGGTGGGTGACCGAGGGGACTTGAACCCCCGACCTCCAGGGCCACAACCTGGCGCTCTAACCGGGCTGAGCTACGGCCACCAAGGCCCGCCGAGTGTAGGCGAAGCACCGCTCGACAGCGACCTGGTTCGGGCATCAGGCCGCGGAATTCCCCCGCCGTTGTGGCACGCTGGCGGCGTCGCCCCCGTAGCTCAGCCGGACAGAGCAGCGGACTTCTAATCCGACGGTCGCAGGTTCGAATCCTGCCGGGGGCGCTCGCCTGCACCTGAGTGACGGGCCGCGAACCGCTGCTCGACGTCAAGCCTGGTTAACACGCTCGGCTAGGTTCGAAGGATGTACCTGACGTCGCGCCAAGGCGTCGTGCTCGCCGACGTCCGACGATCGCTGCCCGACCTGACGGTTGGAGCGACCTCGCAGATCGTCGACGGGTTCGACCCGATCCATCACCATCTCGTCTGGAGCCACGACGCCGGGGCGCAGGTGCGCACGGCTCGGTGGTCGATGCTGGTCACCTCCCCGACGGGCCTGTGGATTCCGGGAGGCCATCCGTACACCGTCGAGGCCTCCAGCACCTGGTGGACGGCCCGCTTCGCGGTGGACTCGAGCCCGATGTCCTGGAGGCGGATCACGACGGTCGGCCTCGACGAGGTCGTCGCACCGATGCTTGCCCACCTCCACTACCACCCCGGCCGCGAGTGGTCCGGGGAGTTGTTGTCGTCCGTGGTCGCCCACCTCGAGGATCACTTCGCCGCCCAACCCTCGACCCTCCGGTTCCCGACCGACCCGAGAGCGCGGGATGTCGCCGACGGGATCATCGCCGACCCGGCGTCGGAGCTGGACCTCCACGACTGGGCGGAGCTCGTCGGCGCCAGCGAGCGGACGCTCAGGCGGCTCTTCGCGGAGCAGACCGGCATGCCGTTCCGCACCTGGCGAGCGAAGGCCCGTTTGCAGGCCGCCGTTCGGATGCTGACCAGCGGCCGACCGGTCGGCGACGTCGCACGGCGGTGCGGCTACGGCTCGACGATCGCGTTCTCTCGGGCGTTCGCCGGCGACTACGGCATGACGCCGAGCGACTACATGAAGCGCCGCGACGCCGACGTGGGTCCGACGTCGGCTTCGGCACCCGGATCTTGGCCGGTGACATCGCCGTCTTGGCCGGTGACATCGCTGCCGTTCCTGGATGCTCTGGCTCGCCACGTGAGCGAGCGTCGAGGAGTCGAGATGAGCAACCGAGCCCGAACCAGAGCGTTGGCGACGGCGGGTGCCTTGCTGCTCGTCGCAGCCGCCTGCGGAAGCGACGACGACGATTCGGACGGGGGAGCGAGCGAGTCGACGTCGTCATCGGCTCCGAGCACCGCCGACGCGTCGGCGCCTGCGGACGCACCCACCCAGACATCGGAGGCCGACGAGGCCGCAGCCGGCGCCGACCTGGTCGACTTCGCCGAGCCGATCGCCGCGTTCGAGGTCGTCGAGGAACGAGACGAGACCCTCGTGGTCCGACATGCGTTCGGCGAGACCGAGATACCGGCCGACCCGCAGCGCATCGTGGCCGACGACACCATGCTCGAGATCCTGCTGTCGCTCGACATGGTCCCGGTCGCGGCCCAGACTCGGTACGCCGACGGGGTCGTACCAGCGCCGCTCGTGGAGCCGCTGGTTGCCGACCTCGAGATGTACCCGCGCGGGCTGACCAACTTCGAAGCGATCGCCGCGCTCGACCCCGACCTCATCATCGGCATCGACTGGACGCTGTTCGCCGACGATCCCCAGGAGACCTACGACCTCCTCAGCCAGATCGCCCCGACCGTCATCGTGCGAGACGATCCACAACCGTTCTGGCGCGAGACGACCGAGGTCGTCGCGTCGGCCTTCGGACGGACCGACATGCTCGAGGAGCTCGAGCGCTCCTACGACGACACGGTCGCCTCCCAGTGCGAACGCATTCGCACCGTCATCGCGCCGGACGACACCGCCGCGTTGGTCGAGGTGTACGACGACTCGTTCTGGCTGCTCGGGCCGGGCTTCGTCGACGGCGGAGGTCGGTACCTGCCGGTCCACCCGACGCTCTTCGCCTACGAGACCTGCGGCATCATCCCGGGCGAGGAGAATCGGACGTTCGCGGCCTCGGAGCCCGCCCAGCTCTCGCTGGAGCTGCTCCCGGAGCTGCAGTCCGATCACCTCTTCGTCATCGCGACCGAAGGCTCCGAGGCCCAGTACGACGAGATCCGTTCGAGCTCGTTCTGGGATCTGGTGCCCGCGGCCGAGACGGGCAACGTGTACGTCGTCGACTCGATCGTGGGGTGGGGCTACCTGTCGGCCGGGTGGGCGCTCGAACAGCGAGCCGACGCCATCGTCGGCACCGGTTGACCGTGCTCGCGGACATCTCGCCCGACGGCTTCGGGAGGTGAAGTCCACCGAACACCGTCTTCCCCCGATGTAAAGGCTGCCTTACATCTCGACTACGTTCGGAGCATGGCGCTGACATCTCAGCAAGGAGTGGTGCTCGCTGCCGTGGAGCGTCGCGTGCCCGAGCCGGACAGTCAGACGGCCGGCGACGTCGTGGACGAGTTCGATCCTGCCCATCACCATCTGGTCTGGAGCCAGAGCTCCGGCGTCGAGGTGCGGACGCCGAGGCTCTCGATGCTGGTGGCGTCACCGGTGGGGCTCTGGGTGCCCGGAGGTCACCCCTACACGGTCGAGGCCTCGGCGCCGTGGTGGACCGCTCGCTTCGGCGCCGAGTCGTGTCCGCCGTCGTGGCGGCGCCTGACGACGGTCGATCTCGACGATGTGGTCGGCCCGATGTTGGCGCACCTCCACCGCCACCCGACCCGAGCCTGGTCCGGCGACCTGGTGTCGTCGGTGGTGGCGCATCTCGAACAGGAGTTCCTCGGTCAGCCGGTTCCGCTGCGGTTCCCGACGGACCCGAGGGCCCGGGAGGTTGCCGACTCGATCATCGACGACCCGGCCTCACAGCGAGATCTGAACAGCTGGGCCGAACAGGTCGGGGCGAGCGAACGCACGCTCCGGCGACTCTTCGCCGAACAGACCGGCCTCCAGTTCGGGAGGTGGCGAACGCAGTACCGCATGCACCTCGCCCGACGCCTCCTGAGCGACGGGACGCCGGTGGACGGCGTCGCTCGACGGTGCGGGTACGGCTCGACCACGGCCTTCTCTCGCGCGTTCGTCAACGTTTGTGGCCTGACGCCTACCGGCTACCAAGGGCGCGCGCTTGCCCGAGACGAGCCGAGCGCCATGGATGCGGCGAGCTGGCCGTTCGGGCGCGCATCTCGTCCGGTTCGATCTTCGACGTCGACGTACCGTCACGCCGAGCTCTTGGACGCGTTGATGGGAGAGGACATGACGGGCCGGAGTCGCGTGCAGCTGTTGGCGATCGTGAGCGCCTTGCTCCTCATGGCCGCGGCGTGTGGCAGCGATGACGACGATGAGGCCGACGCGACGGTGGGTGAGCCGAGCTCGGCTGCGTCGGCGAGCACGGAGACGACCGCGGTGGCGTCAGACCCCGGCTCGACCGACTTGGTTGGCGACGAGGTCGCAGAGACACGGGTGTTCGTCGACGACCTCGGTCGTGAGGTGGACGTGCCGGTGAACCCTGAGCGGGTCATCTTCGCCAACGGGGAGCTCGCAGGGATGGTGACGACACTCGGTTACGAGCCGCTCGCGCTCCACGACTCGTACGGGAGTGACATCGAGTTGCTCCGGTCGTTCGGTGGACTGACGCCCGGTCTGGATCGAACGGTCTTCCTCGATTCGGCCGAGCTCAACCTCGAGGCGCTCAAGGCGCTGGAGCCGGACCTGCTGATCTGGACGAACTGGTTGGACGTCGACATGTATGAGGTGATTACCGAGGAGATCGCGCCGGTGGTCGCGCTCGACCCACGGACCAACGGCACCAACGCGTACGCGCCCGGCGAGGACCAAGGCGAGACCTATTCCAAGCAACGGAAGGTGGCAGATCTCGTCGGAGTGTCTGACGCCCTCGACGAACAGATCGCGGAGTACGAAGCGCAGATCGACGTGGTGCGGGAACGCCACGGAGAGCTGATCGATCAACTGGAGTGGACGATGCTCGACATCTACGGAGACGGGCTGGCGTGGCTGTACGGCAACCCGGTCCTCGCCTATGGCCAGGTGTTCGGGGACCTCGGGCTGGATCGATCGACCGCCATGACCGACGAGGTCGAGTCGCCCGATGCCGAGTACTACCTGCAGACGTCGATCTCTGCCGAGCGAGTGGTCGACTTCGGTGCCGATCTCGTCTTCGTGCTCGTCGAGGACCCTTCGTCTCAGTCGGTTGCCGATGTCGACAGCGGGATCGACGCTCTGCTGTCGTCGACGGGCGCAGGTGCCGCGGGTCAGGTCTTCGTCGGTGACCAGCTCGGTTGGACGCTGCACAGCGTCCAGGCCAACGTCGCCGTGTTGGACGAGATCGATCAGATCCTGTCACAGAACGAGATCGTCAACGTCGGCGACTTCTGAGCCGGCCGCCTCGAGCCCCCGGAGAGACGGAGGCCTTCGTCGTCGGCGGCTGGTTGCCGGCTCATCCCCATGGGTCGGGACGGAACGAGGGTTGACTTCCCGTTGGGGTCTCGGTAAGTCTCCTTTCGTCAGGGACGTCGCCCGACCTACCACCCTCCGGAGGCCCACCATGCCCACCGCTGCGATGCAGATGCTCGGCGCCGAGACGTCTCGGTGGGGTCGGCCACTCACCGCACGCGAGCGTCACATCATCGAGGACATCACGCGTCGCGAGTTCATCATCGGCGGCGCGGCAGCAGGAGCGCTCGTCCTCGGCGGGTGCTCCGATGACGAGGGGTCGTCCCCGGCAGCCGACGTCGAGGCCGACTTCCCGCGCACCGTCGAGCACGTCGGGGGGACGACGACGATCCAGGCCAAGCCCGAGCGCGTCGTGTGCATCAGCGGCGAGTACGAGCTCGAGGCGATGGTGGCCCTCGGCGCGCCGATCGTCGGCGCGAACACCGCGGACCGTGACATGGACACGCCCTGGTACGCGGACCTGGACCTCTCCGCCTTCGGACAGTTCGCAGGTCAGAACCTCGAGGCGATCGCCGAGCTCCAGCCCGATCTGCTGATCGTCCCCGACTACGGGCCCGAAGGCGACGGCCGACCCGAGCTGGAGCAGATCGCGCCGCTGGTCTTCCTCCCGTCCGACTTCCGAGGCCAGTTGACGACGGGTGGCTTCGCGACCGGCCTCGACGACGCCGGCCGCCGCGCCATCGAGGGGCTGGACGCTCTCGCTCGCGATTTCGACCCCGCCTGGCGACCGGAGTCCATCGCGGTCTGCAACGACGACGGCGGTGTCGTGGGGTGCTACAGCGGTGAGAGCGCGGCATCGGCGCCCTTCGAGCTGCTCGGGTTGCCGAGGATCAGCCCGCAGGTCGGCGACTACGCCGAGGTCTCCTTCGAGCTGCTGCCGGACTTCGCCGCCGACATCGACCTCATGATCGGCGTCTACGTCGACGAGCAGTTCGAGGGCCAGCCCGTCGTCCAGAACCTCGCTCTCGTGCGTGAGGGGCGGTACGCGGCCGTCGATCCCGCTTACCAGCTGGCCTTCAACTCTCCGGGGGTGCTCAGCCTGCCGTTCCTCGCCGACGAGATCGCACGGATCCTGATGGGGACCGCTGCGTGACGTCGAGCGGCGTCACGTCGAGCCGCTGAACGGAACGACCTCGCGCCGAATCGCATCGACCATCCCGACGACCGACCAGCGCAACTTCCACGCGAAGCGGTCGGACTCGGGGGCCGACCAGGCGATCGGCAAGCCGGCCGTGTGGACCGGTCGATCGAGGCCGAACGAGTCCTCGAACTCGCGGTCCTCGCCCAGATCCTCGGCCTGGCGTGCGACGGCCTCGCCCATCGCCGTCGACACCACCGCGTCGGTCAACAGCACCGCGGCCGCCGGCACGAAACCGGCTTCGACCAGGGCGGCGCCGAAGCGCTCCTCGAACAGGAGCAGGCTCGGCCAGGCGTGCGAGAGGTAGTACTCCGCCAGCCCCGGATGACCCATCGCGACGCCGTAGAGCGACAACCCCCACCCGACCGCCACCTCCACGGGATCATCGCCGTCGGCGACATCGCCGATCACGCCGTCCAGCACGCGGTCGGCGACGGCCCGCTCGAGATCGTCCCGTCCGGAGACGTAGGTGTAGACGGTCGCCGCAGGGATCCCCATCACCCGTGCGACTCCAGCCACCGACACGTTGCGCAGGCCCATCGCGACCGCGGCATCGACCACCTGGTCCCGCGTGTGCGCGGCAGGACGGCCGGTGCGACCGTTCGGTCCTCCCCGTCTCGCAGTGCTCGGCTCAGCCATGTGTCGATGCTAACGATGGCCCGATCGGGCCAGCCCGTCTGTGCGCCTCGGCTCGTCAGGCGGCGGGACTCACGGTCGAGGCGCCGAAGGGTGCCGGCTCGGTCAGGCCCGATGCCGACGCCGCCGTCACCGCCATGCCCGGACCGTCCCCCTGCTCGACGATGACGCCGTCGAGGGTGGACGCACCGACGTACCGTGCAAGCTCCTGACGGTGACGATCGGGTTCGGGATGGGTGACGGTGATCGACGTGATCTCCGTCGCGCCGTTCTCGTGCGTCACGGAGGCGGGTCGTTGCGGGGTCGAGTAGGCGCTCATCACGAACGGGAGATCGGCGTCGTGGGGGAAGGCGAGGTCCCAGCTGACCGTGTCGCCGCCGGGCAACGTCCGGCTCGGGTGGAAGGCCGGTCCCAGGGCGATCTCGGCCTCGGTGCACCGGGCGACCACCCCATCGAGGTCGAGTGCGTCGGTCTCGACGGCGTAGTCGCACCAACCGTCGGCCATGGCGCCCCACCGTCGTGAGCGGAGGACGGCGCCGGGCCCGGCAGCAGCCTCGAACCTCGGGGCGAGCGCCTCGTCGAACGTCGGCACGGCGTAGAGCTCGAGGAACGGGCCGGTCTCGAACCAGACGAGTGCGTTGTGGGCCCGCTCGGGGTCGGATCCCCAGTGCACGGTGAAGCCCGCCGCTTCGGCGTCGGCGACGGCTCCGTGGAGGTCCGTGACCTTGTGGAGGACATGCGAGAGGTGCAGCGTGCTCATCAGTGGCGACCTCCGGTCGTGGTGGAGGTGGGCGGCGGCGAGCTCACCCGAGACGAGTGGTCGGCGAGGTTGCTCATCGCCGGCTCCAGGTTGACCATCAACCGCTCGAAGGCCGGCTGGAGGTCGGGGTTGCCGAACTGCTCCGCCATGCTCCGGCCCGGGTTGAGCCGGCACGTCTGACCCCAGGCCGACACCTCCGGGTGCTCCCGCCGCGGCGCCTCGGCCTGGAAACCGAGGGCGTTGACCCAGAGCTGGTCGATGATGAGCCCGGTGCGGGGGACCGGTCGACACAGCCGGTTCCGCTCGTCGTCGTCGACGTCGAGCGCCTCGACGAAGCCGAGGATGGCGGCGCTCCACGGCGCGACGCCCAGCGTCGTGAACTGGACGGTGACCCGGTCGCCGTCGTAGATCGGGATCATCGGCGCTGTCGCCAGGCCCTGGGCGGTGCAGTCGACGTGGACCTCGTCTGGTGTCGTCGGCACCGATCCGCCGGCGAGCTCGATGGCGGTCTCGCCGATCGCGTCGACCCAACCGAGCCGGACCACGCGCTCGATGTCTCGCACCGCCTCGAGCTCGACGCGGGCGACGGTCGCACCCCGGTTGATCTCCGGGTCGATGGTCTCGTCGATGCGGCACATCATCCCGTGCTCTTCGAGTCGACGGGCGAAGTCGGGCCCGCTCGGGGCGTGGGCGCATGCCTCGACGAACCTCGACTGGTACTCGATGAGGCTGCCGGCCTGTTCGAGCGGCTGGGTGAAGGTGCGATCGAGGTACCAGCTGTCGCGAGGCCGGATCCACCGGATCCGGTCGGGATCGACCCCCTGCTCCAGCAACCAGAACGCGACGTCCATCGCCGTCTTGCCCCCGCCGACCAACGTGAAGCCCGCCGGAGTGCCCCCGAGGTCGACGAGCGCGTTCGGGGTCACCAGCGTGGCATCGTCCGCCACCGCGAACGGCGGCACGTGGGTCGCCGGGATGTCCGACTGGATGTAGGTGGCGTCCACGAGGCGACGTCGAACGGCGATCTCCTGACGCCCGCCGGTGAGCCTCGACTCCACGACGTGGGCACCCGCCTCAGTTCCGAGGTACTCGGTCGAACCGAGGAAGCGGACCCGACCGGTGGCGACGAGCTGCCCGAGGGCCTGCTCGTAGTAGTGCTGCAGCTCGGCCGCCGTCGCCCGCTCGTAGAACCCGGCGTTCACGCCCTCGGTGTCGATGCGATCCTCGCCCAGCGGCAGGGACGGCACGCCGTAGTACGCCGACGGCTGGTGCAGGCGGACGAAGGGGTAGGCGTCGACCCAGTGCCCGCCAGGAGCATGACGCCGGTCGACGAGCACCACCTCGGCGTCGGTATGGGCAACGAGGGTGTCGACGAACGCCATGGCCGACGCCCCGGTGCCGACCACGAGGTAGTCGGTCGACAGCTGGGCCATGTCGAACGATCCCACCCTCGGCCGATGGTCGCAACCGGGCTCACCGGTCCGAGTGAGGGGCGCCGAACGTCGCTGAGCGGGTCACTCCACGACGTCGAGCAGCTCCCGGTCGAGCAGCAGCCGTTCGACGTCGTCGAGCACCGACGAGAGGCGGCTCAGGCTCGTGTATCCCCAGGCGACCTGGTCGACCTCGAAGACCTGATCGGCGGCCGCCGCAGGAGTCGTGTCCAGGAACGTCGAGGTCTGCTCGCCGATGCCGCTGTCGCCGTTCTCGGTCCCGACGAAGATCAGATCGGCGCCGACGTCAGGGAGCCGTTCGAGCGACAACAGCAGGAAGTACTCCTCGCCGACGGCGTCGAGCATGGCGGGTTCCGGTGCGATGCCGAGGTCTCGGAACACGATCGGTCCGGGGAACCAGTCGCCGAGTCCGTCGACGGAGTAGATGTAGTTCTCCTCGCCCAGGTAGTGGTCCATGTAGGTGTACGTGAGGCTGTCGATCCGATCGCCGATGGCGGCACGAACCGCCTCGATCCGTCCCTCGTACTCCGCCAGCCGCCGGTCGAACTCCTCGGTGCGTCCCACGAGCTCTGCCATCAGCCGCTCGCCGTCGAGCGCCTCGGGCCAGGCGTCGGTCTCGATCACCACGGTCGGCGCGATCTGGGACAACTGGTCGTTCATCTCGTCATCGCCCGGCAGCGAGAAGATGAGATCGGGGTCGGTCGCCGCGATGGCTTCGTAGTTGGGCGGCGTGGCGCCGAGGTACTCGATCGCGTCGAGGTCCACCTCGGTCTCGCCCAACGTCGCTGCCATCTGCTCCCGCCACGAGTCCGGTGAGCCGCCGCTGACGCCGACCGGCTGGAAGCCGAGCGACGTGAGCATCACCCCGGTTCGCGGCCAGTTGATGGCGACCACGCGTTGCGGATCGAGCGGGACCTCGACCTCCCGTCCCGTCGCATCGGTGATGAGCCTCGTGGTCCCACCGCCCGCCTCGTCCGCGGTCGTCGTGGTCTCGGCCGGCTCGATGGTGGTCGTCGTGGTCTCGGCTGACTCGCCGGTGGTCGACGTCGGCTCGGCTGCTGCGGTGTCATCGGCGTCGTCACCGTCGCCACATGCGGCGAGCACCAGGAGCGCTGCAGCGACCAGCAGCGGACCACGGACAGCGGAACGGAACATCGGGTCTCCCTCGTCGAGCCGGCGCAACCTGTCGAGCGCAGGAGCAGCCTCGTGGAGGTCGTCGATCCGGAGCGGCCAACCTCGACGCGGATCCGGCCACACGAGCTGCTCGGGCCGTCCCGGCCCACCAGCGTCCCGCCCGGCGAACTGGCTCGGGGACGAACCGGTCTCGGCTCGGAACGCCCGTGCGAACGAGGGGGTGGAGCGGTAGCCGCAGCGTCGTGCCGTCTCGTCCACCGAGCGGCCGTCCTCGAGGAGCCCCATCGCGGCCTGCATCCGGACTCGGGTCCGCCAGCGGGCGAAGGTCAGTCCCGTCTCCTCCCGGAAGGTGCGTCGCAGCGTGCGCTCGCTCGTGCCCACCTCGGCCGCCCATCCCGCCAGCTCCCAGGGGTTGGCCGGGTCGGCGAGCAACGCCTCGGCGACCTCGAGGGCTCGGGGGTCCCGCGGGAGCGTGAGCACCGATGCGGTCGAGATGAACGCGGCGGAGAGGTGTTCGACCACGGCCGCGGTGAGCTCAGCGGCACCGGGTCCCGTCGGGTGCTCGCCGAGGTGGCCCAGGATCGGCAGCGTCACGTCGTCGAGGCGGAGCACGGCGCTGCGGTTCCAGTCGCTGGGGCAGGTCGAGGCCACGAATCGAGCTGTCCACAGACCTGTCGGCGCCGATGCGACGAACGGCAGACCCGCCGGCAGCCAGACGGCCGACGGCGAGCGGGACAACGTCGATCGCCGCCCGATCCGGACCTGCAGCGTCCCACCCGAGCACCAGAGGAGGCGGTGGTGGCGCAGGTCGGTCCCGGATGCCGATCGATCATCCCCTGAAGCGGCGCACACCTCGGCCAACGCCACCGGGGGCGAGGGGCTGTCGCCCGTTCGTCGGTGTGACCGCTCGGCTCCGTCTCGTGCGTCCATCGTGTTCGGGACCGTATACATCACCTGTTCGGCTGGACAACGCCTCGTCCCTGGGGGTGAACGTCGACGACCTCGTCTCGCCGCACCGCGTTCCGAACTTCCCGGGGCCATGGTCCTGTGCAGGGCCGGTCGCGTGGCGTTAGGTTCACCGAACGATCCAGCAGGAGGACGTTCGTGGCATCGGATGGCGCCGGCTCGGCGCTCGACGACACCGGCACCGCCTCGACATCGAGCGGTTCGTCGACGGCCGGCTCGACGCCGTCGATGACGGACGGCTTCCGGATGCTGTTGCCGTTCGCTCGGGTCGGTCGGGGCGCCTACATCGCCTCGGCGGTGACGGCGCTGGCCGGCACGCTCTGTCAGCTCGGTCCGTTCTACGCCGTCTACCGGGCGCTGCTCGGGGTCGTCGACGACACCGCCACCCGCTCCGACCTCTACCGGTGGGCGGTGATCGCCGGCGTCTTCGTGGTGGCCCAGCACGGCCTCATGGCCTGGTCGACCTGGATGTCCCACCGGGCTGCGTTCGCCACGCTCGAGCAGGTGCGGCTCCGCATCGGCGACCGCCTCGGGAAGGTGCCGCTGGGCTTCGTCACCAAGCGACGCTCCGGAGAGGTCCAGCGCACCGTGAACGACGACGTCGAGCGCCTCGAGCTCTTCCTCGCGCACGCCATCCCCGACCTGTTCGCCGCCGCGGGGACCCTCGTCATCACCACCGCCTGGCTGTTCGTCGTCGACTGGCGCCTGGCACTGGCGGCGCTGGCGGTCCTGCTGGTCTGCGCGCCGATCATGGCCTTCGGGGTCCGGCTCGGGGCCGAGGGCCTCGAGGAGTACCACCGCTCGCTGGGACGGATGAACGGGTCGATCGTGGAGTTCATCCGTGCGATGCCGGTGGTGCGGACCTTCAGCCGCTCCGAGGAGGTGTTCGCCGAGACTCGCGAGGCGATCGAGGACGCAGCTCGCTACCAGGCCCAGTGGGGCCGGGAGTTCCTGCCCGCCTTCTCGGCGTACTACGTGCTCATCGTCTCCAACGTGGTCACGATCGCGCCCGTGGGCGCCTGGCTGTGGCTCACCGATCGGCTCAGCACCGCCGACCTGCTCTTCTTCTTCATCGTCGGGCTCGGCTACCTCGTCTCGGTCACGCGTCTGTTCGAGTTCACCTCGCAGCTCACCAACCTCACGATGGCTGCGGGACTGGTGCTCGAGCTCGACGAGGCGACGCCGTTGCCCGAGGTCGACGAGCGCGCGGTGCTCGGTGACGCTCGGGTCGTCGTCGACGACCTGTCCTTCTCGCACTCGCCGCTCGAGCCTGGAGCGTCGCCCCGCCTGGTGCTCGACGGCGTGTCCTTCGTCGCCGAGCCCGGCACCGTGACGGCCTTCGTCGGACCGTCGGGTGCCGGCAAGACGACCTTGGCCAAGCTGCTGTGTCGGTTCTGGGACGTCGACGACGGCTCGATCTCGATCGGCGGGGTCGACGTGCGCGCGATGCCGGCGAGCCAGCTGATGGAGCAGATCTCCTTCGTCTTCCAGGAGACCTTCCTGTTCGACGACACCGTGTCCGGCAACATCCGGCTCGGCCGACCCGATGCCAGCGACGCCGAGGTCGAGTCCGCCGCCCGGTCGGCCCAGGCGCACGGCTTCATCGAGCGGCTGCCCCAGGGCTACGCCACCCGGCTCGGTGAGCGGGGGGCGCGACTGAGCGGAGGCGAGCGGCAGCGGATCGCCATCGCACGTGCGCTGCTGAAGGGCGCGCCGATCGTCGTGCTCGACGAGGCCACGGCCTACGCCGACCCGGAGAACGAGGCCGCCCTCCAGGATGCGCTGTCGGAGCTGGTGGCCGGACGGACCCTGATCATGATCGCCCACCGGCTGTCGACCATCTCCGGAGCCGACCAGATCCTCGTCGTCGACGCCGTCGACGGCGGACCTGGGACCATCGTCGAGCGCGGCGAGCACCGCGAACTGCTTCAAGCAGGTGGGCTGTACGCCCGCCTCTGGGAGGCTTCCGAGCTGACCGAACGAGTCTCCCTCGGCGACGCCGTTCGGGGCGACGACCGGGAGCGTGCATGACGGCGACGGGTTCCACCACCGACGACACCTCCGGCTTCTACCGCGGGCCGATCCGTACGACCTGGGCCATCTTCGGTGCCCGCAGCTCGGAGCTGCGATGGGCCGTGCTGTTGCGGTTGCTCCAGGCGGTGTTCGCCGGCGTGCCCGTCGCTGCGGTGGCGTGGATCGTCGAACAGATCCGCGTCGACGACTTCGATCGCGGCGATGCCTGGTTGGCTGGCGCCGCGGTGACCCTCTCCATCGTCGCCCAGTACCTCGCCGCGTGGGCCTCCAACCGCTACGCCTGGGTGAGCACGTTCGAGGTGATCGGCGAGGCGCGGGTCCGGTCGTTGGCTCACGTGCAACGCCTCCCGCTCGGCGTGCTCTCGTCTCGTCGCTCCGGCGACGTCAGCGCCGCCTTGACCTCGGACTACGAGATGGTCTCCACGTTCGTGTCGACGTCGCTGCCGGTGCTGTACGGGGCGATCGGACTGCCGATCGCCGTGCTGTTCGGCCTCGTGTTCATCGACGTCGCGCTGACCTTGGCGGTAGCGGTCAGCATCGTCGTGGCCATCCCGACGTTCCTGTGGATCAACGCACGGTTCGCCGTGGCGGCTCGCGAACGGGCCGGGCTCCTGGCCATCGCGAACACCCGGGTCGTGGAGTACGTCCGTGGGATCAACGAGGCCCGTGCCTACAACCAGGTCGGGCGCCAGCTCGCCTCGTTCCGCGCTGCGGTCGGCGACGTCCGCCGCATCAACGACCAGACCGCCGTGAAGCTCGTGCCGATGGCGTTCGTGGCGATCGGCATCGTGATGCTCGGCGTGCCGATCTCGATCGCCGCCGTCAGCTACCGGGCGCTCGGGGGTCCCGTCGACATCGGGACCGCCGTGATCTTCCTCGTGCTCGTCCTCCAGGTGTACGCGCCGCTCGTCCAGGTCGGCGTCCAGGTCGAGAACCTCCGTTTGGGCGACGCCTCGCTCCAACAGATCGGCGACGTCATGGACCTCGCGCCGCAGGAGCATCCCGCCGAGGTCCGGGCCGAGCCGAGCTCGGCCGACGTCACCTTCGACGGTGTGGCCTTCGGCTACGAGCCCGACGAGCCGGTCCTCGGCGACGTCGGCTTCACAGCCAGCGCCGGCACCATGACTGCGCTCGTCGGGTCCTCGGGCACCGGGAAGACGACGATCCTCAACCTGATCGCCCGCTTCTGGGATCCGACCGAGGGGACGGTGCGCATCGGTGGCGTCGACGTGCGCGACCTCACGTCCGATCAGCTCTTCGATGCGGTGACCGTGGTGTTCCAGGACGTCTACCTCTTCCAGGGGACGATCCGGGACAACATCGCCTTCGGTCGCTCCGGTGCCACCGACGAGGAGATCCACGCCGCAGCGATGGCGGCGCAGGCCCACGACTTCATCGTGGCGTTGCCCGAGGGGTATGACACTCGGGTCGGTGAGGGAGGCGGCACCTTGTCGGGCGGCGAGCGCCAGCGGGTGTCCATCGCCCGGGCGATCCTGAAGGACGCTCCGATCGTGCTGCTCGACGAGCCGTCGGCATCGGTCGACCCGCTCAACGAGCGGGCGATCCACGAGGCGCTGACCGCCCTGGTCCGCGACAAGACCCTGATCGTGGTCGCGCACCGGCTGAGCACCATCCGGTCGGCCACTCAGATCCTCGTCCTTGGGCGTGACGCCGAGGGGCCGAGCCGCATCGTCGAGCGCGGCGACCACGACGAGCTCCTCGCAGCGAGCGGCGCCTACGCCCACCAGTGGGGCGAGCGAGCGCGAGCGGCCGAGTGGCAGGTGCGCACCTGACGCACCCGAGTGGTCGCACCAGCGGGCAGACTCATCGGCGGATCGAAGCCCCCACCGCAAAGGAACGGTCATCGTGAAGCTCGCGCTCGTCGGTGCCGGCGAGTACCTCGAACCCATGGCGTCCGTCGATCGGGAGCTGCTCGCGCTCGTCGGTCCGTCGCCGACCGTCGTGTGCATCCCGACGGCGGCTGGTACCGAGGGTGCTGCGATGATCGATGATTGGATGCAGCGCGGTGTCGCCCACTTCGCCTCGCTCGGCGCCGACGCGGGTGGGGCGCGAGTGTGGGACCGCGACACGGCGAACTCCGAGGAGCTCGCTGCGCAGGTGGCTGCCGCCGACCTCGTCTACCTCTCGGGTGGCAAGCCGGGCTACCTCCACGAGACGCTCGACGGGTCTCGCTGTTGGCAGGCGATCGAGGAGGTCATCGAACGCGGCGGTCTCCTCGCCGGCTGCAGCGCCGGGGCGATGGTGCAGGGTGCGCGATTCGCCGGTGGGCCGCGCGGTCGTGCCGGGTTCGGCCTGTGGCCCGGTGTCCACGTGATCCCGCACTTCGACGAGATCCCGTCAGCCGTCGTCCGGGGCATGCGCCGCCTCGTCGGGCGCCGGCACACCGTCGTGGGCGTCGACGGGAACACCGCGTTGGTCCGCGACGGTGACGACCTCCGGGTGGTCGGACAGAGCGTCACCGTCTGGACCGCCGACGAGCGGACCGTGCACACCGCCGGCCCGCTGCCCGCCGGTTGCTGCCCGATCACTCCGGCTGAGTCGTGAGCCGATCGCCGAGCGGGTCGCAGGAGTCGAAGCCGACCTCGCGGCGCTCGCCGAGCGGGTCGCTGCTGCCGGTTTCGAGGGCACTGCGGCGTCCATCCTCGGTCCGTTCTCGCCGGAGCAGATCAGCTAGTTCCACGCCCAGTCCAACGCTCGCCAGCTCCTCGCAGAGCTCGGTCTCGCCCAGCGCGAGGCCTCAGCCCGGTGCCGGACGGGACGGCGCGTGCGGTGCCGTACTTCCTCTGGGCGCTCAACAGCCTGGTCGGCATCGAGCGGATCGTTGCCGATCTGGACGTGCTGGTCACCGATCTCGGAGGCTGATCCCGGTCGGGCTGACGTCGAGGGCTGACGCAGCGCGACCATCATGAGGCGGTGGGCCTGCGACGCCAGTCGAGCGAAGGGCGAGCCGGTCGCCCCGCCTGGCGCCGACGTCTGCCGCTGATCGCCGCAGCGGGCGTCGGTGCGACCGTCGTGCTCGCCGTCGGTGCTGCGGTGCTGTTCCGCGTGCTGGAGCCCGACCCCGAGACGTCGCTGCCGCTCACGGTCGAGGTGCACCGCGAGCTGACGGCCGTCTTCGTGGACGAGCTCGGCGAGCCGCCCGCATCCGTCGAGGTCCGGTTCAGCGGGCCGGACCGGTGCCCTCGCTTGCTCGGGTTCCTGTTCGGCTCGGGCGATCGACGGGCGTTGTGGCTGGAGGCGACCTGGACGTCGGACCAGGACCTGTCGAACCTCGACGCGGCGATCGCATCTGCCCGCCGCTACCTGGTCGACCGCGAGGGCGAGGCCGAGGGCGTCCGCACCGACGCCGACGGCGTCGCCCTGTTCGCCAGCGCCGACACCGGGGCATCAGTCGTGGCGACTACGAGGCATCGGGAGGTGGGTCGGCCGGGGGCGCGTACGTCCGGACCATCAGCCGGGCCTGCGTCGACCCCGCGACGACCGATCTGTCGACGTGGGAAGCCGAGCTCGCCGGGTCCGGAGAGTAGGCGGGACCTCCCACGCTCAGCTCCTGAGGAGGACGGCGTCGCCCGCGCCCCGACGCCACGTCCGCCACGCTCCCGTGCACCACAGCGTCCAGGCGACGAGCACCGGCTGGAAGAAGAGCCGCACGAAGCGCTCGGTGTCGGTGTCGAGCCCGAACGCATCGGTGCCCTCGACCCACTGCGCGACGTTGCCAGGGAAGATCGCGACGAAGAACCCGGCGACGACCCAGCCGACCAGCCCGCGTTGGTGGCCAGCGGCGACGATCAGCGCGACGCCCAACGCGATCTCGACCACCCCGGACACCACCACGACGAGATCGGCGTCCACCGGGAACCACTCCGGGACCTGCGCCTGGAACTCCTCGCGGCGGGAGGTGAGGTGGCCGACGCCGGCGGCGAGCAGCGCAGCGCCGAGTAGCCACCGGGCGAGCGTTCGAACCATCTTCCCGAACCTACGCACGATCGAGGCGGTTGCCTCGATCGGCCGATCAGGCCCGGGCGGGACGGAGCAGCGCCGGGATCTCGTCGGCTGGGACGGCGGCGCCGTAGTGCCACCCCTGGTGCAGGGAGCAGCCGTGCTCGGTGAGCCACTCGGCCTGGCGGCGTGACTCCACGCCCTCCGCGGTGACGCTCAGTTGGAGGGAGTGCGCGAGCGAGATGATGCCCTCGACGATGCACTGATCGGTCGTGTCGGTCTCGAGGTTCGACACGAAGCTCCGGTCGATCTTGATGCCGTCGATCGGCCGGGCGCGCAGGTGGACCAGCGACGAGATGCCCGTGCCGAAGTCATCGAGCACGAGACGGACGCCGGCAGATGTGACCTCCGAGAGCGCGGCGAGCGAGACGATCGTGCCCGCGAGGGCCTGCTCGGTCACCTCGACACAGAGCCGAGCTGGGTCGACCTCGGCGTCGGTCAGGAGCCGCTGCAGCTCGTCGGCGAAGCCGGGGTGGGAGAGCTCGGCCGGGCTGACGTTGAGGTGGACGACGAGGTGGCCGAGGCCCTCGTCGCGCCACGCGGCGAGCTGGTGGACGACCGAGCGCAACGCCCACCGACCGACCGGCCCGATCTGGCCGCTGTCCATCAGCGGACCGAGGAAGGCGCTGGGGGTGCGGCGGCCCGACGGGTGATCCCAGCGCAGGAGCGCCTCGACCGCGGTGGGGCGGGCGTCGGCGGCATCGACGATCGGTTGGTAGTGGAGCACGAACTGGTCGCGGTCGAGCGCAGCCTGCAGGTCCCGGCGGAGCGCGGTGTTCGATTCCGTGCGTCGTCGCGACCCGGTCGGCTCAGGCTCGGCCCAGGTCCGTCCCCGACCGTGTCGCTTCGCCTGGTACATCGCTCGGTCGGCCCGCGCCACCAGGTCGTTGACCGACACCGGTCCGGCCGTCCGGGCGACACCGACGCTGGCGCCGAGCTGGAGTCGACGACCATCCGAGAGATCGAGGCCGGCTTCGGCGACCGCGTGTTGGATCCGTCGACCGAGCTCGTCGGCCTCGGTCTGGTCGGACACGTCCTCGAAGATGACGACGAATTCGTCGCCTCCCAGGCGCCCGACCGAGTCCTGCTGGCGCACGACCGTCCGGAGCGCGGCGGCGACGGCGCACAGCGCCTCGTCGCCCCGACGATGGCCGAACGTGTCGTTGATGGCCTTGAAGTGGTCGAGGTCGCACAGGGCGACGGCCACTCCGCCGGCGCGGTCGCGCTCGAGGCGATCGACCGCGTGCTGGAGCCGATCGAAGATCGCGCTCCGGTTGGACAGGCCGGTGAGCGGATCGACGAGCGCGATGCTGGCCAGCCGCTGCTCGTTCTCGACGAGCTCGGTGATGTCGCTGGCGACGAGGAGCACGGTGTCGGTCGGTGCGCCCGTCGGGTCGATCTCGGGCACGACCCGGATGACGTACCAGCCCGGCTTCTCGCCCTCGGGATCGAACCAGTGGCGCCAGATCTCACCGACCTCACCCGTCGCGACGGCCGCGCGCATGCGCTGCTCGATCGTCCTCGCGGTGCTCTCGGGCAGGACCTCGTCGAGCCGCAGGCCGGCCGGCGACACCGAACGATCGAGACCCAGCAGCTCCATGGCGCGCCGATTCGCCTCGGTCACCACGCCTTCGAGGCAGGTCCGGATGACAGCATCGGGAGAGGCCTCGACGAGGGTGCGGTAGCGACGCTCGCTGTCCTCCAACGCCAGTCGGGCCTCGACCTGCTGGGTCACGTCGATCACCTGGGCGAGGTTCACGACCTGCTCGGGGTGCTGGACGGGGTCGGGGTGGACGGCGGTGATCGTGATGTCTCCCCACACGACCGAACCGTCGGGGCGGTGGTAGCGCTTGAGCTTGCGTCGTCGTCGCAGATCGAGCGGGACGTCGACGTCGGGCGCCGCTTCGAGGTCGTCCTCGACGGTCACCTCCCGCCAGTTGCGGCCGACCACGTCGCTCTGCGGTCGCCCGATCATCGATGCGAACGCCTCGTTGACCCGGAGGTAGGTGCCCTCGGGGGAGACGAGCTGCAGGCCGACCTGGGAGCTGTCGAAGCCGGCCTCGAACAGCTGGGCCGTCCTCAGCGCGTTCGAGAGCTCGGACACGACGAACCCGGCGCCGAGCAGGCCGACGACGGCTGCGGTGACGCGGGCGTCGTGGCCGGAGGAGTCCTCCTGGAGCCAGCGGATCCGCGCGACGCCGACCTCGCGACCGAGGACGACGATCGGCTCATGACCGTCCGGGCTCGGGCCCGGGTCGGCCGGCGCGTCGACCTGCGCACCGACGTCGTGCCATACGACCGAGAGCTCGCCCCCCAGCTCCGAGCGCAGTCGCTCCTGGAGCTCCGCGACATACCGATCGGGAGACGATTGGACCGAGGAGACCCCGGCTGCGCTCGCCTCCAGCGCATCGAGTCGGGCCAGGGAGTCGTGGAGATCGGTCTGATCGATGATGGCCATGCCGACCATCCCGCTCGCGAGGGGGAGCTCGATCGGGTGCACCCGTCCCGCGGCGACCGAGCCGTCTGCCCGGGCGAACTGGCGCACCGTCACGAGGCCGCTCGCTTCGGGGCCGACCCCTGCGCCGGACACTCCGTCGGTCGAAGCGGTGATCTGTTCGACGACCCGACCGTGCAGCTGGGCGGGCTCGCGCCCGAGGAACGCGCAGGCGGCCTGGTTGACCTCCGTGATGGTGAGGTCCTCGGCGTCGAGGAACACGAGTGGGAGCGGCAGCGAGTCGAGGAGCGCGGCAGAACCTGCCCCGTCGATGCTCCCCGCCCGAGTCGCCCGATCCACCGGGACTCACCCTAGTTGGCGCGCTCAGCGCACACCGCACCACGAGAGGTAGTTGACCCCGGACGTGCGGGAACGCACCGGCCCCAGACCGACGCCCTGCGTGGTCGACCGGCCAGTCGGGTCAGTCGAACTGACCCACCAGCGGCGCGTAGCTGTCGAGGATCGGCAGCACCACGTCGGCCGCGGCCGGCGGGAGGCCGAGGACCGCCCGCTCGACGCCCTGGTCGCGAAGCGTCTCGAGCACGTCGGGCTTGCCGGGCGCTCCGAACACGCCCAACGAGAGCGTTGCCGGATCGCGGCCGGCGTCCTCGGCGGCCTGCTGGATCTCGGCCCACTTCCCGTCCACCGGATGGCGACCGTTGATCGGCATCCAGCCGTCGCAGAAGTCGACGATGTCCTTGATGGTCTTCGGTCCGGCGGCGCCGCCGAGGATCACCGGTGGGTGGGGCGACTGGGTCGGCTTGGGCCAAGCCCAGCTCGGCTCGAGCGAGAGGTGCTCGCCCTCGAAGGTGGCCTCCTCCTCGGTCCAGAGGGCCTTCATCATCCCGACCTTCTCCCGCAGCAGCGCCCGCCGCTCCCGGTAGGCGACCCCGTGTTGCGCGAGCTCTTCGACGTTCCAGCCGTAGCCGATGCCCATCACGACGCGACCGTCGGAGAGCGCGTCGAGCGTGGCGACCTCCTTGGCCAGCCAGATCGGGTCGCGCTGGGCGACGAGCGTGATGCCGGTGCAGAGCTTGATCCGCTCGGTGACCGAGGCGCACGTGGCGAGCGCGACGAACTGGTCGTGGGTGCGCCAGTACTCCTCGGGGAGGGGTGGAGCTTCCTTCGCGCCGCCCCACGGCGTGACGCGCGAGGAGGGGATGTGCGAGTGCTCCGGGAACCAGAGCGACTCGAAGCCCCGCGCCTCGGCCTCCTTGGCCAGCTCGGCCGGGCGGATCGCCTGGTCGGTCGGGAAGATCAGCACACCCAGTTCCACGTCGGAACCCCCTCGTTCACGTCGTCGGTACCGGTAGCCTCGCGTGCGACCGGGGAGTGGCGCAGCTTGGCAGCGTGCCGGCTTTGGGTGCCGGAGGTCGGGGGTTCAAATCCCCCCTCCCCGACGAAACGCCGACGGGCGACGGACGTGGGGGTTCACATCCCCCCTCCCCGACGAAACGCGCCAAGGACCTTGTCGGCGTCAGCGGTCCGTGGTGCGCAGTGCCGGCATCCAGCGGGGGCCGGCGGTGGCGTCGATGCGGTCGAGGAAGGCGTCGTGGTGCGCCTCGACCGCCTCGCAGAAGGTGACGGTCGTCGCCGCCCCGATCTCCCGCCACGCCGGCGCGGTCAGCTCGTCGGTCCGTCGCTCGAGCTCGAGCCGGAACCGCCGGCCGTCGTCGGTCAGCGCCCCGGCCGCGGCGAAGCCCTTGGCCTCGAGGCGAGCCCAGCCGCCGGCGACGGCGTCGTCGTCGTTGCCACGGCTGCGGGCGATCCACTCCTCGCTGCCGTACTCCTCGACGTCGATCATCGCCGAGTGCAGGAGTCCCACCTCGACGTCGTCGAGATCGGCGGCGGCGCAGAGTGCCCAGTGGTTGTCGCCCCGCAGCTCGCGGAGGCAGTTGGCGGCGAGCCACGCCGACAACGCCGGGTCGTCGGCCGGTCGTGTCTGTGCCCGATGCGCGGCGAACATCGGCCGGGCGCCGTGGTGGACCGAGTCGACGCCTCGCCACAGGTCGTCGGCCAGCGGGGCGAGCTGCGCGGCGAGGCCGGGAGCGATGGCGTCGAGCCCAGGGATCGCCGACTCGTCCCGCACTCGGCAGATCGCCTCGACGTCGGTCACGTCCCGGGAGAGGCCCATGACCATCTCGATCACCGCGGGGTTGATCGAGTAGGTCACAGCGGCGGCCGCCGACGGCTCGATGTCGCCGAGGGGGGCCAGCCGCCAGGTGACGATCCAGCCCGCACCGTTCGGCACGCCGAGGGCCTCGAACCGGGCGATCGCCTCCGGGTCCCACATCATCCAGCCGACGAGGTCGTGCCCGGCGCGGCCGGCGCGTCCCGTCAGCTCGATCCAGTCGGTCGTGTCGGTCGATCCGCTCACGTCATGGCCCCCTCGCCGTCCCGAGGCGGAGGCTGCCACGCCGGATCCCGCCCGGTCACGGCCAACAGCTCGTCGACGAGCTCGACCCCGTCCGACACCTCGACCGCCGGCCGATACCGCTCCTCGCTGACGCCGCGCACCGTCGGCACGAGCGCCCGAGCGATGCGGAGGACGTAGGCCGCCTGCAGCTCGTCAATGCCGTGGGCGACACCGGTCGCCCGGGCGATGTCGGTGCCGAGGACCGTCGTGTCGAAGATCCGTGCGTGCAGGACCGCCTTCGCCGGCGCGTCGCCGACCGTCGACGGGGCGGTGCCGTCGAGGGCACCGTCCGCCCGCCACGCCGCGCGGCACGCCGAGGCGGCGTCCTGGAAGGCGCCGAGGGGATCGTCGCCGATGATGTCGATCGGGTTGACGAGGTCCAGTGTCGGATCCGGCGCCTCGCGGCGACCGAACGAGGTGAACACCAGCGTCGAGGCGACGAGCTTGTTGAGCACGTCGCGGACGTCCCACAGATCGCACGGCGTCGGCCGATCGAGCTGGTCGAGTCGGACCGTGGCGATCACCGCCGCCGCCCGGGTCTGCGCCAGGTCGAGGACGTGGAGCGGGTGAGGGCGCCTCGGTTGGGTCATGGGCCGAGACGCTACGGTCCGGCCGTGTCCACCGACGAGCCGCCCACGGTCGAGGAGCTTCGCACGCCGGCGCTCGTCGTCGACCGGCCGACCTTCGACCGCAACGTCGCCGCCATGGCTACCGCCCGGCCCGGCCGGTCGCTGCGGCCCCACGTGAAGGCCTTCAAGTCGACCGACCTCGCCCGGGAGCTGGAATCGGCCGGCCATCCCGGCTTCTGCGCGGCGACGCCGAGGGAGATCGAGGGCCTCGCCCGCGCCGGGGTCGGCGACGACCTGCTGCTCGCCAACGAGTCGCTCGATGTCGCCCGCCTCGGCGCCGCCGCCGAGGAGACCGGAACGACGATCACCGTCGCCGTCGACTCCGACGTCGTGTTGGATGCGGCCATCGCCGGCGGCGTCCGCTCGGTCCTGATCGACATCGACGTCGGCCTGCCCCGCTGCGGGTGCGATGTCGACACCGGCGCCCGCCTCGCCGACCGGGCCCGGGCGGCCGGGATCGAGGTCCGCGGCGTCATGGGCTACGAGGGCCACCTGATGATGGTCGAGGACCCGGCCAAGAAGGCCGACAAGGTCGAGTCCTGCATGGCGATCCTTCTCGACGCCTCCGACCGGATCGGGGGCGACATCGTCTCGGGCGGCGGCACCGGGACCTACGACGTCAACACCTGGTGCACGGAGATCCAGGCGGGGAGCTACACCCTCCTCGACACCGACTACGCCAAGCTCGATCAGCCCTTCGAGATCGCCCTGTCCGTCCACGCCACGGTGATCTCGATCAATGCGAAGGGGTGGATGGTCGTCGACGCTGGCCTCAAGGCGTTCGGCATGGACCACGGCAACCCCGTGTGGCCCGGACCGGGAGAGCTGCTGTTCTGCTCAGACGAGCACGCGACGATCGTCCCCGAGGAGCTGTCCGCCTGGTCGGTCGGTGACCGGGTCCGCCTCCATCCCGCCCACGTCGACCCGACCGTGGCCCGCCACGCGGAGATGTGGATCGCCGACGGAGATGCGATCATCGACCGATGGGGAGTGGATCTGCGTCACTGGTGAGGGCCAAGCGGGACCGAGCGTTCGTCAACTGGGGGCGCAACCAGCGGTGCCTACCGGTCGAGTGGCGATCGCCGACCTCGACCACGGAGGTGGCCGAGATCGTCGCCGGGGCCGCCGCCAGGGGCGAGCGGGTCAAGGTCGTCGGCGCCGGCCACTCGTTCACCGCTGCGGCCTGCACCGACGGCGTCCTGCTCAGCCT
This sequence comes from Actinomycetota bacterium, assembly GCA_039185015.1. Lineage (GTDB taxonomy): Bacteria > Actinomycetota > Acidimicrobiia > Acidimicrobiales > Poriferisodalaceae > JBCBSZ01. The sequence goes on from JBCDAU010000001.1 coordinate 170,984, forward strand.
CGACCACCTCGACCAGCTCACCGATCACGATCCGGACACCCGGGAGGTCACCGTCGGGGCCGGGATCCGGTTGTCGGCGTTGAACGAGGCGCTGCACGCGCTCGGACTGGCCATGCCCAACCTCGGCGACATCGCCTACCAGAGCCTCGCCGGGGCCACCGCGACGGCGACCCACGGCACCGGCGTGAGCCTCGGCAACCTGTCGACCAACATCGTCGGCTTCGAGATCGTCACCGGCACCGGTGACGTCATGTGGTGCGACGCCACCTCGAACCCCGACGTCTTCACCGCCGGGCGCGTCAGCATCGGAGCGCTCGGGATCATCACCCGCATCCGCCTCCGGTGCGTTCCCTCGTTCGTGCTGCGGGCGGCCGAGGGAGCCGAACGGCTCGACGACGTCCTCGACGACTGGGACGGCTTCGTCGCCAGCGCCCGCCACGCCGAGTTCTTCCACTTCTTCGGCGCGCGCACGGCGTTCACCAAGCGCAACCAGCCGACCGACGAGGCCGAGCAGCCGCCGACCCGACTCCAGTTCTTCCTCGAGAAGGACCTCGCGGAGAACGGTGCCTTCGAGGTCGCGAACCGCATCGTGCGGCGCTTCCCGTCACAGCGGAAGCGGATGCTCGGCCTCATCGGCAAGGCGACGAGCTCGCGAGAGGTCGTCGATCGCAGCTACCGGGTCTTCGCGAGTCCACGGCGGGTGCGGTTCGTCGAGATGGAGTACGGCCTCCCGTTCGACGCGGTACCCGAGGCGGTGCAGCGGGTCCGCGCGATGGCGGCCGATCTCGACCGCACCCCGCTGTTCCCGATCGAGGTGCGGGCCTCCGCCGCCGACGACATCCCGCTGTCGACCGCCGAGGGCCGACGCAGCGGCTGGATCGCCGTCCACCAGTACATCGGCATCCCGTTCGGGGACTACTTCCGGGCCGTCGAGGCGATCATGGACGACTACGAGGGCCGCCCCCACTGGGGGAAGATGCACGGCCAGACCCACGACGTCCTCCGCGAGCGCTACCCCCGCTGGGACGAGTTCGCCAAGGTCAGGAGCGTTCTCGACCCCCAGGGCGTGTTCCGCAACGACTACCTCGACCGGGTGCTCGGTCCCGTCATCTGAGGATTCCCGAGATTTCTTTCGAGGTCGCTGTCGAATCCGGTCGGCGGTGGCGTCATGAGGGCATGAACACCACCGAGACCACCATCGCCCGACCGGTCGGCGCCACCCGCGCCGGCCCGATCCACCTCCGGGTCGAGCGCACGATCGCGGCACCGCCCGCCGTCGTCTTCGACCTCATCACCGACATCGATCGCATGTCCGACTGGAGTCCCGAGATCACCGAGAGCCGCTGGCTCGGCGGTGCCGAGGGCCCCGAGGAAGGTGCGAGGTTCTTCGGACGCAACGAGGCCGGTTCGCTGTCCTGGACGACCAAGCCGACGGTGACCGAGGTCGTCGACGGCCGTGTCTTCGAGTTCCGGGTGCCGATGCCCTCGCGCTCGACGTGGCGCTACGAGCTCACGCCGATCGACGGCGGCACCCGCGTCGTCGAGCTCCTCGACCAGACCAAGCGGTCACCCTTCTTCATCCGGCTGCTGCAGAAGCGGGCCGGCATCACCGACCGAGCGGCCGACCTCGAGTCGGCGATGCGGACCACCCTCGACCGCCTGGCCGCCGTGGCCGAGCGAGCCTGACCACACCGTCCACCGCGCACCGCCGGCCGCCAGCCACGACGGCTGCGACACCCGGAGGGGGGCAGGAGCGAGGAGCTCCTGGACTCCGGGACCGACCAACGAACGACACAGGAGAGCAGCGATGACCGAGTACATGATCCTCAACCACACCGACCCGAACGGCCCGGGGCCCGTCCCCGGCACGCCGGAGTTCGAGGAGTTCATGGGCCGTTGGATGGCCTACAACCAGATGCTGATCGACGGCGGCCACTGGGTCTCCGGCGCCAGCCTCGCCCCGCCCGACATCGCCACGACCGTCAGCAAGACCGACGGCACGGTGACCGCCACGACCGACGGGCCCTACAGCGAGGCCAAGGAACAGGTGGGCGGGTACTACCTGATCAAGGCGGCCGACCTCGACGAGGCGCTCGACCTCGCCGGGAAGATGCCCGTCGAGAACGGCCATCTCGAGGTCCGGCCCGTCGCGTTCCGGCCGGACGCCTGAGCCCACGGGTGGCCGTCCACGACCGAGCGGTCGACGCGGCGCTGACCGACCTGGCCAGGACCGACGCCCCCCGGGTGTTGTCGGTCCTGGCCAGTCGGTTCGGCGATCTCGACTTGGCCGACGACGCCGTCCAGGACGCGCTCGTCGAGGCGTCCCGGACGTGGCCGGACGCCGGCGTGCCGGACAATCCCGGCGGCTGGCTGATGACCGTGTCCCGCCGGCGAACCCTCGATCGGCTCCGGGCCGCCCGGCGCGCCCGCGACCGGGTGCGCCGCGACGGCGCGGAGCTGCTCGGCACCGACGAGCCGACGGTGGGAGGTGCGGCCGACATGATCGACGACCGGACCGACAGCTGGTCGGGCGGGGACGACGCCGATGCCGACGAGCGGCTCCGCCTGCTGTTGCTCTGCTGCCACCCCGCCCTCGATCGGCAGGCGCAGGTCGCACTGACCCTCCGGCTGGTCGGCGGGCTCACGGTGCCCGAGATCGCTGCCGGCTTCCTCGTCGCCGAGTCGACGCTGTCCCAGCGCATCGTCCGGGCCAAGCGCAAGATCCGCGACGCGAAGATGCCGCTGTCGCTACCGGAGCGACCCGAGGAGCGTCTGGGCGCGGTGCTCGACGTGCTCTACCTCGTGATCAACGAGGCGTGGTTCTCGCGGGGCGACGAGTCCGCTCCGGTGCGGATCGACCTGTTCGACGAGGGCATCCGGATCCTGGAGCTCGTGGGTGCGCTCGTGCCCGAGCATGCCGAGACGTGGGGTCTGCTCGCCCTGGCCCGCTTCCAGCGCGCCCGGGTGGATGCGCTGATCGATGTCGACGGCGAGCTGGTCACCCTCGCCGACCAGGATCGGTCGCGGTGGGATCGCTCGGGCATCGCCGCGGCGAACGACTCGTTGGCGACGGCCATGCGCCTCGTCGATCCCGGCCCCTTCCAGGTGCAGGCCCTGATCGCCTCACGCCACGCCAACGCCGCCTCCGCCGAGCACACGGACTGGTCGACGATCGCCGGTCTCTACCGGCAGCTCGAGGCGATGACCGGTTCGTCGATCGTGCGGCTCAACCGTGCCGTCGCCGTCGCGGAGGCGGACGGTGCTCCCGCCGGCCTCGCGCTGCTCGACGCCGACGACCCACCGGTAGCGCCGGCCGAGCACCACCTCACGTGGGCCGTGCGCGCCGAGCTCCTCACCCGCGTCGGCGACACCGACGCGGCCCGGTGGGCCTACGACGAAGCGCTCGAACGGGTCGTCTCACCGACCGAGCGCCGCCACCTCGAGCGCCGCCGGGGTGATCTCGGCTGAGCGCAGCGGTCAGACCTCGCTCGTCGCGATCACCCGGCAGCTGAGCTCGACGAGCAGGCGCTCGTCGGGGTCGTCGAGGTCGACGGGCAGGGCGTCGGTGATGCGGTCGAGCCGGTATCGCACGGTGTTGCGATGGAGGTGGAGGCGTGCTGCGGTCTCGGAGACGTTCCGTCCGCAGTCGAGGTAGGTGCGGAGCGTCGTGATGGACTCGTGCGCTCGCCGAGGGGGACCGGCGAGGAGTGGGGAGAGGATCTCGTCGACGACTGGCCGGACGCCGTCGATCTCCGCCCACCGCACCAGCGCCCGTCCGAACCCGAGGCGGTCGAACGAGACGGGGTCGTTGACCCGTCCGCGGTCCTTGGCCGAGCGGAGGGCCGAGGTCGCCTCGTTCACCGTCGTCTGCACACCGGCGACGCCCAGGTGAGCCGTACCGATGCCGATGTGGATGCCGAGGCCGGGGACTCGCTCGCCCACGTCGGCGACGGCGCCCGCCACGAGCGCCTCGCACTCGCGGGGATAGCCGTCGGGGTGGGCGGCCCGTCGGCTCGACAACAGGACGATCGACTGCGCCGTTCCGGTGCGGGTCCACCGGTCGCCGCTCGCTCGTGCCGCAGCCAGCAGCTCCTCGCCGATGCGTTGCTGGAGGCGGTAGGTGGCCTGGACGCCGAGCGCCTCGTCGACGGGGTCGTGGCAGTCGATGCGGACGGCGAGGTGGGAGCCGTCGATAGGGAAGTCGGACCGGCGCAGGCGGGAGGCGGCGTCCGCCGAGGTGCCGACGTCGCGCAACAGGATCTCGCCGAGCAACTCGCCGACGGTCGTCTCGGGGATCTCGCGGGCCTCGTGGTCGGCGACGAGCAGGGCCTCCACGTGGCGGGCGACGTAGGTGATGGCGGACCGGACGATCGGCGTCGGCGCATCGAGGCCGACGGCGAGGTGGCGGGGGACCAGCCCGTGCACGCGCAGCGGCAGGTCGCCCGGGCGGGTCGGGCGCTCGACCAGCGACAGCGTCGTGCCCAGGCGCACCCCGACCGCGTCGAGCAACGCCGGGACGTCGAGCAGCTCGTGGCACGCATCCGTCAGCTCGCAGACCCGTTCGAGGAGGAGATCGTCGGCCCGCCGATCGTCGGAGCTGAGATCGCGCACACGCACGGCGAGCGACACCGCATCGACGTCGGGGTGGAGGCGACCGAGCGCGATCGACTTCTTTGCGCAGATGCGGCGCGCGGTCGTCGAGAGCTCGGCGTCGTGCCGGGCGGCCCAGACGACGGCTGCGACGGCGGGGTGCGCCTCGCCCAGCGCAAGATCGAACCGGTAGCTCCGCAACGTCGACACGATCGGCTCACCGAGCACCACGATGGCGCCGGCTCCGGCATCGGCGACCATCTCGAAGCGAGTGGCGTTCTCGACCGCGGTCACCTCGTTGGCGCCGAGGCCCTCCTCGTCGGACAGCAGCTCGATCGCATCATCGAGCTGCTCCAATCGGACGATCGCCATCGCCGCGATCGTGCACGGTGCACAAGTCAGCTCGCAAGTTCGTGGAGATCACCGAAGCGGGCTCGCTGACCTGGGCATAGGTTGCCGGCATGGCGAAGCTGGGGACGCAGGAGCTGGAGTGGCTCTCGCTGGGGGCGGCGGTGTTCGGCGGCGGGGGCGGCGGCGATCCGCTGATGGGCTGGATGATGGCCACCGAGATGGTCAAGCAGTTCGGCGAGGTGCCCCTCGTCGACCTCGACGATCTCGATGACGACGATCTGATCCTCCCGGCTGCCATGGTCGGGGCACCTACGGTGATGGCCGAGAAGATCCCGTCGGGGCTCGAGGGCGAGCGTCTGCTCCAGCGCCTCGAGACCGAGCTGGGACGGCGGGTCGCCGCCTTCAGCTGCGCCGAGCTCGGCGGCATCAACGGGCTGATCCCGGTGATGTGGGCCGCACGGGCCGGGATGCCGTTCGTCGACTGCGACCTCATGGGCCGAGCGTTCCCCGAGCTCCAGATGACGACCGCGGCGATCGCCGGCATCGACATCAACCCGGTGATCATGACCGACGAGCGCCAGAACCTCGTCTCGTTCCGGGCGTCCACCCCCAAGTGGGCCGAGACGATGGTGCGATCGGTCGTCGGCGCCATCGGCGGTTCGGCGTCGATGTGCCTCTACCCCATGACGGTCGGCGAGGCCCGCAGAGCGACGGTGCCGCGATCGGTCAGTCGGGCCATCGAGGTCGGGCGCATCCTGCTCGAGGCCGACGACGACCCCGTCGGTGCGCTGTGTCGGTCGGTCGACGGCTACGCCCTGATCGAGGGGAAGATCATCGACGTCGACCGGCAGACGACGGAGGGCTTCGCCCGGGGCACGGTCACCATCGAGGGCATCGGCTCGGACCAGGGTCGCCTGGTCCGGATGGAGTTCCAGAACGAGAACGCCGTGGCCCTGGAGGACGGTGCGCTGCTCGCGTGCGTGCCGGACATCATCACCGCCGTCGACATCCACACCGCTCGGCCGATCGTCACCGAGCTGTTGCGCTACGGGCAACGGGTGTCGGTGGTCGCCCTGCCGTGCGACCCGATCTGGCGGAGCGATGCCGCCCTCGAGGTCGTGGGCCCACGGGCGTTCTCCTACGACCTCGACTACGTCCCCGTGGAGGAGCTCCATGGCTGAGCGCGGCCCGTATCGCCTCGGTGTCGACGTCGGCGGCACCAACACCGATGCCGTGATCCTCGACCGCGAGCTGAAGGTCGTGGCGAAGCACAAGTCCGAGACGACGACCGATGTGTTCGGCGGCATCGCCGCCGCGATGGCCGCTGTGCTCGGCGAGGCCGGGATCGGCGGCGGCGGGGTCCATCGGGTCATGCTCGGCACGACCCACGCCACCAACGCCGTCCTCGAGCGGCGCGAGCTCGGGCGCGTGTCCGTGGTCCGCATCGGCGGTCCAGCCACCACGGCCATCCCGCCGTTGGCCACCTGGCCCGACGACCTCCGAGCCGTGGTCTCCGCCGGCGAGGCGATCATCGACGGCGGCTTCGACTTCGACGGCTCCGAGCACGTGCCCTTCGACGAGGGACAGCTCGTCGCCTTCCTCGACTCGTTGCCGGAGCCCCCGGACGCCTTCGCCGTCACGAGCATCTTCGCCCCGGTCTCCGACGCCCACGAGCTGCGCGCCGCCGAGATCATCCGGGAACGCCACCCCGACGTCCCGCTGTCGCTCAGCGGCTCGCTCGGTTCGATCGGCCTGCTCGAGCGCGAGAACGCCTGCGTCCTCAACGCCTCGCTCCTCACGGTCGCCCGTCGGATCGTCGAGGGACTCGAGCGGGCGTCCGCCGAGGTCGGCATCGATGCCGTCTGCTACTTCGCCCAGAACGACGGCACGTTGATGGCCATCGATCGGGTGCTCAGCTTCCCGGTCCTCACCATCGGCTCCGGGCCGGCCAACTCGATGCGGGGTGCGGCGCACCTGTCCGGTCTCGACGACGCCATCGTCGTCGACGTCGGCGGCACCTCCACCGACATCGGCGTCCTCGCCGCGGGGTTCCCTCGCGAGTCGGCCGTGCCGGTGGAGATCGGCGGCGTGCGGACCAACTTCCGCATGCCCGACCTCCTCGCCATCGCCCTCGGCGGAGGCACCGTCGTGACCGAGTCGTCGGACGAGCTGCGCATCGGACCCGAGAGCGTCGGCCACCGCCTGACGACCGAGGCGGTCTGCTTCGGAGGCGACACCACGACCCTGAGCGACGTCGCCAACCGGGCGGGCCGCGCCTCGTTCGGTACGTCGAGCGTCGACGGCCTCGACGCCTCGCTCGCCGATCGCTCGCTCGACGAGATCGACGCCCGTTTCGCCGACGGCATCGACCGCATGAAACTCGCCCGCTCCGACCAGCCCGTCGTGGCCGTCGGAGGTGGCAGCGTGCTCGTGCCCGCGGAGCTCCCCGGCGTGACCGAGGTCGTGCGACCGGAGCACTTCGAGGTGGGCAACGCCATCGGTGCCTCGATCGCGGCGGTGAGCGCCGAGATCGACCAGTTCTTCTCCGTCGAGGGGGAGGGCCGCGAGGTCGTGATCGAGCGAGCGAAGGCCGATGCGGTCGGAGCGGCGGTCGCGCTCGGCGCAGATCCGGAGCTCACCCAGGTCGTGTCGCTCGAGGAGCTGACCATGGCCTACATGACCAACAACGTCATCCGGTTGCGGATCAAGGCGGCAGGGCCGCTTGTGTGATGTCGGGGATCGGGCGCCGGGGGGTCGGCCGAGGACCTTCAGCTCGCGGGGAGCTGCGAGCGGAAGAACTCGATCATCGTGCGCGACGCGATGCGTTCGGCGTCACTGCGTCCGAAGCGCTCGACGAGCAGCGGCGCGAGCGCGGCGAAGTCGGCCGGTCGTCGGAAGCCCTCGATGAGCGCCAGGTCGGCGGGGTCGACCAACAGGTTGCGGCCCAGGATCGGATCGACCAGGCGAACGAGGTCGTCGAGGAAGTCCGCGCCGAGCGCGACGTGGCCGGGCCCGACCACCGACGCCGCGTGGGCAAGGTGGTGGACAACGCCCGCGATCTCGGCGCCGTCGGTCGCGATGAACGGCCCGAAGGCGTTGATGCCGACGAAGCCGCCCGATCCGGCGACCAGGCGGAGCTGCTCGTCGGTGAGGTTGCGAGGGTGGTCGCACAGCGCCCGGCACGAGGAGTGCGTCGCAACGAACGGGGCTCGAGCGACCTCGGCCAGGTGCGCGACGCCGGGCGCCGAGAGGTGGCTGACGTCCACGATCATGCCCAACCGCTCCATCTCGGCGACGGCCTCCACCCCGAGCGAGGTGAGTCGGCCCTCGGTGTCCCGCTCTCCGATGCCGTCGGCGAACATCGTCCGCCGGTTCCAGGTCAGCGAGGTCATCCGCACACCGAGCCGCCAGAGCGTGTCGAACATCGACACCGACGACCCGATCGGCTCGGCACCCTCGATGGCGAGCACCAGGGCGATGCGCCTCGACGCCAGCGCAGCGTCGAGGTCGGCCACGGTCTCGACGATCGCCACGTCGGCCGAGTGCATGTCGGCGATCTCACGAGCCAGGGAGAGGATCTCGAGGGTCCGACGCAGCGCCCCCTCACCGATGAACTGCTCCTCGGTGAAGATCGGCAGCACCTGCAGCACCACGCCGCCCGCCCGGAGGCCGGGCAGCCAGTCGTCGCCGAAGGGGTCCACGCGACCCCGCTCACGGCGGTGCTGACACGCGAGGAGCAGGTCGTTGTGGGCGTCGGCGATGTCGAGCTGCTCGATCACGGGCCGAGCGTAGGCCTGACCGGCGTCTGTCCGCTCAAAGTACAAGCCCTGAACAAATACCGGCGATCTGCACTAGGTTGCCGGCCGATGCGCGCTCGTCGTGCACAGGAGAGGGAGACCAGCACCATGCTCAACGCAACGTCAGGGAGGCGGTGGCGGCTCGTGCTGAGCCTCCTGGCCGTCTTCGCGCTCATCGCCGCCGCGTGCGGCGACAGTGACGACGACAGCTCGTCGGACACCACCGCCGCAGCCGAGGCGCCGGCCGAGACCACCGATGCCCCCGCCGAGACCGAGGCCCCGGCGGAGACCGAGGCGCCGGCGGAGACCGAGCCTCCGGCCGAGGACAGCGACGGGCCCGTGCAGGTCGCCTACCTCTCAGCCAGCTCGGCCAACACCTGGCTGCAGTCATCGCGCGAGGCCATGGAGGCGGTCGCCGCCGACAACGGCATCGAGATCGTCGAGTTCGACGCCCAGTTCGACCCGGCGCTCCAGCAGCAGCAGTTCCAGGACGCCGTGACCTCGGGCCAGTACGGCGGCATCGTGCTCGTCTCGCTCGTCGGCTCGGGCTCGATCCCCGACGTGGAGGACGCACTCGGCGCCGGGCTCGAGGTCGTCGTGCTCAACCAGGTGGTCGGCGACGACCTGACGACCGTCGAGCCCCAGGTCGACGGCATCGCTGCTGCGGTGTTCGAGCCGCCGCAGGTTCGCGGCGAGCGGATCGGTGAGCTCACGCTGGAGGCCTGCGCCGATCTCGATCCCTGCAACGTCGTGTACTTCTACGGCATCCGCGGCGTGCCGCTCGATGAGGCGGTCCGGCTCGGCTGGGACAGCGTCGTCGAGGGCAGCGCCGTCAACGTCGTCGCGGAGGGCGAGGGCCAGTACCTCGGTCCCGACGTCGGCCTGACCGCCATGCAGGACATCCTCGTCAGCACCAGCGAGATCGATGTCGTCATCGGTGCCGACCAGTCGATGCAGGGCGTCGAGCTCGCCCTCGACGAGGCTGGCATCAGCGATGTGCTGATCATCGGCTTCGGCGGCAGCGAGTACGCGGTCGAGGCGATCAGCGACGGCCGCTGGTGGGGTGGGCTGTACGGCGCCCCGGCGACCGAGGGCGAGCTGGCGATGCTGGCCATGGTCGACGCCCTCGGCGGCAGCGACACCGGTGGCATCGACCCGGCCCAGTCGGTCCCCAACGGTGGCCTGATGACGCCGGACAACATCGGCGACTTCACCGCCCAGTGGGTCGGCTAGTCACTTGAGCGGCAGGTCGTCCGACCCGCCCAAGATCGAGTGCGACGGTCTCACCAAGCGATTCGGTGGGACCGTCGCCCTCGACGACGTCAGCGTGTCGATCCGGCGCGGCCGCATCCACGCGATCGTCGGTGAGAACGGCGCCGGCAAGTCCACCCTGGGCAAGGCGATCGCCGGCGTGCACGTCCCGGACGAGGGCGTGATCCGCGTCGACGGCGCACCAGTCGTGCTGCGGTCGCCCGGGGCGGCGCTGCGCCACTCGATCACGATGGTCGCCCAGGAGCTGTCCCTGCTGCCCGGGCGCTCGGTGGTCGAGAACGTGGTGCTGGGCACCGAGGCCCGCCGCGGTCCGCTGCTTCGCCCGATGGCCGATCTCGAGCGGTTCGAGGCGCTGGTCGCCGAGCACGGCATCCGCATCGATCCGCACGCCATCGTGGGCCGCCTCTCGGTGGCCGAGCAGCAGAAGGTCGAGATCCTCCGGGCGCTCGCTCGCAACGCCGAGGTGATCGTGATGGACGAGCCCACCGCGCGGCTCTCGTCGAACGAGGCCGAGTCGCTGGCCGAGAGCGTGCACGGCCTCGCGGACCGTGGTGTCACCGTCGTGTTCGTGTCGCACTTCCTCGACGAGGTGCTCGGCCTCGCCGACCACATCACGGTGATGCGCAACGGGCGCGTGGTCCGCAACGCCGAGGCGGCGGACGAGACCAAGGCGTCGCTGATCGAGGGGATGGTCGGTCGCAGCCTCGACGCGACCTTCCCCACCCGCCACCACGTGGCGGACGACACCCCGACCGTGCTCGAGGTGGACCGCGTCAGCAGGGCCGGCGCGTTCGAGGACGTGAGCTTCTCGATCCGCGCCGGTGAGATCGTCACGCTCGCCGGGCTGGTCGGGGCCGGCCGCAGCGAGGTCGCCCGGGCCGTCTTCGGCGCCGACCGGCCGACCGCCGGCACGCTGCGCCTGCACGGTGAGCCGTATCGACCCCGGTCGCCGCGCGACGCCATCTCCCGGGGTGTGGCGATGATCCCGGAGTCCCGTCGGAGCCAGGGCCTGTTCCTGCGCCGGACCGTGAGGGGCAACATCAGCCTCGCCCACCTCGACGAGATGACGCGCTCCGGCATCGTGCGTCGAGCCACCGAGCGGGAACGCGCGACCGGTGCTGCCGACGACGTGAACCTCACCGGCGGCACCGTCGACTCGGTGATGGGCGAGCTGTCCGGCGGCAACCAGCAGAAGTCGCTGTTCGCCCGATGGATGGTGTCCCCGCCTCGCCTGCTCATCGCCGACGAGCCGACCCGCGGCGTCGACGTCGGGGCGAAGCGCGGCATCTACGACCTGCTGGTCCGGCTCGCGGCCGACGGCATGGCGATCCTGGTGGTGTCGTCGGAGATCGAGGAGGTGCTCGGTCTCGCCCATCGGATCCTCGTGATGCGCTCGGGTCGCCTCGTCGGTGAGCTCGACGGTGAGCGCTCGTCGGGCTCCGACGTGATGGAACTGGCATTCGGGATGGAGGCCGCATGAGCGAGGTACGGGACGACGCGACGGTCGGTGCCGACGCGCAGATCGACGCCGTCGCGACGGCGAGCACCGGGGGCGGGCGTCGGTTCCGGTTCAGCGACTACGGGATCATCTGGGTCACGCTGCTGCTGTTCGTGCTGCTGTGGCAGACCTCGGATGCGTTCTTCACCGGGGCGAACCTGCGGAACGTGCTCGACCAGCAGAGCCTCATCCTCATCGCCGCCTCGGCGCTGACGCTCACGCTCATCGGCGGCAACTTCGACATCTCGCTGTCGGCGACCTACATCAACGCATCGATCGTCACGGCGCTCGTCATGAACGACACCGGCTCGCCCGTGTTGGCGCTCGCCGCCGGCACGGCCATCGGGCTGGTGTTCGGGCTCGTCAACGGCCTGATCGTCTCCTACGTCCAGATCAACTCGTTCATCGCGACCTTGGCGACGTCCTTCGTCTTCTACGGCATCGGATTCCTCATCAGCGATCGGAGCATCGTCCGCGTCGAGGACCGAGGGTTCGCCGACATCGCCCGTGGCCGCGACTTCGTGCTCACCAACGCGACGTGGATCGCGATCGTCGTCGTGGCGTTCTTCTGGTTCGTGTTGGAGCGCACGCGCTTCGGTCGTCATGTCTTCGCAGCGGGCGGCAACCCGGAGGCGGCCCGGCTGGCCGGGGTGCGGGTGGAGGCGGTCGTGACCACGACCTTCGTGCTCGCCGGAGCGGCCGCCGGTCTCGCCGGGGGACTGCTCGCTTCCCGGACCATCACGGCCCAGCCGAGCGACGACTTCTCGTTCGTGTTCGCCGTGTTGACCGCCGTGATCATCGGCGGCACGTCGATCGCCGGCGGCGAGGGCGCCGTGTGGCGGACGATCTTCGGCGCGTTCTTCATCGCGTTGTTGACCAACGGCTTCAACCTCCACCAGATCGACCCGATCATCCAGCGCCTCATCCAGGGCTCGGTGATCCTGGCCGCGGTCGCGGCGGACAACTGGACACGGACGAGGAGGGCGACATGACCATCACGACCCTCGCCGCCGACGACATCGAGTCGTTGTGCGTCGGGGCGACGCTGCTCGGCACCGGCGGTGGCGGCGATCCCTACATCGCGAAGCTCGTCGCCCGGCAGGCGCTCGAGCAGCACGGCCCCGTCGAGGTCGTCAGCGCGAGCGACCTCGACCGCGACGCCCGGGTGCTCACCGTCGCCATCATCGGTGCGCCGACCGTCATCCTCGAGAAGGTCCCCGCCGGCACGGAGTTCGTGAAGTCGGTCGAAGCGCTCTCGGCCTACCTCGGCGACGAGCCGGCGGCGATCATGCCCATCGAGGTCGGTGGGCTCAACACCCTGCTCCCCATCGCGACGGCGGCTGAGATGGGCCTGCCCGTCGTCAACGCCGACGGCATGCGCCGGGCCTTCCCTCAGATCGAGATGACCGTCTTCACGCTCGCCGGCATCCCGGCCGGCCCGATGTCGGTGGCCGACGAGAAGGGCAACCTCTGCGTGTTCGAGACCGTCAACAACCAGATGGCCGAGACGCTGGCCCGCACCGCCGTCATCCAGCTCGGGCTCGCCAACGCCATCAGCTGCTACCCGATGACCGCCGGCCAGATCGCCGATCACGCCATCGCCGACTCCCTCACCTACTGCCGAGATGTCGGGCAGCTCCTCCAATCGGTGCAGCGCATCGAGGAGGGCGCCTGGGATCGCTTCCTCGCCGAGACGAGATCGCATCGGTTCTTCGAGGGCAAGGTGGTCGACCTCGACCGCCGCACGACCGACGGCTTCGCCCGCTCGACGCTGATCCTCCACGACCTCGCGGGATCGGATCGGGTGATGCGCATCGAGGTGCAGAACGAGAACCTCATCGCCTACGTCGACGACGAGCCGGTCATCACCACCCCCGACCTCATCTGCCTCCTCGACCACGAGACCTACGAGCCGCTCACCACCGAGGCGATCGCCTACGGCAACCGATGCCACGTGGTCGGCATGCCGTGCGCGCCGGAGTGGCACCAGGACGGCGTCGTCGACCTCGTCGGACCGGTGGCGTTCGGCTACGACCTCGATCCGGTGGAGTTGCCCCGATGACCGACGAACGTCCACACCGCATCGGCATCGACGTCGGGGGGACCAACACCGACGCCGTGCTCATCGGCGACGAGGGCTCGGTCGTCGCCTCTGTGAAGGTAGCCACCACCACCGATCCGCTCGACGGCATCCGGGCTGCGCTCGACGGCGTCCTGGAGGGCCAGGACCGCTCCCGCATCGGGCGGGCCATGCTCGGCACGACCCACCCGGCCAACGCCATCATCCAGCGTCGTGGCCTCGACCGGGTCGGGGTGTTGCGCCTCGCAGCCCCGAGCTCGTTGGCTGTGGACTGCAGCGCCGCGTGGCCCCAGGACCTGCGTGACGTCGTGCTCGGCCCGACGGCGATCGTCGAGGGTGGCAACGAGTACACGGGCGCCGAGATCGCTCCCCTCGACGAGGACGGCATCCGGCGGCTGGCCGCCGAGGTCGCGGCCGCCGGCTGTCCGGCCATCGCCGTCTCCGCTGCGTTCAGCCCCGCCTCGCCGGAGCACGAGCTCCGAGCGGCCGAAGTGATCGCCGCCGAGGTCGGGCAGGCGCTCGCCGTGTCGCTCAGCCACCAGGTCGGCGCGCTCGGGCTGATCGAGCGGGAGAACGCGACCATCCTCAACGCGGCGCTGCTGTCGACGTCGTCGGCGGTCGTCGACGGCTTCCGGTCGGCGCTCGCCCACCACGAGCTCGACGTGCAGGCGTACCTGACACAGAACGACGGCACGCTCATGACCGCCGAGGAGGCCGAGCGCCACCCGGTGCTGACCCTGGCGTCGGGGCCGACCAACTCGATGCGCGGCGCGTGCGCGCTCGCGGGCGTCGACGATGCGATCGTCATCGATGTCGGCGGTACCTCGGCCGACGCCGGCATCCTCGTCGACGGCTTCCTTCGGGAGTCCACCGCCGCCGTCGAGGTCGGTGGCGTCCGCACCAACTTCCGGATGCCCGACATCATCTCGATGGGCCTCGGCGGCGGCACGATCGTGCGCACCGAGGACGGCGGCCTCCGCATCGGTCCGGACTCGGTGGGCTACGCCGTGTCGACCGAGGCTCGCTGCGTCGGCGGCGACACGCTGACCCTGTCGGACGTGTCGCTGGCGATCGGCCGCCTCGAGGGCTTCGGCGACCCGGCGTTGGTCGCCGACCTCGGTGCCGACCTCCTCACCGAGGCGACCGGTTGGGTCGACGCCCAGGTCGCCGGCCTCGCCGACCGCATGAAATCCAGCCGGGACGAGGTGCCGTTGCTCGCCGTCGGCGGCGGCGCGCACCTGGTCGCCGAGCGGGTCGACGGCATCTCCGAGGTCATCCGGCCCGGCCACCACGGCGTCGCCAACGCCTATGGAGCGGGCATCGCGGAGGCGTCCGGCTCGGTCGACAAGGTCTACAGCTACGACGTCGACGGTCGCGACGAGAGCCTCGATCGAGCCAAGGCCGACGCCGTGGACGCCGCGGTGCGCAGCGGCGCCGAGCGCGACGGGGTGAGGATCACCAACGTGGTCGAGATCCCGATGACCTACGTGCCCGGCGGCGGCTGCCGGGTCGTCGTCAAGGCGGTCGGACCACTCCGATGAGCGATCAGCAAGGGGGAGCAGCGATGGGTGTGGACTCGCAGATACGGGTCGCCACGGACGTGGGTGGGACGTTCACCGACCTGGTGACCTTCGGCGTCGACGAGGACTCCGGCGCGATCGAGATCCGGATCGCGAAGGCGGCCACGACACCGCCGGACTTCGATCTCGGTGTCCTCGACGTGTTCGACCGGGCGGAGGTCCCCTTCGAGCGGGTCGAGTCCCACGTCCATGGCACCACGGTGGTCATCAACGCCATCACCGAGCGGAAGGGAGCCAAGGTCGGCCTGATCGGCACCGAGGGCTTCCGCGACACCCTCGAGATCGCTCGAGGCAACCGGCCCGACTTCTTCAACCTCGGCTATCGCAAGCCCGAGCCGTTCGTGCCCCGCTACCTGCGGCGCGAGGTCCCGGGTCGGATGAGCTACCAGGGCGAGCAGCGCGAACCGCTCGACCTCGCCCCGGTCGCCGGCATCGTCGACGACTTCCGGGCCGACGGCGTCGAGGCCATCGCCATTTGCCTGCTCCACTCGTGGGCCAACCCGGCGCACGAGCGCCGGCTGTCCGAAGAGGTGAGGCGCCTGTGGCCCGAGGTCGCGGTCGTCGTCTCCAGCGACATCACGCGCGAGTGGCGGGAGTACGAGCGCACGAGCACCGCGGTGCTGTCCGCCTACGTGCAGCCGGTCGCCCAGCGATACCTGGGCCGCCTCGACGAGCAGCTGCGGTCCCGCGAGCTCGGTGGGCCGACGCTGGTGATGCAGTCCAACTGCGGTGTGGCGTCGGCGGCGAGCGTCGCCGAGGCGCCGATCATGATGGTGGAGTCGGGTCCCGCCTCCGGGTTCCTCGGCGCTGCCGAGCTCGGCCGTCGGATCGGCCGCCCGGACGTGCTGGCGCTCGACATCGGCGGCACCACCGCCAAGTGCTCGCTGATCGAGGACGGCCGGGTCCGCGTCATGACCGACTACTGGCTCGAGCGCGACCGGGAGTCAGCCGGTTATCCCGCGATGGTGCCGGTGGTCGACCTCGTCGAGATCGGCAACGGCGGGGGTTCCATCGCCTGGGTCGACGACTTCGGCAAGCTCCACGTCGGTCCGCAGTCGGCAGGTGCGGATCCTGGGCCGGCGTCGTATGGCCAGGGCGGGTCGCAGGCCACCACCACCGACGCGAACCTCTGGCTCGGTCGCATCAGCCGCGACGACTTCTGTGGTGGTGAGATCGTCCCCGACCTCGACGCCACCGAGCGAGCGCTGACCGAGGTGGGTGCGCGGATGGGCGTCGGCCCGACCGAAGCGGCCCGCGGCATCGTCCGCATCGCCAACAACAACATGGTCAACGCACTGAAGCTCATCTCGCTCAACCGCGGCCACGATCCCCGGGACTTCACCCTCGTCGCCTTCGGTGGCGGCGGGCCGATGCACGCGCTCGCCCTCGCCGACGAGCTCGGCGTCCAGCAGGTCGTCGTGCCGAGCACGGCGTCGGTGTTCTCCGCCTGGGGCATGATCGTCTCCGACCTGCGCCACGACTACTTCCACACCGTGCTGCTCGACGTCGACCGGGCGTCGGTCGGCGCGATCGCCGCAGCCTTCTCCGAGGCCGAGCGGCAGGCCGTCAAGGACTTCGTCGCCGATGCCGTGGACGCCGGCGCCATCAGGATGGAGCGGTTCGGTCGCTTCCGGTACCAGGGTCAGGAGCACACGACCGAGGTGGCCCTCGATGCGGATGACCTCGCACCCGAGCGCCTCGCCGGCCTGACCGAACGGTTCCACGCCGCCTACGAGGCCGAGTACACCTATCGCCTCGACGCCCCGATCGAGATGGTCGGTCTGCACCTCGTGGCCTCGGTGCCGAGCGCCGCGGTCGCTCCCGACCCTCAGCCACCGGGCGATCCCGACACCGGCCCGGCCCGCATTGGCACCCGCACCGTCGACTTCGCCGAGCTCGGCATCCACGAGGCGGCGCTCCTCGCTGCTGACGCCCTCCGCCCGGGCATGACCTGCCCTGGACCGGCCGTCGTCGAGGGGGCCGGCACCTCGGTGCTGGTGCACCCCGGCTGGACCATGACGGTCGACGGCCACCGCAACCTCGTCCTCGATGCCGACGTCACCCCGGAGGAGGGCCGATGACCGCCACCGCCGACCGCCCGACCGCCCACGATCCGATCACGCTGGAGATCATCCAGAACAGCTTCCAGGCGGCGGCCGACGAGATGTTCGTCGCCATGAAGAAGACGGCGATGAGCTCGATCATCTACGAGGTGCTCGACATGGGCACCGCCGTGCTCGACGAGGACGGCGAGCTGGCCTCGTCCGGCGCCGGCATCCCTGCGTTCGTCGGCGTGCTCGACAAGGCCTGCAAGGTGATCATCGAGACCATCGGCAGCGACGACATCGGGCCCGGCGACGTGTTCCTCACCAGCGACCCGTACCGGGGTGGTGTCACGCACCTCAACGACGTGGTCGTGGCGATGCCGGTGTTCGCCGACGGCGAGCTGATCGCCTGGACCGCGAACATCGCGCACAACTCCGACGTCGGTGGCATGGCGCCGGGCTCGGCCAGTGGCGAGGCGACCGAGATCTTCCAGGAGGGCCTCCGACTGCCGCCGGTGAAGGCGATCTCCGCTGGCGAACCGGTCCGGGCGATCTTCGACATCGTCCAACTGAACTCGCGTCTCCGTGAAGCGTCCGAGGGCGACCTCTGGGCCGCGATCGCGGCGGTGCGTACGGGCGAGCGGCGTCTCCGTGAGGTCGCGGCCCGCTACGGCGTCGACGCGTTCCGGGCGGCGTCGCGCGACTTCATGGACTACGGCGAGCAGGTCGCCCGGGCCGGGCTGGCCGGGCTGCCGGAGGGGACCTTCGAGCTCGAGGAGGAGATCGACGACGGCCGCGTGCTCCACGTCGCGATCACGATCACCCACGACGAGTTCGTCGTCGACCTGACCCGGAACCCCGACCAGGCCGAGGCGCCGACCAACTGCACCAGGGACGCAGCCATGATCCCGGTGCAGATGTTGTTCAAGTCGCTCACCGACGGGGGTATCAACGCCAACGCCGGCTCGTTCCGGCCGATCCGGCTCGTGACGCGGCCCGGTTCGGTGTTCGAGCCCGTGGAGCCTGCTCCGATGGGCTTCTACTACGACCTGTTGCTGCCGCTCTACGACCTGCTGTGGCGATGCATGGCCCAGGTCGTGCCCGACTCGCTGGGGGCCGGACACTTCGCCTCGGTGTGCGCGACCCTCATCGGCGGCACGCATCCCGACACCGGACGGCCGTACTCGATCATCGAGCCCCAGATCGGTGGATGGGGTGCCAGCGCGGCCCACGACGGCAACTCCGCGATGTTCAGCGGCGTCCACGGCGACACGTTCAACTGCCCGGCCGAGGTCAACGAGGCCAAGAACGGGCTCGTCGTCCGGCGGATGTCGCTCAACACCGACGAGGGCGGCGAAGGTCGCCGGACCGGCGGTCGCGGGATCGTCATGGAGTACGAGCTGCGGGCCGACGACGGCCACGCCACACTCGCGTTCACCCGCTCGAAGTTCCCGCCCTGGGCGCTCGACGGCGGTCGACCCGGATCGCCGAACTACTGCGAGGTCGTCGCAGCCGAGGACGGCTCGACGACCCGTTACTCGTTCGCCTCGGGGCTCGACACCGCGCCGGGTGACGTGATCCGCATCGTCACGGGCAACGGCGGCGGGCTCGGCGATCCGACCGAACGCGAGCGGAGCCTGGTCGAGCGGGACGTCCGAAACGGGCTGATCTCTGCCGAGCGAGCTGCGGAGATCTACGGGTCGTGATCCGCACGTACCTCGAGTTGGAGGTCCGTGCCGGGCAGTCGGACCGGCTGGCCGAGCTCTTCGAACGGCGAGGCATCCTCCGGGCGTCGCTCGAGCAGCCGGGCTGTCGGTCGGCCGAGCTCACCATCTCCGACGACGGCCTCACGGCCATCGTCACGGCCAGCTGGGACGATCTCGCCGCCTACCAGGGGTGGGTGGCGCGGAGTGATCGGACCGACTCGGCCGACGAGCTGAACGCGCTGCTGGCGAGCCCGGTCGGCGAACGAACCGTCGGGCGGGTCTTCGACGTCGCAGCGACGGGATAACTTCGCCCCCCGTGGAAGGAGAGCTCGACGTCATCGGCCGCCGGATCCGTGAGCTGCGCGCCGACGCCGGGCTCCGGCTCTCCGATCTCGCCGAGGCGACCGGCTACACCGCCGGTTACATCTCGCAGATCGAACGGGGCACGACCACGCCGTCCCTGACCGCGATGGCCACTCTCGCGATCGCGCTCGGCGTCGAGATGTCGATGCTGTGGGAGGGCTCGGTCCCCGAGGTCACCGTGACCAGGGCCGACGAGCGCGACGAGCTCGATCTCGGCAGCGGTCGCGTCTACGAGCTGCTCTCGCCGATCGGCACCGACCGCTCGTTCTCGGCCATGTGCCACCAGGTCGGCGGCGGCGACGAGCACTTCCGGCACTACGGCGAGCGCTTCGCCTTCGTCCTCGACGGCACGGTGACGTTCTCGTTCGCCGAGAGCTCGCACGTCGTCGCGGCCGGGGAGACCATCCACTACGGCGCCTATCGGGAGCACACCGTGGCGACCGACGACGACGAACCGGCCACCATCCTGATGATCGCCGCCCCGGCCATCCTGTGAACCTCGAGGTCGAGGGCGCCGTCAACGCCACGTCGTTGGCTGCGGAGGTCGGCGCGCGCTTGCGGGAACGACGCACCGAGCGTGGCGAGACGCTTCGCGACGTCGCCGCCGCAGCCGACGTCTCTCCGTCCCACCTGGGCGAGATCGAGACCGGGCAGGTCTCGTGCTCGCTGCCGGTCCTGTTGCGGCTCGCTCGGGCGCTCGACTATCCGATGGGGGCGCTGTTGCCCCGGATCGGACCGCACCGGGTCCGGCAGGGACGGCTCGCCAACGAGTCCGGGGTCGTCGCTCGCCTCTCGCACGACGAGCTCGACCTCCACGTCGAGGGTCTGCGCCTCGCCGCCGGCCAGGCGCACCGGATCGAGCTCGGCGGGGTCGATGCGCTCGTCCACGTCATCGACGGCCGGTGCACCCTCGACATCGGCAAGCACGAGGTGTCGCTGGCCACCGGTGATGCGGCGAACGTGCGTCGCTGCGACCACCTGGTCATCTCGGCGAGCGACCGCGTCGAGGTGCTCGTCGTCTGCGCCGGGACGCCGACCGACCTCTGATCGCACCTGGCGCGGCTTCGGGGCCGGGCCGGATCGGCGCCACACTGGTGAGGTGCGAGTCGCCCTCCTCCTCACGGCCGTGCTGGCGCTTGCCGCCTGCGGCTCATCCTCCGATGCGGTCACGAGCGACACCGCGCCGTCGACCACGCTCGCATCGTCGACGACCCTCGCACCGGCGACCACGGTGGTGGTCACGACGGCGACCACCACGGCTGCACCGGCGACCACGGCCGCCCCGACGACGGCTGCACCGACGACGACCGCCGCTCCGGACGCCGGGTGTCGACGCATCGCCGATCTCGAGGACACCGACGAGCTGCTGCGCTGGCAGGTCGTCAACGACGGGGTGATGGGCGGACGATCCAGCGCGGAGGCCACGGTGGAGGACTCGGTCCTGGTCCTCGACGGCGAGATCGTGACCGCCGGCGGCGGATTCTCGTCGGTGCGGCTGGCGCTCGCCGAGCCGCTCGGCGAGGTGACCAGCCTGCTCATGCGAGTGCGGACCGACGGGCGCGCCTACGAGCTCACGGTCGCCGATGCCGCCGAGGGGCGGGACCGCCGGATCTCGCACCAGGGGCCGATCCCGGCGGTCGGGACCGCCGACTTCGAGGACGTCGCGGTGGACCTGACCGACCTGGACGCGTCGGTCTTCGGACAGGCCGTCGACGTCGATCCCTTCGCGCCGACGGCCGCCGTCGAGGTCGGGATCATCCTCGCCGACGGCGCTGACGGTCCGTTCCGCTTCGAGCTCGACTGGATCAGCGCCTGCCCCTGAGCGCGGGCGGCTCGAGGTCGAACAGGACGGCGCACAGCCGCAGGCCGGCGTCGATGTCGTCGAGCCGGTCGGTGAGGGCGTGGGGCGGGGTGCCCGACCAGTCCGTCTCGACGGTCTCGGCGACCATCCGACCCGTGACGAACGCGGCGAACTCAGGCCGAGCTCGGAGCCGGGGTGTCGGCGTCGGCGAGCCGGTCGACCGGCCGACGCGGATCGAGGCGATGGTGTGGTCCACCAACGGGTTGCCGCGATGGGCCGCTCCCCAGTCGACGAAGCGCCAGCGACGGGCGTGGTCGTGGCACCAGTTGCCAGGGCCGAGATCGCCGTGCAGCAGCCGATCGCCGCTGGTGTCCGCGGCGAGCGATGCCGTCCGCAGCACCTCGACGTGCCGCCGGATCCAGGGAAGGTCGAGCCGGTCGTGATCGACGGCCACGACGTCGGACCACCACTCGCGGCCGGCGCCCTGGAAGACGAGGAACAGCTCCTCCGGCGGGTCGAGCTCGGCGAGGGCGTCGATCGACACCCACAACGGTGTGGGTTCGTGCAGCGGCGGGGACCACTCGGCATCGAGCCACTCGGTGACCAGCACCCCGCCGGGCGAGTCCGCGCCGAAGAGCCGGGGCATCGGTGCCGCGCCGAGTCGGAGTGCCCGGGCCTCGAGCGCGATGGTCTCCCGGCCGGCGTCATCGGTGGCGATCTTGGCGAACACGGTCCGGCCGTCGTCGAGCAGCGCTCGGTAGGTGCGGGCCGACGTGAAGCCGCCGACGGTCTCGGTGAGCGAGGTCACCGCGACGCCGATGACCGCCTCGACCGCCGACGCGTCGGTCACCGCAGCGCGTCGAGGAGGGCGTCGAGCACGTCGACGTCGACATCCGCCGGCTCAATGGTGCGCAACCGGTCGGCGTCGGTGGCCTCGGGGTCGCTCCGGGCTCCGGCGTCGACGAGGCGCTGCGCCTGCCGGTCGTAGATGGCATCGAGCGCGTTGCGGACCAGCCGCCCGTTGCCGAAGCCCCGCACCCTGGGCACGCCGTCCAGCCACACGGCCAGGGCCTCGGCTGCCGGATCGGTGAGGTCGTAGTCGTTGCTGCCGGAGATCAGCCGACCGATCGCGATGAGCTCCTCGGTCGTGTAGTCCGCGAACTCGATCGTCTTCGGGAACCGGCTGGCCAGACCCGGGTTGGCGTCGAGGAACTCGCCCATCTCCCGCGGGTAGCCGGCGACGACGACGGCGGTGGTGTCGCGGTGGTTCTCCATCTCGGCCACGAGCGTGTCGAGCGCTTCGGTGCCGAAGTCGCGCTCATCGCCCCGCACCAGCGAGTAGGCCTCGTCGACGAACAGCATCCCGCCGACGGCCTCGCCGAAGACCTCCCGGGTCTTGGTCGCGGTCTGGCCGATGAAGCCGGCCACGAGGTCGGCGCGTCCGACCTCGAGCAGGTGTCCGGACGGCACCACGCCGAGCGCTCCGTAGACCTCGGCGACGACTCGGGCGACGGTGGTCTTGCCGGTCCCCGGGTTGCCCACGAAGACGAGGTGCCGGGTCGACGAGGCGGCCTTCAGGCCGCGCTCGGTGCGGAGCCGATCGATGTAGGCCCGGTCGGCGAGACGGCGGATCTCGGCTTTCACCTCGACGAGACCGACCAACGCGTCGAGCTCGGCCAGCGCAGCCTCGAATCGAGCGTCGTCGATGGGGCGCGGGCCCTCGGCGGGGTCGGGTGTCGGGGGAGCGGATGGCTCCGGACGTCCGGCGGCGACGTCGATGCCGCCCGAGACGAGCACGCCCGACAGGATCCGGCGGATCGACTCGATCCGATCAGCCTCGCGTCGCGTGGGGAGTGGATCGGCGGCGGCCATGGCGTGAGCGACCCGCATCAGCCCGACGAAGACGTCCCACGCCCGCGGCGGATCGTCGGACGCCAGTCCGCCGAGCAGCCGCTGCGCAGCGCCCAAGCCGGAGGTGGCGCTCATCGCCGCCCGCACGGTCGGGCGACGGGACCAGTCGCCCGGCGTGTGCGGATCGAAGGCGATGACCACGGCATCGACCTCGGCGTCACTGATGCCGGCCGTCTCGCTCGCCACCGCCGAGGCGACCTCGAACGCGGCGTCGACCACCGTGGCGCGGTCGGGTACGAGCTCGACGAGAGCGCCCAGCGCTCCGGGAAGGTCCATGGCCGAGGGGCCCGTCGACGTCACCGGCGCATCCTGCCACGGCCATCGGTCACCGGACGCGACCGGCTACCCTGCCACCCGACGCGTCCGCCGGCCGGCGGTCACGCGGGCGTAGCTCAATGGCTAGAGCCTCGGCCTTCCAAGCCGATGATGCGGGTTCGATTCCCGTCGCCCGCTCCACGCCCAGCTGGTTGACTCTCGTGATGGTCGAGCCGACGCCCCGTCCGACGACCGAGGTGCGGGCCGTGATCCTCGAGTCGATGGACTCGATGTTCGCCCAGCTCGTCGAGCGCCTCGACGGCCTCACCGACGACGAGTACCTCTGGGAGCCGGTGGCCGGCATGTGGTCGGTGCGCGAGGTCGGGGGCCGGGCCGTGGTCGAGGGCGCCGGTGACCGAGACGCCGATCCGGCCCCGCCGACCACGATCGCCTGGCGGGTCTGGCACCTCGCCGTCGACTGCTTCGACGACTACACCCGCCGCTTCGCCGGCGACGGCAGCGACGCGCCGGCGGGGTGGACCCTCGACAGCGCCGAGGCGGTGGCGGAGCTGCAGCGGACGTGGGCGGGCTACCAGAGCACCGTCGTCGACCGGGACTGGTGGAGCGAGCTCGGCGACGACTGGGGCCCATGGAGTCGGCACTCGGTCGCCGACATGGCGATGCACGCGAGCAACGAGCTCGTGCACCACGCCGCCGAGATCGCGTTGCTCCGGGATCTCTACCGGGCCAGGGACTGAGCCGGGTCCGTCAGCCGTCGTCGAGGCCGTCGAGCTCACCGAGGTTGAGCGCGGCGGTCGGTTCGTCGATCAGCGTGCGCTCGTCGGGCTGGTGACGGAGGACGCCCTCGACGTAGGACGTGACGGCGATGTCGAGCCCGACGTCGGCGCCGGCCTGCTCGGAGAGGAACCAGTTGTGCTCGAGCACCTGGTGGTAGACCTCGGCCGGCTCGAGCCGACCGGCGAGCTCTGCCGGGATCGCCGCCATCGTCGGCTCCCATCGCTCGGTGAGCCAGCGGTACGCAATCACGGCCTCGGGGAAGTCCTTCCCCTCCCTCTCCGACAACCAGGCGCCGAAGCTGCGCAACGCGTTGAGGAGGCGCCGCGCCTGGTTCTCCTGCGAGACCTGGATGCCGGTGAGCTGGCTGAGCTCGCGCTTGTGGTGGCCCTCTTCGACCACGACCGGCCGGAAGCGGAACCGGCGCTCGCCGTCGGTCTCGACCACCTCGATCTCGGCGGTGTCGAAGCCCAGGTCGTTCACCCTCTTCAGGCGGTCGTTGATCCGGTAGAGCTCGTCGCCGCCCACCTCATCGATCCGGGTCAGCTCGCTCCAGAGTTCCTCGTACCGGGTACGGAGGGCCTCGGCGACCTCGAAGGGGTCGATGTCGTCCTCCTCGATGCGACCTGCGGCGAGGAGGTCCATGAGGCCACCGGCGATGTTCTCGGTCGCGATGTCGAGCTCGAGGCCACGCTGACCGTCGGTCAGCTGGTCGTGGAGCTCGCCGGTCTCGACGTCGACCACGAACGCCGACAGCGCGCCGGCATCGCGCCGGAAGAGCGCGTTGTTGAGGGAGCAATCGCCCCAGAAGAAGCCCTCGAGGTGGAGTCGCACGAGGAGCACCGCCAACGCGTCGACGAGCCGCTCGCGAACGTCGGGCACGATGCGGCCGCGGAACAGCGATCGGTACGGCAGGGAGTACGACAGGTGCCGGGTGATGATGACGCTCTCGAGCTCGGCGCCGTCATCGGTGCGACGCGAGGTCGCCGTCCCCACGACGTCGACCACGGGAAGGCCCTCCTCCGCCAGGTGCCCGAGCAGCTCGAACTCCCGCCGGACGAGGCGGGTCGGGAGCTCCTTGAGCGCGAGGAACACGCCCGCTCGCTCGACGAAGCACACCGGATGTCGGTGCGTGCCGCGGGGCAGGCGGACCCGGATCTCGTGGGGCCAGTCGTCGAGCGGCGTCGACCACGGGAGGTCGAGCAGCTCGGGGAGACCGGCCTCGGCGGTGCGGAGCTGGAGCGCGACCACGAGCGGCGACGCTAGCGCCCTGAGCCCCGCCGTCGTGTGTGCTCAGGGCACGAGCGAGAGCTCAGCTCGACCGGGGCTGTGTGGTGCAGGGGTCGCCGCCGCAGTCGGCACGGCCCAGATCGCCGGGCACGAGGCCGAGTGCCTCGATGTCGGCGGGGAGGCGTCCGAGCTGGAGACCACCGGGGCCCTCGACGACGGCCGGTTCGGTGGTCGTGGGTGCGGAGCCGCCGTCACCCGGAGCCGGCGTCGGGACCGGGGTGGTCGTCGTCGGCGCCGGTGAGGGCGTCGGCGTCGGTGTGGGGCTTCCGCCACCGGGCGAACCACCCGACGGCGGCGTCGCCGTGCCCGGCGTCGTGGTCGTCGGCAAGATGTCGTCGCCCGGCGACGAACCGCCCGGCTCGACGAAGGTGAACCCGCCACTGACGACGCCGCGTCGGCTGCCGTCGACCACGGTCACGTCCACGGGGCCGGCCGGTGAGGTCGGCGACAGGACGAGGAGCTGCACACCGGCGACGTTGACGACGACGGTGCCGGCGCGATCGCCGAACAGCACGGTCGGTCGCTCGCCGAGGTCGGAGCCGGTGATCGTGACGAGGTCGCCGCCCCCGACCGAACCGGACGACGGGGAGATCGCCGTGATCTCGATGTCGCCGCTCGAGATCGGACCGCTGCTCGGCGGCGCGACCGTGGTCGGGGTCGTGGTCGTCGGTGAGCCCGGGGTGCCGCCGGTGCTCGGGACGGTGGTCGTCGGACTCGTCGGCGTGCCACCGCCGCCACCGCCACCGCTGCCCGGATCGGTCGGGGTCGACGGGGTCCCACCGTCTCCTCCGCCGCTGCTGGGCGTGGTGGTGGGGGTCGGGGTGCCGTCGGCGGGCGGTGCGGTCGGGATGGTGGTGACCGTGGGTGCGTCCGGATCGGTCGGGGTCGACGGGGTCCCACCGTCTCCTCCGCCGCTGCTGGGCGTGGTCGTCGTCGGCGCGGTGGGTGCACCACCACCGGCCGGCGCCTCGGTGGTCGGGGTCGACGGTGCCTCGGTGCTCGGGGGCTCCTCGACCGTGGCGGTCACGGCGAAGCCGACCAGACCGGCCTCACCGATCCGCTCGCCGTCGCCGTCGACCAGCTCGAGCAGGAGGCCGTAGGTGCCGGCCGGCAGCTCCGTGGTGAGCGCCAGCGACGGCGGGCCCCCGCGCTGGGTCCCCGTGAAGCGGCCGTCGTCGTCGGTCAGCGTCTCGGCGCCGTCCACCGTGAGGCCGTGCTGGGTCACGGTCCGGATCGCGCCTTGATGCTCGGTGAGCAGCGTGCCGCGCACGCCGGCGCCGGCTGCGGACAGCCCGGAGGAGGGGTCGACGATCGAGCTGATGCCGATCGAGGCGGCCTGGTCGGGCTCCAGTCCGGACAGGCCGGTCAGCTCGAAGCTCACGCCCGGCGCCACCTGGATCAGCGACGAGGGCGTGTGGAGTCGACCGCCCGACACGGAGAAGCCGGCGAGCGTGTCCACGGGCGTCGAGCCCGTGATCAGGGCCTCGCGCAGCTCGGTGACGCTGGCCACCGGCGCGGCGCTGCGCAGCATCGCGGCGACGCCCGCAGCGACCGGGGTCGCCATCGAGGTGCCGCTCTGGTAGCCGTACCCGCCGCCGGGGAGGGTCGCCATGATGTGGTGGCCGGGGGCGAACACCTCGACGGTCCTCGGCCCGAAGTTCGAGAACGAGGCACGCTGGTCGGCGTTGGTCGATGCGCCGACCGTGATCACGTTCTCGTGCGGGTACGAGGCCGGGATCACGGTGGCCGAGTCGATGTTCACGCCGCTGTTGCCGGCGGCGATCATCACCATCACGCCGGCCTGCCGAGCCCGCTCGATGGCGGCCTCGAGTGGGGGATAGGCGCCGACCGGAGTGCCCGGTCGGGTGCCCCACGAGAGGTTGAGGACGTCGGCGCCGTTGGCGACCGCGTAGTCGATGGCGGGGACGGTCACGGCCAGACCGAACGACGGGCCGGTCGAGATGCGCACCGGCATGATCCGCGCGCCCGGGGCGATGCCGGCGATGCCCTGATCGTTGTCGGTGACCGCGGCGATCGTGCCGGCGATGTGGGTGCCGTGGCCGTTGGTGTCGGTCATCGAGGCGTCGCGCTCGGCGAAGTCCCAGCCGTTGCAGTCGTCGGTGTAGCCGTTGCCGTCGTCGTCGACGCCGTTGCCGCAGACTTCGCCGGGGTTGGTCCAGAGGTTGCCGACGAGGTCCGGATGGTCGATGTCCACGCCGGTGTCGATCACGGCGACGACCACGCCACTGCCATCTGATCGATCCCACGACTCGGGCGCGTCGACGTCGGCGTTCTCGGCGCCGGGCTGCCCGCGGACCGGTCCACCGTCGTTCACGAGGTACCACTGCTCGGGTCGGCGCGGATCGTCGGAGATGCCGGCCACCATCTCGGGCCAGCCCTCCTGGACGCCCGGCAGCTCGAGGAGCTCGTCCACCTCCATGGAACCGGCGACCTGGTAGAGCCCGTCACCCAGCGGGACCACCTCGACGACGCCGGGCTCCTCTAGCAGGTCGTGGGACTCGTCGGGAGCACCGAGCTCGATCAGCGCAGTCGGTGCCGTCGTCGTCGGCGCGACCGTCGTCGGCGGCAGGGTGGTCTCCGGTTCGACCACCGGCGGGGGGAACTCGCCGGGCGTGCCGGCCAGCGGATGGTCCGGGTCGACCGGTTCGAACGTGTCGCTGTCGACGACCGATCGCAGCCCTGAGGGCGTCATGCCGTCAGCGGGCACGGCGTCGGGGTCCCAACGGACGACGACCCGGTTGAGCCCGTCCTCCCACGGATCGATCTCGAAGGCGTCGACCCAGTCAGCTGCGTCGGTGCCGGTGGCCGTCGCCGACGGGTCGGCCGACTCACCGGATGCCGTCGACGCGCAGGCCGAGGCGACGAGCGCGAACCCGCCCAACAGGGCGACGAGTCGGGGCAGCGAGGATCCACCGGTCATGGTGGTCAGATCGGCGCCGAGTCCGGCGATCGTGAGCCATCAGCACCACAACGCCCTCACCCGGCGTGGGTCCCGGAGCCCCCGGCGACCCGTTGGTGGGTCAGCGGGTCCAGACGGCGGTGTCGGAGGGCAGGCGGCCGCCGTCGAGGGGGCTGCTGGCCAACAGCACCTCACCGTCCGGGACGTCCAGGGGTTCGGCGCCGAGGTTGACGGTGCACACGACCCCGCTGCCCCGCCGGAACGACACCACGTCGCCCGGGACGTCGATCCACTCGAGGTCGATGTCGGTGACCAGGTGCTCGCTCCGGAGCCCGAGCGCCGTGCGGTACAGCTCGAGCATCGAGCCGTCGACACCGGCCTGGGCAGCGGCCGACCGCGCGCCGAAGCTCGCGGGCTGGGGCAGCCACGGCTCGCCGGCACCGAAGCCGAAGGACGGGCCGGTGGTCTCCCAGGGGATCGGGACCCGGCACCCGTCGCGGCCCCGGCGTCGACGGCCCGAGCGCTCCCAGACCGGGTCGTCGAGCACGTCGGTGGGAAGGTCGACGACCTCGGGCAGCCCGAGCTCCTCGCCCTGGTACAGGTACACCGAGCCGGGCAACGCCAGCATGAGCATGATGGCGGCGCGGGCCCGGTGCTCTCCGAGCTCGGGATCGAGGTCGACGAGCGGCTCGGCGGGGAGGTGCGTCATCGCCGGCCCGACGGGGAGTCCGAGTCGGGTGGGGTGCCGGACGACGTCGTGGTTGGACAGCACCCACGTAGGGAGCGAGCCGACCGATCCGGCACCGTCGAGCGCCGTCGTGATCGCCTCGCGCAGGGCCTTGGCCTCCCAGGCCGACTTGAGGAACTCGAAGTCGAAGGCCTGGTGGTACTCGCCCGGACGGACGTAGCGGGCGAGCCGATCCCAGCCACCCACCCAGGCCTCGGCGACCATCATCGTGTCGGGGTACTCCTCGACGACCGCACGCCACTCGCGGATGATCTCGTGGACGTCGTCCCGGTCCCAGTGCGGGTGGTTCGGACGGGTCGCGGTGACGAGGACCGCGGTGGAGTCGTCACCGCTGTCGGGATAGCCGGGCGCCTTGGTCAGGCTGTTGGCGACGTCGACGCGGAAGCCGGCCGCCCCCCGGTCGAGCCAGAAGCGGAGGATGTCCCGGAACTCGGCACGAACCTCCGGGTTCGTCCAGTTGATGTCCGGCTGGCTGGTGTCGAAGAGGTGGAGGTACCACTCGCCGTCCTCGACCCGGGTCCACGCCGGCCCGCCGAACACGCTCCGCCAGTCGTTGGGCGGCTCGCTGCCGTCGGGACCGGCGCCGGGGAGGAAGTGGTACCGGGCGCGCTCGGGGCTCCCGGGACCGGCCTCGACCGCGGCGCGGAACCAGGCGTGCTCCCATGAGGTGTGGTTGGGGACGAGGTCGACGAGGACCTTCAGCCCGAGCTCGTTCGCCTCGGCGATCATCGCAGTGGCGTCGTCCACCGTGCCGTACCGAGGGTCGATCTCGCGGTAGTCGGCCACGTCGTACCCGCCGTCGAGCAGCGGCGATCGGTACCAGGGGTTGATCCACAGGCCGTCGACGCCGAGATCTCGCAGATAGGGAAGCCTCGAGCGCAGCCCGGCGAGGTCGCCGGTGCCGTCGCCGTCCCCGTCGGCGAAGGAGCGGATGTAGACCTGGTACACGGCGGCCTGGCGCCACCACGGCATGCTCGTCACGCGCGCCAGTATGGAGCCGTCAGCCGGTGGGGAGACGCAGTTTCAGCACCGCACCGCCGGTCGGCCGATCCTCGGCCGTGAGGTCCCCGCCGTGGGCTCGGGCGATCCACCTCGCGAGGGGCAGTCCGAGCCCATGGCCCGTCGACGTCGAGCCCGAGCCGAACCGGGCGAACAGGTCGATCCCCTCCGGCAGGCCGGGACCGGCGTCGGCGACGGTCACGCCTCCGGCGTCCACCGTGATCTCGACCGGCGCCTCGGCCGTGGCCCCGCCGTGATCGAGGGCGTTGCGGAGCAGGTTGGCGACGGCCCGCGACATCAGCGAGGGGTCGACCTCGGCCACCACCTCCTCGGCCGCGAGGTGGACGGCCGGGTGGTCGTCGACGACCGCCTCGACGAGCAGGTCGAGGCGCGTTGGCTCGGTCCGGAGCTCCATCCGCTCGGCGTCCATGCGGGCGAGGGTGAGGAGGTCGTCGGTCATCGTCGACGCGGAGGACGCGAGGGCGGCCACCCGATCGAGGCGGATGCTCGCCTCGTCGGCGTCGGCGAGCGGGGCCTCCGCGGTCGCCCGGATCGCGGCGATGGGCGTCCGGAGCTCGTGGGCTGCGTCCGCGAGGAACCGCTCCTGCTGGCCGAGCGCCCGTGCGACCGGCCGAGTCGTGCGTCCGGCCACGAACCAGGCCGCCGCGGCGGCGGCGAGCACGAGCGCCGTGGCGATGCCGAGCACCCGGGCACGGAGGTCGTCGTGCGCGGCGTCGGACTCCGCTGGGTCGACGACGGCGATCACAGCGCCGCGGGTCTCCAGGCCGTCTCGGAGTACGGTCGCACGAATCCAACGCCGGCCGACCGAGGTCGTCGTTCGGATGAGCTCGTCGACCTCGTCGTCGATGACGGTGTCGACCGCCCGTCGCAGCTCCTCGGAGCTGAGCGGCGGTTCCGGCCCGGTGAAGAGCCGGGTCTCGTCGGGCAGGTCGACGTCGGCCTCGTACGCGGCCTCGGTGAGCAGGTTGCGGAGCGCCTCGTCGATGAGCACGTCCGGCGGATCGTCGAGGAGCGCGTCGAAACGGACGTCGCGTGGCTCGTCGATGTCGAAGAAGGTGTCGAGGAGCTCGTCCTGGACGTCCTCCTCGAGCTCGAAGAACAGCGCCTGCGCCTCTTCGCGGACGATCTCGTCGTCCGGCTCCGGGATCTCGTCCCAGAGCTCCTGCTCGTCGAACACGTCGAAGATGTCGAAGACCGGGTAGACGCCGACGGCGACGTCGGCGCCGAGCGCGATCGGTGTGACCGGTTCGAGCTGCCCGTCGTCGAAGGCGATGACGCGCGAGACCTGGTCGACCCGTCGGAGCAACTCGGCGTCGAGCTGCTCATCGCGAAGGTCGCGATCGAGGCGGATCACGGTGACCGCGAAGACGGCGACCACGACCGATGCGAGCGCCGTGATGAGCAGCGTCATCCGGAGGCGGAGCCCTCGGAGCCGACGGGCGGTCGCCGGACTGACCGGCACCGAGGGCTCGGTCACGGAGCGGGCCGGTCCAGGTCCAGGAGGAAGCCCGCCCCGCGCACGGTCGCGATCGGATGGTCGTCGCCGAGCTTGCGCCGCAGCGAGCTGAGGTGCTTGTCGACCACGTTGGACATGGGGTCGTGGGCGTCGTCCCAGCAGTGCTCCACGAGGTCGGCGCGGCTGACGACCGACCCGGCGTGCTCGGCCAGGAAGATGAGCAGGCATCGCTCCTTGGCCGTCAGCGGCAACAGCACCCCGCCCCGGCGCACCTCGGCGCGGGAGAGGTCGATGTCGAGGTCGCCGATCTCCAGCCGGCCCGGCGTCGACCGCTCGCGACGGCGGCACAGCGCCCGCACCCGCACGACGAGCTCATCGAGGGCGAAGGGTTTGACGAGGTAGTCGTCGCCACCGATCTCGAATCCGGCCACCCGGTCCTCGACGGCGTCCCTCGCGGTGAGGAACAGCACGGGCACGGTGCTGCCCCGGCCGCGCAGCTCGGCAACGAGATCCAGCGCGTCGCCCGAGGGGAGCATCCGGTCGGCCACGACGGCGTCGTAGTCGTTGACGTCGACGGCCACCTCGGCGTCGGGGAGGTCGTCGACCGCGTCGACCGCGAACCCGCCGGCGCGCAGGCCGCGCTCGACCCCGGCCCGGATGTCGGCATCGTCCTCGATCACCAGGATCCGCACTCGGCGCTCACTCCTCCTCGTCGTCGTCCTCGTCGGGCTCGTCGGGCTCGTCCTCGTCGGGCTCGTCCTCGTCGGGCTCGTCCTCGTCGGGCTCGTCCTCGTCGAGCTCGTCGTCGTCGAGCTCGTCGTCGTCCCCGCCGAGGTCGATGTCGGCGAGGATCCCGGTCTCGTAACACGAGTCCACCCCGAGCACGATGTCCAGCGCGGGCAGCTCGCCCAGCGCAACCTCCTCGGCGAAGCCCTCGAACGACGGCCGCTCGACGGGGGCAGCGACCGAGCCGTCGTAGCTCGGCAGCTCGAAGGTCATGCGGTCCACCTGGTCCTCGCTGAGCTCCTCGCCCTCGTCGTCGAACGCCGCCCAGTCGATCAGGTCCCCCTCCTCACGGCGGATCAACTCCCCCTCCAGGGCGCCGCACCGTTCGACGGCGGCCGCTCGGACCGCAGGGTCGGCGGTCGTCGGGGCTGCCGACTCCTCCTCCGCGGCGACCGCTGCGACCGACATCGGTTCGACCGTTGGCGGCGGTCCGTCGGGTGCGCTGCCGGTCTCGTCGGCCCGGCAGGCAGACGACGCGAGGACGACGGCGATGAGCGCGATGGGCAGCCGACGTCGCCACACGACGCCGCTCATGCCACGAGCCCCATCGGGCGGCGCCGACCCTCGAGCGCGGCGTCGGCCGGCACGCCGAGGACGCCCTCGGACAGGCCGGCGAGGTAGTCCCGGAAGTCCGCGGTCACCACGAAGTTGTCGTCGCGGTCGAAGCGGCGCAGCGAGACCGGCTCACCGTGGTGGCCGCCCTGCACCGTCGGACCGACGACGAACTGGGTGCCGGCGGTCCCGTGCTCGGTGCCGTCGCCGTTCCAGTCCGGCCGTCGCCCGAACTCGGTCCAGGTCGCGATGACCACCCGGTCGCGGTGCTCACCCAGATCGGACTGGAACCGACGGATCGCCGAGTCGAGCTCGCCGAGGTGCATCGGGAGGAGCTGTGCCTGGCGGGCGTGGGTGTCGAAGTCGCCGCCGTGTGGGACGTGGAACGCCCTGGTGGGGAGACCGCCTCGGATCAGCCGCGCCACGAGCCCGAGTCGACGGCCGAGGCCGCCCTCCCCGTACTCGTCGAGCTCCTCGAGGTCGTCCTCGCGGTCGGCCCCCGGTGCCATCGAGCCCGCAGCGCCCTCGACCCGTCCGGCGACGTCCTGCACCAGCGCCTGTGATGCCCGGACCTGGTCCGCGAGCGACGAGCCGGCAGCCGAGGATCCGGACGTGAGGTCGGCGTAGCCTCGCACCAGCTCGGGGTGCTCCTCGACGAACTCGGCCGTCCACGGCATCGCCCCCTCCTCCGGGATGGCGACCGCGCTCCACTCGGGGCCGCGCATCGATGGGCTGAGCCGGCCGAGGCTGACGCCGAGCAGCGGATCGCCGTCGCTCCCGCCCAGGTGGGCGAGCGATCGTCCGAGCCAGCCCGTCGTGGCCGCCGGATCGACCGTCCCGTGCTCCCAGACGTCGGTGTCCTCGAAGTGCGACAGGGTCGAGTCGGCCCAGCCGACGCCGTGCACGATCGCCAGCTCACCCGCGGCCCAGCGGTCGGCGAGGTGGGGCATGGCATGGAGGGAGAAGTCAGCGTCGATCGCGTGGAGCGCCGACTCCTCGACGCCGCTCTCACGCCGGAGGTCCCGGTACCGGGCCGACTCGCGGGGGACGACGGTGTCGAGGAAGTCGAGTCCGCCCTCGAGCTGGATGGTCACGAGGATCAGCTCGCCGGCCCCGGCGGCCCGAACCGCTGCGGACCCTTCACCCGTCGTGGCCGGTCCCGCGGTCGTCGGCGGGGCGCCCGGCGGATCCTCACCGGACAGCCCGAGCCAGGCGGCGCCACCCGCGGCGACGGTGGCGGCGCCGCCGAGTCGCAGGAAGCGACGGCGGGACATCGAAGAACGGTCAACGCTCATGAGAGGGTCACCTCCGGGGACGTGAACGCCACCGCGAAGGCCGCGGCGACGGCGGGGACGGGATCGGTGCCGGCCGCGGTCCGCTCGATGGCGGACCCGGTCTCGGCGGACCACTCGACGACGCCGAAGCGGGCCAGCAGGGTCCGGGTGAGGCGGTCGCCGCCGGCGCCGACCGCTGATCGCAACGCCTCGGCCACCGGCAGGTCGGCTTCCGCGATCAGCCCGCCCAGCTCGGTACCGAGCTGGAGTCGAGCGGCGGCGCGGTTCGAGTCGAGCCACTCGGCGTTGTGGGGCCAGCCGGCGACGTTGGGCGGGATGCCGGGCACCTGGCCGAGCAGCCCGAGCCCCTCGAACAGGCCGTACGCCCACCACCACCCGTTCTCCTCGATCTGCTCCTCGAGCTCGTCGACGGGAAGGGTCGTGGCGTCCGGCAGCGGGAGCCCGAAGCCCCGCACGGTCCGCACGACGAGCTCGAACGGCGAGGCCACCAACCCGCCCCGCACGTCGGCCTCGTAGAAGCGGGGATGGGTGAGCATCGCCCGAAGCAGCCGGTCGATCCGGAGGTCGGCACCGAACGAGCGGCTCAGCTGGTCGGAGACCTCGGCCGGGATGTCGGTGCCGGCGTATCGGAACCAGAGCCGCTCGGGGACGAAGCGGTGGCACTCCTCGGAGTCGGTGATGGCCGCGATCACATCGGTCGCGTCGAGCCGGCCGCTGCGACCGAGGAAGGTCTTGGGTCCGTCGTCGTGCAGCGTGGGGACGAGCCGCGAGCCGATCGGTCGG
Organism: Actinomycetota bacterium; assembly: GCA_039185015.1. Taxonomy (GTDB): domain Bacteria; phylum Actinomycetota; class Acidimicrobiia; order Acidimicrobiales; family Poriferisodalaceae; genus JBCBSZ01. The sequence continues at coordinate 205,878 of JBCDAU010000001.1, forward strand.
GCGATCCGTGGGTGCTCGACGAGCGAGTAGCCGGTGAGGGCCCGTCCACCTTCGACGACGTCGCGCTGGGTGTAGCCCCGGCCCGCGCCCATGGAGAAGAGCTCCATCACCTCGCGGGAGAAGTTCTCGTTGGGCCGGCCCAGCACCGAGGCGTGCAGGTCGAGGTAGAGGTTCAGCGCCGGGTCGTGGACCATCGCCATCAGGAGGTCGTCGAACCGGCCGAGGCCGAGGCGGCGCTGGGTGGCCCACTGGCGGAGCATCAGATCGGGGAACTCGATCTTCTCGATCGAGGTGGCGAAGTGGCCCTGCCAGAACCACTGGAGCCGCTCGATGGCCGGCGTCGGCGAGGTCGCGCAGTGTCGGAGGTGGGAGCCGACCAGCACCTCGAAGTCGTACGGGAGGAAGCCCGGTCCGATGACGGGCTCGCGCATCTCGGGAGCGCCCGACGGGTCGAGGAGGCGGTCGACGGTGGCCTCGATCCCGACGGCGACGCAGGCCTCGATCTCGTCGGGCGTCCCGCCCCACGCGGCGCGGCGCAGGAGGTGGGCGGCGTTGCGAGGAGTCGGTTCGATCACCATGTCGACAGGGAACGACACGCACCCTGAAGGAACCGTGAAGTCCTGGTGGAGAGGGTCAGAGGTCATCGCGCACCGGCCGGTACACTCGGCGCCCTGTGAAGAGCACGGTCGCGACCCTCGAAGACAACAAGGTGAAGCTGACCGTCGAAGTGGACGAGTCGGAATTCGACCAGGCGCTCGACGAGACGTTTCGCAAGATCGCCCAGGAGGTCCGCATCCCGGGCTTCCGTCCGGGCAAGGCCCCTCGCAAGATCCTCGAGGCCCGCATCGGCCCCGAGTACGCCCGCGGCGAGGCCCTGCGTGAGGCGATCCCCGACTACTACGGCGCCGCGTTGCGCGAGCACCTCGTCGATGCGATCGCCCCGCCCGAGATCGACATCACCGATGGTGAGGAGGCCGGCCCGGTCGTCTTCGACGCCGTCGTCGAGATCCGTCCCTCGGTCGAGGTGAGCGGCTACGAGTCGCTGAAGGTCGAGCTGCCGTCGCCGGTGGCCACCGACGACGAGATCGACGAGCAGATCAACCGGGTCCTCGAGCAGTTCGCCGACCTGGAGGACATCGACCGTCCCGCCATCGACGGCGACCACGTCCTCATGGACATCACCGGCTCGCAGGACGGTGAGGAGATCGCCGGCCTGACCGCCCAGGACTACAGCTACGAGGTGGGCATCGAGGCGCTCGTCGTCGAGCTCGACGAGAACCTCCGCGGCGCCAAGCCGGGCGACATCCTCGAGTTCGGGGCCGACCATCCGCAGCTCGACGACGCCACGCTCGACTTCCGGGTACTCGTCAAGGCCGTTCGCGAGAAGGTCCTCCCCGAGGTGACCGACGAGTGGGTCGCCGAGAACACCGAGTTCGAGACGGCCGAGGCGATGCGCACCGATGCGGGCGACCGCATCAACGCCATCAGGGGCAACCAGGCCCGCGCAGCGCTGCGCGATCGCACCGCCGAGGCGCTGCGCGATCTGGTCGAGATCGACCCGCCCGACTCGCTGATCAACGCCACGATGGAGGACCAGCTCCAGAACATGGCGATGTCGCTGTCGGCGCAGGGCATGTCGCTCGAGCAGTACCTCGCGTTCTCCGGGACCAGCCAGGAGGAGTTCACCCAGCAGCTCCAGGACAACGCCCGCTCGGCGGCCGTGGTCGACCTGGCGCTGCGTGCGGTGGCTTCGGCCGAGGACCTCGCGCCGTCCGCGGACGAGCTCCAGGCCGAGCTCGAGCTCACGGCCTCGCAGCTCGAGTTCACCGCCGACGAGGTGCGCGAGCGCCTCGACGCAGCGGACGGCCTCATGGGCATCACCGCCGAGCTGACCAAGCGCAACGCGCTCGACTGGCTCGTCGAGCGGGCCGAGGTCGTCGATCTCGAGACCGGCGACCCGATCGACCGTTCACTGCTCGAGCCGCCGGCCGACGAGGACCCCGCGGGCGGCGACACCGACGCGGCCGACGAGGTTTCGGCCGCCGACGAGACCGACAGCGACACCGACGCAGGCGACGAGATCGTCGCCGCGGACGACACCGACGACGACAGCACCGACGAGGAGGAATCGTGAGCGGAACGAGCTTCGGGATGCAGGGCGAGCGTCGGCTCGACGTCGTGAACTACACGATCCCCTACGTGGTCGAGCAGACCAACCGGGGTGAGCGCACCTACGACCTGTTCAGCCGACTGCTCCGGGAGAACATCATCTTCCTGGGCACGCCGATCGACGACACGGTCGCCAACCTGGTGAGCGCCCAGCTGCTCTTCCTCGAGTCCGAGAACCCGGACCGTGACATCAGCATCTACATCAACTCGCCCGGCGGCGACATCACGGCGCTGTTCGCGATCTACGACACGCTGCGGTTCATCCGCAACGACGTGTCGACCATCTGCCTCGGTCAGGCCGCCTCGGCTGCCGCCGTGCTGCTGGCCGCCGGCACGCCCGGCAAGCGCCTGGCGCTGCCCCACGCCCGGGTGCTGCTCCACCAGCCCTACGGCCAGGCGATGGGCCAGGCGACCGACATCGAGCTCGCCGCCAGGGAGATCGACCGCATGAGGGTCCTCCTCGAGGAGATCCTCGCCCGCCACACTGGGCAGGAGGTCGAGCGCATCCACAACGACACGGATCGTGACTTCGTGATGAGCGCCGCCGAGGCGAAGGAGTACGGTGTCATCGACGAGGTCATCGAATCGCGCAACCCGGTCGAGGACGGCCCCATCAGGGCCGCCTGAACCGAGGGTGGGGGACGACGTGACGGGGCGAGCGGCCGAAGTGACCGATCCGGGGGAGCGCTGACGAGATGGCGAAGTTCGGCGATTCCGGTGAGCTGCTGAAGTGCTCCTTCTGCGGCAAGTCCCAGAAGCAGGTCAAGAAGCTGATCGCCGGTCCCGGCGTCTACATCTGCGACGAGTGCATCGATCTCTGCAACGAGATCATCGAAGAGGAGCTCTCCGAGACCGCTGAGCTGGGCTTCGACGAGCTGCCCAAGCCCCGCGAGATCTACTCGTTCCTCAACGACTTCGTGATCGGCCAGGAGCCGGCCAAGAAGATCCTCTCGGTCGCCGTCTACAACCACTACAAGCGCGTGCAGGCCGGCCAGGGCTCCGACGACGACGTCGAGCTGGCCAAGTCGAACATCTTGCTGATCGGGCCGACCGGCTCGGGCAAGACCGAGATGGCCCGGACCCTCGCCCGGCTGCTCAACGTGCCCTTCGCCATCGCCGACGCCACGGCGCTGACCGAGGCCGGCTACGTGGGCGAGGACGTCGAGAACATCCTGCTCAAGCTGATCCAGGCCGCCGACTACGACGTCAAGAAGGCCGAGACCGGGATCATCTACATCGACGAGATCGACAAGATCGCCCGCAAGAGCGAGAACCCGTCGATCACGCGTGACGTATCCGGCGAGGGCGTGCAGCAGGCGCTGCTGAAGATCCTCGAGGGCACGCAGGCGTCGGTCCCACCCCAGGGGGGCCGCAAGCACCCGCACCAGGAGTTCATCCAGATCGACACGACGAACATCTTGTTCGTGTGCGGTGGTGCGTTCGCCGGGCTGGAGAAGATCATCGACTCCCGCGTCGGCAAGGGCGGCATCGGGTTCGCCGCCGAGGTGCGTGACTCCGCAGACACCGACCTGACCGAGCTGTTCCCCGAGGTGCTCCCCGAGGACCTGCTGAAGTTCGGGCTGATCCCCGAGTTCGTCGGTCGTCTGCCCGTGATGGGCGTGCTGTCGCCGCTCGACACCGAGGCGCTGGTGCGGATCCTCACCGAGCCCCGCAGCGCGCTGGTGAAGCAGTACAAGAAGTTCTTCGAGCTGGAGAACGTCGAGCTGCGCTTCGAACAGGACGCGCTCGAGGCGATCGCCGAGCAGGCGATGCTGCGCAGCTCCGGGGCCCGTGGCCTGCGAGCCATCCTCGAAGAGGTCCTCGTCGACATCATGTACGAGCTGCCCTCCCGCGACGACGTGGAGGCCGTCGTGCTCGACCGCGACGTCGTCGAGCAGCGGGTCCTCCCGACCCTCGTGCCCCGGACCGCGCAGAGCGCCGACCGGCCTCGCCGCGCCGCCAGCTGACGGGGACGTTCCCACCGAGGTGGACTACGACGAGGCGATCGCCTGGCTCTACGGGCACGTCAACCTCGAGCAGACCGGACCGCGTCGGCCCGGTGAGCTGAGCCTCGACGGCCTGCGTCGCCTGATGGGCGTCCTCGGTGATCCGCAGGACACCGCGCCCACGATCCACATCACCGGCACCAACGGCAAGGGCTCCACGGCTCGGGTCGTGACCGCCCTCCTCGTCGAGCTCGGCCTGACCGTGGGCACGGCGACGTCACCGCACCTGCAGCGCATCAACGAGCGCATCCGCGTCGACGGGGTGCCGATCACCGACGAGGAGTTCGCCCGAGCGGTCGAGCTCGTCGCCTCGGTCCAGCCGTTGTCCGGCGTCGACAACAGCTACTTCGAGGTGCTCGCCGCCCTCACCTACGCCTTCTTCGCCGACGTCCCCACCTCGGCCAACGTCATCGAGGTCGGCGCCGGCGGTCGCCACGACGCCACCAACGTCGTCCACGGCGAGGTCGCCGTCGTCACCAACGTGGGTCTCGATCACCTCGACTACTTCGGCCCCACCATCCATCACGTCGCCGCCGAGAAGGCCGGCATCATCGAGCCCGGCGCCCACCTGGTCCTCGGCGAGACCGACCCCGAGCTCCGCCACCACTTCGTCGACGAAGGGCCCGGGACGGTCTGGACCCTCGACGACGAGATCGAGGTGCTGCGCAACGAGGTCGCGATCGGCGGCCGGGTCATCGACGTGCGCACCCCCATGGCGACCTACAGCGATGTCTTCCTGCCGCTCCACGGGGCCCACCAGGGCGTCAACGCTGCGCTCGGTCTCGCCGCCGTCGAGGCGTTCGTCGGTCGTGCGCTGGGCGGCGACGTCGTGGAGGCCGCGCTGTCCGGGGTGCGCGCCCCCGGGCGCTTCGAGGTGGTCGACCGCCAGCCGCTCATCCTCCTCGACGGCGCCCACAACACCGAGGGCGCCGCGGCGGCGGCGGCGACCTACAACGCCGAGTTCGCCATCGGCGGCGACACCGTGCTCGTGTTCGGCTGCAACACGGGCCGGGAGCCGGCCGAGGTCCTCCACGAGCTGGCCCGCATCGCGCCGCGCCTGGTCATCGCCACCGCCCCCGACTGGGTCCGGGCCGTGCCGCCGACCGACATCGCCGAGCTCGCCCGGGCCGAGGGCCTCGACGTCGAGGTGGTCCCCCGCGTGCCGGACGCCGTCGATCGGGCCCGTGCGCTGACCACGCCGGACGACGCGATCTTCGTCACCGGGTCGCTCTACGTCGTCGGCGAGGCCCGGGAGCACCTGGGGCTCTCCTGGGACGAGCACATCACGCAGGGTGACCGCGATAGCGACTGACGGCCGCGCAGCGCTACCCTTCAGCGTTCGTTCGTCCCGCCCCCCGAGCCCCCGAGGGAGACGTCCGTGGGTCGCACCCTGGTCATCTGCAAGCCTGACGCCGTCGAGCGTGGTCTCACCGGTGAGATCATCGCCCGCATCGAGCGCAAGGGCCTGCGCATCGCGGCCGCCGAGCTCCGCCTCATCGACGAGGTCACGGCGAAGCAGCACTACGCCGAGCACGAGGGCAAGCCGTTCCTGCCCGACCTCCTGGCGTTCATGACCCGCTCGCCCGCCATGCTCCTCGTGGTGGAGGGCCCGGACGAGACCTTCGCGATCGTCCGCACGCTGATGGGCCCGACCAACCCGGCCACGGCGCCGCCCGGGACCATCCGCGGCGACTACGGCACGATCATGACCGAGAACCTGGTGCACGGGTCCGATTCCGACGAGTCGGCCGAGCGAGAGATCGGGATCTTCTTCCCGGGACTGAGTTGACCTCATGACCAGCCCATACGGCGACGAATCCTTGAGGGAGCCCGCCGAGCCCCGTAGTGTTGGCGCCGAAGCTGCCCGCTGGAGGCGTCCCGTGTCCGACACCGTCTTTGGGTCGCTGAGCGGCCGCAAGATCGCCGTGGACCTCGGGACCGCGAACACGCTGGTGTACGTCCAGGGGCGGGGCATCGTCCTCAACGAGCCCTCCGTGGTCGCGGTCAACGTCCGCGACGGCCGCCCGCTGGCCGTGGGCCTCGAGGCCAAGCGGATGATCGGCCGGACGCCCGGGCACATCCAGGCCATCCGTCCGCTGAAGGACGGCGTCATCGCCGACTTCGACATCTGCGAGAAGATGCTCCGGTACTTCATCCAGCGCGTGAACCCGCGTCGCTGGGCCAAGCCCGAGATGGTCATCTGCGTGCCGTCGGGCATCACCGGCGTCGAGCAGCGTGCGGTCCAGGAGGCGGCCGAGTACGCCGGTGCTCGCAAGGCCTACATCATCGAGGAGCCGATGGCGGCCGCCATCGGTGTCGGTCTCCCGGTGCAGGAGCCGACCGGCAACATGATCGTCGACATCGGCGGCGGCACGACCGAGGTGGCGGTGATCTCCCTCGGCGGCATCGTGGCCAGCCAGTCGGTGCGCATCGGTGGTGACGAGCTCGACGACTCGATCATCACCTACATCAAGAAGGAGTACAGCCTGGCGCTCGGCGAGCGCACGGCGGAAGAGGTGAAGCTCGCGGTCGGTTCGGCCCACCCCGACGCCGAGGAGGTCTACGCCGAGGTGCGTGGACGCGACCTCGTCACCGGGCTCCCGAAGACCATCGTGATCTCGTCCAACGAGATCCAGGAGGCCATGGCCGAGCCGCTCGCCGCCATCGTCGACGCCGTCAAGGTCACGCTCGACAAGACACCGCCCGAGTTGGCCGCCGACATCATGGAGCAGGGCATCGTCCTCGCCGGTGGCGGGGCGTTGCTGCGCGGGCTGGACCAGCTCCTGCACGACGAGACGGGCATGCCCATCCTCGTCGCGGAGAACCCCCTCCACTCGGTCGTGATCGGATCGGGACAGTCCCTGGAGGAGTTCGACGCGTTGAAGGGCGTGCTGTTCTCGTCGAGCAACATCTGAGCGGCTGAGAACGGCCCATGGTGGCCCGCCGCGAATCCCATCGCCCGTCCAGAACGACGATCATCGTGCTGGTGCTCGCTTCGATCACACTGCTCACGCTCGACTTCCGGGGTGACACCGGCGCGCTCGACGGCGTCCGCGATGGCGCGCTCGACGCGCTCGCACCGGTTCGCCGCCTGGCCGACGGCGCGACCCAGCCGGTCCGCAACGCCTGGAACGGCGCCTTCGACTACGACGACGTCCGCGCCGAGAACGCCGAGCTGCGGGCCCGCATCGAGGAGCTCGAGTCCGAGGAGCTGCTCGTCGCCGAGCTGCAACGCGAGCTCGACGAGGCCCGGGCGCTCCTCGAGGTCACCGGCGACCTCGAGCTCGCCACGGTCGGCGCCCGCGTCATCGACGCACCGATCTCCGACTTCGAGCGCAACATCGAGATCGACGTCGGCACCGGCGACGGCATCGCCGAGGGCATGCCGGTGCTCGGACCCGGCGGCCTGGTCGGCCGGGTCGTCCAGGTCACGGGCAGCCAGGCCCGCGTGCAGCTGCTCTCCGACGGCAACTTCGGCGTCGGGGTCCGCCTCACCCGCAGCGGCGAGACCGGCGTGGCGGTCGGGCGCGGTCGCACCCAGCCCCTCGAGATCGAGCTGCTCGACGTCGCCACGGTCGTCATCCCCGGCGAGACGGTGACCACCAGCGGACAGGAGGGCTCCGCCTTCCCACCGGGCCTGCTGGTCGGCACGGTGTCCGATGCCGTCGTCGACACCGTGGACGGCGTGCTCAGAGTGACCCTCGTCCCGGCCGCCGACCTCAACCGTCTCGACGTCGTGAGCGTCGTCCTGTGGCCACCCCCGACCGACGCTCCCGACGACGAGGGCCCGCGATGAACGTGCGGATCGGGGCGAGGGCTTGGTCGTCGCCTGGCCGCGCCTCAGGTCACGGGGCACGTCGGTGAACGCGCGGATCGGGATCGTCGTGATGACCGCCATCGTCGTCCAGGCCGCCATCGCCCCGCAGATGCGGCTCCTCGGCGTGACCCCGGCGGTCATGCTGCTGATGGCGATCGCCGGTGGCGCGCTCGCCGGCCCCGACCAGGGCGCCGTGATCGGCTTCGCATCCGGCGTCGGGATGGACGTCCTCGTGCAGACCCCGTTCGGCCTGTGGGCCCTGACCGGCACGCTCCTCGGTTGGGGCGTCGGTCACCTCCACGGACGCCTCGTCGCCCCCGGCCGGCTGTCGCGCGCCGTCTCCGCCGCGCTGGGCACGGCGGCCGGCGTCGGGATCTTCGTCACCCTCGGGTCCTTGCTCGGCCAGGAGCACCTGTTCGGCCTGCCCGTCGGGCGGCTCATGCTCGGTCTCGTCATCGCCAACGTGGTCTTGATGCCGGTGGCCGCCGCAGCGATGCGGTGGGCGCTCGACATCGAGCTGCCCGGGGCCCGCCGCTCCGACTCCGGCCGTCGCCGGCGACTGCGTCTACCGATCCCTCGCCGCCGTCCCGCCCTCGCGCTGACGGGTCGACGCCGATGAGCGCGCAGGACGTGTCCCGGGTCCGGCTCGCCGTGCTCGGGGTCGTGATCGTCGGGCTGTTCGCCGCGCTCTTCGCCCGGCTCTACTACCTCCAGGTGCTGGTCTCGCCCACGTTCGTCGTGCAGGCCGAGCAGAACCAGGTCCGTGAGGTCCGGCTCCCGCCGGTTCGCGGCCGCATCCTCGACCGCAACGGCGTCGTGCTCGCAGACAACGTGCTCGTCGGCGAGGTCGCCCTCGATCGCGACGTGATGCGCACGCTCGACTCCGAGGACCGCCTCCTCGCGCTCGCACAGCGGCTCTCGCCGGTCATCGGCCTGACGACCCAGGAGATCCTGGACGAGTACTACGACCTCAACAACCACCCGCTCCTTCCGGTGGTGCTGATCGACGGTGTCGACGACGCCACGCTCACGTTCCTGAAGGAGCGGCAGGCGGAGTTCCCCGGGGTGATCGCGCGGCAGGTCCAGCGACGGGTCTATCCGCTCGGCCCGGTGGCTTCCCACGTGATCGGCTACGTCGGCGAGATCCCGCAGAACCTCCTCGACGCCGACGTCGACGGTGTGTACGCCCCCGGTGACGAGGTCGGCAAGGCCGGGGTCGAGCAGATCTTCGAGTCGGACCTCCGGGGCGCGAACGGGCTGGAGCGCTACGAGGTGGACCGCCGCAACTTCGTCGTCGGCCGCGAGCTGATCGACGACACGGTGCCGGGCGCGGACATCGTCCTCACGATCGACACCCGGCTCCAGGTCGTGGCCGAGCGCGCGCTCGAGACCGGCCTCTTGAACGCCCGCCGCGGCGCTGGCGAGTTCAACGCCACCCGGCCCGCTCCGGCCGGCAGCGTCGTCGTGCTCGACATCACGGACGGATCCGTCGTGGCGATGGCGTCGTTCCCGTACTTCGATCCCAACGACTTCATCGGCGGCATCTCCACCGACACGTGGGAGCGCATCACGCGCGAGTCGGCGTACGCCCCGCTGAACAACCGGGCGATCCAGGGCCTCTACGCGCCCGGGTCGACCTTCAAGCCGTTCACCGCGATCGCCGGCCTCGAGTCGGGCGTGATCGATCTCGGCACCACGCTCTACGACCCCGGCTTCTACACGCTCGATCCCTGTGAGGGGGAGAAGTGCGAGTGGACCAACGCCGGCACCGTCGAGTACGGCTGGGTCGGTCTGAGCCGCTCCCTCGTGGTGTCGAGCGACGTCTACTACTACTCGATGGGCGCGGACATCCAGGTCGACCTGCCGGACGGCGAGGACGAGGTCATCCAGGACGTCGCTGCCGAGTTCGGCTTCGGCTCCGAGACCGGCATCCAGCTGCCCTTCGAACGTCGTGGCCAGATCCCGACCGAGGCGCTCAAGCAGGAGCTCTTCGAGGCCGGGGTCTTCGAGTTCGGCACCTGGTTCGTCGGTGACACGATCAACCTGGCGATCGGCCAGGGCGAGTTGCTGGTGACACCGCTGCAGCTCGCCAACGCGTACGCCACCCTGGCGAACCGGGGCGAGCTGCAACAGCCCAACATCGTCGCCGAGGTCCTCGACCGGCCTGAGGGCGATGCCGTTCGCTCCCTCGGAACCCGCACCGCCGCCGACTTCGAGCTCGACGTGCCCAACGCGCCCGCCACGTGGGAGACCATCCTCGGTGGGCTCGTCGGGGCCGTGTCGAGCGGCGAAGGCACCGCCGACGAGGCGTTCGTCGGCTTCGACCTCAACAGCTTCCGCGTCGCGGGCAAGACGGGGACCGCCCAGCAGTTCGGTCGCAATCCGGTCACACAGGCCCGGCGCGAGGACACGGCGCTGTTCGTCGGGTACGCCCCGGCGTTCGACCCCCAGTACGTCGTGGCGGTCGTCCTCGAGGAGGCCGGCTTCGGTGGTGAGGCGGCGGCTCCGGTGGCCCGCGAGGTGTTCGACGCCATCGTCGAGCTCGAGCGGACCGGTGACATCGTCGACCCCGAAGAGGAGAGCGAGCTCGAGGAGGCGGCCGAGTGACGACGCTGCGATCCCGCCCGGTCGACTCGACCGATCCGCGGCGGCCGACCCGACACATCGACTGGAGCGTCCTGCTCGTGTGCCTGGCGCTGTCGGGGGTCGGCCTCGCGGCGATCTACAGCGCGACCCAGCGCAGCCTCACCGACGCCGGCGACGACCCGCTGTTCTACGTGCAGCGTCAGGTCACCTTCCTCGTCGTGGGCCTCACGCTCGGGTTCATCGCCTGGTTCGTCGACCACCGCTTCGTGCGCGACTGGGCCGCCCAGTTCTACGCCCTCACGATCGTGGTGTTGATGGCGGTGCTCGTCTTCGGGCGGGAGATCAACGGCGCGACGTCGTGGTTCCAGCTTCCCGGTTTCCAGTTCCAGCCGTCGGAGTTCGCGAAGGTCACCGTGATCGTCGCCCTCGCGGCCTACGTCTCGGCATCGGGGCAGGGGATGGGGCTCGACCGCTTCGTCATCGGGCTGACGATCGGCGGCCTGCCGATGCTCTTGATCCTCGCCCAGCCCGACGTCGGCACGATGCTGGTGTTCGTCGCCATCACGATGGGCATCTTCTTGGTCGGTGGCGCCCGCGCCCGACACATCGTCGGCGCGACGATCCTCGCGGTCATCGGTGTCACGCTCGTGCTCGCGCTCGGGTTGCTGCCCGAGCCGCAGGAGGCGCGGCTCACCGCGTTCCTCAACGACGACGCCCCGGCCCAGTACCGCTACAACGGGGAGCAGTCCGAGATCGCCATCGGCGCCGGCGGCCTCACCGGTCGGGGCTGGTTGGAGGGAACCCAGACCAGCGGCGACTTCGTGCCCGAGCAGCACACCGACTTCATCTTCACCGCGATCGCCGAGGAGTTCGGCTTCGTCGGTGCCGGTTCGGTGCTCGCGCTCTACGCGTTCCTGATCTGGCGGCTGTGGCGCCTCGCGGCGATGGCCCGGGACGCGTTCGGGACCTTGGTGATCCTCGGCGTGTTGTCGATGTTCATGTTCCAGGTGTTCCAGAACGTCGGGATGACGATCGGCGTGATGCCGATCACCGGCATCCCGCTGCCCTTCCTGACCCACGGTGGGTCGTCGACGATCGTCGCCTGGGGCGCGATCGGCCTGGTGCTGGGCATCCACGCACGACGCTTCACGTGAGCTCGGCCACGCTTCGCGAGCGTCGGTCACGAGAGCGCATCGGTGTACCGTGGGCGGGGTCATGACCGAGCTGTGGACGCGCCTCGAGCCGTTGTTGCCGCGCGTCCAGAAACCGGCCCGCTACATCGGTGGCGAAGAGGGCATGGTCCGCCCCGACTGGGCGCCACACAAGGTCGCCTGGCTGCTGACGTATCCCGACACCTACGAGGTCGGGCTGCCCAACCTGGGCCTCCAGATCCTCTACGAGATCCTCAACGAGCGTGACGACTCGCTCGCCGAGCGGTCCTACGCACCCTGGATCGACCTCGAAGGCGAGCTGCGCTCGAACGACGTACCGCTCTTCTCGGTCGACACGCACCGACCGGCGTCCGATTTCGACGTCATCGCGTTCAACCTCTCGGCCGAGCTCGTCTACACCAACCTGCTCAACTGCATCGATCTCGCCGGCGCGGCGGTTCGCTCCGAGCACCGAGACGACGACGATCTGCTCGTCCTCGTCGGCGGCCACGCCGCGTTCAACCCCGAGCCCGTGGCCGACTTCGTCGACGCCGTCGTGCTCGGCGACGGCGAGGAGGTCATCTCGGAGATCACCGAGGTGATCGGTGCCTGGAAGCGGGCGGGCAAGCCGCAGGGGAGTCGTGAGCGCGTGCTGCGCGACCTCGCGGCGATCGAGGGCGTCTACGTGCCGAGCCTCTACGACGTCACCTACGACGGTCCGCACATCGTCGAGGTCGCGCCTCGGTATGCAGACGTGCCCGAGGTCGTCGAGAAGCGCACCGTCGCCGATCTCGCCGAGTGGCCCTACCCCCGGCGCCAGCTCGTGCCGCTGACCGAGGTCGTGCACGACCGTCTCAACGTCGAGGTCTTCCGGGGCTGCACCCGGGGCTGCCGCTTCTGCCAGGCCGGGATGATCACCCGACCGGTGCGTGAGCGCCCGGCCGCCCAGGTGACCGAGATGATCGACCAGGGTCTGCGGCGGTCCGGGTACGACGAGGTGAGCCTCACCTCGTTGTCCACCGCCGACTTCTCGGGCATCGACCAGGTCACCGCCGAGACGATGGACGATCCCGCCAACTGCGGCCGGGTGTCGATCTCGCTGCCGTCGCTGCGGGTCGACGCCTTCACCGTCGACATCGCCGCGCAGGTCTCCAAGGCTCGTCGCAGCGGCCTCACCTTCGCTCCGGAGGCAGGGTCGTGGCGCCTGCGCCAGGTGATCAACAAGCTGATCACCGAGGACGACCTCTATGCCGCCGTCGAGTCGGCCTACTCGCAGGGGTGGCAGCGGATGAAGCTGTACTTCCTCACGGGCCTGCCCAGCGAGATGGACGACGACACGGAAGCGATCGCCGAGCTCGGCAAGAACTGCGTGGAGATCGGCAAGCGCTACTCCAAGGGCGCATCGGTCACGGTGTCGTTGGGCGGCTTCGTGCCGAAGGCCCACACGCCGTTCCAGTGGTTCGGCATGAACGGCGTCGACGAGCTCCAGCGCAAGGTCAACCTGGTCCGCGACCGCGTGCGCCGCACGAGGGTCAACCTCAAGTGGCACGATCCCGAGGCGTCGTTGGCCGAGGGCCTCGCCTCTCGGGGCGACCGTCGCGTCGGCCGTGTGATCGAACGGGTCTGGCGCGAGGGCGGCACCTTCCAGGAGTGGACCGAGCGCTTCGACCTCGACCGCTGGCGTGGGGCCGTGGCAGCGGAGGGTCTCGACCTCGACTGGTACACGACCCGGCACCGCACCGAGGACGAGATCCTCCCGTGGGATCACCTCCGTGCCGGCCTGCACCGCGACTTCCTCTGGCAGGACTGGCAGGACAGCCTCGTCGGGCACGGCATCCCCGACTGTCGGTGGACGCCCTGCTACGACTGCGGAGCCTGCACCGAGTACGGCGTCGAGCACGTCGTCGCCTCGCCGCTTCCGCCCGCCGGTGGCTCCCAGGGCACCGGCCAGGATCTCGTCGAGGCCGGCTCCTCGCCGGTGCGCTTCGTCGGACGCAGGCCGGTGGCGGCCTCGTGAGCGCTACCTCCGTCCGTCTGCGGTTCACCAAGCACGGCAAGGTGCGCTTCACCGGCCACCGTGACGTGGCCCGCATCTGGGAACGGGCCATCCGCAAGGCGGGTGTGCCCATCGCCTACACCCAGGGCTTCTCGCCCCGGCCGCGCATGAGCTTCGGGCTCGCGCTGCCGACCGGCGACGAGTCCGAGGGTGAGTACCTCGACCTGCTGCTCGACGAACCCGTCGAGCCCGGGTCACTCCCCGAGCGCCTGAGCGCCGCGCTGCCGGAGGGGTTCGAGGTCACCGGGGCGATCGCCATCGAGCGGTCGACCCCGTCCTTGCAGGAGTCGGTGACGTCCTGCTCGTGGTGGTTCGAGGTGCGAGAGCTCGACGAGGCGGGGGCCGCGGCCTTCGTCGACGCCGTGCTCGGTGCCGAACAGATCCCCCACACCCGCCGGCGCAAGGGGAAGGAGGTCGACGTCGACCTCCGCCCCGCCGTCGCCAGCCTCGCCGCGGTCGGAGCATCGCAGCGTGGGCAGGCGTTCGAGGCCGAGCTCGCCGCCAAGCCGTTCAGCGTGCGGCCGGCCGAGCTCATCGCCGCGATCGACTCGAGCCTCGAGCTCGGGCTGGCGCGGCGAACCCAGCAGTGGATCGACGGTGACGGCGATCGACGGGAACCACTCCCTGTCGCCGCTCCGGCCGCCGCGCTCGCAGGAGCGCGCACGTGACGGGCCCCCAGCTCCGGGCCCGGGCCGGACGACGTGACGTCGTCACCGCGGCGCGCCGTGTCGCGCGCCGTGCAGGAAGGACTCTCCATGACCGAGACGGCCGGCGACGGCAACCCCGCCGCCCCCGACACGCCACCGCACCTCATCCCGAAGGTCCCGCCACCGCCACGTAGCCCCGAGGGCCAGGACGACTCGACCGGCGGCGCCGATGCCGCCGGTTCCGGCGACGGTGGCGGTGGTTCGCGCTCGGGCAGCGGCCGGCGCCGTCGACGCGGCGGCCGTGGCCGTGGTGGCGGTGGCGGTGGGCAGAACAACGCCCAGGACCAAGACGGCCAGGGCCAACAGAACGGCGGCCAACGGGGCCAGAACCAGGGCAACGGCGGCCAACGGCAGGGCGGCCGATCCCAGGGTGACGGTGGTCAGCAGCAGGGCGGCCAGGGACAGGGCGGCAAGAACCGTGACGGCCAGGGCGGTCAGAACCAGGGTGGCCAGGGTCAAGGCGGCCAGGGAGGCTCGGGACGCAAGCGTCGTCGGCGCGGCGGTCGTGGGCGTGGCGGCGGTGGCGGTGGGCAGGGCGGCCAGAACCGACCGCAGCCGGTCGAGGCCACTGCAGCGCTCGACGGCGACGATCCGGTCGAGCTCGACGAGGAGGCGCTCGCCCGTCGTCGCGGTCGGAGCCGCAAGGGTCGCCCGGTCGGGCGCTACCTCATGGCCGTCCACGGCGACAGCGACACCGGTCTCACGCAGATCTCCGTGCTCGAGGGCCGGAACCTCATCGAGCACTACGTCTCGCGGCCCAGCGACAACGTCACCGAGATCCACGGCAACATCTACCTCGGTCGGGTGCAGAACGTGCTCCCCGGCATGGAGGCCGCCTTCGTCGACATCGGTACGCCGAAGAACGCCGTGCTCTACCGGGGTGACGTGAGCTACGACCCCGACGAGGTCGAGAAGAAGGGCGACAAGCCCCGCATCGAGGACATGCTCAAGGCCAAGCAGGTCATCCTCTGCCAGGTCACCAAGAACCCGATCGCGCACAAGGGCGCCCGCCTCACCACCGAGGTGTCGCTGCCCGGCCGTTTCGTGGTCCTCGTCCCGAACCAGGCCGACACCTTCGGCATCTCCAAGCGTCTGCCCGACCCCGAGCGCAAGCGCCTCCGGTCGATCCTCGACAAGGTGAAGCCCGAGGGCCACGGGCTGATCGTGCGGACCGCCGCCGAGGACGTCACCGCCGAGGAGATCGAGCGCGACGTGGCCCGGCTCGCCGAGCAGTGGCGCCAGATCGAGCAGCTCGCCAACTCGACGAAGGCGCCGGCGCTGCTCTACACCGAGCCGGACATGGCCGTCCGCGTCATCCGCGAGGAGTTCAACAAGGACTACCGGAGCATCGTCATCGACGATCGCGAGCTCTACGACCAGGTCGCGTCGTACATGAAGGCGGTCACCCCGGCCCTCGCCGAGCGGATCGAGTACTACGACGCCGAGGCCGAGGGCCTGCCGCTCTTCGAGCGCCATCACGTGTACGAGCAGGTGATGAAGGCGCTCGACCGCAAGGTCTGGCTGCCCTCTGGTGGCTCGCTGATCATCGAGCACACCGAGGCGCTCACCGTCATCGATGTGAACACCGGCAAGAACGTCGGCAAGTCGAGCCTCGAGGAGACGGTCTTCCGCAACAATCTCGAGGCCGCCGAGGAGATCGCCAAGCAGCTGCGCCTCCGGGACATCGGCGGCATCATCGTCATCGACTTCGTCGACATGGAGGAGACCAAGCACCGCAAGGAGGTGGTGAAGGTCTTCCGCGAAGCGCTCGCCCGCGACAAGACCCGCACCCAGGTGTACGACGTCTCCGACCTCGGGCTCGTCGAGATGACCCGCAAGCGCATCGGCGAGGGCCTGCTCGAGTCCATGTCGAAGCCGTGCGATCACTGCACGGGCCGCGGTGTCATCCTCGATGCCGGCGCCCTCGGGCGATAGCTGGGCACCTCGCCGACCCACTGGTCGCACCGTCCGATCACGACACGGCTGATGTGTCAGACACTTCGTGATACGTTGGGAACGTGTCCAAGGCGATCTCCGTCCGTCTCGACGATGATGCTCAGCTCGCGCTCCAGAGCCTCGAAGCGACAGGGCTGACCAGGTCCGAGGCGATCCGTACCGCCTTGATCTCCGAGGCCCAGCGGCGACGCCAACAGCGAGCGCTCGCCGACGAGGTCGCCGAGCTCGAGGCTGACGCCGACGATCGAGACGAGATGCGCGCCGTAGCGGACCTGATGGAGGCACTACGTGCTCCGCGGTGACATCTACCGCTTCACCCGGCCTCGCACTGTCGGACACGAGCAGTACGGGGAGCGGTTCGGCGTGGTGGTCCAGGCCGACGCCTTCTTGCCCCGTTCGACGGTCATCGTCGCTCCGACGTCGACGAGTGCTCGAGCAGCATCGTTCCGGCCGGAGATCGACATCGAGGGCGCCCCGACCCGCGTGCTCGTCGAGCAGCTCGGGGCGATCGATGTCTCCCGACTCGGTGAGTTGCGCGGTCACCTCAGCCCGGAGGAGCTCTGGGGTGTCGACGCCGCCTTGTCCACCGTCCTCGATCTCCGCTGAGCAGTTCGACGCCGCGACCGGCTGTCGGTGCCAGCGTTCGTCTCGTCCGCACGATTGGGGGCCAGCAGGTTGCTCGAAGGTGAGGACACGGCTCGTGGGTTCGTTGCTGACGCATCCCGATGCTTCGTGCAGGCAGGCCACTGCCGCGAGCTCGCAGTGTTCCTCGCGCTCGACGAGCACGACCGGATGATCGACGACGGTGTGATAGCTGACAGCCCACTCGAGGTCGACGGTGCGGTGATCGAGGCCGCAGCCGAGCTCGTCGGCATCGACCCGCCTCCGATGCCACCAGATCTGTCGGCGCTTGCGCAGACCGATTCAGCCCAGCCTCGTCGACACACCCAAGGCAGCGAGTTGGTGGCGAGCCCGTTCGATGATCGGCGGGTGGGTGTCGAGGTAGTACGGGAGCGCCGACACCGCCTGGTGGAGCGCGGCGCCGCGGCTGCGGGCGAGCGTGGCGTCGTCGACCTGGAGGGCGTCGAGGAAGCGGTCGCCGCTGCCCTCGCCGAGCAGCGGGGTCCAGACGACCTGCACGTCGGCCGCCGGGTCGCCCACCCCTGACGGTCCCCAGTCGATCAGGCCCACCAATCGACCGTCGCGCACGATGCAGTTGCCGATGAGGTCGCCGTGGATCCAGACGGGCGGCCCCGGGTGGGGTGGGGCGGCGAGCGCCTCCTCCCACACGGCGATGGCGGCGCCGGCGTCGATCAGCGCCGACGCCCGCTCGATCGCCGCTCGTGTCTCGTCGTCGTATGCGGCGGGTGGCCGGGCGCGCCCACCGGCGGCGGGCACGCCATCGGTCGGACAGCTCCACAGCGCGGCGACCAGCTCGGAGAGATCGTCAGCGAAGGCCACCGCGTCGCCGATCGTCGACGGCCCGGCCACCTGCCCGTCGATCCATCCGTGCACGGCCCACGCGTACGGGTGGGCGTCGGTCGGTTCACCGACCGCCACGACGGACGGCACCTCGACCGGAAGTCGTGGGCCGAGCACCGGGAGCCATTCGGCTTCGAAGGCGACCTGATCGACGGCCCAGCCGATGCGGGGGAGGCGGACGCTGAGATCGTCGCCCAACCGCCAGACGGCGTGGTCCGTCCCCCATGGCTCGACGACGCGCAGAGGCAGGTCGGCGAGGTGGGGGAGCTGGGCGCGGAGCAGCTCGCTGACCAGGCGCTCGGTCACGACGACCTCGTCGGCGTGCATCCGGCGCGGCATGCTGTCAGTGTGGGGATGCGGCAAGCGACCGGCGAGCGAGTTTCCCGCCGCGTCGAGGGAGGAACCCGCCTGCCGACGCGGTAGCGTGGAACGCCGTATGTACGCAGTCATCCACTCCGGTGGCAAGCAGGCGCGGGTCGAGGAAGGCCAGACGATCGACGTCGAGCTCCTCGATGCTGCGGAAGGCGACGAGGTCGCCCTCCGCCCCGTCATGCTCGTCGACGGTGATGCCGTGCTCTCGACCGCCGACGAGCTCGGCGGTGCCTCGGTCTCAGCTCGCGTTGTCGGCGAGATCAAGGGCCCGAAGATCACCGGCTTCACCTACAAGAACAAGACCCGCAGCCGACGTCGTTGGGGTCACCGTCAGCGCTACACGCGCCTCGAGATCACCGGCATCAGCAGGGGGTAGATCATGTCCAAGACCAAGGGCGCAGGCTCTACCAAGAACGGGCGTGACTCGCAGTCCAAGCGACTCGGGGTCAAGGCCTACGACGGCGAGGCCGTGACCGCGGGCTCGATCATCGTCCGCCAGCGCGGTACCCGGATCCACCCGGGCCGCAACGTCGGCCGGGGCGGCGACGACACGCTGTTCGCCACCGCCGACGGTCACGTGAAGTTCGGCTCCCGCCGAGGCCGCAAGCTCGTCGAGGTCCTGCCCGAGAGCTGACCCGGCCCCACCCCGGAGCCCTCGACGCCGGCCCTCGTGGCCGGTGTCGTCGCGTCCGGGGCCGGTTCGTCCCCACCAGCTCCTCACCCGGAGAACACCGTGTCCGGTTTCGTCGACGTCTCGCAGATCCACGTCAAGGGGGGCAACGGCGGTGCGGGCGCGGTCGCGTTCCGCCGCGAGGCCCACGTCTCGATGGGCGGTCCCGACGGTGGTGACGGCGGCGATGGTGGTGACGTCTGGCTCGTCGCCGACCGCAACACCGCCAGCCTCCTCGGGTTTCGCGATCACCCGTTCCGGCGTGCGGCCGACGGCGTCCACGGCCAGGGCAAGAAGAAGCACGGCGCCGGCGGCTCCGACGAGATCGCCCGCGTCCCCGTCGGGACGGTCGTCTTCGACCGCGACACCGGCGAGATGATGGCCGACCTCGCTCACGACGGCGATCGCTGGCTGGCCGCCCGCGGCGGCCGTGGCGGCAAGGGCAACGCCAAGTTCCTCTCCAACCGTCGCCGGGCCCCGTCGTTCGCCGAGCAGGGCGAGGTGGGCGAAGAGGTCTGGTACAACGCCGAGCTGAAGCTCATGGCCGACGTCGCGCTCGTCGGGTTCCCCAACGCCGGCAAGAGCACCCTCATCTCGCGCATCTCGGCGGCCAAGCCGAAGATCGCCGACTACCCGTTCACGACGCTCGTGCCGAATCTCGGTGTCGTCCGTCGCGATGACCTCGAGTACGTGGTCGCCGACATCCCGGGCCTGATCGAGGGCGCGGCCGAGGGCCGCGGGCTCGGCCACGAGTTCCTCCGCCACATCGAGCGGGCGCGGGCGCTGGCGGTGCTGGTCGATCTCGCACCGGTCGACGGTCGCTCGCCGGAGGAGCAGGAGCAGATCCTCCTCGCCGAGCTCGACGCCTACCAGGCGGACCTCCTCGATCGTCCCCGGGTCACCATCGGCACCAAGACCGACGTCGCGGCCTTCGACCACGACGGCCCCACCATGAGCGCCGTGACCGGCGAGGGCCTCGACGAAGTCGTCTTCCTGCTCGGCGGCATCGTCCGTGAGGCCCGTGAGGCCGAGGACACCCAGACCTCGTTCGTGCTGCACCGCCCCGAGGGCGACGGTGTGAAGGTCGTGCGGTCCGACGACGGTGCGTTCGTCGTCGAGGGCCGTGAGGCTCGGCGCGCCGTCGCGCTGTCCGATCTCACCGACCTCGGCGCGCTCGACTTCGCCCGGCAGCGCCTCGACCGCCTCGGCGTGCCCAAGGCGCTCGTCCGCGCCGGCATCACGGCCGGCGACACGGTGCGGATCGGCGACTTCGAGTTCACCTTCGAGGACGACCATCTCGGCGGGGACGAGTGAGCGACGCCCAGACGGCCTCGGGTCGCCCCCGGCTCGTCGTCAAGATCGGCACCTCGTCGCTGACCGACGACGACGGACGCATCGACGAGGCGAGCATCGCCCGCCTGGTCGAGGAGGTCGACCACCTCGGTCGCGACGGCGTCGAGGTCGTCGTCGTCACGTCGGGCGCCATCGCCGCCGGCCTGCCTCAACTCGGGATCGATCGACCGACCGACGCCGTCGCCCTCCAGGCAGTCGCCACGGTCGGCCAGATCGAGCTGATGCGGGTGTGGTCCGACCGGTTCCGCCGCAGCGGACGGCACGCTGGTCAGGTCCTCCTCGCGCCATTGGACTTCATGGTCCGCCAGCAGTATCTCCACGCGAGGGAGACCCTCGATCAGCTCCTCGCCATGGGCGTCGTCCCGGTGGTCAACGAGAACGACGCCATCGCCGACGACGAGATCCGCTTCGGCGACAACGACCGCCTCGCTGCGCTGGTCGCGCACCTCGTTCGGGCATCGACGCTCGTGTTGCTGACGGACACGCCCGGTCTGCTCACCGGGGATCCCCGCCTCGACCCCGGAGCGACGCTGATCGAGGAGATCGTCCACGTCGACGAGGCCGTGCAACGGCGGGCCGGTGCGACGGGCTCGGTCCGGGGGAGCGGGGGCATGGCGTCCAAGCTCGCCGCCGCGAAGATCGCCGCCTGGACCGGCGTGCGCACCGTCATCGCCGACGCGCAGCGCGACGGCGTGTTGGCCGACGCGTGGGCCGACGTGCCGGGAGTGGGGACGACCGTCCTTCCCCACGACCGTCGGTTGTCGGCCCGCAAGCTCTGGATCGCGTTCGCCGTCAGTGCCGGTGGCCAGGTCCACGTCGACGACGGGGCCCGACGGGCCCTGCTGGACTCCGGTCGCTCGCTGCTGGCCGCCGGTGTGCGGGAGGTCCGCGGGGACTTCGCCGTCGATCAGGCCGTGGAGCTCGTCGGCCCGGACGGTGAGGTGTTCGCCAAGGGTCTCGTCCGGACGTCAGCCGCCGAGCTGCAGGCCATCGCCGGTCGTCGATCGTCCGAGCTGCCCGAGAGCGCGCCCGACGAGGTCATCCATCGGGATGACCTGGTCATCCTGCCGGACTGAGCTCCAGGGTCACCGCCTGGACGATCCCGTGGGCGTCGAGCTGCTCGATCGGCGTGTCGAATCGCAGTCGATGCGGATCGACGAGCTGCGCCTCGAGCTCGACGGCCCGTCCACCGAACTCCAACCGGAGCGCACCGCGAGCGTGATCGATCGGCTCGGCGAGGCGGAGCCCGCCGGCGCCGATGTCGGTCACGAGCAGTCGCTGGCCGCCCTGACGCAGTGTCGCCGAGGTGACCCGAGCCCGGGCGTGGCGTCGACGATCGCCGTCGGATGATCGGGGTGGAGCGACCTCGGTGACCACGAGACCGTCACGTCCGGCGCGGGCGCCCAGGACCGTGTGGGGGCGAGCATCGGCGGCACCGGGTCGGCCGATCAGCAGCTGCGATCCGATCGGAGCGCGGACGTCCGCCAGCGTCCCGGGTCGGAGCTCGATGCCCAGGACCAGCGGTGATGCTGCGACGACGGCCCCGCGTCTGAGGGCGGGCAGCCCGTCGCGCCGTCGCGCCTCGACGAGGACGATCGACCCGGCGAGCTGCTCCATCGAGAGATCATCGGCCTGCCCGAGCGGGACCTTGAGCTCGTCGCTGCGGTCGGGGGAGGCGAGGTGGCCTCCGGTACGATTCCCGCGGTGGAGCCCATGAGTGAACGACCGATGGGGTGGACCTTCCTCACGAACCACGCCCACGTGCTGGTGTGCCTGCACCGCGATCCCGACGCACGGTTGTCCGACATCGCCACGATGGTCGGCATCCGGGAGCGGGCGGTGCAGAAGATCGTCAGCGACCTCGTGGACGAGGGGTACGTGGAGCGGGTGCGCATCGGTCGTCGCAACCACTACACGCTCCACCTCGACCGGCCGCTGCGTCATCCACTGGAGTCGCACCGGATGGTGGACGACCTGATCACCAACCTCGACGCATCGTCGCCGAGCTGAGGTTCACTCCTCTGCGGCCGCGCGGAGGCGTCGAGCGTCGCTGAGCTCGTCGACGACGGTTTCCGCACTGGTCTCGGTGCCGGCCCGGTGCGCCGCCCGGCCGATCAGGTGCACGCCCGCGGGTACCGCGATCACGGCGCTCATCCCGGCCAGCGCCAGCTTGGCGAACTCGCCGTCGTCGCCGATGCGGATGGCGACCCCGAGCAGGATCAGCCCGAGACCGAGCGTGGAGGCCTTGCCCGCGGCGTGCATGCGGGCGAAGACGTCGGGGAAGCGATGGAGGCCGATGGCCGAGATCAGCGAGAAACCCGCGCCGATGACCGTGATGATCGCACCGAGCTCGTTCACGTCCAATCGTCTCCTGCGAATCGGGCGCCGCGCTTCTCGATGTAACGGGCGACGGTCACGGCGGCGAGGAAGCCCAAGGCGGCCACGAGCACGATGACATCGAGGAACAGCGGAGACGAGGTGACGCCGGCGCCGACGGCGACGCCGCCGACGACGATCACCGTGAGCAGATCGGCGCCGAGCAGCTTGTCGGCCACGCTGCCCTCCCGCACGACTCGCCACACGCCGAGGACACCGGCCACCGCCAGCATCGCCATCGCGATGACATCGAGGACCTCGACGAAGCTCATGGCGCCTCCTCGGGGCTGAGCCCGAACGCTGCCATCACGAGCTCCTCGAGCTGGTGCACCTCGGCGTGGACGTCGTCCGGGTCCTCCAGGTGCAGGACGTGGACGTAGACCACGCAGGGGTCCATGTCGATGTCGATGACCATGGTGCCCGGGGCGAGGTTCACGGCGTGGTTGATCGTGGTCACGACGACGGGATGATCGCAGCGGAGCGGCACGCCGATGATGCCCTCGCGGATCCGGTTCTGCGGGGTCAGCACCTCCCAGGCCACGATCACGTTGGCCTTGAGCACCGACCAGGTGAACACGCCGAGGAAGCGCGCCATGGCGAAGGGCTTGAGCCGGATGCCGGAGGTCGGCTCGGGCAGCGGGAAGAGCAACGTCACGCCGGCGGCGGCGATGACACCGCCGATCAGGTTGCCCCAGCTGAGGTCCCGCCACATCGCCTGCCACACGAGTGTCAGCCAGAGGATCGTCCAGCCGGAGCGTCGCAGCTGGGCCAGCAGTGCCGGGGCGCCGCTGGTCGTCGTCGCGGTCATGGCAGCACCGCCTCGGCGTAGCCGGCCCGGTCGAGCAGCTGCACCGCCGCGCGCTCGGAGAGGTCGTAGACCTGCATCCCGAAGACCGGGACGATCAGGGTCAGGGCGCACATCCCGACCGTTGCCCACACCATCAGCCGCGGCGGACGGAGCGTGCCGCCGTCGGGATCGGCGAGGACCGGGGTCGGCTCGTCAGGCTCACCCCAGAACACCCCGACCCAGATCTTGCTCATCGAGAACAGCGTCAGGAGGCTGGCGAAGAGGCTCGCCGCGACCACGGCGTACTCCTCGGCGGCGAGTCCGGCCTGGACGACCGAGAGCTTGGCGAGGAAGCCGGAGAAGGGGGGCAGACCGGCGACACCCAGAGCGGGGATCGCGAAGAGCGCGGCGATCACGGGAGCCCGACGGATCAACCCACCGAGTCGGTGGAGCGCCGCCGTGCCCGTGGTCTCCTCGACGAGGCCGCCGACCAGGAACAGCGCCGTCTTCACCGGGATCTGGTGCACCACGTAGAGCACGGCACCGGCGAGCCCGGCAACGGTGTAGATCGCCAGGCCCATGAGCATGTACCCGACCTGGCTGATGATGTGGAAGCTCAGGATCCGCTTGATGTCGGCCTGCGCGACGGCACCGATCACGCCGATGACCATCGTGACCCCGGCCGCAGCGAGCAGGAGCGGCTGGACCTCGTCGAGGTCGAGGATCGTCGTCGTGCGGATCATCGTGTAGATGCCGACCTTGGTGAGCAGGCCGGCGAAGACGGCGGTGACCGAGATCGGAGCGGTGGGATAGCTGTCGGGGAGCCAGAAGAAGAAGGGGAAGATCGCGCTCTTGATCGCGAACACGGCGAGGAGCAGGACACCGAAGCCGATGCGGGAGCTCTCGGGCAGCGCCTCGAACTTGGTGACCAGATCGGCCATGTTGACCGTGCCGGTGGCGCCGTAGACGAGACCGACCGCAGCGAGCAGCATCGTCGAGGCCAGCAGGTTGATGACCACGTAGGTCATGCCCGCCCGCACCCGCTCGCGCCCGGCGCCCAGCGTGATCAGGACGTAGCTCGCGAGCAGCATCACCTCGAAGGCGACGAACAGGTTGAAGAAGTCGCCGGTCAGGAAGGACATGCCCACGCCGGCGGCGAGCACCAGGTAGACGGGGTGGAAGATCGCGGGCCCGTCGAGGTCGCAGCGTTGCCCGATCGAGTAGACGTGCACGAGCAGGATCACGGCCATCGAGATGACCAGGAACATCGTGGCGGCGAGGTCGGCGACGAGCGTGATGCCGATGGGCGCCGGCCATCCGCCGAGGTCGATGGTGGCGATGCCGTTCGCCTCGACCTCCACGAGCAGGGCGATGCTCGCTCCCAGCGTCGCCAGCAGCACGAGGAAGCCGACCGAGCGCTGGAGCCGCACCGACCGCGAGACGACGAGGGTCGCACCGGCGCCGAGGATCGGGATGATGATCGGCAGCACGACGAGGCTCATGCCGTGACCTCGGCGTCGAGCTCACGACGACTCATGTCGGCACCTCGGGATCGAACTCGTCGACGCGATCGCGGTCGTAGTGGCCCTCGAGGTCGGCGACCTCCGCCGCGATGCGCCGGTCCTCGAGATCGTCCTGGACCTGATCGTCCGAGGTGCCCAGCCAGCTGCGGTAGGCCATCGCGAGGAGGAACGAGGTCGCTCCGAAGCTGATCACGATCGCGGTCAGCGCGAGCGCTTGCGGGAGGGGCGCGGCGATGCCGTCGACACCGCCGTCACTGTCGACGATGGCCGGGTCCCCGGCCCGACCGCCGACGGTCTGGAGCAACAGGACCGCTCCGTGGCTGAGGAGGCCGAGTCCGAGCACGATGCGGGTGAGCGTGCGCTGCAACAGCAGGTACGTGCCCATGGTGAACAGCCAGGCGACGAGGGTCGCGAGCAGGAGGCTCACCGCGTCACCTCCTCGTCGCGGACGCCGGCGGGCTGGTCGCCCTCGGAGCCGAGGACGTCGAGCACCAGGACCACCACACCGATCACGACCAGGAGCACGCCCGTGTCGAACACGAGGGCGGAGGTGGCCTTCACCTTGCCCACGACGGCCAGCTCGAACTCCCAGGCGTGGTGCTCCAGCAGCGAGTTGCCCAGGACGAGGCTCGTGATGCCCATGCCGCCGGCCAGCAGGATCCCGGTGCCGATCGCGACCTCGCCACGGATCGGTCGACGGCTGGCGAACTGCGGGCGCGCGGTGATGAAGCGCAGCACGAAGGCTGCGCCGACGACCAGACCTGCGATGAATCCGCCGCCGGGCTGGTTGTGTCCGGCGAGGTGCAGGTACAGGGCGATGAGGATCACCGTCTGGAACAGCAGCCGGTAGACGACGTCGAGCACGACGGACGGCTCACCGATGCTGACCTGGCGTCCGGGCTCAGACACTGGTCTGCTCCCTGGTCGGGGTGGTGGGGTCGGTCGGGCCGGTGCGGTCGGTCGGCTGGGATGCCGCGATCGGTGTGACCGGCTCGGTGATGCCGGCCCGCTCGCGTCGGCCGGTCCGGACGAGCCCGACGACGCCCAGGGCGGCGACGCCCAGGACGACGATCTCGCCCAGCGTGTCGAACCCGCGGAAGTCGACGAGGATGACGTTGACGATGTTCGACCCGTCCCCTTCGGGCAGCGAGCGAGCGGCGATCTCGGCGTCGACGGGGACCTCGGTGCGCTCGGACACCGACGCCAACATGATGATCATCACCGCGATGCCGACGAGGCCGGACACCGCGAGGCGGAAGACCCGGGCCTGCGTGAACGACGGGCCCTGCTCGAAGCGGTCGGGCAGGTGTCGCAGGACGAGGACGAAGAAGGCGATGATGACGGTCTCGACGAGGAGCTGCGTCATCGCGAGGTCGGGAGCGCCCTGCACGACGTAGAGGGCGGCGACGCCGTACCCGACCGCGCCGAGCATGAGGACGGCGCCGAAGCGTCGGCGGGCGACCGTGACTCCGGCGGCTGCCGCCATCGTGGCGACGACGATGACCACCTGGAGCCAGGACTCCGCAGCGACGAGATCGTCCGGTGTCGTCACGTCACCGACGATCGTGACGGCGGGGATCGCGACGGCGGCGACGATGATGATGCCGAGATAGGCGGGCAGCGATCCCGACTGGACGATGCCGGTCACGTTCGCAGCCCAGCGGAGGAAGCCCGAGAGCATCGCCTGGAAGATGCCGGCGGCGTCGATGCCGAGGGCGAGACGTTCCTGCACTCGCTCGATCGGCCGTCGGAACGCGAACAGGATGGCGCCACCGGTGATGGCGATCGCGGACAGGCCGAGGGCGAACACGAAGCCGGGCCAGAGCTTGAGCTGGACCTCGGCGGCCGACGCCTCGAGGACGGCGGCCGCGGGATGGACGAACTCCTCGGCGAGCGAGGGGAACAGCCCGAGGAAGACGGTCGGGACCGCCAGCAGGATCGTCGGCCCGACGAAGGCGGCGTCCGGCGCGTGGAAGTCGGTCTCGACGCCGGGCTTGTCGGCGAACGCTCCCCACAGAAACCGCAGCGTGTACGCCGTGGTCAGCGCCGACCCGACGACGATCCCGGCGGTCGCCCAGTCGATCAGGGCGAAGTTGGCGGCGAGGAAGCCGCTGATCACGAACTCCTTCGCGACGAACCCGAAGAACGGGATCATGCCCATCATCGACAGCGCAGCGACGGCCGTGGCGGCCGTGGCGAGTGGCATCTTCCTCGCCAACCCGGAGAGCTCGTGGATCTGTCTGGTGTGCGTCGAGTGGTCGATGACGCCGACGATCATGAACAGCGCCGCCTTGAACAGCGCGTGCGCCACGAGCATCGCCACGCCGGCGGTGTAGAGCTTGTCCTTGCCGACGCCGAAGGTGGCGATGAGCATGCCGAGCTGGCTGACCGTGCCGTAGGCCAGCAGCAGCTTGAGGTCCGTCTGCCGCAACGCCCGGTAGCCGCCCCACAGCATCGTCAGGACGCCGACGGTCACGGCGAGGAAGCGCCAGGTGTCGACCTCCTTCATCGCCGGGGAGAGGCGGGCGACGAGGAAGACACCGGCCTTCACCATCGTCGCCGAGTGGAGGTAGGACGACACCGGGGTCGGCGCGGCCATGGCCCCGGGGAGCCAGCCGTGGAACGGAGCCTGCGCCGACTTGGTGAAGGCACCGATGAGGACGAGCACCGCCGCCCAGGTGATCACCGTGCCGCTGAGCTGCATGCCCTCGAGCTCGGAGAACGAGCGTGCGCCCGACTCGATCTGGATGAGGAGCAGACCGGCCAGGAGGGCCAGGCCGCCCGCACCGGTGATGATCAGCGCCTGGACCGCCGAGGCGCGAGCCTGCGCCGACCGATCGTTGAAGCCGATCAGCCCGTACGAGGTGACCGAGGTCAGCTCCCAGAAGATGAACACCAGCAGCAGGTCGTCGGCGCTGACGAGGCCCGTCATCGCCCCGGCGAAGGCGGTGAAGAAGGCGGCGAAGCGATGGAGGCCGGCCTCATCGCCGTGGAAGTAACGGGAGGCGTAGACGAACACGAGCACGCCGATGCCGCCGACGAGGCTGAGCATGACGAGCGAGAGGGCGTCGACCCGGAAGGAGAACTCCAAGCCGAGCCCGGGGACCCACCGGTACGACTCGGCCTGCGCTTCGCCGTCGAGCACGTCGCCGGCGTTGATCGCGACGTAGCCGACGGTCGTCAGCGGCGCGAGACCGGCGAGCAGGAACACGTGGCGACCCAGTCGAGGGCCGAGGGCTCCAGCCAGCGCAGCACCCACCACGTGCGCGAGCAGGACGACGATCACGTCGCGCTCTCGCTAGCGAGTGGTCGAGCCATGGCGGACTCCGTCGACCGAGGTTCGCGTCGCACAAGGTGCTCGGCGAGTCGGTCGGATGTGGGGGGCGGGCGACACGAATCTACCTCTGCTGCGCAGGGCCTCGGTTCGCGTTCGCTGCGAGCCGGGCCGGGGTCGTACGGTGGATCGTTCCGGACAGGGAGACGACGAAGATGCAGGACGCCCGTGGGCAGGTCGCGACCGGGAGCACCGGTCGATGAGCGAGCAGCGATTCGACGAGGTCGGGTCGGTGCGGAGTGCGCTCGGCGACGTGGCCTACCTCGCCGACGACTCGATCGCCTCGGTGGTCTTCCTCGCCGATCGGCTCGACAAGCCCGTGCTCGTCGAAGGGCCGGCCGGCACGGGCAAGACCCAGCTCGCCAAGTCGGTGGCCGAGATCACCGGGGCTCGCCTGATCCGCTTGCAGTGCTACGAGGGCCTCGACGAGGCCATGGCGCTGTATGAGTGGAACTACAAGAAGCAGCTGCTCCGCATCCAGGCCGATCGCGGAGAGGCCGGCGGTCCGGGCTGGGAGTCGGTGTCCGACGACATCTTCGCCGAGGACTTCCTGCTGACCCGTCCGCTGCTCGAGGCCATCCGCGCCGAGGAGCCGGTCGTGCTGCTGATCGATGAGGTCGATCGCGTCGAGGTCGAGACCGAGGCGCTCCTGCTCGAGATCCTCTCCGACTACCAGGTGTCGATCCCGGAGTTCGGCACCATCGAGGCGACCCAGATCCCGATGGTCTTCCTCACCTCCAACAACACCCGCGAGCTCTCCGAGGCGCTCAAGCGTCGCTGCCTGTTCCTCCACATCGACTACCCGTCGATGGAGCGTGAGCGCGAGATCGTCTTGACGAAGGTGCCGGGCATCACCGAGCACCTGGCCGATCAGATCGCCCGGATCGTCCGCTCCATCCGTCAGATCGAGCTGAAGAAGGCCCCGTCGGTGTCCGAGACCCTCGACTGGGCACGCACCCTGGTGCTGCTGGGCATCGACTCCGTCGGCGAGGACGTCGCCAAGGAGACGCTGCACATCCTGCTCAAGTACCAGTCCGACATCGAGAAGACGGCCAAGGAGCTGTCGGTCGAGGACGCATGACCGCCGCGACGCCGCCGTCCGCCGAGCGTGAGCGGACCCTCGTCGAGCTGCTCAACGGCTTCGTGCACGAGCTCCGCACCGCCGGCATCCCGGTCTCGCTGACCGAGAACCTCGATGCCATGGAGGCGGTGCGCCACATCCCGCTGGTCGACCGCGAGGCGTTCAAGTACGCGCTCGCCGCGACCATGGTCAAGAACGAGTCGCACTGGAAGGCGTTCGAGACCGTCTTCGAGGTCTACTTCTCGTTGCGAGGGGCGGAGTTCAACGTCGGCGACGAGAACGCCGACGACATCCTCGACCAGATGCTGCAGGACGCCCAGCAGCAGGACTCGGGCCAGGGCCTCGACGGGCTGACGCCCGAAGAGCTCGCCGAGATGCTCTTCCAGGCGATGATGCAGCAGGACCAGATGATGACCCAGGCCCTGGCTCGGCAGGCGGTGCGCCGCTACGCCGGCATGGAGCCCGGCCGCCCGGTCGGGGGCACGTACTACCTCTACCGCACGCTGCGGAACCTCGACCTGGACGCCCTGCTCGAGCGGATGATGCAGCGGGCCGACGAGGACCATCGGCGCGACAACGAGGGCGAGCCCCTGTCCGGTCTCGGCGAGCGTCTGCAGCGCGAGGAGTTCGAGGCCCGCGTCGACGACCTCAAGCGCGAGATCGAGGCCGAGATCCGGAGACGGCTCGTCGCCGACCGCGGGGCCGAGGCGATGGCGAAGACGCTCCGCAAGCCGCTCCCCGAGGACGTCGACTTCATGCACGCCTCTCGGGAGGAGATGGCGGGCATTCGCAAGGCCATCCAGCCGCTCACCCGCAAGCTCGCGGCCAAGCTGGCTCGCAAGCGGCGACACAAGCGGCGCGGCCCGCTCGACTTCCGTCGGACGGTCCGGGCGTCGCTCTCGTTCGGCGGCGTGCCCGCCGAGCCCAAGTACCGGTTCCCGCGACCGTCGAAGCCGGAGATCGTGGTGCTGGCCGACATCTCCGGGTCGGTCGCCGCGTTCGCCCGGTTCACGCTGCACCTCGTGTACGCGATCTCGAACCAGTTCTCGAAGGTGCGGGCGTTCGTGTTCATCGACGGGCTCGACGAGGTGACGCGCTTCTTCGACGGCGAAGAGGACATCACCGAGGCGATCCGCCGCATCAACACCGAGGCCGACGTCGTGTGGGTCGACGGCCACTCCGACTACGGCCACGCCTTCCAGGTCTTCTGGGAGCAGCACCAGCGGGCGATCACGTCGAAGACCACGCTGCTGGTCCTCGGCGACGCCCGGAACAACTACCACGCCGCCAACGCGTGGGTGCTGAAGAAGGCGGCCGAGAAGGCCCGCAACGTCTACTGGCTCAACCCCGAACCCAAGTCGTACTGGGACACCGGCGACTCGATCATCAGCGAGTACGGCAACCACTGCGAAGAGGTGTTCGAGGTGCGCAACCTGCGCCAGCTCGAAGCCTTCGTCGAGCGCCTCGAGTAGGCGGCCCGGCGGACCACCCGAGCTCAGTCGCCGAGTCGCGCGCCGTCGGGGTCGAACACGTGCACCGGCCCGCGGAACCCCACGTGCACGTCGTCGCCGCGAGCCGTGTCGGTCTCGCCCTCGTCGCGGACCACGATGACCAGGTCGTCGCCCTCGTGCTTCACCACGACGTGCACGAACGACTCGGAGCCGAGCTCCTCCACGACGCTCACCCGACCGGGGATGCCCTCGGCCGCGAGCGCGAGGTGCTCCGGGCGGATGCCGACCGTGGAGGAGCCACCGAAGCCGTTGCGCAGCGCGTGGGCCACGTCGGCGTCGAGGGGGACGTCCTCTCCGGCGAGCTGGAGCAGCTCGGAGCTCACCTCGACGTCGACGAGGTTCATCGCCGGTGAGCCGATGAAACCGGCGACGAAGCGGTTGACCGGCCGACGGTAGAGCTCCCGTGGCGCTGCGACCTGCTGGAGGATGCCGTCCTTGAGGACCGCGACCCGGTGACCCATGGTCATCGCCTCGACCTGGTCGTGGGTGACGTACACGGTGGTCACACCGAGTCGGGCCTGGAGATCGGCGAGCTGGGTGCGGGTCTGCACGCGGAGCTTGGCGTCGAGGTTCGACAACGGCTCGTCCATGAGGAACACCTGCGGCTCACGCACGATCGCGCGGCCCATCGCGACGCGCTGTCGCTGGCCACCGGAGAGGTTCTTCGGCTTGCGCTCGAGGTACTCCTCGAGGTCGAGGATCTTCGCCGCCTCGCGGACCCGCTTGGCGCGTTCCTCCTTCGACACGCCCTGCTGCTTGAGGGCGAAGCCCATGTTCGCGGCGACCGTCATGCTCGGATAGAGGGCGTAGTTCTGGAAGACCATCGCGATGTCGCGGTCCTGTGGGGCGCTGAGCGTGACGTCCTGGTCGCCGATGTAGACGCTGCCACGGTCGACGAACTCCAGGCCGGCGAGCATGCGCAGCGCCGTCGACTTGCCCGAGCCCGACGGCCCGACGAGCACGAGCAGCTCGCCGTCGGCGATGTCGAGGTCGAGCGAGTCGACCGCGGGGATCTCGGTCCCCGGGTAGATGCGGGTGGCCTTCTCGTACCGGACCTCAGCCATCGAGCTGTCCCTTCCGTCGGCGAGCCCGCATCACCGGACGACTCCCGCTCACTTGATCGCTCCCATCGCGAGTCCTCGGATCATCCGCTTCTGCGCCACCCAACCGGCGAGGACGACCGGCAGCGTGGCGAGGGTCGAGGCCGCCGACAGCTTCGCCAAGAAGTTGCCGCGGGTGCTCACGTTCGACGTCACCCAGATCGGGACCGTCGAGCCGTCGACCGGGTTGAGCTGCACCGCCAGGAAGAACTCGTTCCAGGCGAAGATGACGCAGAGCAGGGCCGTGGCGGCCAGGCCGGGCGCCACGATCGGGAGGATGATCGAGGTGATCTGCCCGCGCAGCTTCGCCCCGTCGATCTGGGCGGCCTCGATGAGCTCTCTCGGAACCTCGCTGAAGAACGACCGCAGCATCCAGACGGCGAGCGGCAGGTTCATCGCGGTGTAGAGGATGATGAGGACGAGCCTGGTGTTCA
Organism: Actinomycetota bacterium; assembly: GCA_039185015.1. Lineage (GTDB taxonomy): Bacteria > Actinomycetota > Acidimicrobiia > Acidimicrobiales > Poriferisodalaceae > JBCBSZ01. The sequence continues at coordinate 238,349 of JBCDAU010000001.1, forward strand.
GGAGATCGAGGTCGCGGGCGAGGATCCACAGCGGCAGGATCGCGGCGACGATCGGTAGGAACTTCGTCGAGATGAAGAAGAAGAGCACGTCGCGCCACTTGGCGACCGGCCGGATCGACAGCGCGTACGCCGCGGGGATCGCCAGCACCATCACCAGTACCGTCGAGATCAGCACGGCCCAGAACGAGTTGTAGAACGCCTCGCTGAACCCGAGCAGGCCCTGGGTCTGCGAGGTGACCTCGTCGAACTGGCGGGTCGTCGGATCGAAGAAGAGCTTCGGATCGGCGTTGGCGTCGATCTCTTCCTTGAACCCGTTGAGCACCATCCAGAAGACGGGGAAGAAGAAGATCAGGGCGATGACCCAGCTGAGCAGGCCGAGCAGGAAGTTGGTCCGCTTGTTCTGGCCGACGACGGGACCGGTGGACGAGCCACTCACGGCGTCTCTCCTTCCAGGAGGTTCGACAGCGTTCGCAGGCCGAGCGTGGCGATGATGATCGAGGCGATCACCACCACGATGCTGTAAGCGGAGGCCAGACCGAACTGCCAGCCACCACCGATCGAGCGCTGGAAGACGAAGTACGGGACGTTGGTCGAGTCGGGGCCGCCACCGGTGATGACCTCGACGTGGTCGAAGACCTGGATGAGGTAGATCGACCCCAGGAGCACGCCGAGCTCGAGGTATGGCCGGAGCTGGGGGAGCGTGATCTGGAAGAAGATCGACCGGGTGGACGCGCCGTCGACACGGGCGGCCTCGAGGACCGAGGAGTCCTGGGCCTGAAGGCCGGCGAGCAGGATCAGCATCATGAACGGTGTCCACTGCCACACGAGGACCACGACGATGGACCACAGCGGGTAGCGGGTGACGAACTCGATCCGTTCGAAGCCGAGGGTGTCGAGCAACCAGTTCACGACACCGAACGACGAGTTGAGCATCTGCGTGTTCCAGACGAGGCCGGCCACCACCGGCATGATCAGGAACGGCGTGATCAGAAGTGTTCGTACGAAGCCCTGACCGAAGAACTTGCGATCCAGGAGCACGGCGAGTCCGAGTCCCAGCAGGACCGACAGCAGGACCGAGCTGACCGTCATCAGGACGCTCGTCCAGACGGCGTCCCGGAAGAACTGGTCGTCGACGAGGTCGACGTAGTTGTCGACGCCGATGAACTCACGAGGGCTGGGCGGGACGATGGTCCAGTCCGTGAGGGAGTAGTAGAGGCTGAGCAGGAACGGCACCTGCGTCACGACGATCGTGAACAGCAGCGCCGGGAGGAGGGGGAGCCTCCGACGCCACGCCTCTCGGCGTTGGATCCGCTTGATCTCGGCGGATCGATCGGGTTGCTCGCCGGTGTCGATGCCGGCGTCGTTGTCGACCTGTACCACTACGCCCCTCCGTCGTCTGGCACTCCTCGACGGTCCCCGCCCGGGCTGAGGGTCCGGGCGGGGACCGTCTCGGGAGGGACCTAGTTGCTCACCTGGGACGCGATGGCCTGGCAGGCGCTCAGCGCGTCGTCGATGCTGGTCGAGCCGGCGATCGCCGCCGAGAACTGCTCGGTGCAGCGGGTGCCGACGTCCTGGAACTCCGGGACGCCAACGTACTGGACGCCGGGAAGACCGGGCCGGGGCGTGGTGCCCGGGTTGTCGATCGGTGCGGCCAGCATGGCGGCGAGGGTCGGCTCGGCGAACGCCGCGGAGGACGCCAGGTAGTCGGCGTTCTCGTAGAGCGACTGACGGGTGCCCGGGGGCACCGCCGGCCAACCACCGGAGAGGGCCGCGGGAGCCTGCTCCAGGAGGTACTCGGGTCCGGTGGCCCAGGCGACGTACTCCCAGGCGGTGTCCGGATCGCTCGAGTTCTGCGGGATCGCGAGCGCCCAGCTCCACAGCCAGCCCGAGGCGTCGGTCACGTTGGTCGGGGCGAGGGCGAAGTTGTTCAGCCCCGCGACCGGGGAGTCGTCGGCCTCGAGGAGCCCGGCGGCCACCGTGGCGTCGTACCACATCGAGACCTGGCCGTTCTGGTAGAGGCTCAGGCACTCGTTGAAGCTGGCGTTGGCGGCATCGTCCTGGCCGGCGTCGTTGACGAGCCCGATGTAGAACTCGAGCGCCTCGCGGAACTCCGGCTGGTCCACCTGGGCCTCGCCGATCGAGCCGTCGTCGTTGGCCAGCCACCAGGTGCCGCCGAAGGTGTTCAGCACGGTGGTGAAGGACGCACCGAGGTCACCCCAGCCCGGCTTGCCGCGCAGGCAGATGCCGGCCATCTCGTCGGAGTCGACGGCCCGGGCGATCTCGGCCACCTCGTCCCACGTCGGGGCGTCGGGCATGGTGAGCCCGGCCTCGTCGAGGACGTCCTGGCGGTACATGAGGAAGGAGGACTCGGCGTAGAAGGGCGCGGCGTAGAGCGACCCCTCGAACGACAGGCCGCCCCGGACCGCCGGGATGATGTCGTCGCCGTTCCACTCCGGCGTGTCCGCAGCGAACTCGTTGAGGTCGTAGAGCCAGCCGTTGTTGCCGAACTGCGGGGCCTCGAACATGCCGATCATCACGACGTCGAACTGGTCGCCGCCGGCGCCGACGTCACGGGTGACGATCTCGCGGAGGGTCTGCTCCTCGAGGAACGTGTAGTTGACCTCGATGCCGGTGTCCGCCGTGAAGAGCTCCGGCGTCAGCGTGGCGATGTTCTCCATGTGGGGGTTGCCCACGATGGCCACGTTGATCGACCGGTCGCCGCCGGCGTCGTCCCCGCCGTCGTCGGAGGCCTCGGTCGTCTCGGTGTCGTCGCCGCCGTCGTCGGACGCGTCGGTGGTCTCTGCGGGCTCGGACGCCGATGCCGACGAGTCGTCGCCCGCATCGCTGTCGTCGTCGCTGTCACCGCAGGCGGCTGCCAGCAGCGTGAAGGCTGCCAGCAACGTGAGCAGCAGCTTCCACGGCGCGACAGCGGAGCGTTCACGATGATTCATGTGTCCCCCTCCGGGTCGTGGCGAGCCGGTCAGGTTCCGGCTTCCGGGAGCTGTCTAGTTGGTTTCATGTTGGTAATGCAACCGCGATCCGTCGAATTGGTGGGAATCGACCCGGAAAGCCCACACGTGAAGTCTGCGTTCATGTTGCTATAGGGTGCGAGCCGTGCTCGGGGACCAGCCATCTCGACGACTCGACGCTGCGGCGCTCGCGCAGCTGCCCGCGCCCGTCGTCCGACCGTCGTACGACCGCTCGGCGCTCCGTCCGGCGATCGTGCACATCGGTGTCGGGGGCTTCCACCGGTCGCACCTCGCGACCTACGTGCACGAGCTGTGCACCGCTGGTCGACAGGACTGGGCGATCGCCGGTGCGGGCGTGCTCGCCGGCGACCAGGCGATGGCCGACGCCCTCGGGGCACAGGACCACCTCTACACGTTGATCACGCGCGGCCCGGAGAGCACCGAGGTCGAGGTCGTCGGCAGCATCGTCGACTTCGTCTTCGCCGCCGAGACCGCGCAGCCGTTGATCGACCGTCTCGCCGACCCGGCCACCCAGGTGCTGTCGCTCACCGTGACCGAGGGCGGCTACCCGGTCGACGAGGACACCGGGAGCTACGCCCCGACGGATGCGGGCCGTGCGGGCACCTTCCCGATCATCGCTCGTGCGCTCGACGAGCGTCGGCGTCGAGGTCGACCAGGGCTGACCATCCTCAGCTGCGACAACATCGTGGGCAACGGCGGCGTCGCCCGGGCGGCGACCCTCGGTGCCGCCTCCGAGCTCGATGACGAGCTGGTGGCCTGGATCGAGCGGTCGGTCAGCTTCCCCAACTCGATGGTCGACCGGATCACGCCGAACACCACGGACACCGATCGGGAGTGGCTCGAGCTCAACCACGGCGTGGTCGACCGCTGGCCGGTCGTGACCGAGCCGTTCCGGCAGTGGGTGGTCGAGGACGAGTTCATCGGTGACCGACCGCCCTTCGAGGAGCTCGACGTCACGGTCACCGGCGATGTCGCCCCCTACGAGGTGATGAAGCTCCGGATGCTCAACGCCGGGCACTCCTGCCTCGCCTACCTCGCGGCGCTCGCCGAGGTCGAGGCCGTCGACGAGGCGATGGCCGACCCCGTGCTCGGGCGGTACGTCGACTCGTTCATCGACTGCGAGGCGAAGACGGCGGTGCCGCCGATCGCCGGGGTGGACCTCGACGAGTATCGCCGCTCGCTGATCGAGCGGTTCTCGAACCCGGGGATCACCGATCAGGTCAGCCGCCTGTGCCTCGACGGCAGCGCCAAGTTCCCGAAGTTCCTCCTGCCGACGGTCCGGATCCATCTTCGAGACGGTGGTCCGATCGGGCGCAGCGCACTCGCACTCGCCGGTTGGTGTCAGTACCTCCTGCTGGGTGCCGACCGCCGCTCGTCGATCGATCTCGCCGCCGACCCGATGCTCGACGAGGCCGTGGAGTGGGCGAGACGTAGCAGCTCCGAGCCGTCGGCCTTCCTCGACTTCGAGGCGGTCTTCGGGAGCGACCTCCGCACGGACCGGCGTTTCGTCGATGCCTTCACCTCGGCACTGGGCCGGTTGCGGGGCGGGCCGGTACGCTCGGCGATCCTGCAGACGGTGGAGGAAGCCGAGACCACGGATGGCCGACGGAACGCTTGAACCGCCGTCCCTGTTCCAAGGGGAACGCCAGCGTGAGATCGCCGCGCTGACCCTGGAGTCTGGTCGCGTGGAGGTATCGGAGCTGTCCGAGCGCTTCGGCGTGACGACCGAGACGATCCGCCGGGATCTCTCCGAGCTCCAGGAGCGCGGCGTCGTGCGCCGGGTCCACGGCGGGGCCGTCCCGTGGGAGACCATCGGCTTCGAGCCACTGCTCTCGGTCCGCACCGATCTCCGCATCTCGGAGAAGCGCCTCCTGGCCCGGGTCGCCATCGATGAGCTCCCCAACGGCGGGTCGGTGATCATCGACTCCGGGAGCACCCTCACCCGGTTCGCCGAGGCCATCCCCTGGGGGACCGAACTGCGTGTCGTCACCAACTCGCTCCTGACCGCCCAGGTGCTCGCCGAGCGGAGCGGCCTCGACGTGTCGATGATCGGCGGTGAGCTCCGGAAGAAGACGCTGGCGGTCGTCGACGCGGACGCCGTGGCGACCGTGGAGCGCCTCGTGGCCGACACGCTGTTCATCAGCAGCGACGGCTTCTCGCCCGAGAACGGGCTGTCGACCCCGTACCCGGCCGAGGCGGCGCTGAAGCGGGCGATGATCGCCGCCGCCAAGCGGGTCGTCGTGCTCGTCGACGACTCCAAGCTCGGCAAGGACCACCTCGTGCGCTTCGCCGAGTGGACCGATGTCGACGTGCTCATCACCAACGAGGCCGTCCCTGCGTCGGCGGTCGCGGCGATCGAGGCGAGCGGTACCACGGTCCGCCTGGCGTGATCGGCGCCGAGGTCGAGTCCCCGGCGAGCCACCTCGAGCACGTCGCGATCGAGGTCGCCCGGATGGCGGCCGACCTCGTGCGACCGGGCGTGGGCGTCGCCCGCATCGCCGGCACCAAGAGCACGCCGACCGACGTCGTGACCGATCACGACCTGCGTTCGGAGGCCCTGATCCGTTCGGAGCTCGTCGCCCGGTGCCCCGGCTCGTCGATCATGGGTGAGGAGTACGGCGACCGCGCCGGGGTCAACGGCATCTCGTGGATCGTCGATCCGATCGACGGCACCGTGAACTTCCTCTACGGACTGCCGGTCGTGTCGACGAGCATCGCCGCACGGATCGATGGCGTGGTCGTGGCCGGCGCGGTCGCCGACGTCCGGACGGGGCACACCTTCTCGGCATCCCTCGGCGATGGTGCTCGGCTCGATGGGGTCGGGCTGCGGGCCAGCGAGGTCGCGTCGCTGGATCAGGCGCTGATCGGCACCGGCTTCGGTTACGCCGCGGAGGTGCGCGCCGCACAGGCCTCGGTGCTCGTCGAGCTGCTGCCCCGGTGTCGCGACATCCGGACGATGGGATCGGCGGCCCTGAATCTGTGCTGGGTCGGTGCCGGCCGCCTCGACGCCTACTTCGAGCGCGACCTCAAGCCCTACGACTACGCCGCGGGCGCGCTCGTCGCCGCGGAGGCGGGGGCGGTGGTGAGCCTGCCAACTGACGGCTCCGATCTCACCGTCGCGGCGTCACCGCGGATCGCCGGGGCCGTGGGCGAGTTGGTCGGCCGCGATCGCTGACACGGCTCGCTCGAGGTCGCTGTCCTCACCGGCACCGTGGGCCCTCCAGATGGCCAGCACGGGCTCGTCGGGTTCTGCCCGTTCGCTCAACCGGCTCGCCGCGACGACTCGCTCCCAGCGATCGAGCGTGTGCAGGCAGCACTGGAGGAGGTCGAACATCTCCTCGAGGTAGGTGTGATGCAGCTCGACGAGCAGCTCGCGAGTCGCACCGGGAAGGTGCTCGCGCGGCTCCGGATGACCGGTCGGCCGCACGAGGAACGCCGAGCGCACGATGTCCACGACCGGATGGCCGATGGAGGCGTCGAACCAGTCGATGACCACCGGCCCACGCGACGCCATGAGGACGTTGCCCGGATGCAGGTCACCGTGCAGCAGCGCGGCACCTCGGGGCAGCCCGGCGGCGTCGGCCGCCGCCTCCTCTCGCTCGTCGTCGCTCAGCAGGTCCGTCTCGTCGATCTTGGCGGCGATGCGGCGGGCAGCGCCGGGGAGGCCCTCGGGGAGATCGGACGAGAGGATCTGTCGGTGCACGCCTGCGAGCTCGACGGTCAGCGGACCGACGTCCGCCGGCGCGGCCGACATCCGTTCCCACATCGACTCGCCGTCGACGAACTCGAACACCACGGCCTCGCGGCCGTCGAGCTCGACGACGCCGAGCACCGCCGGCGTGGGCAGGCCGATCTCGTGGACGGCCGAGGTGAAGCGTGCCTCCATCGCGGCCCAGTGCGCCGGGACGCCGGCCCTCGGCACCTTCACGACCGCGCCCGGGCCGTACTCGTACAGATCCGATGTCCGACCGGTGGCGACGAGTCGCCCGACCACCCGCATGCCGCTCCCTCCGGCGGGGTCCAGCGACGAGTCTTGCCGACGACGTCCCGGCGTCGGCGCCGCGGGGGTTCGTCGTCGAGGTCGGTCGCCAGCGGGCGGGCGCGTCTGCTGCCGCCGCGACCTGGGCAGGGAGCGACTCAGCCGGCGACCCGGACTGCCCCTCCGCCGGCGCGCTTGGCGTCGTACATGGCCCGGTCCGCTCGTGCCACGAGCTCGTCGAGCGGGATCGCGCCCTCGGCCACGGCGACCCCCACGCTGGCGCCGACGGTGACGACGAGGTGGTCCACGGTGATCGGCCGACCGAGGACCTCGACGAGGCGATGCCCGGTCGCCTCGGCGATGGCCTGTGCCGAGGCGAGCTCGGAGGTCGGGGCGGGAACGATCACGAACTCGTCACCCCCGACCCGACCGACCAGGTCCTCCGAACGAACCGCCGCTCGGATGCGATCGGCGACGACTCGGAGGACCCGGTCGCCGAGCGAATGGCCGTGCGCGTCGTTGACGGGCTTGAAGCCGTCGAGATCGACGTACACGACCGCGCGCGCACCGGCGTCCGCACGGCGCGTCGCCGCAGCGTCGATGAGCCCGAGCCGGTTGAGGACACCCGTGAGGGGGTCGCTGAGGGCGGCGCGCTCGAGCTCGGCGTCGGCACGGGCCCGCTGCAGGACGATCGCCGCGAGCTGTCGAGCTTGGTGCAGCCGGCTGACCGGACCGGCCTGGGAGGCGTCGTCGGTCTTGGTGCCGACCACGAAGGTGTGCTCGGGCCGTCCGTCGCCGACGTGCATGTGCCACATCCGGTGGTAGCCGGCATCGGCGAACGGAGTGTCGTCACCGAGGTCGGCGGCCAGGTGGTTGGTGGGTCCGGCGTCGGCGAGGCTCCACGGTGCCTCTGCGGCCGTCGTATCCAGGGCGGCGGTGAGGGTTGGTGAGGTCGAGGCCACCACGGCAGCGCCACCGCCGCGCTCGCTGCCCCGGACCACCGCCGCATCGAGCTCGAGCGGGGGTGAGGCGATCATCGCGGCGATGAGGCCGAGCAGCTGGCCGACCGGTGCCCCGTTGGCCAGCCCTTCGAGGATCTGGCCGAAGAGGGCATGCTCCCAGGCCGGTCGGACGTCGTAGATGATCCCGCCGACCACCGGGTCGAGGACCCCACCACGACCGGTCACCGCGATCGGCACGGTCTGCCCGACACCATCGATCATCCGGCAATAGATCGTCGCCCAGGCGCTGCCCTCACCGAAGTGAGCGACACCCGAGCCCGCGTCGACGAGGTCGACGAAGGCCGAGGTGACCCACTCCTGGTCGTCCGGGTGCACCTGGAGCAGCATGTTCGTGCCGCGGGCTTCCTCGAGCGAGCGTCCCGTCAGCTCGGCCATGGCCACGTTGCCGTAGATGACCGAGCCGGCCTCGTCGACGACGACCAGGGGCATCGGAGCGTGATCGAGGACCGCCCGGAGGAACGTCGGCGACGACTCGGGTGTGGCCACCGACACACCCTCGCACAGCTGATCGTCGCTACGCGGCCGCCTGCTCACGCTCCGATGTCACCAGCGCGGCACCTGATCGCGACGTTTCTCGGAGCCGGACGTGGCGGCCGATCGTTCGTAGGCTCGCGGCGAACCGACGACAGGAGCCGCGATCGTGTCCATCCCCGTCATCGACCTGAGCCCGTTCGCCACCGGCGCGTCGTTGCCCGCGCCGGCAGCCGAGACGGTCGCGACCGCGCTCGACGAGGCGCTCTGCGAGACCGGCTTCGTGTCGATCGTGGGCCACGGCGTCGACGACGGGGTCAAGCAGCGGTTCTTCGGCGCGATGCGGCAATTCTTCGCCCTCCCCGAGGAGCACAAGGACGCCATCGCGATCGGCAACAGCGACTGCCACCGTGGCTACGTCGGCTTCGGCACCGAGAGCCTGGAGGGAGCGCTCGGCCTGACCGATGACGACGACGTCGAGCACGTGCGGGCCGGCGACATGAAGGAGACGCTCGACACCGGCAACGAGCACGGACCGGATCACCCCGAGGTCGTCGCCGGCACGCCGCTCCACGGTCCCAACCAGTTCCCCGACCTCCCGGGCTTCCGGGAGGCGTGGGACGACTATCGCGCCGCGGCGGCCGAGGCGGCGTTGCGCATGCAGCGAGCGCTGGCGATGGCGCTGGGTCTCGAGCCCGGCTTCTTCGAGGACCAGCCGGGCGAGACGATGCATCACCTGCGGATGGTGCACTACCCGCCGATGGACGGTCTCGCCCCGGAGCCGGGCCAGCTCGGCTGCGGCGCGCACACCGACTACGGGACCCTCACCGTGCTCGCCGACGACGGCGTCGGCGGGCTCCAGGTGCGGACGCGCGACGGCGAGTGGATCGACATCACCGTTCCCGACGGCCACCTGGTCGTGAACCTGGGAGACCTCATGGCGATCTGGACCAACGACCGCTGGGTCTCGAACCCACACCGCGTCGTGAACCCGCCGGGCGTCGATCGCTACTCGGCCCCCTTCTTCGTCACGCCGCCGTTCCACCTGCGCATCGAGGTGCTGCCGACCTGCGTGCCCGAGGGTGAGGCGCCCCGACACGAGCCGCTCGTGACCGGGCCCTACATGCTGGGCCGTTTCGACGGGACGCACAGCTACCGCAACGACCTGCTCGAGGAGCACAACCGCGAGTTCTCGCTGGGCTGATGTCGTTCTCGGACCATGCCGAGGTCAATCGCGCCCACTGGAACGCCATGGCCCACGAGTGGGTGGCGATGGGGGAGCGGGCGTGGGCGACGCGAGCTGATCCGTCGTGGGGCATCTGGAGCGTCCCCGAACCCGAGCTCGGGCTCCTGCCCGACGATCTCACGGGGATGCGGTCGATCGAGCTGGGCTGCGGCACGGCCTACGTCTCGGCCTGGCTGGCCCATCGCGGCGCCGAGATCGTGGGCATCGACGTCTCGGAGGCGCAACTCGCCACGGCGCGCCGGCTGGCCGACGAGCACGGCGTCGAGCTGCAGCTCATCCACGGCTCGGCCGAGGAGGTCCCGGAGCCGGACGCGTCGTTCGACTTCGCCGTCAGCGAGTACGGCGCCGCCCTGTGGTGCGACCCGGACGTGTGGCTGCCCGAGGCCCATCGGCTCCTTCGTCCCGGCGGCGAGCTGGTGTTCCTCACCAACCATCCGCTGGTCAACGTGTGCAGCCCGCTCGACGGCTCCCTCCCACTCACCGAACGACTCGAGCGCCCGTACTTCGGGCAGGGTCGGTTCGACTGGACCGATGCCATCGACGACCCCGGCGGCATCGAGTTCAACCGGACCCTCTCGGACTGGTTCGCCCTGCTGCGCGATGTCGGTTTCGAGGTGCTCGCGTTCCACGAGCTCCAGGCCCGCGAGGGTGGCGCCGAGATGAGGTTCTTCGCGACCGCCGACTGGGCGACGCGCTGGCCGACCGAGCAGGCCTGGCGGGTGCGGAAGCGCTGAGCTCGCTCCGCCCTGTTGGCATCGGGTGGCGAGCACGGCCCGGCCACAGGCCGTCAGGCCGAGGACGCCGGGAGGAGGCTGGGGTTCCGGGCCCCAGCCGGGTGAGCACTCAGCCCTGGAGGCGCTGGGCCGAGAGGAGCTCAGCCACCTGGAACGCGAGGTCGAGCGACTGCCGGGCGTTGAGGCGCGGGTCGCAGACCGTCTCGTACCGGGTCTCGAGGTCGGGTTCGTCGGTCTGGCTCGACCCACCGAGGCACTCGGTGACGTCGTCACCGGTGAGCTCGATGTGGATCCCGCCCGGCCAGGTCGCCTCCTGCCGATGAGCGGCGAAGTAGCCGCTGATCTCGGCGACGACGGCGTCGAGCCGGCGGGTCTTGTGACCCGTGGAGCTCGTGAAGGTGTTGCCGTGCATCGGATCGCACGACCACACCACCGGATGTCCGGCGTCGGTCACGGCCCGCAGGATGGGCGGCAGCCCATCCGCCACGTGTTCAGCGCCCATCCGGCTCACGAACGTGAGGCGGCCAGGGCGCCGGTCGGGGTTGAGCAGCTCGGCCAGGCGGATGGCCTCATCGGGCGTCGCCGTCGGGCCGAGCTTGCAGCCGATCGGGTTGCCGACGCCACGGAGGAACTCGACGTGGGCGTGGTCGAGCTGCCGGGTGCGCTCGCCGATCCAGAGCATGTGCGCCGAGCAGTCGTACCAGTCGCCGGTGAGGGAGTCCTGGCGTGTGAGGGCCTCTTCGTAGCCGAGGAGCAGCGCCTCGTGGCTGGTGTACAGATCGACCTGCTGCATGGCGTCGTTGTCGAGGTCGACGCCCGCTGCGGCCATGAAGCGGAGGGCGGCGTCGATGCCGTCGGCGACCGCTTCGTAGCGACGGCCCTCCGGGGATTCGGCCACGAACTCCTGGTTCCACGCATGGACCCGGCGGAGGTCGGCGAAGCCGCCCCGCGTGAAGGCGCGCAGCAGGTTCAGCGTGCTGGCGGATTGCTGATACGCCTGGACGAGGCGCTGCGGATCGGGCGTGCGCGACGAGGCGTCGAAGCCGGTGTCGTTGACGATGTGGCCCCGGAACGACGGCAGCTCCTCGCCGCCCTGGGTCTCGGTGTCGGAGGAGCGGGGCTTGGCGAACTGCCCGGCGATCCGACCGACCTTCACCACGGGCAGGCCCGAGGAGTAGATGAGCACGGCGGCCATCTGGAGGATGACCTTGAGCTTGTCCCGGATGCCGTCGGCGCTGAACCCGTCGAAGGACTCGGCGCAGTCGCCGGCCTGGAGGAGGAACGCCTCACCGGCCGCGACCCGTGCGAGGTCGTCGGTCAGGCGGCGGGCCTCGCCGGCGAAGACCAACGGTGGCAACGACGAGATCTCCTTGAGGACGTGCTCGAGCTCGACCTCGTCGGGCCACGCCGGCTGCTGCTTCGCAGGGAACCGACGCCACGATGAGGGGGACCAGGTGGTGCTCACGTCGGACATGGTCATCGCTCCGGTGTCAGTGCTGCAACGTCATTCGGGTGCGGACGCGCCGACGGCGCCAGGACCGTGGTCCCGGCGCCGTCGTTGCGCATCGCTCAGTGGGGGTCGCTCAGGCGGCGACGAGCCGGGCTGCGTCCTCGCGGAGGTCGTCCACCGCACGCTTCACGAGACGGCGGGCGGCCTCGGCGGTGACGCCGAGCTCCTCGCCGACCTCGCGGTACGAGCGGGTCTCGCCGTCGCTGAGGCCGAAGCGGCGCTCGACGGCCAGACGGGCTCGGGGGTCGAGCCGGTCGAGCAGTCCGACGACCATCTCGGCCTGGGCGCTGACGAGCGCCATCGCCTCGGGGCCGGGGGCACCGTCGGCGAGCAGATCCACCAGCTCGCTGTCGCCGTCGACGCCGACCGTGCGGTCGAGCGAGGTCGGCGAGGTGAGCCGCTGGAGCCGTGCGTGCTCGTCATCGAGATCGCTGCCGTCACGAGCGGACTGCCGGAGGGCAGCTCGCAGGCTGGCGGAGCGGTCCGAGGGGAGGCGGACCAGGCTGGCCTTCTGGTCCAGGGCCCGGCCGATGGCCTGGCGGATCCAGAAGGTCGCGTACGTCGAGAACTTGAAGCCCTTCCGCCAGTCGAACTTCTCGACCGCGTGCTCCAGGCCGAGGTTGCCCTCCTGGATGAGGTCGAGCAGTTCCATGCCCGGGGGCAGCGGGTAGCGGCGGGCGATGCTGACCACCAGTCGCAGGTTGGCGCGGATGAAGCGATCACGAGCGGCATCTGCCTCGCGGACGGCGCGCTTGAGCGCCACGCCGCGCTCGCCGGCCTCGAGCTGCTCGGCGGCCTCGCGGCCCCGCTCGATCACCTGGGCGAGCTCCTTCTCCTCCTCCGCGTTCAGGAGCGGCACCGCGCCGATCTGATTGAGGTAGAGCCCGACAGAATCCGTCATGTCGCCTTTCTTCCACCGGCACCGCAGTGCTGGTCACTCTTGCGGTCCGCCCCGGCCCCTTCCTGAAGCCGATCGGACAGCTGTTCGATTACATCTCGTACAACGTTCAGACGGCCGTCTCGATTCCGTCCGACGCGGTGACGTTGGTCACCCGTTGTTCGTGCACTCCTCGGTCAGTACGGACTCCGACGCGATCAGGTATCGGCACCGCGCTGGGTGGCCTGGAGACGTGACCTGGTCAGGCGCTGAGGACTCCGTACACTCGCCGGTCGTGCGAGTACGCCGAGTGGGCATCTTCGGGGGGACGTTCGATCCACCCCACGTCGGTCACTTGGTCATTGCGGTGAACGTGCTCCACGAGTTGGCTCTGGACGAGGTCCTGCTCGTGGTCGCAAACGTTCCGTGGCAGAAGACCGAGCACCGTGCGGTCACCACCGCACAGCACCGTCTGGAGATGATAGCTGCTGCGGTCCGTCACGTCGAGGGGTTGTCGGCGTCGGACCTCGAGATCCGCCGCGGTGGCCCCAGCTACACGATCGACACCGTCGACGAGCTGCAGGCCGACGGATCGACCAGGGCCTACGTGATCCTCGGGAGCGACGCCGCGGCCGGGCTCCCGAGCTGGGAGCGAGCCGACGAGCTGCGGGAACGGGCCCGGATCGTGGTCGTCGACCGGCCGGGTGCCGGTGGCTCCCGCCCGCCCGACGGGTGGGACTGGATCAACGTCGAGGCGCCCCGACTCGACGTGTCGTCGACCGATCTGCGCCAACGGGTGCGCGATCGCCGGCCGCTCGACTACCTCATCCCGAGCTCGGTCCTCGACGTCATCACCACCCACGACCTGTACCGGGAGGCGGCGTGAGCGCCGGCGACGACCTCGACGTCGGCGGCCGCGGGCCGGTCGGCGAGCAGGTCGAGCTGCCGTCGGTGGGGACCGGTCGCCGCTTCCGGCGACGCCAGGAGCGCGATCTCGCCCGTCGGCGCCGTCGGGCCAGCATCGTGGCGGTCATCGTCCTGGTGGCCTCCGTGCTCGGCACCTACGCCGTGCTCCGCCCGCTGTTCGACGACGACGAGGAAGCGGCCGATCCCGATGTGACCGGTGCCGAGGAGGTCGAGGTCGCCGCGGACCCCACGCCGAAGGCGCTGCTGGTCCAGGTCGACGACGACGGAGCGCTCGTCGCCGCGACGGTGGCCGTCGTCGACGGCACCGGCCGGGGCGGCGGCGTGGTCTTCATCCCGGCCTCGTCCTTGCTCGACGTGCCGAGCTTCGGGCTCGAGACGCTCACGGGCGCCTACGAGAACGACGGCATCGATCTGGTGGGCTTGACGATCGAGAACCTGCTCGGCGTCAGCTTCGATCACGTCGCGCTCGTCGACGACAGCAGCTGGGCCGAGCTGGTCGGCGAGGCCGCTCCGCTCCAGGTCGAGAACCCGAACCCGATCGAGACCGTCGACGACGGGCGCATCATCGTCACCCTCGACGCCGGACCCGCGCAGCTCACCGCCGACGAGGTCGGGGACTTCCTCTCCGCCCGCTCGACCGACGAACCCGACCTCAACCGCCTCCTCCGCCACGACGTCGTGTGGCGGGCGTGGCTCGAGGGGCTGTCCGCGATCGACTACCCGATCGCCGACGTCCGGGCCGACCTCCAGGCCTTCTTCCACGCCCTCGCCGACGGTCCGGTCGACTACCGGCTCCTCCCCGTCGAGACCATCTCCGGCACCGGCGCCGACACCCAGTACGAACCGGTCACCGACGAGATCGACGAGCTGGTCGGCGAGTTCGCCCCCGATGCGGTCGCCGGCGCCAACCGCCGCATCCGGGTGCAGCTGCTCAACGGCGCCGGTACCCCGGGCCTCGCCCCGACCGCCACCGACCTGCTGGTGCCCGCCGGCGCCCGCATCGACCTCCGCGACAACGCCCGCACCTTCGACTACGGCGTGACCCAGTTCGTCTACTACCGAGACGAGCAGCGGCAGGCCGCCGAGCGGCTCCGCGACGCCCTCGGGCTCGGCGAGGTCGTGCGGGATCGGAACCCGATCGACGTGGTCGATGTGACCGTCGTGCTCGGCCGGGACTTCGTCGATCGGTACATCGAAGGCGGCTAGCGAAGCTGGCCGCCGGGGCCCGAGCGGCCTGTCGAGCGAGCGGATGCGGAATGTCGACCGAGTCGGCGTGGAGCATCGAGGAAGCGAGACATGAGCAGGGGAGATCGAGGGCGGTTGGTCGGGCTGCCCGTTGGGCGGGGCGTGGCAGCCCGCAGCTCGGGGCCCGTCGCCGTCGCACCCCACGTCCTCGCAAGCTGCGGGCGTGGGGGCCCCACGCCGGCGCCACCCGAACTGCTCCGTTGCGCGTCGATCGGGTGCTGTGGTGGTGGGGTGGTGGGTGTGCTGAGATGTTCGGTATGCGTGGAGAAGCGCTCTGAGCGACGTTCCTGACGATGCCGTCGACACGGAGGCCATTCGGCTCGTGCTCGACGATCTCGATCCACTGGTCCAGGCCGCCGTCGCGGCCATCGACGACAAGCTGGGCTCCGACCCGGTGGTGCTGCAGGTGGGTGAGGTGCTCGGCATCGCCGAGTACTTCGTCATCGGGTCCGGCGCCAACACCCGGCAGGTCCGAGCCATCGCCGAAGAGGTCGAGCGCCTCGTGAGGGAGCGCACCGAGCGATCGCCGATCCGCATGGAGGGTCGGGGCGAGTGGCAGTGGGTGGTGTTCGACTACGGCGAGACCGTCGTGCACGTCTTCGACGAGGACGTGCGCGAGTTCTACGAGCTCGAACGGCTCTGGGCCGACGTGCCCGCCTGGCGCCGCGAGAGCGACTGACGCAACACCGGAGCCCCCTCGTGCGTCGTTGAGGTGATGGTGGGAGGCCTCCGACCCGATCTCTCCGGCGAGCTCGCTGCGCTCTACGAGCGTGAGTGCGAACCGATGCTCCGCCTGGCGGTGTTGCTCGTCGGGTCTCGGTCGGCTGCGGAAGACGTCGTGCACGACGCGTTCTCCTCGGTCGGACCGCGGCTCGCCGAGCTCGATCGCCCGGGGGCGTACCTCCGAACCACGGTGGTCAACGGATGTCGAAGCGTGCTCCGACGCCGAGAGGTCGAGGATCGTGCGGTGCGATCGCTCCCGCGTCGCGATCTCGTCGAGGCGCCCGATCGCCTGACCGAGCTGCGGCTCGCCCTCGACCGCCTCACACCTCGTCAGCGAACCGTGATCGTGCTGAGGTACTTCGTCGATCTGCCGGACGACGAGATCGCCGACGTTCTCGACTGTGAGCCAGCAACCGTGCGGTCCCTCGCCCATCGAGCCATGAAAGTGCTCCGAGAGGTGTTGTCGTGAACGACCTCGAGACCCGTCTCCGCTCGGAGCTGCCCGAGCTGGCCGAGGCCTTGCTGGAGCAGCCTCCGGCCGAGGGTGGAGCTGGTGTCGACCCGGTGGCTGACGACATGGCGTTGCGATCCGTCGTCGGCCACCGTCGGTCGGTCGTCGCCACCGTCGCGGCGTCGATCGTCCTCGCCGTCACGGTCGGTGCCGTGGTGGTGATCCGGGGCTCGGCGTCGACCGAGACGCCGGCCGCAGAGGAACGGCTCGACACCGCCACGGCAATCCAGGTCATCTCCGACTTCGGGGTGTGGAGCGAGCTCGGTGACGCTCCGATCGAGGCGAGGGCCTTCCCGATCACGGCCTGGCTGGACGGCGAGCTCGTGGTCTGGGCCGGCTCCGGCGTCGAGCGGGGTTTCGCCTTCACCGACGGCGCCGCCTACGACCCGGCGTCCGAGCGATGGCGAGTGCTCGAGGTCCCCGGGTGGGGGCATCCGGGTCTGACCGGGGTCGTCGTCGACGGCGACGTGGCGGTGACGGCGAAGGGCGCGGTGACGATGCTGGACTTCGCGACCGGCGCGTGGTCCGAGCTCCCAGGGGTCGACGGGCTCCTCGTCCTCGCCCTCGTCGAGCACGAGGAGGAGCTGTACGCGGTGGGACGCCGGACCCGCGTCGATGACGTCGCCCTCCTGTCGATCGCACGCTGGGACGGCGATCGCCGACGATGGGAAGTCGGAGCCGGCCTCGAGGACCCCCTGGATCTCCTCGGCGCCGGCCGATCGCCGATCGAGGTCCACGCGCCGGTGCTCTCGACCGCGGAGGGCATCGTGATCTGGTCGTCCGACGGGGCGGTCCGGTACCAGCCGGACGCCGATGCGTGGTATCGGCTCGCACCGCTCCGCCTCGACGACCGGACGGTGTCGACCTCGACCGCGGTGGTCACCGAGGTCGGGGTCGTCGCCGTCGCCAGGACGGAGGACGAGCAGGGTCGGGTCGAACACCGGCTCGCGACCTGGACGGGCTCCGACTGGACGTGGTCGGCGGCGCGCCTCCCCACGGTCGACCTCGACCAGGTCACGCTCATGCCGGCGAACGAGTGGCTCGTCATGGTGGAGCGAGACCTTCCACCGGTGGTCCTCCACGTGCCCACCGGCGCGTGGGACGTGCACCTCGACGGTCCACTCGTCGGACTCGTGGGACCCGGTTCGGCGTGGACCGGCGAGCAGCTCCTCATCTGGGGTGGGGCGCCTGGTGATGGCGAGGCCCGGTCGGTCGGCGCGGTCTGGACCCCTCCGGATCCGGACACTGCCGCGCAGCAGGAATGCCGGCCCGCCGCGGAGCTGGAGCCGCCGGCCGGGCTGCACGGGCAACCGGTCGACGAGTTGCTCCCGCTCGGTCTCCGGCCCGGTGTGGAGGTGGTCGACCTCGTCGCGACTCGTGTGGACGACGCGACCTTCGACGGTGCTTGGTACGCGGTCACGGGGATCGTGCGACGGGGCGACGCCGAGCTGGGCCGAGCGACGTGGGGCATGCCCGATGCGATCGCGGCGTCGGTGTCGGCAACAGCGAGCGTCGACCCGTTGGATACCGACGAGTGGCACCTCTACGCCACGGACGCGCTCGCCGAGGAGATGTCGTCGTGGCGTCGGCTCGACGGGCGGTCGAGCGAGCTGATCGCTGCGGCCGGATCCCGGTGCTGATCGCCGCCGGCGGCGGGACCGGCCAGGGCTCCTACCGTCGCGGCATCCGGCGGAGGGCGGTGTCGATGCCGTGCTCGGCGATGTCGGTCTCCAGCCGCTCGGCGATCAGCTGGGACTCGTAGGCATCGCGGCGCAGCGTCCGCACGTGATATCGCCCGTACGGCGTGATGACGAAGTAGTCGACGCGCGGGCTCGGGCCGCCCCCGAAGTACTGCAGCGACACGACCAGCGCGTTGCCCACCAGCGTCCCCCAGAAGCCGGCCGGCCGCTCGACCGCCTCCACCCGGACCTCGTGGACGCTCACCCCCGCAGAGGGTAGGAGAGCGACCCCGTCAGCAGACCGCGGCGAGACGCCGTTCGAAGGCGACCCGGCCCGCCTGCTCCCGCTCGAAGGCGCCCCAGACGCGGGCCCTCACCCGGTCCTGAGCGTCCGCCGTCGTGGCGTAGCGCTCGACGGTGCGGCGTCCGATGAGGACGTGGAAGCGCTCGTCCGGTGTGACCTTGTCGAGCACCGCCTGGGTTGCCGCCGGGAGTCGCGGGCGGAGGTCCTCGAACGCCTGGATGGCGCCGAGCTCGCCGGCGATGTTGTGGGCGGCGACCTTCTCCAGTGTGTCGTCGCCCGCCGGGTACCAGACCTGGATCCACTCGACCCACTCCGGCTCGGGCTCCCAATCGTCCAGTGAACCCCCGAGCTCGGCGAGGTGCTGGACGAAGAGGTGGTGGTGCTTGCCCTCGTCGGCGATCTGACGGGTGAGGGAGTAGAAGACGTCCTCCTCGGTGACCTCGGCCAGCCAGGCGCCGATGAACTCGGCGGCCTGTCGCTCGTACCAGGCCTGGAACGCGACCCACTCACGCAACTCGGCGCCCTCCATCGGGCGACCGGCGCCGAAGCCCTGTTCGGCATCGGACAGCTCGGCCCGCCGGGCGGTCAGCTCTGCGCAGATCGAGTCGTAGAACTCGGTCGGATCCATCGCTGTGGTCATGCTGCGGCCGCCGGCGGGTGGACGACGGCATCGGCGTCGAACCAGGCGCCGGCGGCGAGGCAGCCGACGGGGCGGAGCACACGCTCGGCCACCTCGGTCACCTTGCCGTCGGACAGCTCCGTCGGCTCCTCGAGGATCTCCAGGACGGAGACGTGGGCGGTCCGGCCGGCAGCGAGCGAGCCGACCTCGTCGAGCCGCCCGATCGAGCGGGCCGAGTTGAGCGACGCCATGGCGATCACGTCGGGGAGGTCGACGCCGAGGTGCCAGATCTTCGACATCGTCGTCGCCAGCGAGAAGACGGGCCCCTCGACGTTGAAGATGTTGAGGTCGGTCGAGATCGTGTCGGGCAGGTAGCCCTGGTCCATCAGCCGGCGGGCATCACGGAAGCGGAAATCGGTGCCGCTGTGGCCGACGTCGAGGCGGACGCCCCGGTCGACCGCGTCGCGGAACTCGGCGATGACCTTGTCGTCGTCGCCGATCATCCCGCCGGCGCCGCGGAAGGCGTGCGTGATGATGTCGCCGGGCCGGAGCACCCGCAGGAGGGCCGGCGTCGAGATCGTCGGCGTGAACGGGAACCGGCCGAGGTGGACCATGATCGGCTTCGTGTCCGCCACGGCCTGTGCCGCTTCGAGGAACGGCGACCGGGTCTCGTCGTCGCCGACGTAGCAGGCCCGCACCTTGAAGCCGACCCCGATGTCGGCGTGGCGCTCGAAGCTCTCCCGAGCCGAGTCCACGTCGAGGTTGCGCAGGTCGTTGGCGATCTCGAGCTTGTGGCAGATGAAGTCCTTGGTGGCCAGGTAGAGCTGGTTGGCGTCGAGGAAGGCGTAGACCTTCGTCCTCACGTCGGGATGGTCGATCCACGCGCGCCGGGAGATGTCGAAGGTGGCGATGCCACTGGTGCCGCCGTCGACGAGCACGGGCACGCCGTGGTGGACCCCGATCGGATCGGGCTCCAGGCAGAAGTCGCCGAGTCCGCCGAAGACGTGGCAGTGCAGATCGATGAGGCCGGGGGTGACGAGGAGTCCGCTGCAGTCGCGCACCTCGGCATCGGGATGGCGGGCGCCGGCATCGGCGCCGACGTCCACGATCGCGGTCCCGTCGACGACGACGTCGGCGATCTGATCGGTCTCGCTCGCCGGGTCGATGACCCGGCCCCCTCGCAGCACGATGGTCATGGCGCGACCCTACGACCGAGCGGTTTCGCCGTGGTCACGATCGGCTGTCGTCGGCCTGACGGTGCAGGAGCGCATCGATCTCGGCGGCCCACTCGCTGCGCCACGCCGCCTTCGTCGTCTCGTCGAGCCAGGCCGCATCGAGACCGTTGAGCGCCAGACCCGCCAGCTCCTCGACGCTGAAGCCCTGCAGCTGGTGGAGCGTCGAGTACTCGGCGGCGAGATCGATGTTGAACATCGCCGGGTCGTCGGAGTTCACGACGAGGAGCAGCCCAGCGTCGAACATCCGGCGGATCGCGTGCTCCGGGTCGGCGAGGTCGCGGAAGACCGTCGTGTACGTCGTGGTCGTCGGGCAGACCGTGAAGGGAGTGCGCCGCTCGGCGAGCTCGGCGACGAGGGCCGGATCGTCGACGACGTGGTACCCGTGGTCGACGCGCTCGCAGTCCAGGACCTCGATGCCGTTGCGCACGTTCGCGGCCGGTCCGACCTCGCCGGCGTGCGACGTGCGGTGCAGCCCCTCCTTCGCCGCCAGCGCGAAGGCGTCGCCGTAGTCCTCGGGCGGGAAGCCGACCTCGTTGAAGTCGAGGCCGATGCCGACGATGCGGTCGGTGCGATGGGCGGCGACCAGCTCGACGAACTCGACGGCGCGGGCCGGGCCGAGCTCGCGGTTGATCGCGGGGATCAGCCGGGCCGTCACTCCGAGATCGTTCCCGGCGTCGTCGAACCCGGCCAGGATCCCGTCGAGCATCGTCGGGTAGGCGACGCCGTGCTCGAGGTGGGCCTCGGGACTGAAGAACATCTCGACGTAGCGCGCACCGCTGGCGGCGCACCGCTCCAGGCACTCGTAGGTCACCCGGCGGAAGTCGTCCCGGTCCCGCACCGAGGCGCACACCAGCGAGTAGACGACGAGGAACTCGGTGAGATCGGCGTAGTCGTAGAGGCCGGCCGGCTCGTCGTGAGGTGGGAGCTCGACGTCGTGCTTCGATGCGAGCTCGGCGAACGTCGCGGCGTCGACGGCGCCCTCGAGGTGCAGGTGCAGCTCGGCCTTCGGGAGCGCCCGGAGCAGCGCGGCGGTGTCCATCGGCGTTCCTCCAGGGACGTCGGGGTCAGATCTGCCTGGCGAGGTCGGTCGCCGGCGAGCGGGTCCGGTCGGGGAGCGCGGCGCGTCGGGCGAACAGCTCCTCCGCAGCGGCCTGCGCGTCGGCAGCGACCTTCGCGACGTCGACCGAGATCACCTCGCCGTCGGCGACGAGGTGCGTGCCCCGGACCCACACGTCGGTGACGTCGTTGCCGGAGGCGGTGAAGACCAGGTGCGCCGGGACGTTGAAGTCCTCGCCGCGAAGGACCGGCACGAAGTGCAGGCCGCGGAGCGAGACGAGCACGAGGTCGGCGTCCTTGCCCTGCTCGATCGAGCCGGTGACGTCGTCGAGACCGAGCGCCTTCGCTCCGTGCAGCGTCGCCATCTCGAGCACGTCCCACGGGTCGCCCACGGTCGGGTCGAGCGTCGAGACCTTCTGGAGGAGCGAGGCGAACTTCATCTCGTTGAACAGGTCGAGGTCGTTGTTCTCCTTCTCCCCGTCACTGCCGAGCCCGACCGTGAGGCCGGCCGCCCGGTAGTGACCCACACGGGCCGGACCGGACGCGAGCTTCATGTTCGAGCAGGGGCAATGGGTGATGGAGGTGTCGGTCTGGACCAACAGCTCGACCTCGCGGTCGTCGAGCCAGACGCCGTGGGCGATGACCGTGTCGGGACCGAGGATGCCTCGCTGGTACATCTCCTCGATGGGACGGCGACCGAACTGGCGGAGGCACTCCTGCACCTCCCAGATCGACTCGGAGGAGTGGGTGTGGAGCCCGGTCGAGAACTCCTCGGCCAGCGCGGCGGCATCCCGGAACATCTGGTCCGAGCAGTAGAAGAGGTGCTCGAGACCGACCCAGGTCCGGACCCGGCCGTCCGCCGCCGTCCGATGGCTCTCGAGGAGCCGCCGGTTCGACTCGAGCGTCTCGAAGTAGTCGTAGCGGTCGGCGGTGTACGGCGCGAGCGTCGCGCGGATGCCGACCTCCGCCGCCGCCGTCGCCGACCCCTCCATGAAGCGCCACATGTCGAGCACCGAGGTTGTGCCGGCACGGAGCCCCTCGGCGTACGCCATGTACGAGGCCGCCTCGGCGATCTCGGGCGTAAGCGCCCGATGGGCCGGGTCCACGTGCTGTTCCAGCCACTCCCACAGCGCCATGGACTCGGCGGTGCCGCGGAGCAGGCCGCTGTGGAGGTGGGCGTTGTGCAGCCCGGGCAACAGGACGTGCCCGGTGCCGTCGATCCGGTCGACGGAGCCCGCTGCGGGGTGACGGGCGACCTCGTCGACCGGGCCCACGGCTGCGATGCGTCCGTCGAGGACGAGGACGGACCCCGGGTCGTGGAACTCGCGGCGGCCCTCCATCGGCAGCACCACGGCACCGTCGACGAGGAACGAGGTCACGAAGCGACGCCCTGGAGGCGAGCGGCGGCGGTCGCGTGCTGCCGGCGGCGCTCGTCGAGATCGGGATGGACGAGCCGACCGTCGAGCACGACCGGTTCACCGGCGACGATCGTGTGCTTGGCGCTGACCGGTCCGCACCGCAGCCAGGCCTCGATCGGATCGGTGACCGCGCCGGCGAAGGACAGGTGATCGAGCGGCCAGACGACGAGATCCGCGCACGCGCCGACGGACAGCTCGCCGATCTCGCCGGACCGTCCCAGGCAGGTGGCGCCCTCACGAGTCGCCATCTCGAGCGCGATCCGTGCCGTCATCCGACCCGGATGTCCGTGATCCATGCCGGCTCGGAGTCGGCCGAGCATCATGGCGCCGCGGGTCTCGAGCCACAGTGACGCCTGGTCGGTCGAGGCCGAACCGTCGCAGCCGATCCCGACGGGCACGCCTGCTGCCCGGAGCTCCTCGACCGGTGCCAGGCCGGCCCCGATCATCATGTTCGATGACGGACAGTGGGCGACGCCCGTGCCCGCGCGGCCGAGCCGTTCCCGCTCGACATGGTCGGGGTAGACGCAGTGGGCGACCCAGGAGCGATCCGTCAGCCAGCCGACCTCCTCGAACTGCTCGATGGGACGCCGACCGAAGCGCTCGAGGCAGTAGCGGTCCTCGTCGGCGTCCTCGGCGAGGTGGGTGTGCAGCCGGACGTCGAGGCGCTCGGCGAGCTCGGCGGTGGACCGCATGAGCTCCTGGGTGACCGAGAACGGCGAGCACGGAGCGAGCGCGACCTGCACCATGGCGGTGGGGGAGGGGTCGTGGAAGGTGCGGACGAGCCGCTCGCTGTCGGCGAGGATCTCGTCATCGGTCTGTACGACCTCGTCCGGCGGCAGCCCGCCGTCCTTCTGCGACAGCGACATCGAGCCCCGGGTCGCGTGGAAGCGGACGCCGAGCTCTCGCGCCGCAGCGATCTGCGCGCCGATGAGATCCCCGCCGCGACGGGGATGGACGTAGTGGTGGTCCATCGTCGTGGTGCATCCACCCAAGGCGAGCTCACCGAGGCCGATCCACGTCGAGAGGTGCACGGACTCGGCGTCCAGACCGGCCCAGATGGGGTAGAGGGTCGTGAGCCAGTCGAAGAGGTTGCCGTGCAGCGCGGGCCCGTGGGCGCGCGTGAGGTTCTGGTAGATGTGGTGATGGGTGTTGACCAGGCCCGGGGTCACGAGACAGCCGGTGGCATCGAGGGTCCGCTCCGCCGGTGGGGGCTCATCGGTGCCGAGGGCGACGACCCGACCGTCCGTGCAGGCGACCCACCCCGCGGCGAGCTCGCGCCGCTCGTCGTCGACGGTCGCGATGACCTCGGCCCCCCTCACGAGCAGATCGACGGTGTCCGCTCGCGTCGAGTCGTCGCTCATCTGACGCACCCTTCTCGGCCGCGGTTTCGCCGCCGGTTCCCCGGAGTTTCGCCGTCGTGAAGGGGTTCTGTCGCCGGCCTGTCGCGAGCCGACGTGCGCGACTCAGCTTGCGAGGCGGTGGGTCGCGATCTGCTCGACGATCTCGATCGGGTGGTCGAGCCACGGGTCGTCAGCGCGCGGGAGATGGACGACGAGGTCCGTGAACCCCAGCTCGGCGAGTCGGCCGACGACGTCGTCGAAGGCGTCGAGCGACCCCAGCGGCTGCAGATCGGCGTGTCCGGCGAGGTAGATCCGGTCGATCGACGTCGGGTCGCGATCGTGGGCGGCGCAGCGCGCCTCGAAGGTGGCCACCTGGTCGGCGACCTCGGCCTCGTCGTCCAGCGTGATCCAGGCGTCGCCGCTGCGGGCGGCCAGATCCAGGCCGCGCGGACCTCCTGCGGCGATCGCGATCGGCAGTCGGGGCGTCTGCACGCACCCCGGCAGCAGCCTCGCTTCGTCGATGACGTACCAGTCGCCGGTGTGGGAACGCAGCGACCCGTCGAGCAGACCGGCGAAGCAGGAGGTGAACTCCTCGAGGCGGTCCATGCGCTGGCGCGGGGTGAGGGGCTCCTGTCCGAGGACGGTGGCGTCGTGCCCGGTGCCGGCCGCACCGATGCCGATGGTCAGCCGACCGGCCGAGATGTGGTCGATCGTCATCGCGTCCTTGGCCAGGGTGACCGGGTGCCGGATGTTGAGGTTCGACACCATCGTGCCGAAGCGGATGCGTTCGGTCAGTGCGGCGAGGCCGGCGATCCAGGGGTAGGTCGCGTGCCAGGAGCGGTCGCGGTAGTGCCGCCAGCTCAGATGGTCGTAGACCCAGAGGTGGTCGTAGCCGAGGTGCTCGATCCGACGAGCGGTCTCGACCGTGCTCGACCAGTCGTCGGTCGGCATGAGGAGGGCCCCGATGCGCATGCCCGCAGGCTAGGGACTCCCACGACGTGGAGCCCGGGCCGGGGTACGGACCCTCGGGAGGAAGATCCGCACCCCGCCCAGAGGAAGCCGGCCCACCCGGGCTTCCTTTCCACCCACGAGCGCCTCGATGAGCTGGCCACTCCCCAGCTCGGCGCCCGCGGGAGCACCTGCGTCAGCCGTCCGCCACGGCCGTCGCCTGTGCGTTCCTGAGGCGCGTGTTGCGCGCCTCGACCTGTGTGCCGAGCTCGTCGGGCAGTGCCGAGGAGGCGGAGGCGCTCGGCTGGGCGACCAGGAAGCTCCGCTGTTCGATCTCGCCATCGGCGGTGCGGACCGCCGGCCCGTAGATCACGAGGTGGTCCTCGTGATCGGTGGCGTCGGTCGGCTTCGGGTTCGCCGGCTGCTCGTCGGCGATGTGGACGAGCGGGAGGTCCGGACCGGGTGTCGAGAGCACGACGCACAGCCCGCGGTGGGCGTTCTCCGAGATCGACACCTCGAACGTCGGCGAACCGCACACCCACATCAGCTGGACCGACTGGGGATCCTCGTAGGCGGTGATGACCTGGAACATGTGCCGGATGATCGGCCCCGGGCTGCCGGTCCAACCGAGCCAGAAGCCCGAGCGGTTCTGTGGCGACAGCCACTCCCAGTCCATGTGTCGGATGGCCGAGTCGAGCAGGACGCTGTCGATGCGGTCATCCGACTTCTTGGCCAGCCGCCCCCGGACGTCGCCCCGGGCCATGGCGATCAGCGCCTCACGGATCTCCGGGTGGTTCGCGGACAGCGCCGCGAACAGACCGGACGCCGCCGCCTCCTCGGCGGTCGTCGCGGTCGAGAAGGCATCGGCGTCCCACGACGAGGCAGACTCGGACAGCGCGCGGCGGCTCGATGGCGTCACGACGAGGTCGGAGATGGCAGCCTCCAAGGCGATCAGTGCGACCGGCCGGCTGGTGGGCAGCGGCATGTCTGGCATCGAGCATCCTTCTGTTCCCGGGTCCCCTCCGCCGGGCGACCCCGCTGGAGCCACTTCACCAGGGCTCGTTCGCCGTTCGTTCGCCGATGGCGAACGGCGGCTGTCACAATCGCCTCCGACGCAGGTCAGGGGCTACGGTCGCCCGATGGGTCGGGCGGACCAGGTCGAGTTCTTCGTGCTCGGCGCGCTCCGAGCCCGGCGCGGGGATCGGGAGGTGCACCTCCGCGGGAACCAGCGCTCCACGCTGCTCGCGACGCTGCTCCGTCAGCCCGGGACGGTCGTCAGCTTCGAGACCCTCGAGGACGAGCTCGGCACCTCGCGATCGAACGTGCAGAAGGCCAGGGCGAAGCTGCTCGCCGACCTGGAGTCGGTGGCGACGGGCGCCTCGGACGTGCTCGAGACCGTCGGCGACGGCTACCGGCTCGATGCCGACGCGGTGTCGACGGATGCGGACCACCTCGTCCGCCTCGCCACCAGGGCGGAGCGCGCCACCCACAGCGATCCGGCGACGGCGCTCGTCCTGGCCGACGAGGGCCTCGCGATGTGGGGTGAGCCGTTCGCCGGCATCGAGATCGGCCGCCGGGTCAGCGACTACACCGTCACGCTCGAGCTCGCCCGGCAGCGACTCCTGACCGCGAGGGCCCGGTCGTCGCTGGAGCTCGGTGACCACGGCATGGCCGCCATGGCGTACCGGGAGCTGCGCATGATCGACCGCTTCGACGAGAGCGTGTGCGACGGGCTCGTCCGGGCGTTGGTCGCGCTCGGCAACCGCCACGATGCGCTCGACGTCATGGGCGAGCTCGCGGCCAGCTACCGCGAGCGGGGCTGGGTCATGTCGGCGGCGATGTCCCGCCTCGAGCAGGAGCTGCTCACCGACGACCTGACCTTCGTGCCGGTGAGCCCGGCGTTGCCGACCCGTGTCGTCGCTCCGCTTCCCGAGCGGCGGGTGATCCGCGGCGTCGAGCTGCTCTCGGGGCGGACCACCGGCCATCGGCGCGAGCTCGCCGAGATCGAGCGCGTCGCCGTCAGGGCCCTCCAGGGCCGCCCCGCCGCGATCTTCATCGAGGGCGTCGCCGGCATGGGCAAGACGTGGCTCGTCGAGGAGCTCGCCGCCACGGGCACCGCGCAGGGCTTCCGCGTGGCCTGGGTGGACTTCCTGGAGGCACAGGAGGTGGGTCCACAGATCCTGCTCGAAGCGGTGCGTGCGGCCCTCCACGAGGTCGTGCCGGAGCGAGCCGAGGCGCTGAGCCTCGACAACCTCGCGCCGACCGTGCTCGACGTCTCTCGAGACGACCCGGTCGCGATCATCCTCGACGACCTGCAGTGGGCCGACCAGCGCACGATCGACCAGCTCGAGGTGCTGCTGCGGCTGGCGAGCCGACCGAACAGCCGACAGTGCCGTCTGTTCGTGCTCGGCGCCCACCGACCGCTCGAGCTCGACGGGGGAGTCCCGGAGCGACTCGACCGGGCGCTCCGCCATCGCTGTGCCCGGTCGATGCCCCTCACCGGACTCGACGAGCTCGACGTGCACGGTCTGTTCCGCTCGCTCGGCATCCCACGTCCGAGCCCGTTCACGCTGAGCCTCCTGAGGGAGACCACCGGGGGGAGCCCGCTCGCGCTGCACCGGACCTTGACCGAGCTCGCCACTCGGGGGGCCTTGGTCGAGGAGGCCGGCCTCACCGAGATCGACCTGGGAGCGATGAGCTCGCTCGACGAGATGTCGACGACCGAGCTCGGGCGCCGCCGCATCGTGGAGCTGTCGGACGACCAGCGCCGCGCTGCGCTCGCGATCGCGGTGCTCGGTGACCACGCGACCCACGAGCTGACGCGGGGCCTGCTCGACCACGTCGGGGTCGATCCCGAGCTCACCGGCGAGCTCATCGCCGACGGGCTGGTGCGGGACCGCGGCCAACGACTCCAGTTCGACCACCCGACCACGCCGGCAGCGCTGCACGCCGATGCCAACGACGACGAGATCGCCGCCGGGCACCGGGCTGCGGCCGCCGTGCTCCGATCGTCGTCCGACCGGAGCCCTGCGGCGCTGCGGTGGGAAGCCGACCACCTGCTCCGGGGTCGCGAGCTCGCCGCCGACTGGCGGCGAGCTGCCTGCGGAGCGGCGGGCGAGGCGGCGATGGCCGTGGCGTCGTGGTCCGAGGCCGACCGGTACTTCTCGGCCGCGCTCGAGGCCGCGGTCGCCCTCGACGAGCCGCCGAGCGATCTGATCGCGCTCAAGCTCCGTCTGGCCCACGCCGCGTTCCGTGATCACCAGACGCGCCGTGCGGCCGAGCTGTTCGACGAGGCGGCCGAGCACGGACGGGCCAACGGTGACCTCGCGGTGTGGGGCGAGGGTCTGGTGAACCGAGGCCGGTCGACCCTGCACGATCTCGCCCGCTTCGACCCCGCGCAGGAACGCGAGGAGCTCGAGCTGTTCACGAAGTCCGTCACGGATCAGCCGGAGCACGACGGGCGACGGGCGGAGGCATACCAACGGCTGGCGCTGATCTCGTGGAGCGACGGCGATCACGCCCGCGCCGAGGTAGAGGCCGAGGATGCGCTCGCCGCAGCTCGTCAGGCCGGCGACCACCCGGTGATCGCTCGGGCCGCCATGACGCTCGGCTTGGCCCGGCAGGACCAGTTCGACCTCGCCGGTGCGGAGCGAGCCTTCCGGATCAGCATCGATGCCGCCGATGCCGTCGAGATGCCGACCTTCGTCGACTGGGGGCGCAGCCGGATCGCCCGGGTGTTGCTCATGCAGGGCGACCCGGAGCGCGCGATCGAGATGGCCGAGCGCGCCGCTGATCGCGCCGATCGGACGGCCAACTGGGCGGAGGCCGCGCTCGCCAGGACGAACCTCGCTGCTGCGTTGAACGCCGCTGGGCACCACCATCGGGCCTCCTCCGAGGCTCGTGAGGCCGTTCGCCTCTACATCCGGTCGCGGTTCCGTTGGGTCGGAGCGGCCCTGATCCCGCTCGCCCATCAGATCGCCATCGACGGTGAGGACGAGCGCCTGCTCGAGGAGCTGGCCGAGGTCAGCGATTCGACCCATCCCGGTGGCACGCTCAGCCGCGCCATCGAGGCCCTGCACCTGGACGACGAGTCCGGTCTGGAGGTCGCCGCACGGGTCTTGCGGGAGCGCTGCGCCTCGCCCTTGTCGCCGCAGCTGGCCCGCTTCTCGCTCGGGGCCTCGGTCGCCGAGCGACTGGGCGACCGCGACCTCGCCCAGCTCTGCCTCGACGCGCTGACCGACGAGCAGCTGGCGGAGATCGTCATGATCCCGGTCGCCAACCGTCGCCGCGATGTGCAGATCGAGGCGTGCCGGCGGACGCTCGCCGCTTGACGGGGCCACCCTGGCGAGTAAGTTCGAGTTTCGAACTTACTCGGAGGGCTCCTGATGACCGACACCGTTGCCGAACCGACGACCACCACCAGAGCCGGCGGCGGGGAGTGGCACCAGAGCGCGTGCATCCTCTGCTCGATCAACTGCGGCGTGGAGCTGAAGCTCGGCGAGGACGGGCGCGAGATCGTGCGGGTCCGCGGTGACAAGGCCCACCCGGGCTCGCAGGGCTACACCTGCGAGAAGGGCCTGCGGCTCGCCCACTACCAGAACGACCCGCACCGCCTCACGAGCCCCATGCGGCGGCGATCCGACGGCACCTACGAGCCGGTCGACTGGGACACGGCCATCGCCGAGGTCGCCGCCCGCTTCGGAGAGGTCATGGCCGAGCACGGCGGCGAGAAGATCCTGTTCTACGGAGGTGGCGGCCAGGGCAACCACCTCGGTGGTGGGTACGGCTCCGCCACTCGTGCGGCCCTCGGCATCCGCTTCACCTCCAACGCCCTCGCCCAGGAGAAGACCGGCGAGTTCTGGGTGGACGGCAGGCTCTTCGGTCGGTCGCGCTGCCACACGACCGGCGACTACGACGTCGCGCAGGTCGCGGTCTTCTGGGGCAAGAACCCCTGGCAGTCCCATGGCTTCCCCCAGGCCCGGAAGCACCTCAAGGCGATGGCGAAGGACCCCGAGCGCACCCTGATCGTCGTCGACCCCCGCCGGACCGAGTCGGCCGACCTCGCCGACATCTGGCTGCGGCCCGTGCCGGGCGGCGACGCCCACCTCCTGGCCGGGCTCCTCGGCGTCATGGTCCAGGACGACCTCCTCGCGAGGGAGTGGCTCGCGGAGCACGCCGTCGAGCTGGACGAGGTGGTCGCCGTCCTCGCCGACGTCGACGTCGACGACGCCTGCACGAAGGCCGGGGTGCCGCGCGAACAGGTCGAGGAGACCGCGCAGCTGATCGCCGGCGCGACCGGCGGCGTGTCGATCTTCGAGGATCTGGGCATCCAGATGGCGCCCCACTCGACCATGAACTCGTACCTCGAGAAGCTCGTCGTCCTGCTCACCGGCAACTTCGGGGTGCGCGGCGGGATGAACCTGCACTCCCGGTTCGCCTCGCTCGGCGGAGGCGGTGGCGGCAAGCGGCAGGGCGGCGAGCCGACGACGCCGGTCACCGGTCATCGGCTCGTCACCGGTCTGGTGCCCTGCAACGTGATGGCCGCAGAGCTCGGCGCCGACGGCAACGCCGACCATCCCGACCGGTTCCGAGCGTTCTTCGTGGAGTCGGGCAACCCGATCCACTCGGTGGCCGACAGCACGGCGCTCCGCGAGGGCATGCGACTCGCCGACTTCTCGTGCGTGATCGACGTGGCGATGACCGAGACGGCCAGGGAGGCCGACTACGTGTTGCCCGCGGCCTCGCAGTTCGAGAAGTGGGAGTGCACCTTCTTCAACCTCGAGTTCCCCGACAACGACTTCCACCTCCGTCGTCCGGTCTTCGAGCCACTCGCCGGCACCCTGCCGGAGTATGAGATCCACCGACGCTTGTGCCGCGCGCTGGGCGCCTACACCGACGACGACCTCACCCCGCTGCACGAGGCGGCTGCGGCCGGCCGAGCCGAGTACGCCGATGCGTTCCTGACGATCTCCGCCACCCGGCCCGACCTCGGCAAGCTCGCACCGGTCCTGCTCTACGAGACGCTGGGTCCGACGCTGCGGACGCCGGACGGCCTCGATGCGGCCGGTGCCGCGGCGGTGTGGGGCCTCGCGCAGCGCTGCGCGCTGGAGTACGGCCCCTCGATCGAGCGAGCGGGGATCGAGGCCGAGGACGGGCAGCTGCTGGGCGACGCCCTCTTCGATCGCATCCTCGACTCGCCGTCGGGGGTGACCTTCACGGTCGACCCGTACGAGATCACGCTCGAACGGATCCTCCACCCCGACGGCAAGGTGCACCTGGCGATCCCCGAGCTGCTCGAGGAGCTGCGGGGCATCGCCGACGAGGAGCCGGTCGCCCGCAACGACGACTTCCCGTTCGTCCTCGCCGCGGGTGAGCGGCGCTCGTCGACGGCCAACACCATCCAGCGAGACGCCGGCTGGCGGAAGACGGACCCGTACGGGGCACTCCGCATCAGCCTCGAGGACGCCGGTGATCTCGGCCTCGCCGAGGGTGATCGCGCCCGCATCACCACCAAGCGCGGCTCGGCGGTGGCCGTGGTCGAGCTCACCGATTCGCTCCGTCCCGGCCACGCCTCCCTGCCGAACGGCTTCGGTCTCGGCGCCGGCGGCAGCGGCGACGGCCCGGGGGTCGCTCCCAACGAGCTGACCGCGTCGGAGGACCGTGACTGGTTCGCCGGCACCCCGTTCCACAAGCACGTCCGAGCCCGCATCGAGGCGGTGACCTGATGGCCGGTCGTACGCGCACCGATCGGTGGCCCTGTCCCGTGGCCCGCACGGCCGACCTGTTGTCCGACCAGTGGATGATCGTCATCCTGCGCGATTCCGCGTTCGGCATCCGTCGCTTCGACGACTTCCAGCGGAGCCTCGAGGTGTCGCGGTCAGTGCTGACGACGCGGCTCAACCGGCTCGTGGAGGACGGCTTCCTCGAGAAGGTGGCGTACCAGGACCACCCACCCCGCCACGAGTACGTCCCGACGGAGAAGGCGGAGGCCTTCTGGCCGGTGCTGGCAGCGATGTGGCGCTACGGCGACGAGTGGCTGTTCCGCAACGGCGCCCCGGTGGAGCTGATCGACCGGGACACCGGTGACCAGGTCAGGGCGATCGTGGTCGACGAGGCGACGGGCGAGCCCCTCGACCCCGATGGGATCAGGGTCAGGATCCGCCGGGACTGAGCCAGCCGGCGAATCGATCACGGTGGTGGCGCCACGCCGCCTCCGCGAGCTCGCCGCCGCCGGCGGCCGCGGCCGCGCGCTCGCCGAGCCGGTCCAGCGAATCGTGATCGGCGATGGGCAGCACCTGCGTCTGGCCGAGGATCCCGGTGAGGCCGCCGGGAGCCACCGGGGCCACGGCCAGGGGCACGTTCGGGATGCGTTTGATCCACAGCGCTCCGAGCTCGCACATGCAGAACGTGCTCTCGAGGTAGGCCTCCGTGATGACGAGCACGACGAGCTCGCACCCGTCGAGCTCGTCGGCGAGCACGTCGAGCCAGCGCTCCCCAGCCGGGATGCCGTTGGCCGACAGCGACGAGCAGAAGATCTCGGCGGGCGTGACCCCAGCGCCGTGCTGCAGCAACTCCACGAGCTGCGCGGCGAGGGTCGAATCTGCGTGTGCGTGCGAGACGAAGATCGTCGACGCCCTGACCGCGTCGGCTCTGGTGTGCTGCGAGGTGTCTGCCGGCGGGACGACCTGGGTCTGCTCGAGCTGGTTCTCGTCGCCGATCACGAACTGCCCCGAGGCGTTGCCGCCGACGTTGAGGTTGACGTTCGGCTTGGTGTCGTCGGGCATGGCGGCTGCTCCTGTTCAGGGGGAGGTGGTGACGACCGCGTCGATCTCACCGATCAGCAGGCCGGAGGCGCCGACCGCGTTGCGGGGATCGTCGTCGAGCGCCTTCTCCGACACGAGCTCGAGGACGATCTCGGTCGCGCCGGCGGGCACCAGGATCTCGAGGCGGACCGACGCCCACCGGGCGCCGGGATAGCCGACGAGGTCGGGGAACGCGGCGATGGTGCCGTCACCCTGCGGGGAGGGCCGGTGGCATCGTCCGCCCGGCTCGGTGAGCTCGTCGGGTCCGAACACGTCGAACAGGCGCGTGACCGCTCCGTCGCCGACCAGGACCCGCAGCTCGTGGTCCCGACACCAACGGGCAGCGTCCTGCTCGGCCTGCGACTCGACGCCGGCGACGCTCATCACGACCGCCATCGTCCGATCGACCGCTGACGGCGGCACCTCGACGACGACCTCGCTGCAGCTGCTCGGCCACGGCCCGCTGCCGGAGGCGGTCGGTCGACGCTCGCTGCGCTGCGGTTGGGCGGTGGCACAGACCCAGTCGGCCGAGTTGTAGTGGACCCAGGCGAGCCCGTCGTCGCCGGTCGTCCGGGACGTCGGCAGCTCGACGGTCTCGGTGCACCCGGCGACGGTCGTCACGACCGTGAGCGCACCCCCCTCGATCGAGCCACCACCGTTGGCGACGAGGACCTCCAGCGGGGCGTCACCGAAGGCGTCGGTCACGTCCAGCACGTAGGCGTCCCAGCGGCCGCTGCGGTGCGACGCGGTGCCCAGTCGGGTCGGGGGAGCCGCGGCGGGCACGGCGAGCAGCGGCGGACCGGCATCCTGCACCCAGGTGAGCCGGGCGCGGGACACGCCACGGCCCGGGGCGACGAGGCCGTCGCGGTCGAGCCGGAGCGAGCTGTCGGCCCCGTCGACGGTCAGCACGCCGGTGGTCGTGCCGCCGAAGGGCACCCTCCCGGCAGCGGTGAGGCCGGCGAGGCCGAACGACCGATGGGCGAGCTCGGGCCGACACGCGATCGCCGAGGGCGGCTCCTCGACGATCACGACCACGGTGGCTGTCGTGCTCGGAGCGCCGTCGTCGTCGGTCACCACGAGGCTGACCTCGTAGCGGCCGGGCAGCTCGAAGGTGTAGGGCAGCGTCGACCCGGTCTCCAGCGCCGAGATCGTGCGGAGGCCATCGCCGATGACGGTCCAGCTGTACTCCTCGATGCTCCCGTCGGTGTCGTTCGAGCGACGGCCGTCGAGCTGGACGGTCAGTGGGGCCGTGCCGCGGGTCGTCGAGATGTCGATGAGCCCGGTCGGGGACTCGTTCGGAGGTGGCGACGAAGTCGTCGTGGTGGTCGTCGATGTGGAGGTGGTCGGCCCGGTCGTCGACGGAGGCGGGGGACCGGCGGTGGTCGGCGTGGTCGGACCGGTGGTCGTGGAGGTCGTCGGACGAGTCGTCGATGGAGGCGGAGGTGGTCGGCCGGTCGTCGAGGTGGTGGAGCCCGGCGTGCTGGTCGCGGTGGTCGGTGTGGTGGTGCCGGTCGTCGGTGTGGTGGTGGCGGTCGTGCCCGTGGTGGTCGCCGGCGGCTCCGCGACGACCGAGGTGGAGGTCGGTGGCTCGGTGCCCCTCGGCGGAGCGACGTCGCCGGGCACGTCGTACTCGAAGGTGATCGTGAGATCGTCGTCGGCCCGGAAGCTCCGCACGACGGGGCCCACCACGACGAGGTCGTCCCACACGCTGCGATCGGCCTCCACCGTGCACTCCGTGCCGGCGTCGACGGCACGTGACCAGGGCCCGTTCACGTAGAACTCGACCGTCCCGTTCGGTGCCGGATCGCAGGTGAGCCGGGCCGACGTCGCCGACCCGCTGTCCGAGCCGTCGAGTCGAACCGCCTCGATCGTGATCGAGACGGGGTCTCGGGGGGCCGCGGCGGCGAGGAGCTCGACCTCCCGGTCGCCGACCTGATCCGGGCCGATGGCGACCGAGGCCCCGGCGAGTCCCTCACCGATGCGGACGAGGACCTGGAAGGAGCCGGGGCCGCCTCCCGCCTGACGCCCGAACCGGCCGAGCGCATCGCCACCGATCCCGTCCGCTGCGGTCGCGTCGATCGAGCAGACCTGCTTCGTCGGGATGCGAACCGGGTCCACCGCCGATCCCCAGTCGCCGCCCCGGCGTTGTGTGTCCCTGCCCTCGCAGCCGACCTCGGCCAACCAGGGTGGGCCCTCCTCGGTGCCGTACACGAACCCGACGCCGCGGGTCGGCTCGCCGTCGGGCCAGAGGGCGACCGCCGCTGCGCCTCCGAGCAGCGCGATGGCCGCGATCGCCGCCGCGACGGTCGCCACCAGCGGGAGCAGGAAGCGGGCGTTCCGGTGAGCGACGTGAGCGACGTCGTCGGCGCCGACCCGCCGGGCCGTGCGGCGCGCCGTCCGGAACCGCCACCACGCCAGCACGCGACTGCCCCCACCGACGTCGAGGACACCCCGCTGGTTGGTGGCCCACGCCTCCTCGGCTTCGCCGACGTGCGGAGCCGCATCGCGCGCGAGCTCGACGATCTGGGCCCAGAGCCCGAACCGTGCGGCGAGAGGGAGGTGCTGCTCGACGGCTCGCGCGCCCTCGTAGACGCGGCGGTGCTCGCCGGCGTCCCTGGCGCGGCGGAGGAGCGCCACGGCGAACGGAGCGGCGTCGGCGATCTCGTCGGGGGTCCGCCCGTCTGCTGATGCCCAGACGGTCAGCTCGTCGAGCGCGGCGTGCTCCGCCGCGCCCGGGCCGTCCGCAGGGCGCACGAGCTCGGCGACGTGTGGGTCGAGGCGTCGAGGGCTGGCCGGTGCGGTGAGCAGTCCCCGCTCTGCCAACCCGTCGAGGACCGCCTGACCGTCATCGACGCCGAGGATGCTGGCGAGCAGCTCGGCCGCGATCGGGCGGTCGAGTGACAGCAGCTCCAACGCTCGACGCTCGACGTCGCTCAGCTCGCTCAGATCGACAGTCGGGGCGGACTCCTCCCCTCGGTACCGACCGAGGGTCTCCGCCAGCGTGGTCCCGCCATCGGCGACCTCGTCACCGATCCGGACGAGGTCCATCGGTCGTCCAGCGACCGCCTCGACGATGCCGGCGACGAGCGGGCGCTCCTCCGCGGTCAGCTGCCGATCGAGCGCCTCCTCGAGCACGGTCGTCGCCGCCATTTCGTCGAGGCCGGCGAGGCGAACCCGATGACCCTCGCCGTGGAGGTGCCGGGATCGGCCGGCGAGGATCCACCCGCTCTGCGCGGCGGCCTCCAGCAGGTCCTCGACCTCGGTGTCGTCCTCGATGTCGTCGACGACGATGAGCGCGCGGAGGTCTGCCATCGACTGGGCGACCTGGCGTCGGCTCGCCTTCACGCGCTGTTCGTCGGGGACCAGCCACTCGTGCCGCGCCTCGAAGAGCTCCTGGAAGACGTCCTCGAGCGGGAGCCCCTTCACCGAGAGGGTGATGACGCCGTCGGGCTGCGCCGCTGTCGCGGCGTTCCGGGCGAGCCAGCGGAGCAGCACCGTCTTGCCCCATCCGTCCGCAGCGATGACCTCGACCGTGCCGCCGGACTCCAGCTCCTCGGTGATGCCGGCGACGACGTCGTCTCGCCCGGCGAGGCCTCGGAACGCACGGCTCGTCGGGAGCAGCGGCAGCTCCCGCTCGACGTAGAGCCGCCCGCCCGCCGCGCCGTTGACGACGATCGTGCCGGCGCCGGTCTGGATGAGGGTGTTGCCGTCGCCGATCGCGACCTGGCCCGTGACGTCTCCGGAGACGTCGACCGACAGGTCGCTCATCTCGACGTCCTCGTTGTTCGTGCCATCCCCGCCTCCGCCGGCAGCAGGGCCCCGCCCTTGTACGGCGCGCTGATCACCGAGCGCACCGCGTCGAGCACGCTAGCAGTCGAGGTCCCGTCGAGGTCGAGGAGCCGTACGGTGGTGGTGTGCGGGATGTCGAGCGCCTCATCGAGACGATCCGGTCGTCGGTCATCGGCGCCGACGAGATGGTGGAGGGCCCCTTCGGAGCGCGGCCGGTGGTCTACGCCGACTACACGGCCTCGGGGCGGGCGCTGACGTTCATCGAGGACCACCTGCGCGACGTCGTGCTCCCGCTCTACGCGAACACCCACACCGAGTCGTCGGGCACCGGGCTCCAGACCACTCGGTTTCGCGAGGAGGCGCGCCGGATCATCGCCGAGTGCGTCGGTGCGACCGATCAGCACGCCGTGCTCTTCTGTGGCACCGGCTCGACCGGCGCGATCGCGAAGCTGATCGGCGTCCTCGGCATCCGCGTCCCGTCAGCGCTCGAGGATCGCCACCACCTGAGCGACCACATCGCTGCCGACGACCGGCCGGTGGTCTTCGTCGGTCCCTACGAGCACCACTCCAACGAGCTGCCCTGGCGCGAATCGATCGCTGACGTGGTCACGATTCGCGAAGACGTCGACGGGCGCGTCGATCTGGCACATCTCGAGTCGGAGCTCGATCGGTACCGCGATCGGCCGCAGCTCATCGGTTCGTTCTCCGCGGCCTCGAACGTCACCGGGATCCTGACCGACACCACGGCCGTCTCGGCGCTGTTGCATCGGTTCGGTGCGCTCGCCGTGTGGGACTACGCGGCTGCGGCGCCGTACGTCGGGATCGACATGGGTGACCCGGACGACGGGCCCGGGTACTTCGACGCCGTCGTCATCTCGACCCACAAGTTCATCGGCGGGCCCGGCACCCCAGGGTTGCTCGTCGCACGGCGGGACCTGTTCGACAACCGGGTGCCCGAGACCCCGGGCGGCGGCACGGTGGCATACGTGAACGACGCCGAGCACGTCTACCTCGACGACATCGAGCACCGGGAGGAGGGCGGAACGCCCGACATCGTCGGCGCCATCCGCGCCGGCCTCGTCTTCCAGCTGAAGGAGGCGGTCGGCGCGGAGGAGATCGAACGGCGCGAGGAGCGGTTCGTCCGCGAGGCGATCGGGGAGTGGTGTCGGCACCCGTCGATCGACGTGCTCGGCTGCCTCGACGCCGACCGGCTGTCGATCGTGTCGTTCATCGTCGAGGACGGTGGTGACTTCCTCCACCACAACTTCGTCGTCGCGGTCCTCAACGACCTGTTCGGCATCCAGTCGCGCGGCGGCTGCTCGTGCGCGGGTCCGTACGGCCACCGGCTGCTGGGCATCGACATCGACCGCTCGCACGAGTTCGAGCGTGAGATCAGCCGTGGTTGCGAGGGCATCAAGCCGGGTTGGGTGCGGATCAACTTCAACTACTTCATCGACGACGAGACCTTCCGCTACGTCGTCGACGCGGTGTCCCTGGTCGCAGCGCGCGGGCGGGAGCTGTTGCCCCTGTATCGCTTCGAGCCGGCGAGCGGACTCTGGAAGCACCGCGACGGCTTGGTCCCGCCGCCGTTGTCGCTGCGCGACATCTCCTACGCCGACGGCACGTTCGACTACACGCGTCGGCCGACGCTGTTGCCCGAAGGGGGACTGCCGGGCTACCTCGATCGTGCTCGGGCGCTGATCGACGACGTCGCCGCCGCCGAGCTCACACCGCAGGGCCGACCCGAGACGACCGACGAGTTCGAGCGGCTGCGTTGGTTCCGCTACCCGGACGAGGCGCTCGTCGGTCGTTGACGCCGCCGGCGCTCAGTCGACCGATGCCGAGTCGGCGTCGTGGACGACGGCGACCACCGGCACGTCGAAGGCGCGCTCCAGCCGGGACGGCAGGTCGAGCCTGAGCCATCGGGAGAAGCCGGCCGGCAGGGTCGACAGCAGGATCTCGTCGAAGCTGCCGTACTCGAACGTGCGGCGGGCCGCTTCGAGCGGGTCGGTCAGGCTGACCTCGCCCGTCGGTTGCGTCGCGAGGTCGGCGAGCTCGGCCCGGAGCATCCGCAGCCGCTCGGTCGCCTCCTGTCGGGCGACCGCACGGTCCTCGTCGGTCGCGACCGCCACCGGGCCCATGTCGAGCGCGTTGGTCATCTGACCGGTCGGTCGTGGGGCCTGGGGCACGAGGATGTGGAACTCGGCGGGGCCGGCCGCTTCCCGCTGCGCGATCTCGGCTCGCAGCCGCTCGCTGCACAGCGTCTGGTTGGCGATGATCAGGTAGCGACGTACCTGGTAGCTCGCACCGGACGCGGTCTGGCGCGAGCGGTCGAGCTGGAAGGTGGTCTCGAGCTCGAGTCGGTAGAGGAGGGTCCCGTCGCGGCCGAGTGCGACGTCGCGTCGGGTCACGGTGGCCGCGCGCAGCTCGCTGATGGTGCGTGCTGCCTCGTCGACGGCGTTGCGGGCGGCGGCCTCCCAGGACGTCGACGACGTACCGACCACGCGGATGACCTTGTGGACCTGGCCGTGCGCCGGACCACTCACCCCTCGAGCACCGACTCGTGCTTGAAGGAGAGCCGGACCTTGGTCCGGAACAGCGAGACCCGGCCGTCCTCGATCAGGACGTCCTGTTCGATCACCTCGGCGACGCGGAGGTCCCGCAGGGTGCGGGACGCTTCCTCGATGGCGGTCGCCGCAGCGTGCTCCCAGGACTGGCTGCTCGTCCCGATCAGCTCGACGACGTTGTAGACGCTGTTGCCGTTCATCCGACCACCCCCCTCGGGTCGCCGAGCCTACTTTCCGGCCCCCGCCGCTGCCGGGGTCATCCGACTACGGTCCCGATCGGAGGAGGGGGTTCCCATGCCGATGTACGAGGTCGACGGTGCCGAGCTACACGTGGAGACGGTGGGTTCGGGCCCACCGGTCCTGCTGCTCCACGGCGGCCTGGGTCTCGACCACACCTACTTCCGCCCGGCCTTCGACCAGCTCGCCGACCAGGCGACGGTGATCTACTACGACCATCGGGGCAACGGCCGCTCCGGCGGCGACGTGGGCGCGCTGACCCTCGAGCGGCTGGCCGACGACGTGGTCGGGGTGCTCGATGCGCTCGGTGTCGAGACCGCAGCCGTGCTCGGTCACTCCTACGGGGGCTTCATCGGGCAGGTCGCAGCGATCGCGCACCCGGAGCGCTTCACGCGGCTCGTGTTCCTGAACACCGTTCCGGCGTTCGACTACCAGCCGATGCCGTCGGGCACCGAAGAGCAGGTCGCCTCGTGGGCGAAGCTGTTCGAGGGCGTCCCGGACGATGCCACGTGGCGGCAGCTGTGGACGGCGGCCCAACCGCTCTACTACCACCGCTACGACGAGGCCGAGGCGGCCCGGATCGACGCCGCCACGACCTACGTGGGCGAGGCGTGGAACACCGCTGCCGGCCTCCTGGGCGAGTTCAACACGCTGGCAGCTCTGCCCGACGTGTCCGTCCCGACGCTCGCCGCCGGCGGGCGACACGACTTCATCACCCCACCGGAGCAGGGTCCTGAGCGGATCGCCTCGTTGGTGCCGGACGCCGAGCTCGCCATCTTCGAGGGCAGCGGGCACTACCCGTTCCTCGAGGAGCCCGAGCTGTTCTTCCCTCGTCTGCGCGGGTTCCTGGCCGGCTGATCGCATCCGTCGGCACCACACCTTGACCTGGAGCGCGCACCAGGTAGTTCACTGACCTCATGGTCACCCCCACCCCCACCTCCGCCGTCTCGGCGGACTCCCTGCTGACCCCGGCCGAGATGGTCGATCGCACCGGTGTCACCCTCGACACGCTGCGGTACTACGAGAGCGAGGGCCTGCTGAGCGACGTCGCACGGGCCGCCAACGGTCACCGTCGGTACAGCGAGGGCGACGTCCGTTGGATCAACGTGCTGCGTTGCCTGCGCGACACGGGCATGTCGATGGCGCAGCTCCGTCACTACTGCGACCTCGGCGATCAGGGCGCGGTCACCAGGCCGGAGCGCAAGCGCATCCTCCTCGCCCACCGGTCGCTCGTGGAGCAGCAGATCGAGGAGCGTCGACGCGCCCTCGACCTGATCGACGGGAAGCTCGGCGCCTACGCCGACGTCGAGATCGACGTCGAGGAGCGGTCGTGAGCCGGACGCCCACGAGCACGTTTCCCTACGTCCAGCTCGGCCGGAGCGGGCTGTTCGTCCACGCCCTCGGGCTGGGCACGATGCAGTTCGGCTGGTCGGTCGACGAGGCCGGCGCGCTCGAGGTGCTCGACGCGTACGCCGAGGCCGGCGGCAACTTCCTCGACACCGCCGACGTCTACTCGGCGTGGTCCGCCAACGAGGGCGGCCCACCCAACGCCGGCGGCGTGTCGGAGGAGATCATCGGCCGCTGGCTGGCCGATCGCGGCGTCCGGGACGAGATGGTCGTCGCCACCAAGGTGCGCGGTGCGATGGGCGAGCTCTTCGCCGACCACCGCGGCACGGCGCGTCATCGGGAGGGGCTGTCTCGTCGGTGGGTGATGCGAGCCTGCGAGGACAGCCTGCGCCGGCTCGGCGTCGATCACATCGACCTCTACCAGGTGCACTGGATCGACCCGCTCGTCCCGATCGAGGAGACGATGTCGGCCCTGACCGACC
The DNA here is from genome assembly GCA_039185015.1 of Actinomycetota bacterium. Classification (GTDB taxonomy): domain Bacteria; phylum Actinomycetota; class Acidimicrobiia; order Acidimicrobiales; family Poriferisodalaceae; genus JBCBSZ01. The sequence continues at coordinate 279,407 of JBCDAU010000001.1, forward strand.
TCGTTCGCCAGGGAAAGGTCCGGTACCTCGGCTGCTCGAACTTCTCGGCGTGGCGTCTGATGGAAGCGCTGTGGACCTCCGATCGACGCCAGCTGGAGTCGTTCGTGTCGGTGCAACCCGAGTACCACCTCCTCGACCCCACCCGCTCCTTCGTCGAGATGGAGCTGGCGCCCATGTGCGTCGAGTACGGCATCGGCATGGTGCCCTACAGCCCGCTCGCCGGCGGCATGCTGAGCGGCACGTACCGGCGTGACGCACCGCTGCCCGAGAGCGTTCGGGCCGAGGCGAACGCCGCCAACCGCTTCACCGAACGAAACTGGGAGATCGTCGAGACCCTCATCGAGGTCGCCGAGACCGACGGGCTCACGCCCGCTCAGGCTGCGATCAACTGGGTCCGGTCCAGGCCGGGGGTGACCGCGCCGATCATCGGGGCGAACCGACCCGAGCAGCTCCGGGACACGATGGGCGCGCTCGACCGGCCGCTGTCGCCGGCGTCGATCGAACGTCTCGACGCCGTGAGCGACTTTCCCCGGAGCCGTCCCTCGTCGGAGGACTGAGCCCACGACCACGGAGCGCACCCACAACGTCCGATCAAACGCTCTCCGCGTCTGAGGCCTGCTCAGCCCCGGCAACCTAGGCTCCCGGCATGGCGGATCGACTCCGATCGGAGCACCGCGGGCCGACGCAGCGGAGGACGTGGATCGCTCGCGTGCTCGCCGGGCTCATCGTGGCGACGACGGTGGTCACGATGGGCTCGAGCGCCGGCGCGCACTCGGGGATCCAGAGCTACGTCTACCTCTCGCTGAGCGACAGCGAGGTCGACGGACGGGTCGAGTACCCGGTCGCCGACCTCGCCGAGGTGCTCGACCTCGACTTCCCGGACGACGGTGCAGGGGTGCTCGCCGTCGCGCTCGAGAACGCCGACGCCATCCGCGCGTACACCTCCGAGCACCTGGCGATCGATGATGCGAGCGGCTCGTGGGCGCTGTCGTTCGTCGGTGATCCGACCTTCCTTGCCGCCGCCGGCGGCTACGTCCAGGTGCCCTTCACGGTCGAGCGCTCCTTCGAGGCGGCGCCGCGGAGCTTCGAGGTGTCGTATGACGGCATCATCCACGCCAACCCCGAGCGCGACGCCCTCTTCATCATCGAGAACGACTGGGGCACCGGCACCTTCAACAACGAGGGTGAGTTCCTGGTGGGCTTCTCGGTCGGCCTGACCACCCAGGGGATTCAGCTCGAGGATGTCGGCGTCGTGCGGTCGGTCGAGGCCGCTCGTGGGATCGGCACCGAGGCCGTCCGGGACCGGGCGGACCTGATGCTCTTCGTCGTCGCCGTGCTGGTGCCGGTCGCGCTGGTGTCGTCGGGCGGACGCCCGGCTGGTCCGGCTCCGCGCGCGGGTGCGGCGATCCGCCGAGCGCTGCAGCTGCTCGCCGTGCTGATCCTGTCGAGCTCGGTGATGACGTGGGTGTTCGGCCTCGGCGGCGTGGACTGGTCCGATGACCTGGTCCGATCGCTCGTCGCCGCCTCGCTGCTGGTGCTGGCCGTCGTGTCGCTGCGGCCGCTGCCCCGGTTCGGTGGGCTCGTGGTGGGGGCGCTGGGAGCGGTGCAGGGCATCGCCTACGCCGACGCCTACCTCGGTGCGCACCTCGATCGAGTCGACAACCCGTTGACGCTGCTGGGCTTCACCATCGGCACCTCGCTCGCCCTCGCCGCGATCGCCGTGCTCGTGTTCCCCGTCCTGCTCGTGGTCGGTCGTGTCGACGCCGCCCCGAAACCCCTCTACGGGCTCGCCGCGGTGATCGCCGTGTACGGGCTCGTGTGGCTCGTCGAGGCCGCGACGCCGATCGGTCTGGCGTCGAACTGGATCACCGCACCGATCGAGGTGTGGCCCAGGAACCTGATCGTCCTGCTGCTCGTCTGGATGCCGGCAGCGGGTTGGTACGTCTGGGCCTCGGGGCGTGGTGCCCTTCGGCCGGTCGAGGGCGGGCAGCCAGCATCCGAGGTCGAACGATCGGTCGTGACGTCATGAAGCAGCGATTCGCTCGGGCCCTCGTGCTCGTGGCCGTGACCATGGCTGCCGTGGTCGCCATGCCGACGGCGGCATCCGCCCACGAGTTCGGCCCGTTCGCCATCGACCGCTACGTGGCGATCCTGGCCGGCCCGGACGGCCTGGAGGTCGACTACGTGCTCGATCTGGCCGAGACGCCGACACAGGCCGACGGCGACCGGATCGAGGCGGACCCGGTGGGCTACTGCGACTCGCTCGCCGACTCGATCGACCTCGGCGTCGACGGTCGGCTGGTCGACCTCGACGCTCCGACCGCGTCGATCCTCCGCCAGGACGGCGACGGCGGCCTCACGACGCTGCGGATCGAGTGCGGCTGGACCGTTCCGCTCGGCGGGCAAACCGGTCCCTCGTCGGTGACCTTCGACGACGGCAACTTCACCGAGCGGGTCGGTTGGCGCGAGATCGTCGTGGTCGGCGACCGAGCGCTGGTGACCGGCGACGTGTCGGACTCATCGATCACCACTCGGCTGACCGACTTCCCGGACCCCGACGAGAACCCGCGGACCGAAGGCGTCGCCTTCGACGTCGAGCTCTCCGACGATGTGGGCCCGGCCGAGCTCGACGACTCCCGGCCCGGGGAGGACGACGGCGGCAGCGGTGACATGTTCTCCAACCTGATCGCCGACGCCGACGGCGGGGTGTGGAGCATGATCGCGGCGCTCGGGCTCGCCGCCCTCCTCGGCGCCCTGCACTCCCTCGCACCGGGACATGGCAAGTCCGTCATCGGCGCCTACCTGGTGGGCACCAGGGGCACCAAGATCCAGGCACTGATCCTCGCGACCGCGGTCGCGCTCTCCCACACGCTCGGCGTGCTCGTGCTCGGGATCATCACCTACCTCGCCGGTGCGGCCTTCGCCCCCGAGAACGTGTACCCGTGGCTGCAGGCGCTGTCGGCCGTGATCGTCCTGGGCATCGGCATCTGGCTGGTCGTGATGGCGCTCCGGGAGGCGGCCGTCCGTCGCGCCGAGGCCGATGGCCTCTCGCACGGCCATCGTGGACACAGCCATCACGGCCACGATCACGGGCATCACGATCACGATGACCACTCCCACGATCACGGGCATCACGATCACGGTGACCACTCCCACGATCACGACCACGCACATCACGATCATGGGCACCACGGTCACGACCACGGCCACGCGCACCACGATCAAGATCACGAGGATCGGGGGCTGTTCGGAGCCGCGGCGGCGACCTTCGCCGCCGGGACCGCCGTCGCCGCCCCGCACGATCCAGCTCACGACCATGGCGGCCGAGGCCACGGCCACCCGAACGACCACGACGGGCACTCCCATGGTCATGACGGTCATTCCCACGACCACGACGGTCACTCCCATGGTCATGACGGTCACGACCACGACCACGACGGTCACTCCCATGGTCATGACGGTCACGACCACGACCACTCGCACGATCACGGTTCGGGTTGGCACCGGCACGGGATCTTCCCGCACACCCACAAGTACGACCTCGACGACCTCGACCTCACGGGCAAGGTCAGCTGGAAGACGCTCGCGCTGCTCGGTCTCTCGGGCGGCCTGGTGCCCTCGACCTCGGCGATCATCGTGTTGCTCGGCGCGATCCAGCTCAACCGCATCGCGTTCGGTGGGCTGTTGATCCTCGCCTTCGGGATCGGCATGGCCGTCGCGCTGATCAGCGTCGGTCTCGGCATGGTCGCCCTCCGCGACCGCATGTTCGGTGCGATGGAGGGCAACGAGATCATCGCGACGGCTCGGCGGGTGATCGTGCCGCTCGCCGCCTGTGCCGTGCTGGTCGTCGGGATCTTCCTGGTCGTCCGGGCCGGCGTCGTGCTCTCCGACACCTGACCGACCGAGGCGCCGGGACGACCACGGAGCCCCTCGACGACGCCGGGCCGGGACGTCGGTACCGACCCGGGCGGCGAGCCGAGCCGGTGGTTACCGTTGGCAGATGATCGTCGAGTCGGTCGTCAAGTGGGTCGCTGACGGGGATCCGGCGCTGCGGTGGCAGGTCGAGCGGGACGTCCTCGGCGCATCGGAGGCCACCTGGGGTCCGATCCGGGCCCTGGTGGAGACCGAGGGGTTCGGCGCCCGCCTGTTGTCGCTGCAGGACGAGGACGGCCGGTGGTCCGGGGGAACCTTCTTCCCCGCCGGGTTCGGCGCCGAGCAGTTCCAACGAGAGGGCCAGCCATGGACGGCGACGACCTGGGCCCTCACCCAGCTCCGTGAGCTCGGGCTCGACCCCGACTCGGAACGGGCCCGTGACACGGTCCGGCTGGTGGGCCAGCACGCTCGATGGGACCACGACGGCCAGCCCTACTGGTCGGGTGAGATCGAGGAGTGCATCAACGGTCGAACGGTCGCCGATGGGGCCTACTTCGGGGTCGACGTCGAGCCCCTCGTCGCACGCCTGGTCGGCGAGTCGCAACCGGATGGCGGCTGGAACTGCGAGCGGTGCAACGGATCCGTCCGATCGTCGTTCGCCACGACGATCAACGTGCTGGAGGGGCTACTCGAGTTCGAACGAGCGACCGGCGGGACAGCGGGCTCGCGGCGTGCTCGGCGGCTCGGCGAGCAGTACCTGCTCGAGCGGCGGCTGTTCCGGCGTGCCTCGACGGGGGAGCTCGCGGACCCCCAGTTCCTCCAACTCACGTATCCGAACCGCTGGCACTACGACGTGCTCCGGGCGCTGGATCACTTCCGAGCCGCGGGCCGGCTCGACGGCACCGGGCCCGATCCTCGCCTCGGCGAGGCGCTCGGCATCCTCCGCTCCAAGCGGACGGGACCGGCCGCTGGTCGATGGAGTGGCAGCCACGAGGGGCGACGCTGCTCGATCTCGACGGCGGCTCCGGCGCGCCGTCGCGCTCGGTCACGCTGCGGGCGCTGCGTGTCCTGCGCTGGGTCGACGACGCCGGCTGAGGACGCAACGTCCGGACACGACCGTCTCAGCGGCTCCGGTCGAGCGTCGGGATCCAGGCGGCCAGGGCCCGTCCGATCTCGTCCGGGCTGTCCTCCTGGGCGAAGTGCCGGCCCTCGACCCGGACCTCCGTTTGGTTCGGGAAGGTCCGAGCGACGGCGAGCAGCTCGCCGGTGAGGGTGTCGCCGTCGGAGACGTCGATCAGGAGCTTGGGCACCTCCGACGCACGGAGCCAGGCCGAGTAGGTGGCGACGATGTCGTGCACGTCGGCGGGCTCACCGTCGAAGGGGATCTCCCGTGGCCAGGTGAGCGTCGGGCGACGGTCCTCACCGGCACGGAGGAAGGGGCGCCGGTACTCGTCGTGTTCCTCCTCGGTCAGCGTCCGGATGATGCCGCCGGGCAGTCCGTGCTCGATGAACACGTTGTCGTCCAGCGCCATCCGTTCGCCCTCCGAGGAACGGAGCCGCCGGAAGAACGCCCGTCCCTCGTCGGTGAGTTGAGTCCAGGACCGGGGCGCGACGTTGGCCTCCAGGTAGGCGATCCCGGCGATGGCGTCGGCGTGGCGGCGAGCCCAGTCGAAGCCGAGACCGGAGCCCCAGTCGTGGAGCACCAGCACGACCCGCTCGGTGACGTCGAGCTGGTCGAGCAGCGCGTCGAGGTACCGGCGGTTCTCGACGAACCGATAGGAGTCGGGGCCGGAGCCGGGGAGCTTGTCGGAGTCGCCGAAGCCGACCAGGTCCGGGGCGATGCACCTGCCGAGGTGCTCGACGTGCGGGATGACGTTCCGCCACAGGAACGACGATGTCGGGTTCCCGTGGAGGAACACGATCGGATCACCCGATCCATGATCGACCGTCGCCATCGAGATCGGGCCCACGCGGAGCCGCCGCTTCTCGTAGCGCATCACCGGATCGACCGCGGACATCAGGCTTTGGTGACGCGCTCCATCACCTCGAAGGCGAGCAGCTCGGCGTTCACGGCGACGGGGCCCTCACCACCGTGCCCGCCCCCGTGGCCATGACCATGGCCGTGCCCCGCGGGCGGCGCAGCGGCGCCCTCAGGCCGCTGGTCCTCGGCGAGGTGGGCGTGCGCCTTGGCGAAGTCGTCACCCGACAGCCACGCCTGGAACGCCTCCTCGGACTCCCACCGCGTGAACACGAAGAACCGGCGACTGTCGTCGGTCGGGCGCAGCAGGAGGAACTCCTCGAAGCCGGGTTGATCCTCGACGGAGCCGGCCCGCTTGGCGAACCGCTGCAGGAACTCCTCGCCCATCCCCTCGGGGACGTCCACGGCATTGATCTTCACGACGCTCATCGGCCCATGATCGCCGCTCGGTCGGCCGGAGGCGAGACCCACGTGCGGGTCGTTCCCGGTTCGTCGGTGCCGAGCAGACCGTGGCGGCGATCAGTCGTCGCCGTCGAGCCAGGGGCCGACCCCGCTGATCCGATCGATGTTCACCCGCACGACCATCGCGTCGGGCGAATCACGCAGCGCGAGCGGATGTCGACCGAGTCCGGTGTACGCGTGCGCGAGCCGGTCCATGAGCTCCGGGTCGGGCCCGGACAGCCGAGCGGTACCTCGGACGACGAGGTGCCGCTGGAACCCGTGCTCGCTCCGGATGTCGTCCTCGATCGACAGGACGACCTTCGGGTCGAGCTCCAGGTTCCGGACCTTGCGGCTCGAGCGGTTGCACCCGAACACGATCTCGTCGTCCTCGACGATGACCCAGACGACCGACACCTGTGGCGTCCCGTCCGGATTGCGAGTCCAGACGTGAGCGACCGCATCGGTCCCCAACAGGGCCTGAGCTGGTGCAGACAACAACACCATCTGGGAACCCCCTTCCCCCGGGCGTCACCGTATACCTGCGTCCTCGGCGCCGTCCTGGGAAGTGTCGGACACGGCCGTCATCGCCGCCCTGCTCGCCTCAGTTCGCTGATGTGTCGGGCTCGAGCGGACCGAAGAACCCGATCACCTTCTCGACGCGACCCGACGAGTCGGTGATGGCGACGTCGAAGCCGGCGAGCACGAGCTCATCGTCGCGGTGGATCGCCCAGTGGTACCGGTGATGGCGGTGTTGCTCGTCGACGTCGCTGGTGCGGGAGTAGACCGCGCCGGGGAGCTGCTCGTGGACTCGATGGACGTTGGCTTCGAAGGCGTCGATGCCGACGATGTCGATGGAGGGGTCGACGAAGTGGACGTCGGGCGCGAGGGCACGGTCCAGGTGGGAGCGGACTCGAGCCGGGTCGGGCTCGTTCCAGGCGGCGAGCATGTGGTCGAACGACGGCGGCACTGAGCTCATGGCGCTCCTCCTCGTGGAGCCGGTCGATACCGGCGGACAGTCGGTATGATACCGGCGGCGTGCCGGTATGTGCGTTTTCCACCTCGGTCGTACGCTGACCCGGTGGCGACACAGGCGGAGCGCCGAGCGGCGACGAGACGTGCGTTGGTCGACGCAGCAACCGCCCGGTTCGCCGCCGAGGGCTACGACGAGACCTCCACGGACCGCATCCGTGAGGACGCCGGCGTGTCACGCGGGGCGATGTACCACCACTTCCCCTCGAAGCGCGACCTGTTCGAAGCGGTCTTCGAGGAGGTCTCGTCCGCCACGATCCGCCGGTCGGCGAGCGCAGCCGGGCCCGGGGGTTCGCCGCTGGCCGACCTCACGGACACCTGCCTGGCGTGGTTGCGGGAGGTCCAGGATCCGCAGGCCGCGGCGATCCTGCTCGACCTCGGTCCGCACGTCCTCGGCTGGGAACGTGCTCGCGGTCTCGAAGCCGAGACGAGTCGGGGCCTCATGGAGACAGCCCTCGAGCGCGCTGCGTCGGCGCAGGAGATCGACGTGCCGTCGATCCCGATCGCCGCTCAGCTCCTCAACGCGGTGCTGGCCGAGGCCGCGCTCGTCGCCGTCAACGGCTCGCCGGCCGGGCCGCCCGACGAGATCGAAGCGGCGGTGCGGCAGTTCATCGCCGGGCTCGCCGCCCGCTCGCAGGTGGACGGCTGAACGACCTCACGGCCCGGCCGAACAGCTATGCCCACGGGCCGACTCCGGTGACTCGGTCGACCGTGATCCGGGTGATCAGCCCGGGCAGACCGGGCATCGCCGGGAACTCCCGCCCCGGTGCGTAGATCTCGTTCAGGCGGCGGAGGAGATCGACGGCGCCGCCCTCGGTCACCCGCGCCGTGCCGTACACGACCAGGTAGTTCGCGAAGCCCCGATGGTCGGAGCCGCCGGTCTCCATCGAGAGCGACACCCGCCCGTCCCGCCTGATGTTCTTGACCTTGCGATGCTCGGCCAGGTGCCCGGCGACGATCTCGTCCCCGTCGAGGCCGACCCACACGACGGTCGTCTGCGGGCTGCCGTCGGGGTTGAGCGTCACGAGGTGGGCGAGGTGCCCGCCCTCGATCGCGGCCCGGATCTCCGGAGTCAACTCGGTCATGTCCTCGGCTCCCGTCGTCTCTCGCGTCATGCGGCATCGCTATGAATTTCATAGTCGACTCGCTACGGCAGCGCTAGTGACTCGTGACGGCGAATCGAGCGCCGGTACGATCCCGGGGGTGCGACGAGACTCGATCGGGGCCAAGGAGTGCTCGATCGCTCGGGCGATCGCGGTGGTCGGCGACCCGTGGGCGCTGATGTTCGTGCGCGAGGCCCTCGCTGGGGAGACGCGGTTCGTCGGCTTCCAGAACAGCACGGGCGCTCAGCCGAGCGTGGTCTCCGACCGGCTCAAGCGGCTGCTCGACGCGGGCATCTTCGAGCGCCACGAGTACAGCTCCCATCCACCGCGGCAGGAGTACCGGCTGACGAAGATGGGCGAGGATCTCTTCCCGGTCGTCATGGCGCTCAATCGCTGGGGCGACGTCCACCTGTCGGGTGATGCCGGCCCACCGCTCGTGTACCGCCACGAGACGTGCGGGCACGACGCCGACCCCATCGTCGTGTGCGGCCACTGCGGCGACCCCCTGACCTTCGGCAGCGTCACGGTCGAGCCGGGCCCGGGAGCGACCTCGAACGACCCGGGTTAGCTCACTCGGACGCCCGGATCGGCCGTCGTCAGGTGCTGCCCTCCGGAGCCGATGCCGTCGTGCGGCGACGGGTCGTGGCGATGTCGAGCGGCTGGCCGGTCACGCGATCGATCACGGCCGGGTAGATCCGGTCGCCGGTACGTGCGTCGTAGAACTCGACCTCGGAGGGTTCGTCGAAGAGCCAGTCGTAGCCGTAGGTGGCCATCGCCGCGAGCACGTCCCAGAGCGCCCGGCCCTTGTCGGTGACGACGAACTCGTCGCGCGGCGGACGCTCGGAGTACCGCTGTCGCTCGATGATCCCCTCGTCCTCGAGCCGCTTCAGCCGGCTGGTCAGCAGCGTTCGGTTGATGTCGAGTTGCTCGCACAGATCGTTGAACCGGTTGCGGCCCATCAGCAGCTCGCGGACCACGAGGGGCATCCACGAGTCTCCGAGGAGGTCGGCCGTGCGGGCGATGGCGCACTGATCCTCGTGGAACCGGGTCCGTCTCACCGTCGCAGTATTGCAGCCACCCCGAGCTCGTCCGCCGGACGCAACGCCCTCGAAGCCGCTCGGCGGGACGCGTCGCAGCGGCACGCTCGCCTCACACGCGGAACTCGGCGAGGGTCTGTCGCAGCGCCTGACCGCCGGCGCGGAGGTCGCCTGCGGCCACGTCGACCTCGGTCGCGGTGGCGGCGAGCTGCTCGGCCGCTGCCGCGGAGAGCTCGGAGGTGGCGGCGTTGGTGTCGGCGGTCGCAGCCAAGGCGTCGGTCTCCTCGGCGATCTCGGTGGCCGAGCCACGGACGCGGTCGGCCGCCGCAGCCACCTCGGTCATCTGGTCACCGAGGTCGGCGACCGCGGTGTCGATGTCGGCGAACGCCGAGCCGGCCGACGCCATGGTCGACTGGCCCTCAGCCACCGACGAGCGGCTCCGGCGGGCGAACTCACCGGCGTCGCGCACGGCGTCCGCCATCTCACCGATGATCTCGTCGATCCGCGCCGTCGACGTGGAGGCTTCCTCGGCCAGGGACTTCACCTCGGAGGCGACGACGGCGAACCCGCGGCCTGCCTCGCCGGCTCGGGCGGCCTCGATCGCGGCGTTCAGCGCGAGCAGGTTCGTCTGGTCCGAGATCCCGCGGATCAGGCCCACCGTCTCGCCGACCAGCGAGGACTTCTCGTCCAGGCCGGCGACGAGCTCGGCGGTGGCTCCGATGTCGGTGACGATGTCCTCCATCGCGACCGCTGCTCGGTCGACCGCGCCTCGTCCGTGCTCGGCTGCCGTTCGCGCCTGTTCCGCGGTCGCTGCGACCGCGTCGATGGCGACCGCCGCGCTCGTGGTGTCGTTCCCGATCCCGGAGGTCGACTCGCGCATCCGACTCGTCGTCTCGGCCTGGGTGACCGCCTGGCTGGCGATGCTGGTCAGGGAGTCCGCGATCTCGCCCACGGTCGTCGTGGTCTGCTCGGACGCCAGCTGGAGTTGGTCGGCCCGGTTCAGGACGTCGTCGGCCGCGGTGGTCGCCGTGGTGACGAGCGCGCGGAGACGGGAGACCATCTCGCCGAGCGCGGTGCCCAGGGCGTCGCGGGGCGAGTCGACCGCCACCTCCTCGGTGAGGTCGCCGCCGGCGATGCGGGTCAGCGACTCGGACCGATCCCGGATCGAGTCGACCGTGTCGGCGACGGCGGTCTGGAGGCGAGACATCTCGTCGGTCCCCTCGACCCGGTCGACCTCGAAGTCGATCGCCCCGGTGGCGAGGTCCTCGGCCCACGCCGTCACCCGGCGAACCGGGTTCCGGATCGCTCGCGTGGTGGCGACGGCGGCGATCGCGGCGAGCACGACGGCTGCGAGTCCGCCGAGGATCGCGGCGGCCTGGGTGGCCTCGACGGCGCTCTGGGTCTGGACGCCGCGGTCGATGCGGAGCTGGTTGATCTCGACGAGCGCGACGTCGACGGCGTCGCTCGCAGCCGCCTGGGCGGCCACGACATCGGAGAGCAAGGCCTGCGCTCCGGCCATGTCGCCGGCGTCGACGAGGGGGAACACCTGCCCCTGGACGATCGCGTCGTAGTCGTTGGCGAGCTGCTCGGCGTCGGCGAGCAACGGGGCGATCTGGTCGTAGGGCGCGTAGTGCGGGTTGAGCTTGCTGAACTCCTCGATGACGAAATCGCGCTCGACGAGGTAGAGATCCCGGAGCTCGGCGTCACCGGTGAACACGAACTCCGACACGTACGCACGCTGGATCCGCTGCGACGACTGCAACAGCCTGCTCTCCTGCTCGCCCAGGATGTCGAAGCTGTACTCGTCGAACCGGTCGTTGGCGGTCGTGGCCCGATTCACGATGAAGACCGACGCCACCGACGTTGCCAACACGACCAGCCCGAACCCGAACACCATCCGCCCGACGACGGTCCGACTGAACGCTCGCATGGGTCCTCCTCCGATGCCGTGGGTACGGCGTGCCCTGGTGAGTCCGTCGACAGGACTGACTCGGAGTTGAGCGGGACCGGAAGATGTGCCGGGGGTCGGCGGAGGGTGCGGGCAGCCGTGACCGCTCGGGTCTCCTGAGCGCTCGAATCGCTCGTCTATCCGTCCGAGGCAGCGTCCATGAGGAGGGCAGCGTCGTCGTAGTCGACGAGGCCGAGTCGGGCGCCGAAGCCCGGGGAGTACGAGCGGAAGCCGAGCAGGTACTGCACTCGCTCCGGCAGGCCCCTCGCCGTGTCGAGCGGCGTGGTGAGCTGGTGGTTCTCCTCCGCCCGGAGCCAGCCGGAGCAGAACCCGGCGTGGAGGCCGATCCGCCACTCGTCGGCGGTGACGTTCGGTCCGCCGCCGTGGATGATCTTGCCGCTGTAGAGGAGTGCCGATCCGGCGGGCATGACCGCCCGGCACGACGAACCATCCGGCACCTCCGGGTTGACGCCGGGCCAGTGGTTGGAGCCGGGCGCGATCACGGTGGCGCCGTTCTCTTCGGTGAAGTCCGTGAGGGCGAAGATGGCGGTCACGGTGATCTCGGTCTCGCGCCGGGCTTCGGGCCAGTTGAGCTCGTCGCGGTGGAGGAACTGCCCGGTCTCGCCCGGGCCGATGCAGATCAGTTGGGCGGTGTTGAGCCAGTACTCGCCCTCGCCGAGGTAGCGGTCGCCCATCGCTGCGTAGCGCTCGTCGCAGAGCAGCTCACACCATGCCGGTGAGCGCCCGGCGAGGCCGGTCACGCGCTTGGTGTTGGCACCGTGGAAGTCGGTCCAGAAGCCGTCGGTGGTGCTCCCGGCATGGTGGGCGGCGACGAGCGGGGTCACCTCGTCGTTCAGCCGCCGGAGCAGGTCGTCGGACAGGAAGTTCTCGACGATCAACCCACCGTCGCGCTCGAACGCCTCCCACACCTCGGCCCAGTCGAGCTCGGCGGTGGCGTCGAAGTGGCGCAGATCTGGCATCGGACCTCCTCGTACGTGAATATCCTTCACGTTTTACGTGAGTCTCTCTCACGTTTCGGCTAGCGTCAACCTCGATGACCATCCAGGAGACCTCGGCGCGCCGTCGTCCTGCGCAGGCGCGCAGCCGGGAGCGCTTCGAACGGATCCTCGAGGCTGCCGAGCAGTTGATCGCCGAACGCGGGCTGGACCCGGTCACGATGACCGACGTCGCCGCACAGGCCGAGATGGCGGTGACCGCCGTCTACCGGTACTTCCCGAACAAGCGAGCGATCGTGCGGGAGCTCGCCACGCGGACGATGAAGAGCGACACCGAGACCTTGGTCGAGCGGCCGCCCGAGGACGATCACAGCGCTCGCGAGGTCCTCCGTCTCGGCCTGGTGGAGTACTGGCGCCGCCACGTCGAGGAGCCCGCTCGCATCGCCGTGCGCAACGCGGTCCACTCCGATGCCGAGCTGTCGGCGCTGGATCTCGCGGAGAGTCGGCGGAACGCAGCGTCCATCGCCGCGGGCGTCGCGGAGCGGACCGGTCGCACGCACGACGAGCGACTCGAGCGGCAGGCGTTGTTGTTCGCCGAGCTCACCGACGGGCTGATGCGGCTCGCCAGTCGGGTCGAGCCCGAGGAGGCCGATCATCTGATCGCCGAGTTCGCCGACATCTTCGGATCGGCTCTCACGGAGCCGCCCGACAGGGAGTGATGCGACGAGACGATCGAGCTGATGGCACCCGTGCCGTCGCCCGCGGCCCGAGGCAGCAGCTCGTCCGCAGGGCCAACGGCAACCGAGATGAATGGCCCACGGTCTCGTGCGTAGGAACCACTATGGCGCTGGTGGGAACGTCGGACCCGGAGTCACGGGAGGACTCCGAGCTCGTGATGTCGGCGCGAGCAGGTGAAGTTGAGGCCCGCGAGGCGCTCGGCCGGAAGGTGAGCCGCGACGCCTACGTCTTCGCCCTGCAGCTGACGAGCGATCCCGATGCCTCTCAGGACATCGCCCAGGACGCGGTGCTGCGGTTCTTCCGCAGCCTGGACTCCTTCGACGAGCGACGACGCATCGAGCCGTGGCTCTACCAGATCGTGCGGAACCTCGTCCGCGATCGGGGGCGGCGTCAGGTCGTGCGACGGTACGAGTCGCTGGACGAGCAGCTCGACAGCGGGCGGCCTCCGGCCGTCGCGATCGATGAAGCTGCCGATCCCGCTGTCCAGGCCGATCGGGCCCGACTGCGGGAGCGGATCTGGAGGTGCGTGGACCAGCTGTCGGACGATCACCGGGAGATCTTCGTGCTCCGCGACCACCACCAGCTCTCGTACCGCGAGATCGCCGAGGTGCTGTCGATCCCAGAGGGCACGGTCATGTCCCGCCTGCACGCCGCTCGCATGAAGCTCAGAGCCCTGCTCGCCGCCGACGCCGGAGGTCTCGACCGATGACCGCACACGACTTCGACCCGACCCTCCTCACCGGCTACCTCGACGGCGAGCTGACGCAGGCCGACCAGCAGCGGGTGCGACTGCACCTCGAGGACTGCGCGGCCTGTAGGGCCGAGCTCGATGAGATGCGCGAGCTCGCCGAGGCCACCCGAGGGTCTGCGTTCACCGTCCCGGTCGACCTGCAGTGGGACGAGACGCCCCGGACGAACTGGTCCCGCGGGCTCAACGTGGCTGGCCTGGTCCTGGCGATGCTCGCGGTCGTCGCGGTCGTCGTGGCACTGGTGTGGGAGCTCGCCGCCGACGACACGCCGGTGCCGTTCGGCGTGATCATCCCCGTGGTCGTCGTCGCGGCGTTCCTGGCGGTCACGGCCTCGGCGCTCATCGACCGACTGCGAGTGCGTGGGACCGATCCATATCGAAAGGTGAAGAGATGATCGTCACCTCGACGGAGACCGTCGCCGAGCGTCGGATCCTTCGAACGCTGGGCCTGGTGCGTGGGAACACCATCCGTGCGCGTCACGTTGGCCGGGACCTCAAGGCGGTCGGACGCCAGGTCGTCGGCGGCGAGGTCTCGGAGTACACCAAGCTGATCGCCGAGGCTCGTGAACAGGCACTGGACCGGATGATCGCCGAAGCCGAGTCGCTGGGAGCCAACGCGATCGTGGCGGTCCGCTTCACCACCTCGGTGGTCGCCAAGGGCTCCGCCGAGCTCCTGGCGTTCGGAACCGCCGTCGTCCTCGAGGACATCGAGGAGTAGCCGAGACCAGAGTCCCCGCGAATACGAGACGGCCTCGTGCGTAGGAACGGTCAGAACCAAGGAGCAGGTGATGACCCGAGTTCGGCCGTCTGGCTACTACCACGCCGAGGGCGATCCCGTCGGCACGGTGCGCTACTGGGATGGTGCCCGCTGGAGCGGTGAGCCGAAGCTGATCCCTGAGGGGGCCATGCCGTCGGCGCCCGACGACGCCTCGCACTACGCCTCGTCCGGTCCGCGGGTTGGCGCCGCGCTGGCCGACATCGGCATCACGATCGCTGCTGTCGTGGCGTTCGCCGTCGCCGCCGATCCGTTCGTCGGCCTCGTCGTCGTGCCGCTCGTGTACTACGCCCTCACCGTCGTCATGACCGCACGGATGGGTGGCTCCCCGGGCAAGTTGCTGCTGGGACTGCGGGTCACCCTGTCCGATGGGACGACGAGTCCGCCCGGGGCGGGGCCGGCCTTCGTCCGGACGCTGCCCCTGGTGGTGGGGGCGGTGCCGGGACTCGGAGGGCTGCTGGCCGGCCTGCTCAACCTGGCGAACATCCGCCTCGTGTCCCGTGACGACGAGCGGCGCAGCGTCCACGATCGGTTCGGCCAGACTCGCGTGGTCCACCGCGACCGCCTGCTGTGACGCGGCCACCGGGGGTCCCGGACCCGATCGACGACCCTGGCCCGCCACCTCCCACGACCGACGCCCGCCGGTATGACGCGAGCGACATCGAGCGGCCGGCACCATCACCGGCGCCGCGTCTTCACGACCTCGACGCGTTGCGCGGGTTCGCGATGTTGCTGGGCATCGCTCTGCACGCGGCGATCCCGTTCGTGCCGTACTGGACCGAGGGTGACCCCGGCGGCGGACTGCTCACGAACCTCTTCGAGTTCATCCACGGGTTCCGGATGCCGCTGTTCTTCCTGCTGAGCGGCTACTTCACGACCATGCTGTGGCGACGCCGGGGTCTGCGATCCCTCATCGACCACCGCCTCCGTCGGGTCGGCCTGCCCCTGCTCGCCGGTCTGGCGGTCGTCCTTCCACTCGTCGTCGGCGGATTCATCGTCGGCTACGTCATCAGCGGCGACGACGCTCGATTCGCCGATGTCGGTGGCGCCTACGACGACGACCTGGACCAACCCGGCGCCGACGACGAGGTCGCCCCGGAGTCCGACGAGGAGCGCGAGTTCAGCTTCGCGCACCTCTGGTTCCTGTGGTTCCTGCTGTGGCTGGTCGCCGGGTTCGCCGCCGTCGTGCGGGGCGTCGAGCGTCTCGTCCTGCGCCGTGGCCGAGACCGCCCGATCCCGGCCCGGCTGGTCACCGCTGCCTTGGTCGCCGTCCCGGTGCTCGCGTTCGTGCCGGCGGTCGCGATGGAGGAGGCGGTGTTCGGCCCCGACACCTCGGAGACGATCGTGCCCGACGTCGCCGTCCTGGCGTACTACGCGTGCTTCTTCGCCTTCGGCGCGCTCGCCTTCGACCGGCGCACTCGCGACGACGTGCCGCTGATCGACGCCGTCGGCCGGTGGTGGGCGGTCCAGCTCGCCGTGGGCTCGGTCGTGCTCTACCCGCTCGGCCAGGCCCTCATGGACGATCGGTGGTCGGCCTCGGTGATGCTGCAGGTCGCGTTCTCCTGGACGCTCACCTTCGGCTTGCTCGGGGCGTTCCGGCAGTTCCTCTCGACGGAGAGCTCTCGGATCCGGTGGCTGTCCGACGCCTCCTATTGGATGTACCTGATGCACCTGCCGCTGGTCTTCGTCGCCCAGGGCATCGTCGCTGCCCTCGGCGTTCCCCCGCTGGTCGGGTTCGTGCTCGTGTGCGTCGCCGTCGTCCCGCCGTTGCTCGCGTCCTACCGGTCGTGGGTGCGGTACCGCTTCGTCGGCACCCTGCTCAACGGCGAGCGCGACCGCAGCGTCGACGATGCGCGCCGCGGATCGGTGACGGACTGATCCGAAACGTCCTCAGGCGGATGAGGCGCGTGCGTCGGCACGGATCTCGCCACGCGCCGATCGAGCGCGGACCCGTGCATGATGATGCGAACATGGATGCCGCTGAACGACTGCTCGACGACTGGTTGGCGCGCGCCGCGATCGACCCGTCGGTGTTTGAGCTGCGGCCCGACTACTGCGCCGGCCTCATGGCGGTCGGCGGACTCCGTTCCGGGCCGACCGATCCGGCGAGCGACCTCGCCCTCAGCGACGCCGAGCAGCTCGTCCGAGGCGGGCACACGATGCCCGAGTCAGACCACCAGGTCGAGCTGTGGCGCGAGGCCTACCGATCGTTCGGCGCGAAGCCGAAGCGGACCCGGTCGAGCGTCGATGCCCTTCGTCGTCGGGCGGGCCGCGACGGCCTGCCGCGGGTCAACCGCCTGACCGACCACTACAACGCCGTCTCGGTCATCTCCGGTGTGCCGATCGGGGTCGAGGACATCGACCGGTACGACGGCGCGCTCCGCCTCACCCGGGCCCACGGCACCGAGACGTTCCTCACGACCGACCACGGCGAGCCGGTCACCGAGATCGTCGACGCCGGCGAGCCGATCTGGCGGGATGACGTGGGTGCGACGTGCCGCCGTTGGAACTGGCGTCAGACCACCCGCACGGCGCTGCGCGACGGCACGGCGAGAGCGATCTTCATCGTCGATGCGCTCGGCTCCGACGCCCAGGACACGGCGCTCGCCGTGCTTCGGCAGCTCGAGGAGACGTTGGTCGGCGACCTTCCTGCCAGCACCAGGCTGATCCAGCGGGATGGCGCGTCCGACTGAGGCCTACGTGGAGCCATCGTCGAGCGGGGCCGGCCACCCGTGCCAGGGGAGCAGCTCGGCGAGTGGCTGGGACTCATCGAGCCCCAGAACGACCTCCGTGTCGAGGTTGTGGTCGTCGATCTGACGGATGAACTCCCGACAGCGCCCGCAGGGCGGCAGGACGTGCAGCCGGTCGGTGTCAGGGTGACGCCAGACGGCGACGATCTTCGCGATCCGGTACTGCCCGTCGGTGACCATCGCCCCGATGGCGGCGGCTTCTGCGCAGAATCCGGTGCCGGAGCCGGTGTCGATGCAGACGCCGGAGTAGCGGAGGCCGTCAGTCGTGACCAGCGTCGCTGCGACGTCGCCGAAGAGGCGATCGCCGTGCGTGTGTGGGTTCAGCCGGGATGCCGCTGCTTCGATGAGCTCGTCGTGTCGTGTCACTGCTGTCTCCGGGCCGTCGCCATCGTGCCGCCCCCGGCCGACCACACGTGAGGTCGGCCACGGCTCGGTCATGTCGGTCAGTGCAGCCCGCCACCGACCGCGAGAGCGACCGAGTTCTCGCAGCTGCCTGTGGCGCGTCGAGCGGGTTCAGGGGTTGAGAGGGTGGTGGAGTACGTGAGGTGAGCATCGGTGGCGTCGACGAGGGGGCTCCGGAGGGCTTCGAGGAGTGGCTCGCCTCGGTCGAGCCGCGCCTGCGGCGGGCCGTCGTCGGGGCGGTCGGTGTCGACCGCGCCGGTGATGCGGTGGCCGAAGCGCTGGCGTGGGCGTGGGAGCACTGGGCTCGAGCTCGCATGCTCGAGCACCCTGTGCCCTACCTCTTCCGTGTGGCGCAGTCGCGATCTCGTCGGCGTCGCGAGGGCCGCCCGCCGTCGCCGGAGCCCGTCGCCGTGCCCGACGTCGAGCCCGGTCTGGTCGATGCGCTGATGGCGTTGTCACCGCGTCAGCGGATGTGTGTCTGGTTGGTGCACGGTTGCGAGTGGTCCTACGTGGAGGTCGCCGACGCGCTGGACCTCTCCCCGTCGACGGTGGCCAACCACGTGAGCCGAGGTCTCGACGGTCTCCGGGATCGGCTGGGGGTGGTGAGCGATGGGTGATCTGGAGCGTCAGCTTCGTGTGCTTGCCACGGGGTGGGGCGAGCAGGTTCCGCCGGTCGATGCGTCGGCGGTCGGCGCGAGGGTCGAGCGGCGCCGCCGGCGGCGCCGCTCGATGGTGGCGATGGCCGCAGCGGTGGTCCTCGTGGCCGGTGCGGGGTCGGTGTGGTGGTGGAACCAGTCGGACGAGACCGAGGTGCGCACCATCGATGGCGCTGAGGTGATGACGTACCAGCGGGTCGAGTACCGCCAGGTGGCCGAGCTCACCTGTGACGAGCCGGTTCGATCACCTGCGGACGGTACGGACGAGATGGTCTTCGAGACGTGGGCCGCCCCCGGCATCGGCCGGTGGCGCCAGACGGTGACCTACCCGGATGGAGCGACCCGCTCCTTGGTCGTGGCAGACGATCCGGTGCTGCCGACCGCCGCCTGGAGCGACGGCGACCGGCGAGGAGCGGTCTGGGCGTGCGGTGCGGACGTCCAACTCATCGAACAGGGGTGGGACTCGCTGTTCTTGCTGGAGCGGCCTCTCTCGGTCGACCCGGCCGACGAGATCGTCGTGATCGGCGCCGACAGTCGCGGCCGCGAGTCCGAGATCAGGACCGAACGGATCACGGGGACCTACCGGGTGGCGGTCGACGCCGGTGAGCAGCCGGTGCTCCAGCTCGACAGCACCTTCGCCGATCCCATCACCGGCCTGGTCCACGAGCGGACCTTCCGCCAGGAGTCGCCGGCGATCGGCACGGTGTCGTGGACGGCGACGCTCACAGAAACGGCCTCGCTCGCCGTCGATCCCGAGCTGTTCTCGGTCGACGGGTTCGACACGGTCGAGCTCGGCTACATCGACGACGACATCATCGAGGCGACGTCGATCGCCCCACCGTTCGAGCTCGGCGCCGATGGTCCGCTCGTGGGTGCTTCCGACGACGCCGGCGAGTTCGCCCGTTCGGTGATCGCCGAGCTCACCGGTTGGGACGACATCGAGATCGTCGGTGCCGACGGCGGCGGAGGGCCGACGTTCGTCACGCTCAGCCCACCGCCACCGGGCCGTCCGGTCGACGTGCTCGTGGCCCCGACCGGCGACGATGCGTGGGCCGTGATCCAGATCTCGACGGATCGCCCGATGGATGGCCAGCGGGCAGGACCCCTCGGCCAGGTCGTTCTCGAGCTCCCTGCGCTCGATGAACTGGCGAGCGTGACGATCGTTGCGGGCGGTCCGGACGGATCGGTGGCATGGACGGCCACCGCCGGAGCTGGCGACTCCGTGCTGCTCCCCGGCTCGGACATACC
>JBCDAU010000002.1:0-248808 GCA_039185015.1 Actinomycetota bacterium
CCCCCCCTGTCCGCGGTCTGCGTGGGCTGTGGCTACCCGGCGTGGCTGACGGGGGCTGCGCCCGCCCCGTTCGGCCTCGCCTGTTCAGCCCTTGCGGCGGATGAGCTCCACGACCTGCTCCGACGAGTTCACGTCATCGCCCTGTTCTTCGATGAGCGCGGCCCGGTCGGCCTCGGCCTCGGCGGCGGCACCCTCGTCGGCGTCAGCGAGCGCGGCGTCGATGCCGTCGGCGACGATGCGCTCGGCCCAGGCGACGAGCTCGTCGACCATCTCGTCCTCGGGCACGACCTTGACGACCTCGCCCTGCACGAACAGGTGACCGCGCTTGCGGCCGGCGGCGATGCCCAGGTCGGCGCCCTTCGCCTCGCCGGGCCCGTTGACGACGCAGCCCATCACCGCGACCTGGACGGGCAGCTCCTTGCCCTCGAGCGCGTCCTGCGCCTGCTGGGCAACGGCGTAGACGTCGATCTCGGCGCGGCCGCAGGACGGGCAGGAGATGAGATCGACGCCCTTGCGCTCCCGCAGACCGAGCGACTCGAGCAGCACCCGCCCGGCCTTGGCCTCCTCGACCGGGTCGGCGGTGAGCGAGTACCGGATGGTGTCACCGATGCCCTCGTTGAGCAGCGTGGCGATGCCGGCCGTGGCCTTGATCAGCCCGTTGGGCGGCGGGCCGGCCTCGGTCACCCCGAGATGCAACGGGTGGTCGGTCCACTCCGAGAGCAGTCGGTAGGCAGCGACCATGATGCGGACGTCGGACGCCTTCACCGAGATCTTCACCGTGTCGAAGCCCACGTCCTCGAAATGGCCCAGCTCCCGCTTGGCCGACTCGAGCATCGCCTCGGGGGTCCGCCCGTACCTCTCCTCGATGTCGGGGTCGAGCGAGCCGAGGTTCACCCCGATGCGGATCGGGACCCCACGGTCCTTCGCCTCCTGGGCGACGGACTTGATGTGCTCGGGCCGCCGGATGTTGCCCGGGTTGAGCCGCAGTCCGTCGACCCCGGCCTCCAGTGCCTCGAGCGCGCGGCGGTACTGGAAGTGGATGTCGGCGATGATCGGCACCGGCGAGCGGGGCACGATGCGGGCCAGTCCCTCGGCGGCCGCCTGCTCGTTGCAGGTGCAGCGCACGATGTCGGCACCGGCGCCGGCCAGCTCGTAGATCTGCGCCAGGGTGCCGTCGACGTCCGCGGTCTTGGTGATCGTCATCGACTGCACCGTGATGGGTGCGTCGCCGCCGACCTCGACCCCGCCGACGGTGATCTTGCGTGTCGGTCGTCGCTTGAACACGTGCCCCAGTGAACCAGCCGGGCGCCCCGGAGCCGTCACCCCGCGCCAAACGTCACGGCCGGAGCCGAACGTCGAGGTGTGATCAGTTCAGCGGGTTGGCGATGTCGAGCCAGAGGGCGCCGAGGCCGAAGAAGATCAGCACCAGGAAGACGCCGTAGGCCACCGGCAGGACCCGCTCGTAGTCGACCCGGTGGCGCTGCTCTCCCGGTCGGGTCCGCAGCCGCTCGTAGAGCGACACCACGATGTGGCCGCCGTCGAGCGGCGGCAGCGGCGCCAGGTTGAAGATCCCGATGAAGATGTTGAACAGGGCGAACAGGTAGACGGCGTTCCACACGTTGTCGTTGGCCACGTCGGCGCCGACGTCCACGATGCCGACCACGCTCACCGGACGACTCTCGGGGTTCTCGGTCGGATCGTCGTCGCCAGGAGCGCTGAACACCCGGCCGGCGAAGTCGGCCAGGTTCGACGGCGTGAAGAAGTTGATGACCCCGGTGATCGACTGGCCGCCGAGGTCGACGAACTCGGTGGCAGCGGTGAGGGGCACCTCGGCGAGGGAGAACTCCTCGACGTCGACCTCGACCTGCGAACGCTGCACGCCGAGCAGCCCGGAGCCGTCCCGATCGCCGAGCGTCGCCGTGGTGGTGACGCGGCTGCCATCACGGTCGACGACGACCTCGACGGTCTCGCCCGGGCGGCTCGAGACCGCCTGGACGAGGTCGTCCCAGACCTCGATCTGCACGCCGTCGATGCTCACGGGCCGATCGCCGGCCTCCAGCCCGGCGACGTCGGCAGCGCCGCCGACGACCACCTCCTCGATGTCCCAGGCGGTCTCGTCGACGAAGGGCCTGCCGTAGCTGACGAACATGACCGCCAGCAGCACGAACGCGATGATGAAGTGCATCGCCGAACCGGCCGAGGCGACCAGGACCTGGGCCCGGGTGCTCTTGGAGCGGTAGGTCCGGCCCTCGTCGGCCGGATCGACCTCCTCGAGGTTGTTCATGCCGATGATCTTCACGTAGGCGCCGGCCCAGATGGCCTTGACGCCGAACTCGGTCTCGCCTCGACGGAACGACCAGATGCGGGGACCGAAGCCGAGGAAGAACTCGGTGGCCTTCATGCCGGTCCACCGGGCGGTCATGTAGTGGCCGAGCTCGTGCAGGAAGACGACGAAGATCAGCGCCAGGACGAACAGCAGCGCCGGCACCGACACGAAGCCGAGGACGGCCAGGAGCCCGATGACCGCGAGCGCGCCGACCGGGCTGGACCGCTCGGTGTCCTCGTCCTCACGAATCGCCTGGTCGTCGCTCACCACGTGCCTCCGGTGCGGCTTGCGGATGTCACATCCTGCCAGACCGACGCCCGACCTCCGCTTCAGCGGCGAGACGGGCCCGTCGATCGATGTCGATCACAACGTCGAGTGACCCCATCGGTGTTCCATCGTGCCGTTCCAGGACCGCCTTGAGGCTGTCGGCGATCTCCGTCCAACGAATCCGGCCGTCGAGGAAGGCGTCGACGACCACCTCGTTGGCGGCGTTGAGCCAGGTCGGCGCCCCGTCGCCGGCCCGTGCGGCTTCGAAGGCGAGATCGAGGCAGCCGAAGGTCGCCCGATCGGGCGGTTCGAAGTCGAGGCGGGACAGCTCGGCCCAGTCGATCGCCCCGAACGGCGTGCCGATGCGATCGGGGTACGCCAGGGCGTACCCGATGGGGAGGCGCATGTCGGGCAGCGAGAGTTGAGCGATCACGGCACCGTCGGTGAACTCGACCATCGAGTGCACGATCGACTGCGGGTGCACGACCACGTCGACGGCGTCGGGGCCGACGCCGAACAGCTCGATCGCCTCGATGACCTCCAGGCCCTTGTTCATCAGCGTCGAGGAATCGACCGTGATCTTCGGGCCCATCGCCCACGTCGGATGGGCCAGGGCCTGCTCGACGGTGACCTCGGCGAGCTCGGCGCGGCTCCGCCCTCGGAACGGCCCCCCGCTCGCCGTGAGCAGCAGGCGTCGCAGCTCGGCCCGTCCGCCTCCGGGGAGGTCGCCCGACCGGAGGCACTGGTGGATCGCGCAGTGCTCGCTGTCGACGGGGACGATCTCGGCCCCCGGCGCCATCTCGGCCCGCACGACGGGGCCGGCGGCGATCAGCGACTCCTTGTTGGCCAGCGCCAACCGCTTCCCGTTGCGCAGCGCCTCGACGGTGACCGGGAGCCCGGCGAACCCGACCACGCCGTTGACCACGACGTCGCTGGCGCCCGACACCTGGGCCAGCGCATCCGGTCCGGTGACCAGCTCGGTCCCTGCCGGTAGGCGCTCGGCGAGCGCCGCCGCCTTCGAGTCGTCGCTCAGCGCCACCACCTTCGGCCGGACCTCGGCGGCCTGCTCGGCGAGCGCGTCGATGCTCGAGCCGGCCGCGAGGACATCGATCTCGTAGGCGCCGGGCTCGGCCCGGACCACGTCGAGGGTCTGCGTGCCGATCGATCCGGTCGAGCCGATGACCGCGACCGTGGTGACCACGGCGATCTCGTCAGACCGTGAGGCCGACCGGCGCCAGATCGAGCGCCAGCAGCATCAGCCACACCGTCGGCAGGCTGAACAGCAGACCGTCGAAGCGGTCGAGGAAGCCGCCGTGACCCGGGAGGATCGACCCCATGTCCTTCACGCCGATGTCGCGCTTGATCATCGACTCGGCGAGGTCGCCGATCGGGGCGGCGATCGCGATGGCCACGCCGATGAGCAGCGCGTCCAGCATCTGGTCGACCGGCGCCACGCCCAGCACACCCATGATGCCGAGGCCCACCACCGCACCGACCATCCCGCCGATCAGTCCCTCCCAGGTCTTGTTGGGTGACAGCTCTGGTGCGAGCTGGGACCGTCCGGCGACGCGACCGATGGCGTAGGCGAACACGTCGTGGGCGACCGTGCCGACGACGGCGGCGAGGAACGCGCCGGTGCCGTGTGTGCCCTTGAGCATCAGCGCGGCGAACGAGGCGCCGAAGCCGACCCACATCACGCCGCCGATCGTCATCGTGATGCCCTGCAACGGGTGCTTCACCGGATCGATGACGTACGAGGCGAACGTGAACAGCACGAGCAGCGCCAGCACCACCGGGAACGCGGCGACGCCCTTCCAGAAGGCGCCCAGGATCAGCCCACCGGTGGCGACGAGACCGAGCAGGTGGGCCGGTCGGTGCCCGGCGCGGCGCAGCGCGGTGAAGAACTCGCCGACCGCGAGGACGGCCAGCACCGCGACGAGGCCGACGACGGCCCCGGGCGGCCCGAACCGCAACAGCGCGAGCGCGAGCAGGGCGAGGCCGCCACCGGTGGCGATGGCCGTCGGCAGGTCACGGCCGGCGCCGTCGCGCACCGGGAGGTCGTAGTCGCCCGTCGGCTCCTCGGGCTCCTGCCACACGCCGGTGGTGGTCGGCGGGCCCTGGGAGGCACCGATGCGGATCGGCTCGGGCTCCGGCTCGGAGGTGCCGTCGGACCAGACCGGTCGGGGGCTCTCCATCGCCGTCCAGGCGTCGAGCGACTCCTCGTCTGCGACCTCGCTGCGACGGAAGGCGACACCGGGGTCGGGCGCGGGAGCCGCGGGCTCGGGATCGCCGACCTGGATGACGCCGGTGGCCGGCTCGGTCCAGTGTGGCAGCGGGCCGGTGGCCTCGTCCGGCGGATCGTCGAACCGGAACGCCGGCTCGCCCTCGTCCTCGTCGGCCGACGGAGCGAGCTCGATGACCTCGGCCGACGCCTCGACCTCGTCGACCACCTCGTCCATCTCGGCGCCCTCGTCCTCGGCGACGATCGCGATCACCGGCTCGGGTTCGGGCTCCGGCTCGGGCGGCAGCGGCGGCGGCTCGGGCAGCGGTGGCGGAGGGGGCGGCTCGGTCGCGGCGACCGGAGCGGGCTCGGGCGGCGAGGCGGCCGGATCGCCCAGGCCCTCGACCGAGAAGATGTCGGACGACTCGCCGGGCGCGAGGTCGGGCACGTCACCGAACAGGCTGTCGACGTCGCCGGGCTCGAGATCGGGCACGTCGCCGAACAGCGACCCCCCGGACGAACCCTCGTCGGGATCGAAGCGGAAGACGGGACCGTCGGCGTCCGTGGACGTGTCGCCCTCGTCGGCGTCGCCGGGACGGCGATCGCCTCCACCTGAGTCCATGCCTACCTCCTGTGCGGCAGCTCCACCGTAGGCGCCGGGACCCCGCGAGTCGCGGTATGGGGTGTCGGGACCCGGGCAGCGCGGTGAGGCTCCTCAGATCTCGAGGAGCTCGCTCTCCTTGGCCTCGAGGAGACGATCGATCTCCTCGACGTGACGCTGGGTGAGCTTGTCGAGCTCCTTCTCGCCTCGTTCGAGCTCGTCGGCCGAGAGGTCGCCGTCCTTCTCCAGGTCGGAGAGGTCGGTGCGACCCGACCGCCGGACGTTGCGGACGGCGATGCGCCCGTCCTCGGCCATGTTCTTCACGACCCGGACCAGCTCCTTGCGCCGCTCCTCCGTGAGGGGCGGGAAGGCCAACCGCAGCACGTTGCCGTCGCTCGACGGGCTCATCCCGAGGTTGGAGTCACGGATCGCCTTCTCGATCGCCTCGATCGAGCTCTTGTCGAAGGGCGACACGACGAGCAGGCGCGCCTCGGGGACGCTGAACCCGGCCAGCTGCTGCAGGGGCACGTCGGTGCCGTAGTACGAGACGGTGATCCGCTCGAGCAGCGCGGGTGAGGCCCGGCCGGTGCGGATGCTGGCGAACTCGGACTGGGCGTGCTCGACCGCCTTGGCCATCTTCTCCTCGACCTCGAGATGGACGGCTTCGACCAGCTCGCTCATCGGAGGGCGTCGTTCGTGTCGAACGCCGGGCTCATCGGAGAAGGTGGGCTCATCGAACCAGAGTACCGACCTGCTCGCCTTCGATGACGGCCCGGATGTTGCCCGGTGCGAGCAGGTCGAAGATCGCGATCGGCAGGTCGTTGTCCATGCAGAGCGCGATGGCGGCAGCGTCCATCACCTTGAGTCCCTTGCTGAGGACGTCGATGAAGCTGACCTCGTCGAGCTTGGTGGCGTCGGGGTCGAGCTTCGGATCGGCGGTGTAGACGCCGTCCACGCCCGAGTGCGTGCCCTTGAGCACGGCCTCGGCCTCGATCTCGTTGGCCCGCAGCGCTGCTGCGGTGTCGGTGGTGAAGTAGGGGTTGCCGGAGCCGGCTGCGAACACGACGACGCGGCCCTTCTCCAGGTGGCGGATCGCCCGCCGGCGGATGTACGGCTCGGCGATCTGGGCCATGTTGATCGCAGACTGCACCCGGGTCGGTTGGCCGGCCCGCTCGAGCGAGTCCTGGAGCGCGAGGGCGTTGATGACCGTGGCGAGCATGCCCATGTAGTCGGACTGGGCGCGGTCCATGCCTGCGCCGGATCCGGTCATGCCTCGCCAGATGTTGCCGCCGCCCACGACGACGGCCACGTCCACGCCGAGCGAGGAGCGGACGTCGACGATCTCGGCGGCCAGCTTGTCGACCACTCGGCCGTCGATGGAGTAGCCGGACTCGTCGGCCAGCGCTTCACCGGAGAGCTTCAGCACGACCCGCTTCCACTGCGGTGCGGTGTCGGTCATCGGTCGCCTCCGGGGGTCGTCGTGGCCGGGTTCACCCGATCTCGGACTGGGCGAAGCGGACCAGCGAGGCGTCGCCGAGGAGCTTGGCGATGGTCTGCTTCTCGTCGCGCACGAAGCCCTGCTCGAGGAGGACGACCTCCTTGTAGAAGCCGTTGAGGCGACCCTCGACGATCTTCGGCAGGGCGGCCTCGGGCTTGCCCTCGTTGCGGCTCAGGGTCTCGAGCGTCGACCGCTCGGCCTCGATGACGTCGGCCGGGACCTCGTCACGGGTGGCGTACTTCGGCCGGCTGAACGAGACGTGCATGGCGACGTCCTTGGCCAGGTCGGAGTTGCCTCCGGCGAGCTCGACGAGCACACCGTTGACACCACGACCGTCCTGGCTGTGGAGGTAGCCGCCCACGACGTTCCCATCGGCGGCCGGGTAGTGGACGATGTCACCCACCTCGATGTGCTCCTTGAGCGTGAGGCGCATGTCCTCGACGCGGGCGTCGAAGGCCGTCACGGCCTCGGGTCCGCCGGCGGCGACGGCGTCGGCCATCTCGCCGACGAGCGTCGTGAAGTCGTCGCTCTTGGCCACGAAGTCGGTCTCGGACTTGAGCTGGACGACGGCGCCGCCCTCCTCGCCGATCGACAGCGCCACGGTGCCCTGGCTGTTCTCCCGGTCGGAACGACCGGCCATCTTGGCGATGCCCTTCTCGCGCAGCCACGTGGCTGCGGCCTCGGCATCGCCGTCGTTCTCCTGGAGCGCCTTCTTGGCGTCCATCATCCCGGCGCCGGTCGCCTTGCGCAGCGCCTGCACGTCCTTCGCGGTGAACTCCGCCATCGCTGGTTCTTCGTCCTCGTTCTCGGTGGTGGGGGGTCAGTCCTGCGCTGCGGCCGCGGCCTCGGCGGCGACCTCGACGCGGGCGAGCTGCTCAGGGGAGGCCTCGTCGGCCGGCGCGGTGACGGCGCTGCCCTTGGCACCGATGTAGCGGCCCTCGAGCACGGCGTCTGCCACGACGCGGCTGAGCAGCGTGGTCGAGCGGATCGCGTCGTCGTTGCCCGGGATCACGTAGTCGATCACGTCGGGATCGCAGTTGGAGTCGACGACGGCGACGACCGGGATCTTCAGCCGGTTGGCCTCGTTCACGGCGATGTGCTCGCGCTTGGTGTCGAGCACGAACATCGCGTCCGGCGGGCGGTGCAGGTTGCGGATGCCGCCCAGGTAGCGCTGGAGCTTCTCGAGCTCACGCGTGAGGAGCAGGGCTTCCTTCTTCGGCATCGCCTCGAAGTCACCGGCGGACTGCATGGCCTCGAGCTCGAGCATCTTCTTCACGCGGCCGTGGATGGTGCGGAAGTTGGTCATCATGCCGCCCAGCCAACGCTGGTTGACGTACGGCATGGCGCAGCGGCGGGCGTACGCCGCGATCGAGTCCTGCGCCTGCTTCTTCGTGCCGACGAAGAGGACGGTGCCGCCGTCGGCGACCAGGTCGCGGACGAAGGTGTAGGACTTGTCGATCCCGCTCAGGCTCTGCTGCAGGTCGAAGATGTGGATGCCGTTGCGCTCGCCCCAGATGTAGCGATCCATCTTGGGGTCCCAACGGCGGGTCTGATGACCGAAGTGCACGCCTGCTTCGAGCAGCTGGCGCATGCTGACGACGGGGGCCATGGTTGTCTCCTCCCTCGGTTCTCCTCGCCGGGCTGCAACGCCGATCGGGGTGATCGACGACCGAGTGGACGCGCCCGGTGTGATGTGCATTCGTCTTGGGGTTCGGCGCCCGAGACCGGACGCCACACGAGCGGGCCACCTGGCCCGCCCGAGCGGCCAGTGTAGACGTGGTCGGCACGGATCGGCGACCCGCCGTCGGAGCTGGACGTCCGCTCACCCGGCGGCGGAGAGGATGAGGTCGATCCCGGCCTCGACGGCCCGATCGGCGGCGTCGTCACCGGCTCGGGCCAGGCGCTCGGCGGCATCGGTGTCGATCTGTCCGGGCGTTCGGGTCACGCGACCGTCGCGGAGCACGTCGCCGAGGTCGCGAAGGTCATCAGCCGTGGACTGGTACTCGAGGTACAGCGCCCCCATCCCGGCGGCGTCGGTGACCAGGGAGACCAGCTCGCCCGAGGCGGCGTCGCCGAACGACGCCAGCAGGCCCCGGCACGTCGGCGGCAGCCCGCCCAGCGCCAGCGCCGTCTCTCGCCGCCCGGCCTCGCTGCCCGGGAGCCCGCCGTGCGTGCCGCCGTCGACGACCGTGGACCGCTGGCCCGGCACCCGGGTCTGCGGACTGGCGACCACCGGGTCCCACTGCACGGCCACGCTCGTGAGCGCGACGTCGTCGGCGACGGGCGGGAGCTCGCGGATGACGTCGGAGGTCTCGGCGAGATCGGCGACCGCGTCGGAGCCGAAGTCGGGGAGCCGGTCGCCGGTCAGGTCGTCGGCGATCCCGACCAGCTGGGCGAGGTCGGTGTCGCTCACGGAGCGGGCGAGGGACGCGAGATCCGAGCCGCGGTGCGGCGTGCCGAGGGTGACGACCCGCTGGACGCCGGTGCCCTCGCGACCGATCACCTCCCGGGTCACGACGCCACCGAGGGAGTGGGCGACGATGTCGATCGGGACGCCGGGAGCGGCCGCTCTGATGTCGGCGAGCAGCGCGTCGAGCTCGGCAGCCGACTCCCTGACGCCGACCTCGGTGTGCTCGCCGTCGTAGCCCCGCTCCTCGAGGCCGAGGGCACGCCCCGTGCCGGGCACGGCGCCGCCGTCGTAGGAGAACCGCACGACATCGCCGTCGTCGTAGCCGAGGTCGTCGGGCCCGATCTCCTCGACGAGACCGTCGTCGCTGTTCGACCCCAGGCCGCCGATCACGACGAGGATCCGCCGCTCCGTGGGCGGCGGGGGCACGGCGGTGCCCGACGGCGTGCACTCCTTGCGCCACTCCTGGAAGACCTCGACCATGCGCCCGAGCACCTCCATCGGCGACCACTGCATCAACGTGTCGCCGAGGTAGCGGAGATCCGCCCACACCTCGCTCGCGAGCCGGAGGACCGCTCCGGTCGCCTCGCTCAGCACCCCGACGCCCTCGTCCAGGACGAGCTCGCCGAGATCGACGGCGTCGCCGCCTCGGTCGACGAGCCACCCGAGCGCCCCGCTGCCCGGAAGGCCGCCGCCGGAGCGCCACTCGAGGACGCCGGGCGGCAGCGGTCGGTCGATCGGGTCAGCGATCAGGTAGACCCGTCGGAGGCCGCTCAGCAGCTCGGCCGGATCGAGGTACGCCGAGCCCGCTCGAACACCGAAGTGCAGCTCGGCCGCAGCCACCCCGATGCGCTCGCCCTGGACCACCCGGGTGCCCCGGGCCGTGCGGAGCTCACCGAGATCCGAGTAGGTGGTGCGCAGACCGTCGGCGTGGTCGATCGACACGACGAGGCGACCCCCCACCTGACCGGCGAACGCCACCACGCCGTCGCCGGCGGCGTGGACCGGTTGGCCGGCGCGGGTGCCGTAGGTGAGACCGCGGTTGCCGGAGCCGTAGCGGTGGGCTGGGGGGCGGAACTCGTCGATGACCGGTGCGTTGACGGGCGGCGCGTACTCCACCGCGCTGACGGCCGAGACCGGGACGGTGCAGGTGGCCGAGATGCAGACCAGCAGGGCGACGCAGACGAGCGCACGCATCGTTGCTCCCGCGGATTCGCTGGGGGAAGCGATGCGACTGCGAGCCGCACGCTAGCGGCTCACATCGAGCCGTCAACGGCCGATCTGGGGAGTCAGGGCCGAACCGCGGCTCACGAAGGATCGGATCGAGGATCGGTGCGAGGAGACGTCGACATCGACGAGCTGTGGCGACGGTACGTCGACGACCGCAGCAAGGAGGACCGGGATCGCCTGATCCTCCACTACTCCGCGCTCGTCGGCTTCGTCGCGTCGCGCGTCGCCGCCGGGCTGCCCGCGTCCGTCGAGCAGGCCGAGCTGGCGAGCAGCGGCATGTTCGGGCTGATCGACGCGATCGAGAAGTTCGAGCCCGAGCGGGGCTTCAAGTTCGAGACGTACGCCATGTCCCGCATCCGCGGTGCGATCCTCGACGAGCTCCGCAGCTACGACTGGGTGCCCCGATCGGTCAGAGCCAAGGCCCGACAGCTCGAGCAGGCCTTCACCCGCTTCGAGGCGGAGCATCACCGCGCACCGGACGACGAGGAGCTGGCCGAGCTCCTCGGACTCGATCTCGCTGCGCTGCACGCCCTGATGACGCAGGTGTCCATGACCGGGCTGATCGCCCTGGACGAGATCGTCGGCAACGACAGCGACGAGTCGACGACGCTCGGCGACGTGCTGCCGACCGAGCTCGCCGGGCCGAGTGACGTGCTCGCCGTCGAGGAGATGCGCTTCCGCATGGCGCAGGAGATCGACGAGCTCCCCGAGCGGGAGAAGCTCGTCCTGGCGCTCTACTACTACGAGGGCCTGACGCTGAACGAGATCGGCGGCGTGATCGGGGTGACCGAGAGCCGGGTGTGCCAGATCCACACCAAGGCGGTCATGCACCTCCGGACGCGGCTGGAGGCCTCCGAGCGAGAGGGCGCGCTCCCCCGCAAGGGCGAGTGACCGCCTCGGGGAGCGACCTGCTCGCCCGATGACGACGACGGTCGGATCTACCCTCACCGGATGACTCCGACCGACCGGCTGCTCGCGCTCCCCCGCACCGGGCTCGTCACGCCCACGCCGCTCCAACGGCTCGATCGGTTCGGCGCCCTGCTCGGCGCGGAGATCTGGTGCAAGCGGGACGACATCGGGCCGGTCGCGCTCGCCGGCAACAAGATCCGCAAGTTCGACCTCGTCCTCGCCGAGGCGATCGCACAGGGATGCGACACGCTGGTCACCACCGGCGCCGCCCAGTCGAACTCGGCCCGCGCCGGTGCCTCCGCCGCAGCGGCGACCGGCCTGGCGTCGATGCTGATCCTGTCCGGCGCGGAGCCGGCCGCCCCGACGGCCAACCTGCTGCTCGACCGTCTCGTCGGTGCCGAGGTCCGCTTCGCCGGCGAGGTGGGCTGGGCCGAGCTCAACGCCCTCGTCGACGACGCCGTCGCCGAGGTCGCCGCCAGGGGTCGGCGGGCCTACGCCGCCCCCGTCGGGTGCTCGTCACCGCTGGGTTCGTTGGGGTTCGCGCTCGCGTTCCTCGAGCTCGAGGGCCAGCTCCGGGAGGCCGATGTCGAGCCGTCGGCGATCGTCCACACCTCGACGTCGGGCGGCACCCACGCCGGGCTGCTCGTCGGGCGGGCCCTGGTCGGCAGCGATGTCCCGATCGTCGGCATCGACGCCGGCTTCGGGCATCCCGACCCCAACGGTGTCCTGGACCGCTTGGCCCGGCGTGCCGCTGACCTGATCGACCTCGACCTGGACGAGCCCGGGGCGGACCTCCGCGACGACTGGATCGGCGACGGCTACGGCATCCCCTCACCCGCCGGCGGCGAGGCGATCGATCTGCTCGCCCGCTCCGAGGCGATCGTCACGGACCCGGTGTACTCCGGCAAGGGCCTCGCCGGCCTCGTCGACCTCATCCGCAGCGGAGCGATCGACGGTCCGGTCGTGTTCTGGCACACGGGCGGGTTCCACGCCTGGTTCGACCCGACGATCGCCACCGCGCAGTTCTGATTCCCGGCGTCCTCACCCTGACGGGCTGCGGCCGGGCCGTCCCGACACCCAGCGTGGGTCCCGGAGCCCCGGGGGATCAAGATGGCCGTTGGGGCCAGGTGATGTCGACGACGAGGCCGTGGTGATCGCTGGCGATCACGCCGGTGCGGGACTCGTGGAACGCCAGCTGTGCGCTCAGGATCCGGCCCGCACTGCCCGCACGCTGGAACGCATCACCGACGAACACGTAGTCGATGCGCTTGCGGTTGATGTTCATCTCGGCGGCGATCGGACTGGTCCGCCAGTCTTGGGTGTGTCCCGGGCCGTCGCCGGCCATTCGCCACGCGTCCTGGTGGAAGGTCGTCTGCCCATCGATCGGCGCCAGTGAGGCGAGGAAGCGGATCTCGTCGCTCTCGGGCTCGGCGTTGAAGTCGCCGCACAGCACGTGCGGCATGTGCTCGCGCTTGGTGCCGAACCGGAGGTCGTCTCGATCGCCTCTGGCCTCCTTGATCAGCTGGTCGATCTCCACGACCTGGAGCCGGCGGTGCAGTCCCTGCGTGGGAGCTGCGGCGAGGTGGGTCGAGAACACGTCGAGGCCGGCGGTCCGCACGTGGAACAGCTCCCACGGCACGCTCGACGCGAACCGATCGCCGTCGCTCACCACCGGGAGCCGGTGGAAGGTGTGCTCGTCGATCGGCCAGCGCGAGAGCACCGCCGAACCGAACCGCAGGGAGGGGTCCGGCCACATCGCTGGGGCGAGCGCGTCGCCGGCGAAGACCCAGTGCCATCCGAGCTCGTCGGTCTCGTCGACGATCCACTCGACCGACGGCGGGTTGTTCGCATCGGCCCAGACCTCCTGGAAACAGCACACGTCGGGCCGCAGCTCCCGGAGCCAGGCCGCGATCTCGACCCGCCGGTTCACCCAGTCGGGTTCCAGGAGCGAGCCGACGTTGAGCTGCACCACCCGCAGCGTGGAGGCCATGCCCCCAGCTTCGCAGGCGGATCAGAGGACGACGCGCTCCAGAGTGAGCTCGGGGCGGTCGAACTCGAGGCGGTCGAGCCAATGGGAGCTCTCGAACAGCGCCAGGAGCGTGCCGTCGGCCCGGCTGGCGACCCGGACGCCTGGCAGGGCGTCGAGTTCGGGAGCGGACTCGGCGTCGGTGAGGCGAGACGCCTGATACGGGCTCGGGGCCAGTTCGACCTTGGCGCCGAACTCGTCCTCGAGTCGGCTGAGCGCGACGTCGAACTGCAGCTGACCGATCGCGCCGAGCAGCGGGATGGTGTCGAAGCCGGTGGGGTCGCGCAGCACCTGCACCACCCCCTCGACCTCGAGCTGTTCCAGTCCCTTGCGGAACTGCTTCGTGCGCGAGGCGTCGAGCGATCGGGCCACCCGGAAGAGCTCGGGAGCGAAGCGCGGGATCGGCGGGAACTCGAACGGCTTGCCGGCGTGCACGGTGTCACCCACGTGCAGCTCGGTGGCGTTGACCAGACCGATGATGTCGCCCGGGTACGCGAGATCGACCGTGGTGCGATCGGCGCCGAAGAGCGACTGGGCGTGCTTGGTGCCGAGGTTGGAGCCGGTCCGGGCGATGCGCAGGTTCATGCCCCGCTCGAACCGCCCGGCACAGAGCCGGACGAAGGCCACCCGGTCGCGGTGGGCACGGTCCATGTTGGCCTGGACCTTGAAGACGACCCCGGCGACGTCGCCTTCGAGCGGGACGAGTGATCCGTCGGCGTCGGGACGCGAGCTGGGCGGCGGTGCGATGTCGACCATGGCGTCCAGCAGCTGCCGGACCCCGAAGTTGGTGAGCGCCGAGCCGAAGAACACCGGGCTGGTCTCGCCGGCCAGGAAGGTCTCGGGCCGGTACTCGGCCTCCATGACCTCGAGCAGCTCGAGCTCCTCGGCCGCCTGCTCCCAGACCTCGCCCTCTTCCGTCGCGGCCACGTCCGCGGCCACGATCTCCTCGTCGGCCTCGGTCGCGCCGCGGGCCGAACGGCCGTAGCGGACGAAGTCACCACTGCGCCGATCGACCACGCCACGGAAGTCGCCACCGGGGCCGACGGGCCAGGTGACCGGCGTGGGCGTGATCTCGATCTGGCGCTCGATGTCGTCGAGCAGCTCCAGCGGCGCCAGGCCGGGACGGTCGAACTTGTTGATGAAGGTCACCAACGGCACGCCGCGCTCTCGGCAGACCTCGAACAGCTTCAGGGTCTGCGCCTCGATGCCCTTGGCGGCATCGAGCACCATGACCGCGGCGTCGGCGGCAGCGAGGACCCGGTAGGTGTCCTCGGAGAAGTCGCGGTGGCCCGGGGTGTCGAGGAGGTTGAGCACGGCCTCGCCGTGACCGAACTGGAGCGCTGTGGCGGTGATGGAGATGCCGCGCTCCTGCTCCATCGACATCCAGTCGGAGGTCACGCGACGGCGGCCGGCTCGGGCCTTGACCGCACCGGCCTCCTGGAGCGCGCCGGCGTAGAGCAGGAACTTCTCGGTCAGCGTGGTCTTGCCCGCGTCGGGGTGGCTGATGATGGCGAACGTGCGGCGTCGGGAGGCTTCCCGTGCCACCTCGGCAGCTGCGTCGATCATGGCTCCGGGCGGGGTCGAGGACCGCACCAACGATAACGGTGTCGCTCACGACGGCGACTCGACCGCCGCCGCGAGCTGCCCCAGCGGGCTGACTCGCCACCAGCCGGCCTCCTGAGCAGCGAGGCCTCGCCGCTCGAGCTCGACGAGCTCGGCATGCAGGGCCCGCAGCGGCCGGCCGGTGCGCAGCGCGACCGTGTCGACCGTCGTCGGCGTCGCGTCCAGCGCTCCGAGCACCACCAGACCCGCCTCCGGGACCTCCACCCGGGCCGGATCGGCCGCCATGGACGCCGATCGGCGACGACCGCTCAGACCCAGCACGGTGAGCACGTCGTCGATGTCGCGGACCGGGACCGCGCCGTCGACGAGCAGCCGGTTGGTACCGGCCGACGCCGGACTGGTGACCGGCCCGGGGATCGTCAGCACTGGCACGTCGCGATCGAGCGCCGAGGCGACGGTGTGCATCGAGCCACCGCCCGCGTGCGACTCGACGACGACGACCGCGTCGGCCATCCCGGCCAGGATCCGGTTGCGAGCCGGAAAGCGCCACCGCGTCGGGGCGGTACCGAGCGGATGTTCGCTCATCAGCGCTCCCCTCGCTGCGACCTGCTCCCACAGGTGGCGGTTGCGGGCGGGATACACGAGATCCAAGCCCGTCGCGACGACCCCGAGGGGTGGAGCGCCGTCGACCTCCAGCGCACCCGTGTGGGCGGCAGCGTCGATCCCGAGCGCCAGTCCGGAGGCGACGACCACGCCGGCCTCGGCGAGATCCCGCCCGAGCGATCGGGCCACGTCGCGTCCGTAGCCGGTGCATCGCCGGGTGCCGACGATCGACACCACCGGCTCGTGCTCGGGCAGTGTGCCCTCGACGACCAGGAACGCCGGCGGTTCGGGATCATCGACGAGCCGGGCGGGGAACCCCGCGCCCGTCCGGTCGAGCACCGCACGGCCACGATGTGCCTCCCAGACCGACGCCGGATCGACCCCCTGCGCCGCCGTGACCCACCCGGTGCGGACCGCCGTCCACTCGGCGCCGCAGCGTCGGATGACCTCGGCGTCGACCCGTCGGGCGCCGGCGACGATGTCGCTCCAGACCGATGCCGGATCCCGACCGGCAACCAGGCCGTCGAGTCGGCGGGGGCCCATCCTCGGCAGCGACGCGAGACACAGCAGCCAGGCGACCTCCGGTGGATCGTCGACACCGCACCGTCCGTCTGCGCTCATGCCGAGGCCTCGACCATCGAGGCGAGCTCGACCCGGAGCGCCAGGGCGCTCGCGAGGTGATCGAGCGTCAGCGGCGGCTCGTCACCGACCAGGTCCGCGAGGGTCAGTGCCACCGCTCGAACCCGTCGAGCACCCCGGGCGCTGAGCCGGCCGTCGGCGAGGGCATCGACCACCAACCGTCGGGCGGCAGCGTCGAGCGGAGCGTGCTCGTCGAGCCCCTTGTCACCGAGGTCACGGTTGGCGACGACGCCGCGCTCGGCCGCCCGACGGCGGGCCGCTGCCACCCGCGCCGCGACGGACTCGGTCGATTCCTCCGCTTCACCGCCGAGCACCGACTCGGCCGGCGGGCGGTCGACGAGGATGCGCAGATCGAAGCGGTCGAGCAACGGGCCGGACAGCCGCCGGAGGTACCTCGACCTCGCATGGGTCGAGCACCGGCATCCGGACGACCCCGTCGCTCCCCCGCACGGGCACGGGTTGGTGGCCCCGACCAGCAGGACCTGGGCAGGGAACTCCACCGATGCGCGAGCTCGGCTCACCCGGATCGCGCCCTCTTCCAGCGGTTGACGAAGCGCGTCGAGGACGCGGGCCGGGAACTCTCCCATCTCGTCGAGGAACAGCACGCCGCGATGGGCGAGGCTGACCTCCCCCGGGCGGACGTGCGCGCTGCCGCCACCCACCAGGCTGACCATCGACGCCCCGTGGTGGGGTGCCCGGAACGGCGGCGACGACCCGCCACCGGCCGGGATGCCGAGCCCGGCCGCGCTGTGGACCTTCGCGACCTCGAGTCGCTCGACCGGCCCCAAAGGTGGCAACAGGCCCGGGAGCCGCCGGGCGAGCATCGTCTTGCCCGCGCCCGGCGGCCCGATCATCAGCAGGTGGTGGGCACCGGCGGCGGCGACCTCCAGCGCCAGACGGGCGGTCGGCTGGCCGCGCACGTCGGCCAGGTCGGGCGGGGTCGGGATCGGGGCGGCGGGGCCCGGATCGGACCCGAACGACGGCCAGTCGTGTTCTCCCCGGAGCGCCCCGGCCAGCGACGACAGCGAGGCGATCGGTCGGAGCCGACACTCACCGGCCCAGGCGGCCTCGTGGCGGGCGGCGGCCGGGACCACGACCTCATGGGAGCGCAGGACGTCGACGAGTGGCACCGTGCCCGACACCGGACGGATCGACCCGTCGAGCCCGAGCTCGCCCACGAACGCGCGGTCGGCCAGGACCTCGGGCTTCAGCTGCTCGCTGGCGACGAGCACGCCGACCGCGATGGGAAGGTCGAGCCCGGACCCGGTCTTCGGGACGCCACCCGGTGCGAGGTTGACGGTGATGCGCTGCATCGGCCACTCGAACCCGCTGGACACCAGCGCAGCACGGACGCGATCGCGCGCCTCGCGGCACGAGACGTCGGGCAGGCCGACGACGCTGAAGCACGGCAGGCCGCGGGTGACGTGGACCTCGACGGCGACCCGGTGGCCATCGACGCCGACGACGGTGGCGGAGGGAACCTCGGCCAGCACGACCGACCTCCTCGGAGGTGGCGGGCGGACGCCAGGACGTCCACGAGGTGCCCGAACCTAGGGAGGGGGTGTCGCGGCGGACCGCCGGCTCAGCGGCCCGTGAACTCGGGCTCGCGCTTCTGGAGGAACGCGCTGATGGCCTCGGCGGTGTCCTCGGTCGAGAAGTTGACGGTCTGCGAGACGCCCTCGGCCTCGAGGGCGTCCTCGAAGGACCGGGTGACGGCGTCGTTGAGCATCCGCTTGGTCATGGACAGCGCCAGCGGCGGACCGGCGGCGAGGCGGGCGGCCCACTCGCCGACGACCGCGTCCAGCTCGTCGCCCGGCACGACCCGGTTGACCAGGCCCAGCCGCTCCGCTTCCTGAGCGGAGAGGATGTCGCCGAAGAAGGCGATCTCCTTGGCCCGGTGGAGGCCGACGAGGCGGGGCAGCAGCCAGGTGCCGCCGAAGTCCACCGACAACCCGCGCTTGGCGAAGATCTCAGTGAAGCGAGCGGTGTCGCCCGCGACGATGAGGTCACAGCCGAGGGCGATGTTGCAGCCCGCACCCGCGGCGACACCGTTCACCTTGGCGATCGTCGGCTTCGGGATCCGGTGGAGCGCCAGTGCCGTCCGCGTGATGTCGTGCATCGCCTGGAGCTGGTGCTTGGTGCCCCGGTCCTGCGGGTTGAGGTCGGCGCCGGCGCAGAAAGCGTCCTCGGCGCCGGTCATCACCAGCACGCGAGTGTCCGGGTCGGAGCCGAACTCGGTCCAGGTCTCGGCCAACTCGACCCACATCGTGGCGTCGGCGGCGTTCTTGCGGTGCGGACGGTTCATCGTCACCGTGACGATCCCGCCGTCCTCGACGTCGACCAGCAGCGTCTTCTTCACGACCGATTCCATGACGACTCCCCTCTCCCCGTGAGCGGTGCCATCATCCCAGGTCGTGGGATTCAACCCCGAACGCCGCTTCCGCGCCGGCACCGCCGACGTCGCGATGGTCGTGGCCGCGCTGGCCGTCTGCTTGCTCCTGGTGGCCTGGGCCTTCCTCGGCTGAGCCTCAAAAGGCTGACTCGAGCACGTCGACCGAGCCGTCGCGTGACACGGCCGCGACGTCGAAGCGAAGACGGCGACCCCGGTGGGTCGGATGGGCGTCGAGGAACGCCATGGCCAGGCGCCGGACGCGGCGCTGCTTGTCGTGGGTGACGGCGTCGAAAGCGGATCCGTGGCTGGTGCCTCGGCGGGTCTTCACCTCGCAGACGACGAGGACGCCGGACGTCGCGGCGACGAGATCGAGCTCACCTCGACCGGCTCGCCAGTTGCGGGCGACGATCTCGTAGCCCTGCTCGCGGTACCAGCGGGTTGCCGCCTCCTCGCCCCAGGCCCCGAGGACCTGCCGGACGGACGGCACCGGCGCTCCTAGTCGCGCTTCTCCTTGATGCGGGCGGCCTTCCCGACCCGGTCACGGAGGTAGTACAGCTTCGCCCGGCGGACGTCACCGCGGGACACGACCTCGATCTTGTCCACGATCGGCGAGTGGAGCGGGAAGGTCCGCTCGACACCCACACCGAAGCTGACCTTGCGGACCGTGAAGGACTCGGTCACACCGCTGCCCCGGCGGGCGATGACCACGCCCTGGAACACCTGGACGCGCTGGCGGTTGCCCTCCACCACCTTCACGTGGACCTTCAGGGAATCACCGGACGCGAACTCCGGGACGTCGTCACGGAGGCTCTTGGCATCGAGCACATCGGTCGTCTTCATGGCGCGTACGTCTCCTCGGACGAAAAGGGGGTGCGATGACCCGAGGGGCCCGGATGAACCACCCGGTGGTGGGCGGTGCGGGCCGACCGACAACCATACCGGAGCGTCGGCCCGATCACCATCACGGGTCGGCGGGCCAGGCGGCCTCGAGCGCCTCCGCGAGGCCGAGCTTCCCGGCGAGTCGGCGGTCGGCTGCGGTGACCCCACCGGCCGCCTCGAGCAGGTCGGGTCGATGGCGAGCGGTCCGGATGAGGCGCTGGATGCGCCGCCACGACTCGATCCGGCCGTGGTCGCCGGAGCGGAGCACCTCCGGCACGTCCCAGCCGCGGAACTCCGCGGGGCGGGTGTACTGCGGATGCTCCAGGAGGCCGTCGGCGAACGACTCCTCCTCCGGGGAGGCGGTGTTGCCGAGCACGCCGGGCACGAGCCGGGCGACGGCCTCGATGACGACCAGCGCTGCCGCCTCTCCCCCGGCGAGCACGACGTCGCCCACCGACAGCTCACCGTCCACGAGGTGGTCCGTCACGCGCTGGTCGACGCCCTCGTACCGACCGCACAGCAGGCTGAACCCGCCGAGGTCGAGCAGCTCCCGGGCGACGGTCTGGTCGAAGCGGCGGCCTCCGGGGCCCAGCAGGAACAGCGGTCGGGCCAGCTCGGCGGCCTCGACGGTGGCGAACAACGGCTCGGGTTTGAGGACCATCCCGGCACCACCCCCGAACGGCGTGTCGTCGACGGTGCGATGCACGTCGGCCGTCTGCTCTCGAGGATCGTGCAGTCGCAGGTCGAGCAGGTCGTTGCGGCGCGCCCGCCCGAGGATGCTGTCGGAGCAGAAGTGCTCCACGAGCTCCGGGAACAGCGTGACGACCTCGATGCGGATGGCCACGGCGGGGCCTAGAGGTCGAACAGGCCGGCCGGCGCCTCGACCCGCACGACGTCGTCGTCGATCTCGACGACGAAGGTGAGCGGCACGACCCGGCCGTCGTCGAGGACGAGCAGGTCGGCGGCGGGATTGGCCTCCATGGCGACGATCTCACCCCGGTCGGTGCCGGTCTCGTCGACGAGGCGTCGTCCGACGACCTCGTGCACGAACACGACGTCGGGATCCTCGACCGCCTCGGCTCGGAGCGCCAGCCCCCGGATCGCGTCGGCCCCGGCTCGGTCGGTGACGCCCTCGAAGGTGACCAGCCAGGACTTCTGATGCGGGCGCGCGCTGATGATCCTCAGCGGTCCCTTGTCGGTCTCGAAGGTCGCTCCCGGACGGCGGCGCTCCTCGACGTCGGAGGTGAAGCGCACCATGACGTCGCCGCGCAGGCCGTGGGCCTTGCCGACCTGGCCGACCTCCAGCAGGGGGGCCTCCCCCATTGACGTGCTCAGTCGGCGAAGTCGACGTCGGCGTCGAGGCCGTCCTTGGCGGCGGCCGCCCGGACGATCTCGCGGATGGCCTGCGCGACGCGCCCACGGCGGCCGATCACGCGACCCATGTCGGGCTTGGCGACGCGGGCGACCAGGGAGATCTCGTTGCCCCGCTGATCCACGTCGATCTCGATCTCGTCGGGCTCGTCGACGAGGTGCTCGAGCACGTGCTGCAGCACCGCCTCGGCGGTCGCGCCCTCAGCGCGGTTG
This sequence comes from Actinomycetota bacterium, assembly GCA_039185015.1. Classification (GTDB taxonomy): domain Bacteria; phylum Actinomycetota; class Acidimicrobiia; order Acidimicrobiales; family Poriferisodalaceae; genus JBCBSZ01. The sequence continues at coordinate 21,146 of JBCDAU010000002.1, forward strand.
CCGTCGATCTCGTCCTCGTCGGTCTCGACGTCGTCGACGTCGCTCACGCGTCGTCTCCGTCGTCAGCAGCGTCCTCGGCGGCCAGCTCCTCGGAGGGGGCCTCCTCGGCTTCGGCAGTCGGCTCCTCGACCTTCGGCTCCTCGACCTCGGCGGCGGGGGTCTCGGCCTTGGGTGCCTCGGCGGCGGGAGCGTCGTCGGCGACCGGCAGCGGCGTGCCGTCGGTGAACGCGGTCCAGATGCCCTCGATCTCGAGCAGCTTGCGGACCCGCTCGCTCGGCTGTGCGCCGTGGCGCAGCCAGTGCAGGGCCTTCTCACCGTCGATCTTCACGGCCGACGGCTCGGAGCGGGGCGAGTAGGTGCCGATGATCTCGATGAATCGGCCGTCACGGGGCGAACGGCTATCGGTCGCGACCACGCGGTAGTGCGGCTGCTTCTTCTTGCCGACGCGCGTGAGGCGGAGCTTCACTGCCACGGTGAGGGTGTCTCCTCGACTTGGGGATTCCGGGCGGGCGAAGGATGGCCACTGCCCGACCGCTAGAGGCTAGCGCGCGGCAACGCGAACGACACCTTGTCGCAGGTCAGTCCGGCAGCCCCGGGAGCTTGAGGTCGGCGCCCACGGGAAGCTTCGGCGCCTTCGCCGCCCCGCCCTTGGGGGTCGTGCGACCGCCGCCTCGCTTGCCCTTCTTGCCCTTGCGGCCCTTCCGGCCCTTGCCGGGGCCGACGCCCATGCCCTTCATCATCTTCTGGACTTCCTTGAACTGCTTCAGCAGCTGGGCGACCTGGGCTGGTTGCGTGCCGCTGCCCTGGGCGATGCGGGTCCGACGCGAGCCGTCGATGATCTCGGGTTTGGTGCGTTCGTCTGGGGTCATCGAGCGGATGATCGCCTCGACCCGGGCGAGCTCACGGTCGTCGATGTCGGTGTTGCGGAGCTCCTTGGGCATGCCCGGGAGCATCCCCATGATGTTGTTGAGCGGCCCCATCTTCTTGAGCTGCTGCATCTGCTCGAGGAAGTCCTCGAGCGTGAAGCGGCCCTCCATGAGGCGCTTGGCGGCCTCCTCGGCCTCCTCGGCCTCGTAGGCGTCCTCGGCCTTCTCGATGAGGGTGAGGACGTCGCCCATGCCGAGGATGCGCCCGGCGAGGCGGTCGGGATGGAAGACGTCGAAGTCCTCGAGCTTCTCACCGGTGGACGCGAAGGCGATCGGCCGGCCGACGACCTCCTTCACCGAGAGCGCCGCGCCACCACGGGCGTCGCCGTCGAGCTTGGTCAGGATGACCGCGTCGAGCTCGAGCGTCTGGTGGAAGGCCTCGGCGGTCTGGACGGCGTCCTGGCCGGTCATCGCGTCGATGACCAGGAAGGTGTACGCCGGGTCGACCTGATCGGAGATCTGGCGGATCTGCTCCATCAGTTCGGCGTCGATGGCGAGACGGCCGGCGGTGTCGATGATGCAGACGTCGCGGCCCGTCTGACGGGCCTCCTTCACGCCGGCGACGGCGGTGGCGACCGGGTCGCCGGGCTCGGAGAACACCGGGACGTCGATGCGGCCACCGAGGGTCCGCAGCTGCTCGACAGCGGCGGGGCGCTGGAGGTCGGCACCGACGAGGAGCGGATGTCGGCCCTGAGCCTTGAACCAGCGGGCGAGCTTGGCCGAGGTCGTGGTCTTGCCCGAGCCCTGGAGGCCGGCCATCAGCACGATGGTCGGCGGCTTGGGCGAGTAGCTGATCTTCAGCTCCTCGCCGCCGAGGATGCCGGTCAGCTCGTCGTTGACGATCTTGATGACCTGCTGGCCGGGGGTCAGGCTCTTCGAGACCTCGGCCCCGAGCGAGCGCTCCTTCACCCGGCTGATGAAGCCCTTGACGACGGTGAAGTTGACGTCGGCCTCGAGCAGGGCCAGGCGGATCTCCCGCATCGCCTCGTCGAGGTCGGCCTCACTCAGCCGACCCTTGCTCTTGAGGCGGCCGAGGACGGAGTCGAAGCGGTCGGTGAGCGTCTCGAACATGGTGCCGTCCAGGGTAGAGGGACTCCACGCCCGGAGCTGCGTCGGCGACGATGCTCGCTCAACATCACGCTCTCCGTGCCGTCGGGACCCGAAGTCGCCCGAGACGCCGTGATCCTCGCCGGAGCCCGTGCCGCGGCGCCGAGGAGCCGAGGAGCCGTACGCCATCAGGCACCGCACGCTGCGCCCCGACGGCGAGCTGCGGTGGTTCGAGGTCAGCGTCGGCGTCGTCCTACCGCAGGGTGCGGTCGGAGCGAGCGAGATCCTGCATCTGGCAGATCGCGCCACGGACGAGGCGAAGTCATCTCGCTGGTCCGCTGTGGTGGCCTCAGCACCACCCGGGCTACTCCGCGGTGAGGAGCGCGTCGACGAACTCGTCGGGGTCGAAGGGCACGAGGTCGTCGGCGGTCTCGCCGAGGCCGACGAGCTTCACCGGGATCCCGAGCTGGGTCTCGATGGCGAAGACGATGCCACCCTTCGCCGAGCCGTCGAGCTTGGTGAGCACGACGCCGGTGACCTGGGTGGCCTCGGTGAACTGCGACGCCTGCGTCAGCCCGTTCTGACCGGTCGTGGCGTCGACGACGAGCAGCACCTCGCTCACGTGGCCGGGCTCGCGGTCGGCGACCCGACGGACCTTGGACAGCTCGTCCATCAGGTTGGTCTTGGTGTGGAGACGACCGGCGGTGTCGGCGAGGACGAGGTCGCACCCTCTCGCCGCAGCGGCCTGCACGCCGTCGAAGATCACCGAGCTCGGATCGGCGCCCTCGTCGCCCCGGACCAGCTCGGCCCCGGTGCGCTCGGCCCACGTCTCGAGCTGCTCCCCCGCCGCGGCGCGGAACGTGTCGCCTGCGGCCATGAGCACGTTGCGGCCGGCGGCGATCTCGCGCTTGCCGACCTTGCCGATCGTCGTGGTCTTGCCGACGCCGTTCACCCCGACGAAGAGCCACACGTTGGTCTCGCCCTCGTCGTAGCGGAGCGAGCGATCGGCATCGAGGCGGGACTTCATCTCGTCACCGAGCACGGCCAGGAGCACGTCGGGATCGTCGATGCCCTCGGCCTTCACGCGCTCCTTGGTGGCGTCGAGCAGCTCGGTCGCCACGCCGACGCCGGTGTCGGCGAGGATCAGCGCCTCCTCCAACTCGTCCCAGGTCTCGCCGTCGACCGACGACCGGCCGAGCACCGAGCCGAGGTAGCCGGAGAACGCCGAACGAGCCCGACCGAGGCGGTCGAAGAAGCGCGGTGGGACGACGACCTCGGGCTCCGGCGGCGCCTCGGCCGGAGGAGCGGCGGCGGTCGGCGCTTCGTCGATGACGTCGGTGTCAGCTCGGTCCATGACCGCCGTGCCGGCACCCGGAGGCGGCGGCTCGAGGTCGCCTCCGGCGTCGCGGCCTCGCAGGTAGAGCGGGACGGCGATGGCGGCGATCACGACCACCGCGATGACGACGACGAGCAGGATCTCCATCGCCAGCGACGATAGCGGTCGACTCCGAGCCGCCACCGCGGCCACCACGGGCGCCCCGGCTCGCAGCCTGCCGGACGTCGGTGGACGCAGCACTATGGTCGCCGGGATGGGTGAGGTGAACCTGGGTTCGTCGTGGGAGCTCGTGGCCGATCGTCACGGCGACCGACCGGCGCTGTTCCACGGCGACGTGACGCGCACGTGGTCGGAGTTCGAGGCGAGGGCGGCCCGGCTGGCCGGCGGCTTCGCCGACGCCGGGGTCGGGCCGGGCGACAACGTCGCCTGCGCCCTCTACAACGGCAACGAGTACCTCGAGGCCGAGCTCGCCGCCTTCAAGCTGCGAGCGGCGCCGTGCAACGTCAACTACCGCTACGTCGAGGAGGAGCTCGCCTACCTCGTCGACAACAGCGGCGCGAAGGTCGTCATGTTCGATGGGGCGCTCGCCGAGCGCTTCGACGCTGTGCGCGACCGTCTCGGCGGCGTCCGGCTGTGGGTCCACGTCGGCGACGAGCCGACGCCGGGCTGGGCGGTCGGGCACGAGGACCTGATCGCCGCCTCGGTCCCTGCGCCACGGATGACGCGATCCGGCGAGGACCTCTGGATCCTCTACACCGGCGGCACGACCGGCAACCCCAAGGGCGTGATGTGGCCCCACGAGCACCTCGTGGAGCTCGTCGGGCGCACGCTCGAACCACTCGGGATCGAGGTGCCGCGGACCTTGGACGAGGTTGCCGCGGTGCACGACGCGATCGAGGCCGCCGGCGCCGTGCCCCGCCAGCTCGCGGCGGCACCGCTCATGCACGGCACCGCCGGCATCGGTGCGCTCTTCACGCTGTTCGTCGGCGGCGCAGTGGTCACACTGACCGGCCGCAAGCTCGACGCCGACGAGCTGTGGGGCACCGTCCAGCGGACCGACACCACGCTCATCTCCATCGTCGGCGACGTGTTCGCCCGTCCGATGGTCGAGGCGCTCGACGCCGCCGTCGAGGCCGGTCGGCCGTACGACCTGAGCTCGCTCCGCAACGTCACCTCCTCCGGGGTCATGTGGAGTCGCGAGATCAAGGACCGCCTCCTCGCCCACGCTTCGACGGCGGGCGCCGACCTCGTCCTGATGGACTCGCTCGGGGCCAGCGAGGGCGTCGGCTTCGGAGCCAAGCAGTCCACGATCGACGGCGACACCGAGACCGCCACCTTCGCCCTCGGACCCAACGCAGCGGTGTTCACCCCCGAGGGCCAACGGGTCGAACCGGGAGCGGAGGAGCCTGGGTTGCTCGCCGTGAGCGGGCCGATCCCGATCGGCTACCACGGCGATCCGGTGAAGACGGCCGAGACGTTCCGTGAGCTCGAGGGGCGCCGCTGGTCGATGCCGGGCGACTGGGCCCGCGTCGCCGCGGACGGCACGCTGATCCTGCTCGGACGGGGTTCGGTCTCGATCAACACCGGCGGCGAGAAGGTGTATCCCGAAGAGGTCGAGGAGGCGCTCAAGCGCCAGCCCGAGGTCGTCGACGCCAACGTCGTCGGCGTGCCCGACGCGACCTGGGGCTCGGCCGTCACCGGCGTGGTCCAACTCGCCGCCGACGCCGAGATCACCGACGAACAGCTCGTCGAGTCCCTCCGGACCCATCTCGCGGGCTACAAGCTGCCGAAGCACATCGTCCGAGTCCAAGAGCTCTTCCGCTCACCCAACGGCAAGTCCGACTACCGCTGGGCGACGGCGACCGCACGAGACGCGCTCGGGGTCTAGCGCGCGTCGGACAACGGCCCGGCCCGCAGCCCGTCAGGGCGAGGACACCGGGAGGAGGGTGGGGCTCCGGGGCCCCACCCGGGAATCAACGCGGCCCGACCGCGCCGTTGCCCTTCAGTCGGTCGAGCTCGCCGTCGTCGAGATCGAGCAGGTCGCGGAGCACGTCGTCGGTGTCGGCGCCACGACCGACGTAGGCACCGCGCGCTCGGGACTCGGCGGTGTGGAGGCGGAACGGCGAGGCCACCAGCTCGAACTCGCCGGCCTCCGGGTGCTCGACCGCCTCGAACGCACCGGTGGCGCGGACCTGCGGGTCGGTGACGACCTCGTCGACGGTGGACACCGGCGCCCAGACGATGCCGTGGTCGTCGAGGATCGGCGCCCACTCGTCCCGGGTCTTCGTCGCGACGACCCGATCCAGGGCCTCGATCAGCGCGGCCATGTTCCGGAACCGCGCCATCGGGGTGGCGTACTCGGGATGGTCGGTCAGCTCGGATACGCCGAGCGCCGTGCAGAACGCCGGCCAGCCCCGCACGTGGTCGACGATGGCGAACTGCACCCAGCGGTCGTCGGCGCAGCGGTAGGCCTCGGCGAGCGGCGACACGGCCTCGGTCCTCGATCGAAGGCTCGGTGCACGGCCGTCGGCGAGCGCGTTGGACAGGTCGAAGCCGAGCGTCCAGGTGGCGGAGCGCAGCAGCGACGCCTCGACGACCTGGCCGCGCCCGCTGAGGTCACGGGCCCGCAATGCGGTCATGATCCCGGCGAAGAGCGCGAGACCGGCGACGTGATCGCCCTGGGCGGCCCGGAACCGGCCGGGCGTGCCGTCCGGCGATGCGAGCAGCGACGCGGTGCCCGAGCGGGCGAAGTAGGCCGTGGTGTCGAAGCCCGGTCGGTCGATCTCGTCGCCCCGCTCGCCGTAGCCGGTGAGCGTGGCGACCACGAGGTCGGGTTTGACGGCGAGCAGGTCGGCGGCGTCGACGCCGTATCGCTGCCGGCGCTCGGGCAGCAGGTTCATCACGACCACGTCGCACACGGCCGCCAGGCGGTGCACCACGTCGCGGCCGTCGTCGGTGTCGAGGGCGACGGCGATCGAGCGCTTGCCTCGGTTGACGAACTGCATCGGGTGGTCTGGGTTGACCTCACCCTCCGGCACCTTCGCCTGGCGCATCGCGCCCCACATGGCGTCACCACCCGGCGGTTCGACCTTGATCACGTCGGCGCCGAGGTCGGCCATGATCGCCGCCGCGCTCGGCGCCGCGGCGAAGTTGGCGAGCTCCAGGACCCGGACGCCGCCGAGCGGATCGACCACCGTTGCCGCCTACGCCCAGCCCATGGCGGCCTCGGCCATGCCCTACGCCGCCCGCTCGGTGCGCTCGGAGACGACCTTGGAGGAGCCGCCGGCCTGCATCGACACACCGATGAGCGCGTCAGCCGCCTCCATCGTGCGCTTCTGGTGCGACACCAGCAGCAGCTGCGCCTCGCCCCGGAAGTCCTCGATCAACGAGAGGAACCGGCTGAGGTTGAGATCGTCGAGGGCGGCCTCGACCTCGTCGAGGACGTAGAAGGGCGACGGCCGGCTGCGGAACACCGAGAACAGGAACGCCATAGCGGTCAGCGAGCGCTCGCCGCCCGAGAGCAGCGACAGCTTGCGGACGTTCTTGCCCGACGGCTTCGCCTCGATCTCGATGCCGGTCCCGAGCAGATCGCCCGGATCGCTCAGGGCGAGCTTGCCGGTGCCGCCGGGGAACAGGCGCTCGAACAGCCGCTCGAAGTTGGCCTGCACGTCGGCGAAGGCCGCGGCGAAGGTGGTCATGATCTCGGCGTCGACGGCCGAGATCACCTTGCCGAGCTCGCGGCGGGTGCGACGCACGTCGTCGAGCTGGGAGCCGAGGAACTCCTCGCGCTCGGTCAGCTCGGCGTGCTCCTGGAGGGCGAGCGGGTTGACCGGGCCCAGGACCCGGAGCTCGCGCTCGAGCTCCTTCAGGTGAACCGGCGCCGAGGTGCCTTCGGGCAGCGCGGGCAACGGGGCGGCGATCGCATCGTCGGACGAGGCGCCGAGCTCGTCGCGCAACGTGGCGGTGAGCTGCTCGATGCGGAGGCGAGCCTCGGTGGCGTCGAGCTCGGCGCGGCGCTTCCGCTCGCGGTCGGCCTCGAGCTCCTTCTCCTCGGCCGTGCGATCCTTGCGCAACGTGTCGATGCGGGTGAGCAGCTCACGCGACCGCTCGGTGCGGGCCCGATGTCGTTCTCGTGCGGCCTCGGTCAGCGTCTCGACCCGGCCGCCGCGAACGGTCAGCACGCCGGCCATGCGGTCGAGGGTGCGGAGATCGGTCTCGAGCGCGAGCCGGCGGCGCTGCGCCTCGACCCGCTCGTCGGCGTAGCGGGCGAGACGGGTCTCGACGGCCTCCAGCCGGGTGCGCAGCAGCTCACGGCGCTCGGCGATGCCGGCGGCCCTCACCTCGAGGTCGGAGCGGAGCTGCACGACCGCCCGCTCGCGAGCCACGAAGCGGTCGTGGGCGCTGCGGCGGTCGGCGGCGGCGATCTCGAGCTCGGCGGCGCGATCGGTGGCGTCCTTGGTCTCGACCCGCACGACCTCGAGCCGCTGACGGCCCTCGGTCAGTCGATGGGTCAGCGCCTGGCTCTCGCCGTCGACCGCGGCCATGCGGGTCGCGGCGCCCTCGAGCTCGGAGCGGGTCGAGGCCACCGTGGCCTCGTCGGCCTCCACGCGGCGGGTGGCCCGAGCCGCGGTCGCGGCTGCCACCTTGTCGGCCTCCACCGCAGCCGAGCGCCTCCCCGCAGCCACGAGGAGTGCCTCGCGGGCGTCGTCCGCAGCCTGCTCGGCGCGCTCGTGCGCGGCCCGCGCCTCGTCGAGGGCGGCACCGGTGGCACCCGTGGGATCGCCGCCGACCCGCCACCCGTCGACGGAGAACCGCTGGCCAGCGGGGGTGACCACGACCAGGTCGGGGTGCTGGGCGGCGGCGATCGAGGCCGCTTCCCAGCCGTCGCGCACCAGCACGGCCCGCTGGAGCAGCAGGTCGAGCAGCGCGTCGACCTGGGGCCGGCGACCACGCACGAGGGCGCGGACCGGTTCGCCGATCGGGGCGGCCGGCAGCGCACCGCCTCGGGCCACACCGAGCGCGAGCACGGCGCCCGTGTGCTCACCGGCGAGCAGCGATGACAGGGCACGGCGGGCGCCGTCGGCGTCGGCGACCACGGTGGCCCGCAGTGCCTCGCCGATCGCGGCCTCGACGGGGGCCTCGGCGCCCCGTTCGATGTCGACGAGATCGAGCAACGAACCGAGGACGCCATCGACCTCGCGCAGCAGATCGGCGCCGGCCGACGACCTAGCCTGGGCGAGGGCGAGGTCGAGGGCGTCGACGGTCGCCGAGGCGGCACTGGCCTCGGCCCCGGCGAGCTCGGCACGATCGGCGGCCTCCTGGCGCGCCGTCTCGGCGGCGACGAGGTCGGCGGCCGCTCGCTCGGCGGCGGCGACGGCACCCGGCAGCGCCTCGGCGGCGGCGCCCAGCTCGACCTCGGCGGCGGCGAGCACGGCCACGCACTCGTCGTGGCGGGTGCGGTCGGAGCGAAGGCGGTCGTCGAGGCGCGCCTGCTCGGCCTCGGCGGCGGCGACCTCGGCCTCGAGCCGGGCGAGCTCGGCGCGCGACGCGGCGGCCGTGCGGGCCGCCTCGGCGGCGAGGTCGGCCACCGGCAGACCGTCGTCGGCCAGTTCGATGCGCGACTCGTCGAGCGCGGCTTCCTGGTCGGCGACCTCGTCGAGGTCACCGACGAGCGCCGCCGCGGCCTGGTCGACCTCGGCCAGCTGGCTGGTCAGCCCGGCGGCGTCGGCCTCGAGGCTGGCGACCACCGCCTCGTCGAGCAGCTTGTCGACGTCGCGCTCGACGGAGCGCCGACGCTCGGCCACGCGACCCCGGAGTCCACGGCACCGCTCGCGCAACGCCTCGAGGCGGGGCAGCTCGTCGCCGTCGTCGCCGGCAGCCTCGCGGGACCGGAGCGCGGCCTCGGCCTCGAGCAGCGCGGCGTCGAGCTCGGCGAGGCGAGCACGGCGCTCACCATCGCGGCGATCGATGGCGGTCATCGCGTCGGTGGCGGTGGTCATCTTGGCGGTGAGGCTGTGCAGCTCGCGGCCGTTCAGGTGGAGCCGCAGCGCCCGGAGCTCCTCGACGAGTCGACCGTGCCGTTGGGCGGCTTCGGCCTGGCGGGCCAGCGGCTTGAGCTGGCGCCGCACCTCCCGCAGGAGATCCTGGAGCCGGATGAGGTTGGCCTCGGTGGAGGCGAGCCGACGCTCGGCCTTCTCCTTGCGCTTCCGGTACTTGAGGACGCCAGCCGCCTCCTCGATGACCGAGCGTCGGTCCTCGGAACGAGCAGAGAGGACGGCATCGATCTGGCCTTGGGCGACGATGACGTGCTGCTGACGCCCCACGCCGGTGTCGGAGAGCAGCTCCTGGATGTCGAGCAGCCGGCAGGGCACGTTGTTGATGGCGTACCCGCTGTCACCTGAGCGGAAGAGCGTCCGGGTGATCGTGACCTCGGTGAACTCGATCGGGAGCTCGCCGTCGCTGTTGTCGAGGGTGAGCGAGACCTCGGCCCGGCCCAGCGCCGGACGTTCGCTGGTGCCGGCGAAGATGACGTCGTCCATCTTCTGGCCGCGCATCGCCCGCGGGCCCTGCGCGCCGAGGACCCACGTGATGGCGTCGACCACGTTGGACTTGCCGGAGCCGTTGGGCCCGACCACGACCGTGACCCCGGGCTCGAAGTCGATGCGCGCCGTGTCGGCGAACGACTTGAACCCCTTGATGACCAGCGACTTCAGGTGCATGCCGTCCCCCCGAACGCCTCAGACCTGGTAGTCGGAGTAGAAGTGGACCTTGCCGTCGACCTTGGCCTTCAGCACCTCGCCACGCCCGTTCCGCGACCGCTCACCGGCTCGGTCGTACACCTCGACGTACTCGTCGAACCCACCGGGCTCACCGAACACGTCGACGTAGCCGGTGGCGCTCGCCCCCCGGTACTTGATGCCGTTGTGGATGGTCTCGACCAGCGCCCGATAGAGCCGGCGGACCTCCTGGTTGGTGAGGTCGTTGGCCTTGCGTCCACCGCGGAGCAGGGCGTGGTGGAGGATCTCGTCGGAGTAGACCGGCCCGATCCCGACCACGAACTCCGGGTTGGTGAGCAGCGACTTGAGCTTGTCGGTGCGGGGAAGGACGCGGCGCCCGAACTCGACCCACGAGATGGGCTCCTCGACGGGGTCGAGGCCGAGGGTGGCCAGCTCGGGATGGAGCTCGGCCAGCTCGTCGGCACCGATCACGGCCATCCGGGCGTTCCCGTCGGGGTCGACCAGGCGCAGCTGCCCGCCCTGGGTGAACGTGATGACGACGACGGTGCCGTCGATGTCGGCGTCCTTGTTGGCGGCGCGGCGGATGGTGGTGCCGTCACCCAGCTGGATCAGCAGCAGCTGGTCCTCGGGGAGATCGACGGTCAGGAGCAGGCCGCGCCGCCGCACCGTCCCGACCTTCACGCCGTCGAGCGCCCCGGTGAAGTCCTTGCGGGTGCGGTGATGGGGGATGGCGGCGTTGGACGACACGTCGACCGACTTGACCTTCTTGCCCGAGATCTCCTTGTCGAGATCCCGTCGCACGGTCTCGATCTCCGGCAGCTCGTACATCGTGTGGCTCGTTCCCGTCGAAGTGGTCAGTCGGTCGTTGTGTCGTCGAGGCCCAACAGGTCATGGGCGGCTGCCGCCGCGGCCTGTTCGGCTTGTTTCTTGGAGCGCCCCTCGCCCTCACCCACCAGTGTCCCATCCAGGATCGCCCGAGCCCGGAACCACTTGGCATGGTCGGGTCCGGACTCGTCCACGTCGTAGTGCACCGGGGGCGCCGAGATGCGGGCGGCGTACTCCTGGAGGCGGGTCTTCGCGTCACCCAGCGTCGACATCGCGACGCGGTCCTCGAGCAGGCCGAGGACGAATCGGGCGGCGACGTCGTAGCCGCCGTCGAGGTAGACCGCCCCGATGACGGCCTCGAGGGCGTCGGCCAGGATGGACGGCTTCTCGCGCCCCCCGCTGGTCTCCTCACCCCGCCCGAGGTGGAGGTGGGAGCCGAGGTCGACCTCGTCCGCCACGTCGGCCAACGTGGTCGAGTTGACGAGCGAGGCCCGCAGCTTGGCGAGATCGCCCTCGCTGAACTCCGGGAAGCGGGCGTGGATGTGCTCGGTGACGACGAGCCCGAGCACGGAGTCACCCAGGAACTCCAGGCGCTCGTTCGACGCTCGGCCCTCGTTCTCGGCGCACCACGATCGGTGCGTGAGCGCCCGCTCCAGCAGCGCGGGATCGGACAGCTCGTGACCGATGCGGGCGATGAGGGGGGCCGGGTCGACGGGCTCGTTCAGGAGGACGATCCCGAACCGAGCCGACCCACCACGTAGTCGACGGCGTCGCGCACGGTCTTCAGGTCCTCGAGGTCCTCGTCATCGATCCGGAAGCCCACCGTGCGCTCACCGAGCTCCTCCTCGAGGGCTTCGACCAGCTCGATCAGCGCCAGCGAGTCGGCATCGAGATCGTCGACGAACGCCGACCCCTCCGAGATGCGAGTCGGCTCGATCTCGAGGATGTCGGCCAGCTGCTCCCGGATGAGCTCGAGCACCTCGTCGCGGCTCGGGGGCGTTCCGGTCACGTGGGTCTCGGCGGGCAACCTGGCTCCTCGTCGCAGTAGGCGGCGTCGAGCTTAACGGTGTTCTGGGCGATCGGACGGGAGAAAGCTCAGTCCGCGACGGCGTCGGCGAGGCGGTCGACGAGACCCGCGTCGCTCAGGCTGCGGGCGACGCGGAGTGCGTTCACGATGGCCTCGGGCGTCGACGATCCGTGGCTGATCACGCACACACCGTCCGTGCCGAGCAGCAGCGCTCCGCCATAGGTGTCGGGATGCATCTGCGCGGCGAGGGGCGCCAACGCCCCGATGGCGGCCGCGCCGCCGTCGTCGAGCCCGCCGAGCGCATCGACGATAGCCGCGACGAAGGCCTGCAGCGCGCCCTCGAGGGTCTTCAGCACGACGTTGCCGGTGAACCCGTCGGTCACGACGACGTCGACGGCGTCGCTCATCACGTCGCGACCCTCGACGTTGCCGATGAAGTTCAGCCCCGACGCGGCGAGCAGACCGTGGGTCTCCTTGACGAGCGCGGTGCCCTTGGTGGGTTCCTCACCGATCGACAGCAGCCCGACCCGCGGGGTGGCGATGTCGAAGCGCTCGGTGGCGTATGCCGAGCCCATCTGGGCGAACTGCAACAGCCAGGCGGACTGCACCTCGGCCATCGCGCCGGCGTCGACCAGGGTGGTGGGCGTGGAGCCCGGTACCGGGATCGGGGCCGCGATCGCGGGACGGTTCACACCGCGGATGCGGCCCATCCGCAGGAGGGCAGAGGCCGCGGTCGCACCGGTGTTGCCAGCCGAGACCATCGCCGCGGCGACGTCGTCGCGCACCAGCTCGGCGGCGCGCACCAGCGAGGAGTCCTTCTTACGACGGACCGACGAGGCGGCGTCGTCGTCCATGGCGATGACCTCGGAGGCCTCGTGGACGGGTATTCCCCTGGTGTCACCGATCTCGTCGGGACGGCCGACGAGGATGACCTCGATGCCGTGCTCGTCGCGGGCCTGGACGGCTCCGTCGACGATCGCACCGGGAGCGTGATCGCCCCCCATGGCATCCAGCGCGATGGGCAGCGTGGAGCTCATCGGTGTCGAAGCGCTGGGCTCAGTCGACCTCGACGGCGACCCGGCCGCCGTACCAGCCGCAGTTCCAGCACACGACGTGGGGAAGCTTGGCGACGGAGCAGTTGGGGCAGATGCTGCGGGCCGGCGCCGTCATCCGCATGTTCGCGGAGCGGCGGCTGCGGCTCTTCGACTTCGAGGTGCGCTTCTTCGGGACGGCCATGCGATGCTCGGACTTCTCGGGGCGCGCCGCTGCAGGGCGCGTTCTGAACGGACCAGATGAGGCTACCGGTTTCGAGCGGCGTTGCTACCCGGCCAGGGCCCGGAACCACCGGAGCTCCGTCCTCCTCGCGGGGTCCTCGCTCTGACGGGCTACCGGCTCGGCGAGCGGTCGCTACTCCTCGGGCAGGTCGAGTTGGTCGAGCACGGCCCACCGCGGATCCCTCGTTGGCTCCGCAGCCCCGTCGCCGTCGTCCTCGGGTTCGCCTGGCGCGTCCCGGCCGCAGATCGTGCACCGGTCCTCGCCGTCGAGCGGCGGACCGGGAGCGAACGGCAGCTCGAGCGTGACGACGTCGCGGACCAGCGGTGCCAGATCGATCTCGTCGCCCTCCAGCGGGTAGGTCTCACCCTCGACGTGGTCGCGGGTGAAGATCTCGACGACCGAGACCTCGATCGAGCCGGCGAGGTCGTCGCCGCAGCGACGACACGGCGCCTCCCAGCCGGCGCGGACGGTGCCGTGGAGCGAGACGTCGCCGGTCGACTCCTCGAGGGTCGCCTCGATCTCGACCCGGCCGTCGTCGGCGACGGTGGTCTCGACCACCGTGACGGCGTCGATGCGACCGCTGCGCACGATCGGCTCGCGGGTGGCCAGGGCCCGGCGCAGGTCGCCGGATCGGACCCGGAGCTCGTCGGTGCTCAGCCCTGCTCCTGGTCGAAGAAGGCGGCCGTGCCCTCCTCGGGCGCCGGCTCGGCGACCGGAGCGGGCTCGGCGACCGGCGGGTTGAGCTTGGCCCGGCCCTCGGCGACCGCCTGTCCGACACGGTCGAGCGCCACCTCGAACGAAGCGAGACGCTGGTCGCAGAAGTCCTCGACCTCCATGCGCAGCCGCCGGCCGTCCGTCTCGGCCTTGGCGACGATCTGACGGGCCTTCTCCTCGGCGGCCCGGGCGACCTCGGTGCGCATCACCAGCTGCTCGGCGCGGGCGCTGGCATCGCGGACGATCGCCTCGGCGTCGGCGCGCGCCTGGGCCAACACCTCCTCGCGCTCGCGCAGCACGTACCGGGCGCTCTCGATCTCGTTCGGCAGCTCGCGGAGCGCAGCGTCGAGCACGTCGATGACCTCCTCCTTGGAGATCATCACCGACGCCGACAGCGGCATCGGTCGGGCGGCGTCGACCACGTCGATCGCCCGGCGGATCAGCGCCTCGACGGTCGCGGGCGGGGGCGTCGCCGGCGCCGGCTGCTCAACGGGTTCGTCGTCCACGTCGCTCAGCGTACGAACCGATCCTTCAATCGGTGTGCCACTGCCTGTGGCACCATCGTCGCCACGTCGCCACCGAACCGGCTGATCTCGCGGATGTACTTCGACGCGATGTACGACGCCTCGGAGGTCGAGGGCAGGAACAGCGTGGGGATGCCGGACACGGCCCGGTTCATCTGGGCCATCGTGAACTCGGCCTCGAAGTCCGAGACGCCACGGAGGCCCTTCAGGATGAAGTCGGCCCCGATCTCCTGAGCCAGGTCGACGACCAGCGACGAGAACTGGGTGATCTCCACGTTCTCGAGGTGCGCGATCGACTCCTCGATCATCGCCTGCCGCTCGGCCAGCGAGAACAGGGGCTCGCCCTTCTGCGGGTTCCGCATCGCGGCCACGACGACCTGGTCGAAGAGCCCCGATGCCTGCTCGATGATCTCGAGGTGCCCGTTGTGGGGCGGGTCGAACGACCCGGGATACAGCACCTTCACCATGCGGGCCTGGCCCTCCCCTCGCCGTGTGGGTGTCGCGACGACGCTAGTGCTCGACGCCGTCGTCGCCCGCATTCGCGCCCTCCGGAGCGAGCAGGGTGACGGTGGCTGCGCCGTATCGCTTGGAGCGCAGCACGTGCCAGCCGGCGGCCTCGACGAGACGATCCGACTCGGCGACGACGAGGTCGACGTCCCAACCGTCGAGCAGACCCTCCCAGTCGTCGAACTCGTAGGGCGGGTCGACGACGAGGAGGTCGACGACCACGCCCGCCTCCGGACGCCAACTCGCCGCGTCCGCGGCGACGACGCGGGCCCGGTCCTCGATCCCGAGCGACGACAGGTTGGAGCGCACCGCCGCCAGGGCCTGCCGATCCCGCTCGACGAAGGTGGCGTGCTCCGCTCCGCGCGAGAGCGCCTCGATCCCGAGCCCACCGGATCCGGCGAAGAGGTCGACCATGACGACACCGTCGAGGTCGAGGCGGCTCTCGATGGCGTTGAAGATCGCCTCGCGCACGCGATCCGAAGTCGGCCTCGTCGTCTCGCCCGGAGGCGCGACGAGCCGCCGCCTCCGCAGTTCACCGGCCACGACACGCACGGCCGGCGACGGTACCGGGTACGTTCGATCTTCGTGCCCGTGCCCGACAAGATCGACTGCATCGACTGCGGCGGCACCTCCTACCTGCTGACCGCTCCCCCGCCGGACGACGACCCGTTCGTCCCGGGTGACGTCGTCGCCTACCGCTGCCCGGAGTGCCTCGATCGCTGGGACCTCGTGCTCACCGAGGAGGACGTCGCCGACTGACGTCCGCTCGCACGGATGCGCGACCACGACCCCGCGTTTCCCGCTGGTCGTGACTGGCAGACCTCCCGGCTCGCCAACGGGAGGTCGTCGTGCTCCCCGCGGCGCCGGATCTCTCGCCTCGGGTCGATGAGCTGCGTCGCCGATGACGACACGGTGCGGGTCTCCGGCGTCGGGCCCGACGAGGGTTCCCCGGAGGTCCCGCTCGACCACGCACCGCAGCCCGGAGGGCGAGGAGGCGGCGATGGCCCAGCTCGACGTGGACCAGCTCCCGGAGGGATGGACGGCGGAGCTGACCGACGTGTTCGTCAACGGCATCCTCTCGGACGACATCACGACCGCGTACCGACTCAGGAAGGGGGAGACGAATGCGTCGCTGACACTCTTCCCCGGTGCGTTCACGCTCGCGGAGTCGACCACAGCCGAGCTCCGGCGGGGTGGGGAGGTGATCGAGGCACAGCGCGCGAACGCCGGGCGGACCCTCGCGTGGGCCGAGCTCGACGACACGAGCGCACTGCTCAGCGGCGACCTGTCACCAGGCGAGCTCCTGGCGCTGGCCTCCGACCTCCACATCGTTCTCGGCGATCCGGCCGGGGCGACCAGACCAGAGGACTCCGGTCCGATCCGGCGAGCCTCGGTCATGTTGGAGGGCACGGCCGACGGTCTGTCGTGGCGCCTGCTCGTCGGTGGAACCGGGCTCACCATCGGCCTGGAGGTCGATGGCATCCTCCCCGAGTTCAGCGAGTACGGCGACGACTCGATCTCGAGCGTGCGAGGCAGCGCGTCGGCGACGGTCGTCTCGGTCGACGGGACGCGCTTCATCCTCGTCGTCAGCAGCGAACGGGACGATCGGGTCGGGCTCGCTCATCGGGACGGGACCAGGACGACCTTCCCGTCGGTGATCCTCGCCGACGGGAAGCTCACCCTCACCCCGATCGCCGTCCCGGCAGACATCGCAGCCGACGTCGTCAGCGTCTGGAACGACCGGATCGGCCGTGAGCTCCGCGTCGAGCTCCCGCCTCTTCCTCGCACCGGCTGGGCCCGAGGCCAGGGATCCAACGTCCTCCCGCTCTTCTTCGACGACTGAGCCGTTCGCTCTGCGATGACCACACGGCGTGCCCGCTCGGGGGCGCGACCGGGGGTGTCCCCGATACCCCCGGGGCATCGGTGCGCCAAGCTGACGGTGGGACGGGCGAACCACGCTCGCACCGGGAGCGGGAGGAAGCGGTCCGATGGCCGATCTGGAGGGTGCAGCCGACTGGGTGATCGAGCAGGTGAACGACCTGCTCGGTCGCGACCCCGAGGACCTCTGGGACGACCCCAAGGCCGTCGACCGGGAACCCACGGCCGACGAGCCCGTCGTGCCGAGCGCACAGGACGGACCCGCGACCACGACCGTCGACCCCGTGTCGCCCCATGGTGAGGCGGCCCCCGAGCCCCACGCCGAGCCGACGATGGCCCCCAACGTCGTCGAGACCACCGTCGAGGCCATCCCCGTGGAGGTCCCGGACCTCCCCGAGCCGACCGACACCGAGATGGCGCCCGACGTGGTCCAGGCCACCGTCGAGGCCGTCCCCGTGGAGGTCCAGCAGCCGACCGACCTGACCGAGGCGGCCTCGCCGGCGCCGCCGGTTCAGCCGCTCCCGGAACCGCCCGTCGCCGAACCGCAGGTCATCGAACCGGTCGGCGTCGGTGACCACGATCCGTCGCTCGACGACGTCACCACCGCCGCCATCGGCGAGGAGGGCGACGACGAGCACCCGATCGAGCCTGAGGACCACACGGGCACCAACCCGCCCGACGGCGGCACGGTCCCCGAGGACGACCTGACCACCGCCGCCATCGGCGAAGAAGGCGACGACGAGGAGCCCACCGAGGACCTCACCACCACCGCCGTCGGCGAAGACGGCGACGACAACACCACCGCCGCCATCGGCGAAGAAGGCGACGACGAGGAGCCCATCGAGGACCTCACCACCACCGCCGTCGGTGAAGACGGCGACGACGGCGGCCTCCCCATCGACCTCGGCGGGCCCGTCGAGATCGACCCCGAGGACCTCGCCTCCACCATGGCCGTCGGCGAAGAAGGCGACGACCCGTTCGACGAGTTCCCGGGCATCGGCCCCATCGCCGACGTGCCCGTGGAGCACCTCGACATCACCACCCAGATGGCCGGCGAAGAGGGCGACGACACCCCCGACCTCGACGACACCCTCCCGGGCGAAGGCGACCCCATCGCCGACGTGCCCGTGGAGCACCTCGACATCACCACCCAGATGGCCGGCGAAGAGGGCGACGACACCCCCGACCTCGACGACACCCTCCCGGGCGAAGGCGACGGTCCGGGGGCGGACGTCTTCCCCGACGGGACCATCGTCGACGAGACGACCGAGGGCGTCCCGGCGGACGTGCCCGAGCTGATCGAACCGGCGGCCGACATCGTTCCCGACGAGATGGCCATCGAGCCCGCACCGGCGCCGCCCGAGCCCGAGTCGCTCGATCCGACAGAGTGACGACTCCGATCACGGTCCTCGGACCGCCGGACGACCACCAGGTCAGGGCGCTGCGGGCCGCTGCGGCCCGGGCCGACGTCGAGCTGCGCGCCGTGCACCTCACGGCGACCGACCCGCAGCGTTGGCGTTGGGGGGCGGACATCGTGACGAGCGAGGGCGATGTCCTCACCGACACCAGCGGGGTGTTCGTCCGGTCGATGCCCACGCCGACCCCGCACCACGACACGGACCTGATCGCACCGAACCGCCGCGCCGAGTGGCTCCGACAGGCGGAGCGTCGTCGTGCCGTGCTCGGGTTCCACAAGTCGGCGCAGCTGACGCTCAGCGAGCGGGGCACACCGGTCATCAACGAGCTGTGGGGGTATCGGCACCACCGCTCCAAGCCCGGTGCGGACGCCGAGCTCGCCGCGGGCGGCGTCCCGGTCCCTCGCGGGATCGCGACCGACGACGTCGGCGAGCTCCGGTCGTTCGTCGACTCGGTCGCAGCGGCCGTGGTGAAGCCGGTCGCCGGCGGCGGCCGCTGCCGGGTGCTCGAGCCGGCGATGCTCGAGGGAGCGCTCGCCCGGCGGCTGGACCAGGCTCCGGTCTACGCCCAGGAGTTGGTCCCCGGCCGGAACCTGCGGATCTACACCCTCGACGACGACGTGCTCGCCACCTTCGACATCGAAGCGGACGACATCGACTTCCGAGGTGCCGAGACGTCGATCACCGAGATCGACCTCCCCGGTGACATCGCCGACACGGCGTTGCGTTGCGCCCGGCTCCTCGGCCTCCGCTTCACCGGCTCCGACATCAAGTGGTTGCCGGACGGATCGCACGTCGTGCTCGACGTCAACCCGTCGCCGATGTTCGCCGGCCTCGACCGTCGGATCGACGGCCGCATCGCCGCCGCGCTCGTGGAGCGACTCCGATGACCGAGCTCCTCGTCGTGAGCGACGGCTGGGATCCGACCGCGCAGCTGCTCGGCGACGCCGGCCGCCGCCTCGGCGGTGCCGTCACCGAGCTCGACCTGCGTCTCGATCGGCTCACCGTCGAGGTCGGGCCGGAGGGCGCCGACGTGCGTCATCGCGGTCGGCGACTGCGTCCCGACGTCGTGGTGAATCGGAGCGGCATCACCGGGCTCGGGCTGGCCGACGGCGCGCTCTTGGAGCGGCAGCGCCCTCACGGGTGGTTCGAGCGCCACGTCGCCGCTCGCCAGGAGCAGGGCCTCCTGCTCGCCGCCACGGATGCGTGGGCCCGGTCCGGTGCGACGGTGCTCAACCCGCCGACGAGCGAGGACCTGTCGCTCCTGACCAACGCCGTGGCCGAACGGCTCGCCCGGCGCGGCGTGCGCACCCGCCGTGCTGGGACCAGCGACGAGATCGAGATCGTCGTCGCCTCGGGCCGCGGCGTGACCTATCGCGCCGACGGGGAGGCGCCCGATCGCTCGATGGTCGAGGTGGCGACCATCGTGGCCGCGGCCGCCGGCTTCGATGTCGGCAGCGTCCGCCTCGTGTCCGACGACCGCGGCGTCGTGGTGACCGGTTGGGACCACCGACCAGAGCTCTCGACCTGGCCCGACGCGGACCGGATCGCGCTGGGCATCCTGCTGACGGTGCCGGGGCTCGATGGCCGGGAGCTCGGCACCACCCCACCCCGCTTCTTCGCCGAGGATCTCGATCGGCGCTAGCCCCGGGCCAGGGCCTCGTCGATCTCGGTCTCGGGCGGGAAGAGGTGCTCGAGCTCGGCGCGGAGCTCGGGGTGGGGACCGAGGTCGGGGTCGTCGCCCACCAGTTCCTCGGCAGCGTCCCGTGCCCGCACGACCCAGGTGGTGTCGCGGCGCAGCGACGCCAGACGCAGGTCGTTGCGGCCCGACTGGCGCGTGCTCATCAACGTCCCCTCGCCCCGTAGCTCCAGGTCCTTCTCGGCCAGCTCGAAGCCGTCGGTCGACGCCTCCAGGGCCTGCAGCCGCGCCTCGGCGTCCGGCGTGGCCGCCTCGCCGACCAGGTGGCAGTACGAGGCGTGGGCACCTCGCCCGACGCGACCGCGGAGCTGGTGGAGCTGCGCCATGCCGAACCGGCCTGCGTCGAGGATCACCATGACGGTGGCGTTCGGGACGTCGACGCCGACCTCGATCACCGTGGTCGACACCAACACATCGAGGTCACCCCGACGGAAGGCGTCCATCGTCAGCTCCTTGTCACGGCCCGGCTGGCGCCCGTGCAGCAACCCGAGACGGAGTCCGGCGAGCTCGCCGGACTCGAGCTCGGCGTGGACCTGCTCGGCGGCCTTCGACTCCGAGGCGCCCTCGTCGATGAGCGGGCAGACGACGTACGCCTGCCGCCCGTCGGCGATCTCAGCGCGCACCGACCCCCAGACCTGCTCCTCCTCGAGCGGACCCTGCGCCCAGGCGGTCTCGATCGGTTGCCGCCCCGGCGGCAGCTCGTCGAGGACCGTCACGTCGAGGTCGCCGTAGACGGTCATCGCCGCCGTCCGTGGGATCGGGGTGGCCGTCATGACGAGCAGGTCGGGCTCGGCGCGGCCCTGATCGCGGACCCGCTGCCGCAGGAGGTCGCGCTGGTCGACACCGAACCGGTGTTGTTCGTCGACGACCACGACGCCGAGCGAGCAGAACGTGACGCCCTCCGACAGCAGCGCCTGGGTGCCGACGACGATGTCGACCTCGCCGGCGACGAGGCCGTTGAGCACCTCGCGGCGCTCCGCAGCCGGCAACCGTCCGGTCAGGAGCGACACCTTCAGCGGGCGGGTGCCGCCGAGTCGGGTCGCGTCGGGTACCTCGATCCCCTCGACCAGCTCGCGGATCGAGGCGAGGTGCTGCTCGGCGAGCACCTCGGTCGGCGCCAGGAGCACCCCCTGGTGACGCCCCTCGACCGCCGTCAGCATGGTGGTCACCGCGACGACGGTCTTGCCGGCACCCACGTCGCCCTGCAGCAGCCGCTGCATCGGCACCGCCCCGGCGAGGTCGCGGCGGATCGCCTCGATCGCCCGTGCCTGCGCGCCGGTGAGCTCGTACGGCAGCCCGCTCAGGAACGACTCGACCACCGGGCCGGCCGTGTCGTGCTCCATCCCGGCACCCGCCTGCTGGATCCGTCGTTTGCGCCGCACGAGCAGCAGCTGGATGCGGAGGAGCTCGTCGAACACGAGGCGGTCGCGGGCCCGGGCGCGGTCGTCCATCACCTCCGGGGTGTGGATGCCCTGCAGCGCCGTCCAGCGATCGACGAGCCCGAAGCGACGCAGCACCGCCGGGGGGACCGGGTCGAGCACCGACCGTGGTTCGGCTCGCCGCAAGCTCTCGGCCACGGCCCGGGACACGTCCTGCGAGGTGATCCTCGCCTTCTCGGACTGCGGGTAGATCGGCACGATCCGCCCGGTCTGGTCGCCGATGAGATCGACGAGGGGGTTCGTCATCTGCGGACTCCCCCGGTACTCCTCGACCTTGCCGAAGAACGCCGCCGTCGTCCCGACCGGGAGCTGCTTCGCCCGCCAGGCCTGGTTGAAGAAGCTGATCCGCAGCCGGCCGCTGTCGTCCGCGACGTCGACGTTCACCATGCTCCGGCGGCCCTTGATCCGCCGGGACTCCGAGCGCCGCACGGTGGCGATCACGAGCGCCTGCTCGCCCGGGTACAGGTCGGCGACGCTCGCCTCCTTGCCCCGGTCGACCCAACGACGCGGGTAGTGCCAGAGCAGGTCGAGGACCGTCGTGATGCCGAGCTCGGCGAGGCCCTTCTCACGTTCGGGCCCCACCCCCTTGAGTCGGGCGACGCCGATCGCATCGAGGTCGGCGAGCGTGAGCGGCCCCTCGGTCACTCCACGCCGAGGAGGTAGGGGTAGTGCGGCTGCCCGCCCTGGTGGATCTCGATCTCGACGTCCGGTCGCTGCTCGGACAGCCACACCCGGATCTGGCGGGTGATCGCCGCGCTGGCGCCGTCGCCCTCGATGATCGTGACCAGCTCGTGGTCGTCGCCGACCATGGCGGTGAGGAGCCGGATGGCCGCCTCCTCGACCGAGGGCGCCACCGCCCGGATGCCGTCGCCATCGAGGATGCCGAGCCAGTCGCCCTCCTCGACCGGTCCGACCGGTGAGCTCGAGTCGCGGACGGCCTGGACGACCTCGCCGGTGGCGACGGCGTCCGCCGCCTCCTGCATGCCCTCGACGTTGGCCTCGCCGGACTGGAACGGGTCGTAGGCGAGGAGCGCTGCGAATCCCTCGACGACGCTGCGCGTCGGCACGACTCGGACGGCCTTGTCGGTGAGCTCGTCGACCTGCCGGGCCACCGCGATGATGTTGCCGTTGTTCGGGAGGATGACGACCTCGGGAGCGGGGGCCGCCTCGACCGAGGCGAGCAGCTGCTCGGTCGACGGGTTCATCGTCTGACCGCCGGACACGAGCTGCTGGACCCGCAGCGAGTGGAAGATCCGCCCGATCCCCTCCGCCGGTGACACGGCCACGATCGCGCAGTCGACGGGGTCGGGCTCGGGCTCGGCGGACGCCGCGGACGCGCCCGCGACCACCCACGGGAGCTCCTCGACCTGCTCGGCCAGGTCCGTCACCCGGATCTGACGGGGTCGACCGATGTCGAGCGCCGCCTCGATCGACGCGCCGATGTCGTCGGTGTGGATGTGGCAGTTGAAGAGGCCCTCACCGCCGACCACGACGATCGAGTCACCGATGCCGGCCCAGACGTCCTTGAACGCCGGGATCGCCTCGTCGGGCGCCTCCAGGAGGTACATGACCTCGTAGCGCAGGTCGCTGATGTCGCCGCCCTCGCCGTGCACGTCGGGACGCGTCGGGCTCGCCTCGGGGACCGACTCCAGATCGGGGGCCTCGGGCAGCGCACGACCGTCGAGCACGTGGAGCGCGGCGTCGAAGAGCAGCAGGAGCCCGGTACCGCCGGCGTCGACCACGCCGGCGTCGGCCAGCACGGGCAGCATCTCGGGGGTGCGGCGGAGGGCGTCGTGGCCCTGGGCCGAGGCGGCATCGAGCACATCGACCAGGCCCGCGCCGCGGTCGGCGGCCGCCTGCCCCGCCTCGGCGGCCTCGCGGACCACGGTGAGGATCGTGCCCTCGACCGGCTTGCCGACCGCGCCGTACGCAGCCGTCGCCGCCGAGGTGAAGGCCTGGGCGACGATCTTCGCCTCGACCTCGTCGTGGCCGGACAGCTCACCGGTGAAGCCACGGAGGATCTGCGACAGGATCACGCCGCTGTTGCCGCGGGCACCCATGAGCGAACCGTGCCCGATGGCCCGGCTGACCGCCTCCATGTCGCCACCGGCGTCGTCGAGTTCCTCGACGACCGAGCGCAGCGTGAGCGCCATGTTCGTCCCGGTGTCGCCGTCGGGCACCGGGTAGACGTTGAGCCGGTTGATCACCTCTCGGTGAGCGTCGAGGAGATCACGAAACACCGTGACGACGCGTCGCAGCCCGTCGGCCTGCAGGGTCTCGGACATGGGAGACGAGGCTACTCCGAGCCCGTCCGGGATCCCCTGATCCGGGACGGGCATCGGTCGGGCCGCGGGGCGCTGCTACCGTCGATCGCCGTGCAGGGTGTCATCAAGTCCTTCGATCCGCGGACCGTCACGGGCTCGCTCCTCTCCGACCAGGACTCGGCCGAGTACGAGCTCGCCGCCGATGCCCTCGAGGGGTCGCTGTTCCGCATGCTGCGCCAGGGTCAGCGCGTCGTCTTCGAGCTCGACGACGACGGCCGCGCCACCCGGCTCCGTCTCGGGTCCGAGGTCGACATGGGCGAGCCGCTGTTCCCCGGCGACCTCCCGCCGGCCCCGAGCATGCGACCGGCGGGGAGCTGACGCCCCCCGCCGGTTCACGGATCCCCCTGAACGTGGACGACTGACGTCGCCCAAACCCCTACATCGCTGCTGCGATGCCGTGACCCCGACATCGCTGCTGCGATGCCGAGCTCGGCGAAGCCCTTGGTGTCGTAGTTGGACCGGAACATGTCGCGCAGCTCGCTCGCCGCACCGTCGTAGGCCTCCTGGTCCTCCCAGGTGCCCCGTGGGTTCAGGACCTCGTCGGGCACGCCCGGGCACGTCACCGGCATGCGGAGCCCCAGCGTCGGGTGCACGACGGTCTCGACGTCGTCGAGATCGCCGCCGAGCGCGGCGTCGAGCAGCGCTCGGGTGTGCTTGATCGAGATGCGATGGCCCTTGCCGTAGGGGCCACCCGACCAGCCGGTGTTGAGCAGCACGCAACGGGTCTCGTGCTCACGCATCCGCGTGGCGAGCAGCTCGGCGTACACCGACGGCGGCCGCGACATGAACGGCGAACCGAAGCACGCCGAGAAGGCGGCCTGCGGCTCGGTCACCCCGACCTCGGTGCCGGCCAGCTTCGACGTGTAGCCGGTGACGAAGTGGTACATCACCTCGTCGGCGTCGAGGATCGAGACCGGCGGGAGCACGCCGAAGGCGTCGGCCGTGAGGAGCACGATCGTCCGTGGGTGCGGACCGCGTGCGCCCTCGGCCACATTCGGGTTGGCCAGCAGCGGGTAGGCGAACCGGGTGTTCTCCGTGATCGACCCGTCGGTGAGGTCGAACTCCTGCGGGTCGGTCTCCTGGATCGCCGAGCCCGGCAGCGCCGGCACGTTCTCGATCAGGGTTCCCGGCTGTGACAGGGCGGCGGCGATCACCGGCTCGGCGTCCTTGTCGAGGTCGATGAGCTTGGCGTAGCACCCGTTCTCGAAGTTGCAGACGCCGCCGTCGGTCCAGACGTGCTCGTCGTCGCCGATCAGCTCTCGGTCGGGATCGGCCGACAGCGTGGTCTTGCCGGTACCGGAGAGGCCGAAGAGGATCGCGCTCCCCTCGTCCCCGATGTTGGCCGAGCAGTGCATCGACAGCTGGCCGGCGGCCGGCAGGGCGAAGTTCATCACCGTGAACATCGTCTTCTTGACGACGCCGCAGTAGTCGGCGCGACCGAGCACCAGACCGATGCGGTTCTTGAGGTCCATGATCACGGCCCGACCGGTCAGGGTGCCGTCACGCTCGGGGTCGCAGTGGAAGGACGGGACGTTGATCATCGTCCAACCGTGCGTGGACCGGTCGAGGTCGGACTCGATGCCCCGAGGGAACATGATGTTGGCGAAGTACGCGTGGGTCGCGTACTCGCCGACGAACCGGTAGGGGATGGCGAACTCCGGATCCCAGCCGCAGAACACGTCGGTCGTGTAGAGCGGTGCGCCCCGCTCGTTGAGGTGCTCGATGACCCGCGGGAGGAGCTGCTCGTAGGCGGTCGCATCGAACTTCTGGAAGTCGGGCTTCCACCAGATCTCGTCCTCGAGGTCGGGCCAGGCCACGGCGAAGGTGTCCTGGACCGGACGCCCCGTGCACGTCGGGTCCGAGTAGTAGACCAGCGGACCGTCGGCACCGAGAGCGGTGGGGAACGCCTTCTGGTCGTCGTCGGGGCCGTCCGACCGCACCCGCCCGCGATCGTTCTCGATCGCCGCCCAGAACAGCTCGGTCTGGGACAGGCCGGCACGGAGCTCGACCCCGCGAAGTCCGAAACGGTCAGCGAGCTCCGCGGCCACATCGGCCGCAGAGGCGTTGTTCGTCATGTCGTCGATCCTCCGACGTCGTTGTCAGTCATCGACACCGACGACCGCGCCCGAGGAGGCGTGGTCGTCGCTGCGCTCGTTCATCGATGCCGCCGGTCGGTCTCCGCCGGTCACCGATCCGAGCACCGTACTCGGCGGCCCCTCGGCGAGGACAAACCGACCCACAACTCCGACCACACGGCGTGAACCTCGCATCAGCCGCATGGCTAAATCTGCGTTGGATCGACTCAGGTTTCCTGTACAGTCGATTCCAGACGTGGCCGCCGTTCGGCAGCCCCGACCCCCGAGGAGCAGCGATGCTGATGCGTTTCGATCCGTTCCGTGAGCTCGACCGGCTGACCGACGACGTCGGCCGGCGCCGTGCGGCACGGCCCCTCCCCCTGGACGCCTACCGAGAGGACGACGCCGTCGTGCTGCGCTTCGACGTGCCCGGCGTCGCCGTCGACGACCTCGACCTGAGCGTCGAGCAGGACACGCTCACCCTCACCGCCGAGCGCCCCGCGGCCGACACCGGCGACGCGCTCGTGCGCGAGCGCCACGCGGGGCGGTTCACCCGCACCCTGACCCTCGGCGACGCCCTCGACACCGATCGACTCGAAGCGACCCACGCCGACGGCGTGCTCGTCGTGCGGATCCCCGTGCGCGAGCAGGTCGCTGCGCGGCGGGTACCGATCGGCATCGGCGCCTCGAACGCAGCCTGAGGAGACCGGGTCCGCGATCTGCGCCCCGACCGGATCCCCTCTCCCGGTCGGGGCGCCGTCGCGTCCGGGGTCGCTAGGCTCCCGGCCCATGTCGGTGCGCGCGTACGTCCTGATCCAGACCGAGGTCGGCAAGGCCGCCGACGTCGCTCGCGAGATCCGCGAGATCGACGGGGTCGAAGCAGCCGACGACGTCGTCGGGCCCTATGACGTCATCGCCCGGGCCACCGCCCCGTCGGTCGACGAGCTCGGTCGCATGGTGGTCGCCCGCATCCAGATGATCGACGGCATCACGCGCACCTCGACGTGCCCGGTCGTCGACCTCGGCTGACGCCGCTCGGCGCTCTCACGAGCACGGCCCGGTCCGCAGCCCGCCAGGGCGAGGACACCGGGAGGGGGTCGGAGCACCGAGCTCCGGGGTCCCCGCCCGGGAGTGTCTCAGATCACGTCGAGGCTCCAGAGGAACGCCACGAAGATCCCGAACATGCCGAGGCCGATGCCGGCGTCGGCGACCAGCCGGTAGCGCCGGGCGCTCTCGTCCTCGTCCTGGAAGCGGGCCAACTCGATCCGCGCCGGCGCGCCGGCGATGACGGCGAGCATCGAGGCGAGTCCGAAACCCCACACGAGGGCGAGCGCGATCGAGGCGACGGCCCACACCCGGGCCTGCCTGCGATGGTCGCCGGTGGGCTCGCTCACGTCGGCGGGAGCAGGATCGCCCGGATCCCGAGGCCGGCCAGGAAGAGCCCGCCGAAGCCGTAGAGCAGGTGGACGCGGTCGCCGAGCTGGTGCCGGTACGAGTACAGGACTCCGACCGTGAGCGCGGCGACGATGCCGTAGAACACGTGGAGGTCGTCGGCTTCGATGTCGTCGCGCGCGATCACGGCGAAGCCGAGCGCCACCTGCGCGAAGACCGTGAGCTGCACGACGACCGTCGCGACCCAGAGGGGCCGGCCCCGCCACGCCGCGTTCCGATGGGCCATCAGGGCCCAACCGCCGGCGAGGACGTTGCCGACCACCAGGACCCACGCACCGATCGTGTGGGCCTCACTCACCGGCGTCGCCGAGCTGCTCGGTGAGCAGGTGGACGAACATGAAGAGGTTCTGGGCGTCGGCGTGGCCCTGGGTCAAGTCGATCTCGCCCGGACGTCGGGCGTGGCCTTCGGCCAGGCCGATGACGTCGAGCGCGCGGAGGATCGACGGGACGGTGCCGGCCACGGCGTCGAGGTCCTTGCGCAGGTCACGACCCGGTCGGCCGTGGCCGACGAGCACCGCTCGGATGACGAGCCGGAGCAGCGCGGCCGCCGAGGCCGGACTGGCGTCGGCCACGGCTCTGGCCTCGTCGTACAGCGGCGCGAGGCCCGGCGCGAGCGCTCCGGGAGGGTCGGGAACGGTGAGGCCGCTCATCGATCGAGCAACCACGGTTCGAGGGCGCCGTCGGGCTCGGAGGTGCCCCCGATGCGGATGTACCACTCGGTGCCGAAGGCCATCGCGAACGCCTCGTCGGGGAGCTGCAGGAAGAAGGACTCCTCGGTGATCTGCGAGGCGTGGGCCCGCATCGCCGCCTTCTTGGCGTCGATGTGGTCGGTGACGTCGACGGCGGTGGTGATGATCTCCGCCGGCGACCCGAAGGTGTCGACGTCGACCGGGCCGTCCCCGTCCTCGGGATCGTCGCCGCCGAGCTCGATGCCCTGCTCGGCCGCGGCCTCCTGCATGGCCTTGATGTGGTCGCGGTTCATCGTCGACTCGTAGAGTCGGGACGTCCCGGCGAGCTCCGCCGCACGGTGCCCGACCCGGTGCACCTGGATGTGGTCCGGGTGGCCGTAGCCGCCGTGGTCGTCGTAGCAGGTGAGGACGTCGGCATCCTCGTCGCGGAGGATGGCGGCGAGCCGTTCGGCCGCCTCGTCGACGTCGGCCTGCCAGAAGCAGTCGGGATGGTCGTTGGTCGGCTCGCCCATCATCCCGGAGTCGCGGTAGCCGAGGAACTCGAGTCGATGGACGCCGAGGTGCCTCGCGGCCTCCTCGGTCTCGACGCGGCGCCGCTCGCCGAGGGTCTCTCCCTCGTCGAGGAAGCCCGCGTCGACCTCACCGACCTCCCCTCCGGTGGCGAGCACGAGCACGACGCGGTGCCCCTCGGCCGCGGCGCGGGCCATGGTGCCCCCGGTCGCGATCGCCTCGTCGTCGGGGTGGGCGTGAAAGGTGACGATGGTGGCCACGGCGCCGAGGCTACCGGCGCGCGCCGGCGCCTCAGGCGACGACGCCGGCCTCTCGGAGCTTGGTCACGTCGGCGTCGGACAGGCCGAGCTCGCCGAGCACCTCGTCGGTGTGCTGGCCGGCGTGGGCCGGCGGGCCCTGGATCTCGGCCTCGGTCACCGAGAACCGCGGCGACGGAGCCGGCTGCACCACGCCGGCCACGTCGACGAACGCGCCCCGGGCCTTGTTGTGCGGATGCTCGGGCGCCTCGGCGAGGGTGAGGACCGGAGCGAAGCAGACGTCGGAGCCCTCCATGATGTCGACCCACTCGTCGCGGGTCTTGCTGAGGAAGACCTCGGTCAGCCGAGCCGTCAACGTCGGCCACTGGGACCGGTCCATCTGCGGCGGGAGATCCTCGTCGGCGAGGCCGGTCTTGTCGAGGAGCTCGGCGTAGAACTGGGGCTCGATCGAGCCGATCGCCACGTAGCGCCCATCGCGGCACTCGTAGGTGTCGTAGAAGTGGGCGCCCCCGTCCAGCAGGTTGACGCCACGATCGTCCTGCCAGACCCCCATGGAGGTCATCGAGTAGAACATCGCCATCAGCGACGCGGTGCCGTCGACCATGGCTGCATCGACGACCTGACCCCGACCGGTACGGCCTGCTTCGACGAGGGCGGCGGCGACGCCGAAGGCGAGCAGCATGCCGCCACCACCGAAGTCGCCGACGAGGTTCAGCGGCGGCACCGGTCGCTCACCCTTCCGACCGATGGCGTGCAGCGCGCCGGCGAGGGCGATGTAGTTGATGTCGTGGCCGGCGGCGTGGGCGATCGGGCCCTCCTGCCCCCAGCCGGTCATGCGTCCGTAGACGAGCTGGGCGTTGCGCTCGAGGCACTCGTCCGGCCCGATGCCGAGCCGCTCGGCGACGCCCGGGCGAAAGCCCTCGATCAGGACGTCCGCCTCCTCGACGAGCTGGAGGACGAGATCGACGCCCTCGGGCTGCTTCAGATCGACGGCGAGCGAGCGCCGGCCCCGAGCCAGGACGTCGACGGGCGGCGTGGCCGGGTCACCACCCCGCACCGACGCGGCACGATCGATGCGGATCACGTCGGCGCCCATGTCCGACAGCATCATCCCGCAGAACGGTCCCGGGCCGATGCCCTGGATCTCGATCACCTTGACGCCACTCAGCGGACCAGCCACCGCACCCCTCCCTCGGTCGTGGTGGGCCGAAGCTAGCGCTCGGGTGCCGCAGGGACCTCAAGCGAGCCCCGCTGGGCGACGCCGACGATGGCGTCGACGACGGCCGGCCAGTGGATCTCGGGGAGGTCGTGGGCCATGTCGTCGAAGGTGACGAGCTCGGCACCGGGGACCGCCGCGGCCGTCGCCTCGCCGCCCGAGAGGGTCACGAGCGGATCGAGGACGCCGTGGATCACGACGGTGGGCACGTCGATCTGTCGCAGGGCGTCGGTCCGGTTGCCCGAGGCGATGACCGCCACCATCTGGTGGGCCACGCCGATCGGGTGGAAGCAACGGTCGTAGTGGAACGCCGCCAGCTCGCGCGCCCGCACCTCGTCGAAGTGCGGACCGCTGATGTGGCGGCCGATCTGGACGCTGCGCTCGATGGCCGAATCACGATCATCGGGCACCGGCGCCATCAGCTGCATCAGGGTGTCGCCCTGCGCCTGTCCGACCGTGGCGTCGCCGGTCGTCGACATGATGGACGTGAGGCTGGCCACCCGCTCGGGATGGTCGATGGCGATCGTCTGGCTGATCATCCCGCCCATCGAGGCGCCGACGACGTGGGCCCGATCGATGCCGAGCGCGTCGAGGACGGCGATGGCGTCGTCGGCCATGTCGGACAGGGTGTAGTGGTCGACCTTCGGCTCCTGCCCGCCGAGCGCCGCCATCACCAGCGGGAGCAGGTCGGGCGGGGGCTCCTCGGTCTTGCTCGACAGGCCGACGTCACGGTTGTCGAACCGAACCACCTGGTAGCCGCGATCGACGATGGCGGCGATGAAGCTCGGATCCCACAGCGTCATCTGGGCCCCGAGGCCGTGCACCAGCAGGACCGCCTCCGCAGCGGGGTCGCCGTGGGTGTCGTAGTGGATGGTGGCGGAACCGGTGTCGATCTCGGGCATGCGCGAAGCGTCGGTGGCGCGGCCCCGGCTCGTCAAGCGCGAGCGCGGATGGCGGCCGCCTCGGCATGGTGCGAGAGGGCGTCGACGATCCGGGGCCACAACTGCCTGGGCAGGTCGTGGCCCATGCCGGCGAGGACGACCAGCCGGGCGCCCGGAACGGCGAGTGCGGTGGCCTCACCGCCGTCGAGGTCGATCAGCGTGTCCTCCCGACCGTGGAGCACCAGGAACGGCACGTCGACCGAGCGGAGTCGCTCGGTGCGATCCCCCGACGCCATCACCGCCGCCATCTGATGGGTCGCCGCCTCGGGCCGGAACGAGCGGTCGAAGGAGGCGCCGACGAGCTGGCGCACGTCGTCGGCGTCGAACAGCTCGCCCGAGTAGACCCGGCGGGTCTCGACGGCGTGCTCGACGTGCGCGGCGCGCTCGGTCGGAGGGAGCGAGAGCAGCGCCTCCCAGGCCTCGGGGCTCGGACGACCGACGCTCGGGTCACCGGTGGTCGACATGATCGACGTGGCCGACAGCAAGCGGCCCGGATGCTCGATCGCGAGGTGCTGGACGATCATCCCGCCCATCGACACGCCGGCGACGTGCGCGCGGTCGACACCGAGGTGGTCGAGTAGCCCGACGACGTCAGCGGCCATGTCGGACAGCGAGTCGCGCACCTCGGGTGACTCGCCGTCCCGGAGGGCCGCACGGACGCGGCCGATGCTCGGCAGCGGCGGCGGGAAGGGTGTGGAGAGTCCGACGCCGCGGTTGTCGAAGCGGACGACCCGGAGGCCCTCCGCCGCCAGCGACGAGCAGAGGTCGGCGGGGAAGCTCAGTAGCTGGCTGCCGAGCCCGTTGACGAGCACGTAGGTGGGCCGATCGGCGTCGCCGAAGGTCTCGTACTCGAGCTCGTGCTCACCGATCGGCGCCCGCACTCACACCGCCTCGGGGGCACCCAGCACGTGCGACAGGCGCGCCTCGAGTCGCCCGAGCGCGCCGGCCGTGCGCGCGCCCCACCAGAAGAGGTCCTTGCCGTCGACGAACACCACCGGGCCGAAGGCCTCCAGCTCGGCGCGGTGGCGCTCCTGGAAGGCGTACGGCTCGTCGGGCACCAGGACGACGTCGGCGCCGAGCGCGACAAGTTGCTCGTCGTCGAGCGACGGGTAGTCGCCGAGGTCCTCCGGCACGATCCGGATGCCCAGCACCGCCAGCAGCGAGCCGCCATAGGTGTCGGGCCCGATCGTCATCCAGGGCCGCCGCCAGATCGGGACGACCGCCCGGACCATCGGCGGTCCGGCGGTGCGGGAGACGGGGCGGGGAGGAGCGACGTCGACCGCTCCGGCGAGGCCGGACATCTGCTCGTCGACGTCGCCGAGCGACCGGATGCGCAGCACGTGGACCCGGAGCCCGGCCGCGACGAGCGCCTCGGCGTCCTCGCGCCGGTTCTCCTCCACGTCCACGACGACGAGGTCGGGCTGGAGCGCGGCGATGGCCTCGATGTCGGGGTTCTTGGTCCCGCCGACGTGGAGCAGGTCGTCGCGCTCGCAGAAGCGGGTGCAGGCGATGGGCTCACGACCCCAGGCGGTGAGCGTCTCGGTGACCGACGGGACGAGGCTGACGAGGCGGTGCATGGCGGAGCCGGCTACATCCGGCCGAGGAGGTCCTGCTTCTTCGCCTCGAACTCGTCCTGGGTCAGGACGCCTTCGTCGCGGAGTCGAGCGAGCTGCGCGATCTGCTCGGGGATCGAGTCCTCGGCCGGCGGCGTGATGACCGGCGTCGCACGGTCGCGCTCGTACTCCTCCATCTGGCGGTAGATCTCGTTCTGGACGGCGTTGGGCTTGCGGACGTTCTCGAAGTGCTGCTGCCCGCTCTCGCCGGCCGACTCGATCATGAGGTCGCCGGCGCCGAGGAGCCGTTCGAAGAGGGTCTGGCGGAAGATGACGTTGTTCACACGGTCGAGGGGGATCTCAACGCCCTCCTTGGTCACCACCCCGCTGCGGTAGATCAGGCGGCGGTTGGTGACCACGAACGCGGTCGTGCTCCACTGCGCGTACTTCACGCCGAGCCAACCGAGCGCGACGACGATGCCGATCACGACGATGACCTGCAGCGCCCGGACGTCGGTGACGGCGGTGACGAGGATCAGCAACGCGACCAGCCCGGCGACGACGCCACCGGGGATCGCGAACACCCACCAGTGTGGGCGCAGGTCGAGCGCGATGTCCTCGCCCTCGTTGAGGTTTCGCTCCGGGAAGCCCATCGCGCCGGATCGTAGTGGGCGCGGCCGGGACCGCACCGAAGTTGGCCGCCGCCTACCCTCACGCACGTGCTGGAGGTCGACCGTGAGCGGTTCGAGGAGCTCGTGGGTCTCGCGCTCGACGAGATCCCCGACGCCCTGTGGGACCGGATGGACAACGTCGTCGTCACGGTGGTCGACCGCCCCCCGGAGCCCGGGCTGCTGGGACTCTACGAGGGCATCCCGCTGACCGAGCGGGACGGCGGCTACCACGGCGTCGCCCCCGACAAGATCAGCATCTACCGGTCGTCGCTGCTCGACTTCTGCGAGGACGAGGACGAGATCGTCGAGCAGGTCCGGATCACGGTCATCCACGAGGTCGCCCACCACTTCGGCATCGACGACGACCGCCTCGACGAGCTGGGCTGGGCATAGCCGGCATCCGCTGCGGTGCCACAGCCCCTGAGTACGTTCGACGGCGTGGCACGGGATCTGCTCTTCGGCCTCGACGCCGACCAGGCGGCAGCGGTCTCGCATCCGTCTGCCCGCCTGCGCGTCCTCGCCGCCCCGGGCTCCGGCAAGACCCGGGTGCTGACCCGGCGCGCTGCGTGGCGGGTCGCCGAGGGCACGGCACCGACCCGCCTGCTCATCGCCACCTTCACCCGTCGGGCTGCGGCCGAGCTCGAGGCCCGCCTCCGTCCGCTCGGGGTCGACGGTGCCGCCGTCGGAACCTTCCACGGCCTGGCGTCCCGCCAGCTCCGGCAGCGGGCCGACGATCAGCGCCGGGCCCGTCCTCGGGTCCTCACCGATCCCGGTCGGGCCCTCGACGACCTCGAGCCCTCGCTGCGGGGAGGTGCGCGCCTCGCCGTCCTGGGCGAGCTGGCCTGGGCCGCGGCCCGCAGGCTCGACCCGGCCGGCTACGTCGTGGCAGCCGAGGAGGGCGGTCGGCGCCCGCCGCTCGGCATCGAACGATCGGCGGCGCTGCTCGAGCGGTACGCCGAGTGGAAGGGCAAGCGGGGCGTGCTCGACTTCGACGACCTACTCGCCGCCTGGGTCGCTGCGCTGCTCGACGATCCCGAGTTCGGCCGGGCGCAGCGATGGCGCTTCCGCGAGGTGCTCGTCGACGAGTTCCAGGACGTCAACCCCGGCCAACTCGCCGTCGTCGAGGCCCTCCTCGACGACGAGACGCGACTCACCGTCGTCGGCGACCCCGATCAGGCCATCTACGGCTGGAACGGAGCGGAGGACGCGCTGTTGCGCGAGCTGCCCGATCGGCTCGACGGTGTCGACACCGTCGAGCTCGGCACCTCCTACCGGTGCCCCCGACCGATCGCCGCGGCAGCCGCGGGGGTGCTCGACCGCCCGTGCCCGTCAACGGTGCGCGACGGCGCCGAGCCCGAGCTCCACGAGTTCACCGACGAGCTCGCCGAGCGGGACGGCATCGTCTCGCTCGTGTCGGCTGCCCGAGCCTCGGGCAGCGACCACGCCGAGATCGCCGTGCTGGCCCGCACGCGCCAGCTCGCCGACGAGCTCGCCGCTGCGCTGATCGGCGCGGGCGTCGCCGTCGCCGAGGGCGACGAGGCCACCGGCGTCACGGTCACGACCTTCCACGCCGCCAAGGGACTCGAGTGGGACGACGTCATCCTCGCCGGCGTCGAGGATGGTCTCGTCCCCCATCGAAACGCCGTGCTGCCGCCCCAGCTCGCCGAGGAGCGCCGCCTGCTCTACGTGGCCATGACCCGATCGGGCGCCCGACTGCACGTCACCTGGACCGCCGAGCGCTCACTGCGCGACGGCGTCGTGCGCACCGGGGCATCGGAGTGGATCGGACACCTGCGCGCTGCGCCCGTCCCGATCGCCGAAGCCCCCTGGCAGGTCGAGCTCGATCGGTGCCGCTCGTCGCTCTCCCGCTCGATGCCCGCCGGTGCTCGTCGCCGCCGCGAGGCGGTGCTGGCCTGGCGCACCACGGTCGCTGCCACCGCACGGTGCCTCCCCGAGGCCGTCGTCGACGACGGAACGGTCCGTTCGCTGGCCGCCGACCCCCCGGGCTCGATCGACGAGCTCGCGGCCCGAACCGGCTGGGGGCCGGCAGCGCTCGATCGCCACGGCACCGAGCTCGCCCGTGCCCTGGGCGTCCCCGCCGCCTGAGCCGGCGTTCAGCGCTCGGTCGAGCGCTCCTCGGCGAGCATCGCCATCCGCTCGAAGTCGATCGACACGAAGACGCCGTCGGCCTCGGCCGTGAGTCGATCGCCCGCGTACATGCGCCCGCTGGTGAAGATCTTGCGACCGTCGACCTCGTCGACCATGCCGACCAGGCGGAGCTCCTCGTGCAGCGGCGTCGGTGTGCGATAGCGCACGGTCAGCGTGCCCGTCATGCCCGGGTTGCCCGTGAGGCTCTGCGCCATCCCGAGCAGCTCGTCGAAGGCGGCAGCGATGTAGCCGCCGTGCACGTGGCCGGGCGGACCCTCGTACGCAGCGCCGAACGTGCCGGTGCCGTGCACCACCTCACCGTCGACGCGCATCGCCAGCGGCGGTGCGAGCGGGTTGGCCAGACCGATGATCGGGCTGAACGCGAAGAACGCCGAGGGCGCACCGGCCGTCGACGCCTCGGCGAAGCCCTCGTACTGGCGTCCCTGCGGGTGGGCCTCGAGCAGACGCGCCATCCCGCCGATGGCCGTCGCGAGACCGTCGAGCACCTCGAGGGGAGCCTCGGTCGCGTGGAGCCGGTGCACGAGGCGGCGGGTCGACTCGGCGACCTCGTGCAGGGCTCGGTCGCGGTCGGTCTCGGCGCCCTCGTCACGGCGGAGCCAGCCCGCCACGTCGATGGGCGGTCGATCGTCAGGCGTCGTCGCCATCAGGCGGCGAGGTCGATCACGACCGGTGCGTGGTCAGAGGGCTGCTTGCCCTTGCGGGCGTTGCGGTCGACGACGCAGAACTCCACACGATCGGCCACCGATGCCGAGGCGAGGGCGAAGTCGATGCGCAGGCCGCGTCGCTGGTGGAAGTCACCGCGCCGGTAGTCCCACCACGAGTAGAGCCCCTCCTCGTCGTGATGCTCACGGAAGACGTCGACGAGGCCCCAGTCGACGAGCGAGGCGAGCGCGTCGCGCTCCGGGACGGTCACGTGGGTCGAGCCCTCCATCTTGTCGACGCTCCACACGTCGCGGTCGGTCGGTGCGATGTTCCAGTCGCCGAGCACGACGACCTGGTCGCCGGGCTCGGAGACGACGTCCAGGTGCTCTCGCAGGCGGGCCAGCCAGGAGAGCTTGTACTGATAGTGCTCGTGATCGACCGACCGCCCGTTGGGCACGTAGATCGAGACCACGAGGACGCCGTCGCAGCGCGCCGTGACGAGACGGGCATCCGGATCGGGCTCGATCCCGGCGGCGAAGCCGGGGACGACGTCGTCGATCCCCACACGAGAGAGGATCGCGACGCCGTTCCACCGGCCTTCGCCATGGTGAGCACAGTCGTAGCCCAGCGCCTGGAACGCCAGCGCAGGGACGGCGTCATCAGCCAGCTTGGTCTCTTGCAAGCAGACGACGTCGGGCTGCGCGCTCTCCAGCCAGTGCTCGAGACGCTCGAGCCGGGCCAGGAGCGAGTTGACGTTCCAAGTCGCGATGCGCACGCTGCCGACGTTAACCGTCAGCGGCGGGCGGCCCGCTTCTTCGCCGGAGCCTTCTTCTTCGCCGGTGCCTTCTTGGCCGCGGCCTTCTTCTTCGCCGGCGCCTTCTTCGCCGCGGCCTTCTTCTTCGCCGGTGCCTTCTTCGCTGCCGCCTTCTTCTTGGCGGGAGCCTTCTTCTTCGCCGGCGCCTTCTTGGCCGCGGCCTTCTTCTTCGCCGGTGCCTTCTTCGCTGCCGCCTTCTTCTTGGCGGGAGCCTTCTTCTTCGCCGGCGCCCGCTTCGCGGTCACCTTCTTCTTGGCCGGCGCCTTCTTGGCCGGCGCCTTCTTGGCGGAGGCCTTCTTCTTCTTCGCTGCGGCCTTCTTGCCCGCAGCCTTCTTCTTGGCGGTTGCCATGTTTGCTGTGCTCCCAACGTCGGGGGTCAGGGTTGGTGCTCCCGTGGCGTCGTCGACGCCACCGAGATCGATGTCGTCCGGACCGTCGGTGGATTGACGGAAGCCGGGTAGGGCGAGGTCGACCCCTCGCCGGGGGGTGTCGATCGAGTCGACGACGAAGGTACGGGTCTCGCCCTTCGAGAGGACGTCGCGCGCCCGGTTGGGCGCGGGCTCGCCGAGCGACTTGAGCGGCACGTAGCAGAGGACCGCCGCCACCGTCGCGTACGCGCCGTGCGACGAGAAGCGCTCGACCACACCGTCCACCTCGGTGCCCGGCGGATGCGCTCCGGCGAACTCGAGGAACGGGAGCAGCTCGTTGAGCGGATCGCTCGCGGCCGGCGTCGCGCGGCGCCCGCGCCCGCGCTCCGGTGCGGCGGGTGTCTCGACCGCGGCCTCGTCGGACTGCTTCGCGCCCGAGCGACCTCGACGTCGAGCGGGTCGCTTCTCCGCGGCGTCCTTCTTGGCCGCCTGCTTCTTCGCGCCGCGCTTCTTCGCCGGCGCCTCGGCCGCTGCGCCACCACGCTTGCGCTTCGACGACGCCCTGCCCGACTCCTCGGTCGAGCCGTCGCTCCGCTGTCCGTTCGTGTCGGCGTCACGCTGCTGCTTCGCCTCGCGCACCGACCGACGGCTGCGCGGCCCGCGGACCGGCGTGCGCTCCACGAAGACCCAGCCGATGCCCGGCACCGGCTTGCCACCGATGAGTCGGCCGTCCGTGAAGAGCCAGGGGTAGTCGCCGTGGAACTCCTGGAACGAGTCGTTCGACAGGACGACCGCATCGGCTCGATCGGCGATCTGCAGGACGAAGGCATCGCCACGCCCGACCGCACCGGCCGGGGGCGTCAGGAGCTCACCGTCGTCGAGGGCGCGCTGGTACGCGTTCGCTTCGGACTTCTCGATCCGGTTGGGGAAGGTGGCGTCGACGACGACGATGCAGTTGGCCGGCTGGTACTCGGCCTGGAACTGCTCGATCGCCTCGCGAAGCTGCGCCAGGCTCGGCACCTTCCGCCCTTCGGTGGCGAGGTTGGATCCGTCGACGACGACGTTGGAGACCATGACGGGAACCAAGTGAATCACGTGACAACGCCCGCGCAACGGATGCCACGACCTGAACCTCCACCGAGCGTGAGGTTCTACGCTCTCGCCCGATGCCGAACGCTGCCGTCACGACCGTCTTCTGGGACTTCGGTGGGGTGCTCACGACGAGCCCCTTCGAGGCCTTCAACCGCTACGAGGCAGAAGCCGGGCTCCCCCGCGATCTGATCCGCACGCTCAACGCGACCAACCCCGACGCCAACGCGTGGGCGCGCCTCGAACGCAGCGACATCACCGTCGACGAGTTCTCGGAGGTCTTCGAGGCCGAGGCGCTCGCCGCCGGGCACCGGATCGACGGCAACGAGGTCCTCGCATGCCTGAGCGGCGACCTGCGACCGGGGATGGTCGAGGCCCTTCGCCGGTGCGCCAAGCACCTGCGTTGCGTCTGCGTCACCAACAACATCCGCACCGGCGAGGGGCCGGGCATGGCCACCGACGCCGGACGCGCTGCCGCGATCGACCAGGTCATGGAGCTGTTCGACGTGATCGTCGAGTCGAGCGTGGTCGGCGTGCGCAAGCCCGAGCTGCGCTTCTACGAGGTCGCGCTCGCCCAGGCCGGCGCCGAGCCGACCGAGGTCGTCTACCTCGACGATCTCGGTGTGAACCTCAAGCCCGCTCGAGCTCTTGGCATGCAGACGATCAAGGTCGTCGACCCGGACGTCGCGCTGATGCAACTGGGCGAGGCGACCGGCCTCGACCTGCCGACCAGAGCTAGCTGAGCGGCTGGCGGAAGAGCTCTTCCATCAACTGCTCGGCCTCCTGCGCGTGCACGACCGCGCTGCCGCACGCCGGGCTGCCCGACTCGGCACGGCTCGCGAGCCGCAGGGTCAGGCCCTCGTCCTGGAACATCAGGTAGAGCCGTGAGCCGATGAAGCTGAAGGCACCCATGTTCTGTGGCTCCTCCTGGAGCCACACGAGGTCCTCGACGTTCGGGTACGACTCGACGATGCGGCGGATCTCGTCCTCGGGGAACGGATACATCTGCTCGACGCGCACGATCGCGGTCGGTGCACCGATGCGATCGCGACGCTCCATCGCCTCGTAGGCGATCTTGCCCGTGCAGAGCGCGACGGAGCGCACCGCGTCGCGATCGGTCACGCCGGGGTCGTCGATCACCTCGCGGAAGCCGCCGCTCGTGAAGTCGCTCAAGGGTGACCGCGCCTGCTTGGCCCGGAGCAACGACTTCGGCGTGAACACCACGAGCGGCCGCTCCAGTCCACCGACCATCTGCCTCCGGAGGAGGTGGAAGAACTGCGCGGACGTCGTCGCGTTCGCGATGCACATGTTGTTCTCGGCGCAGAGGATCAGGAACCGCTCGACCCGCGCCGAGCTGTGCTCCGGACCCTGGCCCTCGTATCCGTGCGGCAGCAGCATCACGAGACCGGACCGCTGCCCCCACTTGTCCTCGGAGGCGGCGATGAACTGGTCGATGATGATCTGGGCGCCGTTGACGAAGTCGCCGAACTGCGCCTCCCAGATCACGAGCGTCTCGGGCCGCTTCGTCGAGTAGCCGAACTCGAAGCCGAGGGCGGCGTACTCGGACAGCATCGAGTCGTAGATCCAGAACGTCGCCTGGTCGTCCGAGAGGCTCGACAGCGGCGTGTACTCGTCCTCGGTGTGGTAGTCGCGGTAGACGGAGTGGCGGTGGGCGAAGGTGCCACGCCGCGAGTCCTGCCCGGCGATCCGGACCGGCGTGCCCTCGAGCAGCAGCGAGCCGTACGCGAACGTCTCGCCGAGGCCGAAGTCGGCCTCACCCGACTCGTACATCCGGGTCCGCGTCTCGAACTGCTTCGCCAGCTTCGGGTGCAGGGTGAAGCCCTCGGGGAGGTCGTTGAGTTGGCCGACGATCCGGTCGAGCACGGCCTGATCGACGCCGGTGTCGGTGAACGGCGGCGGCGGTGGGATCTGCGGTGCCGCAGCCTGTGGTGGGCTGTCGGGCGCCGTGGCCCGCGTGTCGTCGAGGGCGTCCTGGAGTCGATGCTCGTAGTCGGCCTCGAACTCGGCCACCCGGTCGGGTGTGAGATCGCCGCGGTCGATCAACGCCTCGACGTACAGCTCGCGGACCGAGCGCATCTCGTCGATGCGCTGGTACATGAGCGGCTGCGTGTAGCTCGGATCGTCGCCCTCGTTGTGACCGTGACGGCGGTAGCAGAGCATGTCGATGACAACGTCCTTGTGGAACGCCTGCCGGTAGTCGTAGGCGAGCCGCGCGACGCGCACGCACGCCTCGGGATCGTTGCCGTTCACGTGGAAGATCGGCGCCTGGACCATCTTGGCGACGTCGGTGGCGTACTCGGACGAGCGAGCCTGGCTCGGCGGGGTCGTGTAGCCCACCTGGTTGTTGATGACGACGTGCACCGTGCCGCCGACTCGGTAGCCGGGGATCTTGGACAGGTTGAGCGACTCCGCCACCACACCCTGGCCGGCGAACGCTGCGTCGCCGTGGAGCAGGACGGGGAGCACGGGGAACGATCCCTGTGGCTCGGTGATGTCCTCGATCGCCCGAGCCATCCCGATGACGACCGGGTCGACCGCCTCGAGGTGGCTCGGGTTCGCCGCGAGCTCGACGTCGAGCTCGGCGCCGCTGCGGCTGGTGAAGGTGCTCCGCTCGCCGAGGTGGTACTTCACGTCGCCCGACCCCTGCACGGTGCTCGGATCGACGCCGCCCTCGAACTGCAGGAACATCCTCCCGAGCGACTTGCCCATGATGTTCGACAGGACGTTCAGCCGTCCGCGGTGGGCCATGCCGATCACCGAGGCGGTCACCGACGGGTCGTCGGCGGCCTTCTGGAGGATCGCGTCGACGAGCGGGATGACCGCTTCGCCGCCGTCGACACCGAACCGCTTGTGTCCGACGTACCGCTTGTGCAGGAACTTCTCGAACGCGTCCGCGGCGTTGAGCCGCTGCATGATGTGGACGACCTCGTCGGAGGTGAAGTCCGGCTGCGGGCCCTCGACGCGCTGCTGGATCCACTCCTTCTCGCGCGGGTCCGAGATGTGCATGTACTCGATGCCGGAGGTCCGGCAGTAGGCGTCACGCAACAGGTGCAGGATGTCGCCGAACTTCATGCGGTCCGGACCGGGGAGGTCGTCGGTGAGGAACTCGCGGTCGTTGTCCCAGATCGTGAGTCCGTAGGTCGCCGGGTCGAGCTCGGCGTGCAGGCTCGGCGGCCGCATCCGTAGCGGGTCGAGGTCTGCGATCAGATGCCCGCGGACCCGGTACATCTGGATGATCTTGCGGACCTGCATCTGCTTCTGGAGCAGTGTGCCCTCGCGGTCGATCGGGTTGACGTCTCGCCGCCAGCGAACGGGCTCGTACGGCACGCCGAGCGCCGCGAACAGCGAGTCGTAGAAGCCGTCCTGGCCGAGCAGGAGCTCCTCGACGCGCTTGAGGAACAGTCCGGACTCGGCGCCCTGGATGACGCGGTGGTCGTAGGTGTTCGAGATCGTGATGACCTTCGAGATGCCGAACTCGGCGAGCTTCACCGGGTCACTGCCGCGGAACTCGGCCGGGAAGTCGATCGCCCCGACGCCGATGATCGCCGCCTGGCCCGGCATGAGTCGGGGCACCGACTGCAGCGTGCCGATCGTGCCGACGTTCGTCAGGCTGTGCGTCGCGCCGCTGAAGTCGTCGACGGACAGCGAGTTGCTGCGGACCTTCGAGATGAGCGCCTCGTAGGACTCCCAGTACTCCTTGAAGTCCATGGCGCCGGCGGACTTGATCGCCGGGACGAGGAGCGATCGGCTCCCGTCGGACTTCTCGACGTCGACGGCGATGCCCAGCCCGACGTGCTCGTGGCGGTGCACGCGGGGCTTGCCGTCCGGACCCTCGACGTAGGTCTGGCGCATGCCGGGGACCTCGTCCATCGCCCTGATCACGGCGTAGCCGATCAGGTGGGTGAACGAGACCTTCC
Organism: Actinomycetota bacterium; assembly: GCA_039185015.1. Lineage (GTDB taxonomy): Bacteria > Actinomycetota > Acidimicrobiia > Acidimicrobiales > Poriferisodalaceae > JBCBSZ01. The sequence continues at coordinate 63,203 of JBCDAU010000002.1, forward strand.
CGCCGCGGATGCGGCCGAGGTAGCCGTTGATCACCGCACGGTTGACCTCGAGGAGGCGGCTCGGCACCTGACGATAGGACGTCGCCGTCGGCACACCGAGGCTCGCCTCCATGTTGGCGACGATCCGCGCCGCGGCACCGCGGAGCGGCTCGGTCGGATCCTCCTCCTCGGCGGCCGGAGCCGGGGCGGGCTCCGGCGTCGCGGCGGCAGGTGCGGGCGGCGGGGTCGACGTCGCTGCCGGGGACGGGGCGGGGGCGGCAGCAGCGGGCTCCGGCGGAGCCGCAGGCGTGGGCGCAGCCGCGGGCGCGCCGTTGGACGACGGTGCGTCACCGTTGGCCGGGGCGGCGAGCTCGGTCTCGATGGGCGGCGCACCGCCGTTCGCGAACAGCTGCTGCCATTCGCTGCTGACCGAGGACGGGTTCTCCCGCCACTGTTCGTACATCTCGTCGACGAGCCAGGAGTTCGGCCCGAGCAGGGACTCATCGGAAAGCGCCACGAGCGTCGAGCGTACTGTCCGCCATCGCCCCGCTCAGGGCGGAGTTCAGACGTCGAGATGCAGGACCAGCATCTCCCCGCCGATCTGCCGGCTCCTCCGGACCGCCGGCTCCACCGTCTCGACCGGTCGCTGCTCCGCACCACCGCGCCAGGGGACCGGTAGCGTCCGACCTCGTGAGCGCGCAGTTCATCTACACCATGCGGAAGGTCTCGAAGTTCCATCCGCCGGACAAGGACATCCTCAAAGACGTCACCCTCGCCTTCTATCCCGGGGCGAAGATCGGCGTGATCGGCCACAACGGCGCCGGCAAGTCGTCGGTGCTCCGGATCATGGCGGGCATCGACGAGGAGTACACCGGCGACGCGCGGTTGTCGCCGACGTTCAGCGTCGGCTTCCTCCCCCAGGAGCCGGCGCTCGACGCCGACCGCGACGTGATGGGCAACGTGATGGGGGGCGTCGCCGAGATCGAGGCCCTGCGCACGCGCTACGACGAGGTCCTGGCGATGTGGGGCGACCCCGACGCCGATTTCGACGAGGTCGGCAAGCTGCAGGCCGAGCTCGAGGACAAGCTCAACGCCGTCGACGCCTGGGAGCTCGAGCGCAAGGTCGAGATCGCCATGGACGCCCTGCGCCTCCCGCCGGGCGACGCCGACGTGACGAGCCTGTCCGGCGGTGAGCGTCGGCGCGTCGCGCTGTGTCGCCTCCTGTTGTCGCACCCCGATCTGCTGCTGCTCGACGAGCCCACCAACCACCTCGATGCCGAGTCGGTGGCCTGGCTGGAGCGGACGCTGCAGGAGTACACCGGCACCGTCATCGCGATCACGCACGACCGCTACTTCCTCGACAACGTGGCCAAGTGGATCCTCGAGCTCGACCACGGCAACGCCTACCCGTTCGAGGGCAACTACTCGGGCTGGCTCGACACCAAGCAGGCCCGCCTCGCCGCAGAGGAGAAGCAGAGCTCGGCCCGCCAGCGAACGCTCCAGCAGGAGCTCGAGTGGGTACGGATGTCGCCCAAGGGCCGGCAGTCGAAGTCCAAGGCTCGCCTCACCGCCTACGACCAGTTGGTCGCCGAGGCCAAGGAAGAGGCCAAGCAGCGCGAGAAGCTCGAGATCGTCATCCCGGCCGAGCAGCGCCTGGGCGACAAGGTGATCAACTTCACCGACGTGTCGAAGGGCTTCGGCGACCGGCTGCTGATCGACGACCTCTCCTTCATCCTCCCGCCGGCCGGCATCGTCGGCGTCATCGGCGCCAACGGTGCGGGCAAGACGACCCTGTTCCGCATGATCACCGGGCAGGAGACGCCCGACGAGGGCACGATCGAGATCGGCGACACCGTCGATCTCGCCTACGTCGACCAGAGCCGCGACGAGCTCGACGCAGCCAAGTCGGTCTACGACGAGATCTCCGAGGGCTACGAGGTCCTGAAGGTCGGCAACCGCGAGGTGAACGCCAGGGCGTACGTCGCGAGCTTCGGCTTCAAGGGCAGCGACCAGCAGAAGTCGGTCGGGGTGCTCTCCGGCGGCGAGCGCAACCGCGTCCACCTGGCCAAGACGCTCAAGCGGGGCGGCAACGTGCTGCTCCTCGACGAGCCGACCAACGACCTCGACGTCGACACGCTCCGGGCGCTCGAGGAGGGCCTCCTCGCCTACCCCGGATGCGCCGTGGTCATCAGCCACGACCGGTGGTTCCTCGACCGCATCGCGACGCATGTGCTGGCCTTCGAGGGCGACTCGCAGGTGCGATGGTTCGAGGGCAACTTCACCGAGTACGAGGAGCTTCGCCGCAAGGAGCTCGGCGCCGATGCCGATCAGCCGCATCGCATCAAGTACCGACCGCTGGTTCGGGACTGAGGGTTGCGGCTGCTTCACTCCGCGTAGCCAGATCGACCACCTCTCACCGAGAGTGGTACGAGTCCCACGTGACGCGCTGGTCGGACTAGGGTAGGCCCCGAGGTCGGTCGGCGAAGCTCCGTCGAACGACTTCAGGCGACGATGGCACGGACGACGGGACGCACGATGGCTGCGACGAAGGCGACCACCCAAACGACCGACACCACCGCGGAGCGGAAGCGTTGGAAGAGTCGGGCGGTCATCCGCCTGATCGACGCCGGCAACTCCGCGTACTGCGCTCACTGCGGCGAGCCGATCAAGTTCCGGGCACGCGTCCGGGCGTACCAGGTGATCTGCAACGTGTACGTGAAGAACCGGTGGGACCGGGTCGAGCACTTCCACGAGCAGTGCTACGACGAGGCCGGCGCCCCCTACGGCGAACCGAAGGACTGAGCCGGGCGCCCGGCCGGGGCCCGAGCGGCCCGCCGGTCCTCGATCCCTACTGCGGTGGGGTGTCGAAGAACCAGAACCAGCTGAGCCCGGGGAGCGACACCAGGGGTCGGTCGACGCCGGTCTCGAGATCGCGCTCGACCAGCAGCGTCTCGGGCAGCTCGGGCTGGAGGTGCAATAGCCGGGTTGCGCCCGACCACTGGAACTGCAGCGGGAACCCGGTGCGGATCTCGTCGATCACCGCGCCGTCGTCCAGCCCCACGACGCGGATCGTCCCCCGTTCCGTGATCGGACCCGGCACGTCGAAGGCCACCGACCGGCCATCGGGCGCGACCGCGGCGACATCGATCGTCGTCGGATCGACGCCGAGGCGACGAGCCGTCGGCCCGTCGGGGGCGTCGGCCGCGGTCAGGTCGAAGACGACGAGCTCCTCGCCCACGGCGATCACGACGTCGGCCGCTCCGGTGCCGAGGTAGCGCCCCCGCTCGGACCCCTCGAGCACCACCAGCGGGGCGTCGGGTCGCCAGTAGCCGAGACCCCGCGCCGCGCCCGCACCGACGGAGAGCAGGAGACCGTCGCCGACGGCGGCGATCGGGCGCCCGAGATCGTCGAGGTCGAAGGTGCGTCCTCCCGCGGGGTTCCGCACGTCGATCCGGCGGGCGGTCTCCTCTGCCGACCCGAGCACCCAGATCTCGTCGTCGTCGGTGCCCTCGAGGACGGCGATGCCCGGCCCGAGATCGAACGGCTCCCCGGCGAGCTCGATGTCGAGCAGCACGACCCGCCCCTCGCTCAGCACCGCGATCGAATCGTCGGCGACGACCAGGGGCGCCCGCCGCTCCCCCGGGTGCGTCCGCACCGGGTCACCGCCGACGAAGATCTCGCTGCCGAGCAGGCGGGTCGTGACCTCGCGACCGACGAACGACGACACCGTCGGTTCCACGGTTCCGAAGCCGAACGGACCTTCCAACAGCACCAGCCGGTACGTGTCGACGAAGCCCGGCAGCATCTCCGCCCGGGGCATGAGGCCGCCGACCACCGTCGGGCTCGCCGCCGTCTCGGCGGTGGCTTCTTCCGGTGGCGTCGACGTGGGTGCGGCCTCGTCGGCCTCGTCATCGTCGCCGCCGGTCAGACCCCAGAGGACGGCGACGACCGCGAGGACCGCCAGCACGATCAGCGCCGGTTGCGGCCCGCCCCGCTCGACGATGGCGCTCGAGTCGTGCTGGTCACCGAACCACTCGATCTCGGTCTCCGACGTGGACGCCGGGCCGGCCGCCCTCCGTCCCATGGCGCCAGTATGCCCGTGGCGTCCGATCAGCCGATGAGGTCGAGGACCGCGGCCACCGCATCGTCGACCGACGTCTCCGCGGTCGGGATGCGCAGCTCGGGTGCGTCCGGCGCCTCGTAGGGATCGTCGATCCCGGTGAAGCCGGTGATCTCCCCGGCGCGCGCCTTCACGTAGAGACCCTTGGGGTCCCGCTGCTCGCACACCTCGATCGGCGTGTCCACGAACACCTCGTGGAACGGCAGATCGGCCACGCCGTGGATCTCCCGGGCGCGGGCCCGGTCGGCACGGTACGGGCTGATGACCGGCACCAGCGCCACGACCCCGGCATCGGCGAACAGCCTCGCGACCTCGCCGACCCGGCGGATGTTCTCGGTCCGGTCCTCGGGTGTGAACCCCAGGTCGCCGTTGAGTCCGTGCCGGAGGTTGTCGCCGTCGAGCAGGTAACAGGGACGACCGGCTTCGAGCAGCCGCTGCTGCACGGCCGAGGCGATCGTCGACTTGCCCGAGCCGGAGAGCCCGGTGAACCACACGGTCGCCCCGGTGACGCCGGACGCCGTCCAGCGCTCGGCCCGGCTCAGCTCACCCTCGTGCCAGACGACGTTCTGGGAGCGTGCCACCCGCTACTTGGCCTCGCCGAGGATCATCCCGGCGCCGACCGTCGAGTTGGAGCCCTCGTCGACGAGGATGAAGGAACCGGTGGTCCGGTTGCGTCGGTACTCGTCGACGAACATCGGCACCGTCGTCCGGAGCTGCACGCGACCGATCTCGTTGAGCTTGAGCTCGGTGGCGTGCTCGTCTCGATGGAGCGTGTTGACGTCGAGCCGGTACTGGAGGTCCTTGACCAGGGCCCGGGCGGATCGAGTCGTGTGCTTGATGGCGAGCTTCTTGCGCTCGGTGAGCGTGGTGCGCTCGTCCATCCAGCAGATCATGGCGTCGAGGTCCTGCGTCACCGTGGGCTGGTTGGCCGGACGAGCGATCATGTCGCCGCGGCTGATGTCGATGTCGTCGGTGAGACGGATCACGACCGACATCGGCGGGAACGCCTCGCCGACCTCGCCCTGCGGGGTCTCGATGTGGGAGATCGTCGACGTGAAGCCAGAGGGCAACACGACGACCTCGTCGCCGGGCTTGAACGTGCCGCCCGCGATCGTGCCGGCGTAGCCGCGGTAGTCGTGGTACGCCTCGGCCATCGGCCGGATCACGTACTGCACCGGGAAGCGGGCGTCGATCAGGTTGCGGTCCGAGGCGATGTGCACCTCTTCGAGGTGGTGCAGCAGCGAGGTGCCCTCGTACCACGGCATGTTCGCCGAGCGGTTGACGACGTTGTCGCCCTTGAGCGCCGACACCGGGATGAAGGTGAGATCGGTGACGTCGAGCTTGGAGGCGAACGACCGGAAGTCGTCCTTGATCTCGTCGAACACGGCCTGGTCGTAGTCGACGAGGTCCATCTTGTTGACGGCGAGCACGACGTGGGGGACCCGCAGCAGCGATGCCAGGAAGGCGTGGCGCTTGGTCTGCTCGATGACACCGTGACGAGCGTCGACCAGCACGATGGCCAGGTCGGCGGTCGAGGCGCCGGTGACCATGTTGCGGGTGTACTGGATGTGGCCCGGCGTGTCACCGAGGATGAACTTGCGCTTGGGCGTGGCGAAGTAGCGGTAGGCCACGTCGATCGTGATGCCCTGTTCCCGCTCGGCCCGGAGGCCGTCGGTCAAGAGCGCGAGGTTGACGTACTCCTCGCCACGGGCCTCGCTGGTGCGCTCGACGGACTCGAGCTGATCCTCGAAGATCGTCTTCGTGTCGTAGAGCAGGCGACCGATGAGGGTCGACTTGCCGTCGTCCACCGAGCCTGCGGTGGCGAGTCGGAGCAACTCCATTAGAAGTAGCCCTCCTTCTTGCGATCCTCCATCGCTGCTTCGGAGCGACGGTCGTCGGCGCGGCTGGCGCCGCGCTCGGTGATCCGGGCGGCGGCGACCTCAGCGATGATGTCATCGATGTTCGAAGCCGGGGACGCGACCGCGGCCGTGCAGGTCATGTCGCCGACCGTGCGATAGCGGACGGTGGCGCGGTACGGGTCCTCGCCCTCGATCTGCTCGAGGTAGGGCGACACCGACATCTGCATGCCGTCCCGGTCGAACACCTCGCGCTCGTGGGCGAAGTAGATCGTCGGGATGTCGATGTCGTTCTCGCCGAGGTACTGCCAGATGTCCATCTCGGTCCAGTTGGAGATGGGGAACACCCGCATGTGCTCGCCGATGTGGTGGCGGCCGTTGTAGAGGCGCCACAGCTCGGGCCGCTGGTTCTTGGGGTCCCACTGGCCGAACTCGTCGCGGTGGGAGAAGACCCGCTCCTTGGCCCGGGCCTTCTCCTCGTCACGGCGACCACCGCCGAAGACGGCATCGAACTTGTGGCCCTCGATGGCCTCGAGCAGCGGGACGGTCTGGAGGAGGTTCCGGGAGGCCCGGGGGCCCTTCTCCTCGGTCAGCTTGCCGGCGTCGATGGCCTCCTGGACGGAAGCCACGATCAGCCGGAGGCCGTACTCGTCGACGGTGCGGTCACGGAACTCCATGACCTCCGGGAAGTTGTGCCCGGTGTCCACGTGCATGATCGGGAACGGCAGCTTGGCCGGTGCGAAGGCCCGGAGGGCCAGGTGCAACATCACGACCGAGTCCTTGCCGCCGGAGAACAGCAGCACGGGCCGCTCGAACTCGGCGGCCACCTCTCGGATGATGTGGATCGACTCGGCCTCCAGCGCTTGGAGGTGCGTCAGCTCGTACGTCGTACTCATGGGGGATGCGCCTCGGTGACCCTTCGTGGCGGAGTGTGGGGGAGGACGTGCTCTACGGTGGACCACACCGATGTCGGCATCAAGGATGCCACCTGTAGTGGTCGATTCGACCTCCACCCCCACCACCGGAGAACCAGTGCTCGACACCAGCCGCGCAACGGCCGAGGACCATCGCATCGCCGCCGAGGTGGCGACCGCAGCGGGTGAGCTCCTGCTGCAGACCCGCGACGACCTCTTGGCCAGGTCAGCCGACCAGTGGCAGATCAAGGACGCCGGAGACACCTACGCACACCGGTTCATCGTCGAACGGCTCGCGGAGCTCGTTCCGGACGACATCGTGCTCTCCGAGGAGGGCAAGGACGATCCGATCCGCCTGACCCGAGAGCGGGTCTGGATCGTCGATCCGCTCGATGGCACCCGCGAGTACTCCGAGAACCGCTCGGACTGGGCCGTCCACATCGCGCTCTGCGTGGGCGGCATCCCGGCAGCCGGCGCGGTCGCGCTGCCCGGCCTCGGGCGGACGCTGTCGACCGAGCCGGCTCCCGAGCTCGTCGCGGCGAACGACCCGCCGGTGATGGTCGTGTCCCGGACCCGGCCGCCCGCCGCTGCGGTCGTCGTCGCCCAGGCACTCGGCGCCGAGCTGCTCCCCATGGGATCGGCCGGCGCCAAGTCGATGGCCGTCGTGCTCGGCGAGGCCGACGTCTACGCCCACTCCGGCGGCCAGTTCGAGTGGGACTCGTGCGCGCCGGTCGCGGTCGCCTGCGCCGCCGGGCTCCACGCCTCGCGCTGCGACGGGTCGCCGCTGATCTACAACCAGCCCGACGTCTGGCTGCCCGACCTCCTCATCTGCCGGCCCGAGCTGGCCGAGCCCGCGCTCGCGGCCCTCGACGAGGCCATCCGAGGCGGCTGAGCGGCCGTGGAGCTGAAGGCGGTCCGATTCGACGTCGAGGGCGGCATCGCCACGATCACGCTCTCGCGGCCGCACCGCCGCAACGCCTGGACGGGCCGGATGCACACCGAGGTGCGCTGGTGCCTGCTCGAAGCCGAGCGGGACGATGACGTGCGCGCGATCGTCATCACCGGTGACGGCACGGACTTCTGCGTCGGTGCCGACAGCGCCGCCCTCGACCACCACGTCGAGCAGGGCGGGTACGACCCGGGTACTCCGGCCGAGCTGCCCCAGCCCGGCGTCGGCGTCGACGACGAGCAGTTCGGCGAGCACTTCACCTACTTCTTCGGCGTCCCCAAGCCGATCGTCGCTGCGGTCAACGGCGCGGCCGCGGGCGTCGGCCTCGTCGTCGCGCTCTACGCCGACCTCCGCTACGCCGTCGAGGGCGCCAAGCTCACCACCGCCCACGGCAAGCTCAACCTCCCCGCCGAGTACGGCACCAGCTGGGTGCTCCCCCGCCTCGTGGGCGTGACCCGGGCCAGCGAGCTCATGCTCACGAGCCGGGTGTTCCGACCCGAGGAGGTCGACGGGCTCTTCAACGAGGTGCTGCCCGCCGACGAGCTGTTGCCCCGCGTCTACGAAGTCGTGTCGGCGATGATCGCCACGTGCTCCCCGCGCTCGCTGCGCGAGACCAAACGCCAGCTCTACCTCGACCTCCACCGCGGCGTCGGCGACTCCGTGCGTCACGCCGATCGCCTCCTCGACGAGATGGCGACCGATGCCGACTTCGCGGAGGGCGTGGCCGCCTTCCAGGAGCGCCGACCGCCCCGATGGACCGGGTCGTGACGTAGATCATCCTCCCGGTGGGAGGGTTCTGCGCCGATCGCGTGCGACCATGGTCCGCCGTGCCCCCCGCATCTGCACCCACCGATCTCAGCCTCGGCACCTTCTCCGACGCTGCCCCCTGGACCCTCGACGACGTCGAGCTCACCTGGCGCACCGGCCTCGACGACGCCCGCCGAGCTGCACGGGCCTCGGTCCCGGTGCTCACCCGGGAGCGGCGCGTGCCACCCGGGCGCCGTGTCGGCACGACGGTCCGGCACCTCGGCGGTGCGATCGTCGGGTGGTACGTGCGGGACAAGCGCAAGGGCGCGCCGCACTCGACCCAGGGGCTCTCGCGCCGCCTGCGCGTCGCGGCCGAGCACCTCGGCCCCACGTACATCAAGCTCGCCCAGATCATCTCGGCCGGGGAGGGACTCTTCCCCGATGCGCTCGTCGAACAGATGAAGCTGTGCCGTGACCGGGTCCGGCCCGAGCCGTTCGCCACCGTGAAGCAGGTGATCGAAGAGGACCTCGGCAAGCGCCTCGACGAGGTGTTCCTCGTGTTCGAGCCGACCGCCATCGCCGCGGCGTCGATCGCGCAGGTGCACCGGGCGCAGTTGCTCGACGGCACCGACGTCGTCGTCAAGGTCCAACGATCAACAGTGAAAGACCGCGTCGAGCACGACCTGCAGGTGCTGTCGTGGCTCGCCCCGATGCTCATCGGCCGCATCCCCGTCACCGCGCTGGCCAACCCGCCGGCGCTCGTCGAGCTGTTCGCCGAGACGATCGTGGAGGAGCTCGACTTCCGGCTCGAGGCCGAGAACCTGCTCGACGTGGCCCGGGTCCTGCGGGAGCTCGGCCAGACCGACTGGGTGGTGCCGCGGCCCCATCCGCAGCTCGTCACGCCCCGCGTCCTCGTGATGGAACCGGTGAGCGGGTTCCGCTTCGAGGACGCCGAGGACATCCGAGCCGCCGGTGTCGACACCCATCGCGTCGTCCGCAACGTGATGATCGCCTTCCTCGAGTCGGCGACGCTCCACGGCATCTTCCACGGCGACTTCCACGGCGGGAACCTGTTCGTGCAGCCCGACGGCAAGGTGGCCCTGCTCGACTTCGGCATCACCGCTCGGTTCGACGAGTTCAAGCGCCGGGCGTTCCTCCGGATGATGATCGGAGCCACCGCGAACGACGTGAAGTCGCAGATGGCGGCCTTCCGGGACCTCGGGGCGCTGCCCCGCGACGTCGACCTCGACGCCGTCATCTCGGACCTCGGCCTCGACCGCCCGCCGATCGACCCGACCACCCTGTCGCAAGAGGAGCTCCTCGGCGAGGTCCAGCGGGTCGTGAAGGCGCTGCTCGGCTACGGCGCCCGCATGCCGAAGGACCTCATGCTCTACGTCAAGAACATGATCTTCCTGTCGTCGATGATCGAGCGCCTCGCCCCCGACGTCGACCTCCTCGCCGAGGTCCAGCACATCGCCCTGCACTTCGCCACGTCCCACGGCGACAAGCTCCTCGCCGACACCGGCATGGCCCTGTCGGAGGAGCAGATCGACCTCGACAGCGTCAAGGCGTCGTGGGGGCTCGACAGCGAGGTCGAGTCGATCTCCTACAACGAGCTGAAGGCCCGCCGCGAGCTGATCCTCAAGCGCATGGGCGGCCAGGGCTAGTTCCCTCACGGCGGCAGCTCCGAGCCATCCGGCCGGATCGCCCGCACCCGGTCGCCCGGAGTCGGGCCGGCTCGGATCGACCAACCGCCCTCGTGGGCCAGCCGATGGTGGAAGCTGCACAGCAGCGTCAGGTTGGCGAGGTCCGTCGCGCCGCCAGCGGCCCAATGCCGGAGGTGGTGCGCGTCGCATCGGTCGTGGACGACCTCGCACCCCGGGAACCGACAGCCGCCGTCGCGCACGGCCAGCGCTCGTCGCAGCGCGGGTGAGATGACCCTCGTCGACCGGCCGACGTCGACGACCTCCGATCGGCCGGCGGTGACCACCCGGGCGACCGCAGCGTCGCAGCCGACCCGCCGAACCGTCTCCCGAGCCAGAGACACACCGTCGAGCTCCGCTGTCGACGATGGGTCCGGTGCGGCCTCGCCGAGGACGTCGACCGAGACCACCATCGCCGGCACCGTCCGCCCACTCGAGTCGCTGCCCTCCGCCAGGGCCACCAACGCGTCCGCCCGCCGCTGCGCGGCGGAGCGCGTCTCACCCTCCACGTCGGGCACCGTCGCAGCGGCCAGTGCTGCCGCCACTCGGGCACCACCTTCGGCGTCCAGCCGACACGCGAGGTCGTACTCACCGAACAGCGTCGACGACAGCCGGAGGTACCGCCGCTGGTGCCGCTCCACCGCATCGGACGTCGCCAGCTCGTCGTCGGCCAGCGACCGCCAGTGCGCCAGGAAGCGTCGGTAGTCAGCGAGGTCGAGCTCCTTCGCCTCGGCGAGCAGCACGCTGCCGTCGCGCCGAGCCAGCTCGACGCGCTCCGGCGTCACCGTCGAAGCGAGGGCATCGAGGTGCGCGAGTCGGATCGTGCCGCCGGCCGCCACGTCCGCGACCTCGGCCACCGCGTCGAGCAACCGCACCCGGCGCAGCACCCGACGGGCATCGGCCTCGTCGATGCCGCACCGCCATCGCAGCCACGCCGCCGGAGACCGGGAACCGTCGGCCTCCCACCCTCGCTCCCGCCACCAGTCGAGCAGCGCCGACGTGAAGCGCAGCTCGACGGCCTCCCGTTCCTCCGCCCAACCGATCAGCCCGAACATGTGTTCGACACTACCGAGGGGGTGTGACGTCATGAACCGTTCACACCGCCGCAGCGGACCCGGCGCGAGGATGCGCGGATGGTCAGCGTGCCCGTCATCGACATCACCGATCTCCGCTCCCCCGACCCCGAGCTGCGACGAGCCGTCGCCAAGCAGATCGGCGAGGCGTGCGAGACCGTCGGCTTTCTCACCGTGACGGGCCACGGCATCGATCCCACCGTCCTCGACGACGCCTTCACCGCGACGAGGAAGACGTTCGCCCAGTCGATGGACGACAAGATGGCCAGGGCCTGGGACGACGACCACGTCAACCGGGGCTACGACCCCCCGGGTCGTCAGCAGCTCGACGCCGAGTCCGCGCCCGACTTCAAGGAGGCGTGGTCGTTCAGCCCCGAGCACCTCGCCGGCATCGGACCGATGTCGGGGGAGAACCAGTGGCCGGCGCTCGCCGACGTCCGAGAGCCGATCGAGCGCTACCACCGCACCGCGATGGAGGTCTGCGAGATGCTCCTCCGGGCGATGGCGCTCTCGCTCGAGCTCGACGAGCACCACTTCGAGCCGTTCCACCAGGCGCCGATCTGCACCCTGCGGCTCCTCCACTACCCGCCCCGCCCCGACGCGGCCGGTGAGGCCGACTTCGGCGCCGGGGCCCACACGGACTGGGGCGCGGTCACCGTGCTCGCCCAAGACGGGGAGGGCAGCCTGCAGGTGATGACCAAGGACGGCGACTGGGCCGACGTCCCGCCCGTCGAGGGTGCCTTCGTCATCAACGTCGGCGACCTGCTGCAGCGCTGGACCAACGATCGCTACGTCTCGACCCTGCATCGGGTGATCGGTGTGCCGGGCCGGGACCGCTACTCGATCGCCTGCTTCTTCGACCTCGACCACGACGCCCTCATCGAGGTCCTCCCCACCTGCGTCACCGAGGACGAGCCCGCTCGCTACGGACCGATCACCGCCGGCGGCCACCTCCAGGAGCGCTACGAAGCGAGCATGCCGACCGGCTGAGCAGACCGACTACGCCAGCGGCATCGCCACGTACTGCAGCGAGATCCGGCCGTCGCCGTCGACGAGCATGGTGTCGGTACCGATATCGGCGCCCGCCTTCCAGACCCAGGTGACCACGTCGATTCCGGCCGCCACGGCGACGGTGTCGACGGCGCCGGGCGGTACGACCTCGAGGACCGCACCGTAGTACCGCATGATCTCCGCACGGCCGACCAGCTCGGTCCCGAAGTCCGCCGACAGCTGCGGCGGGTTCGGTGACACGAACCGGGCGTCGTCGGCGTACAGCGCCTCCACCGCGGCCAGGTCGCGCCGGTCCCACATCGTGGAGATCAGCTCACCGATCTCCGCCAACCTCGCAGCGTCAGCCATCGCCCACCCCCTCGTGGTGAGCCACAGCGTCGCGCACGGTTCTGCTGGACTCACCCAGGCTCGTGGACGGGGCCGAACCAGCGGCGCATCAGACCACCCTGGTGGATCAGGAGATCGGGTGGCGTCTCCAGCGCTGCGTTGCAGACACCGTCCCGAAGCGTCCGCTCGAGCTCGTCGAGCTCCCGCACGGTCGGGAACGTGACCTGGCTGAAGGTCGCCCCATCGGCCCCGACCACGAGACGGACATCGTGCTTCCGCCTCTGGACCTCACGGATCTGAGCCCGCTCGACGGTGCGGGACCGGATCGCCCAGCGCACCCGAACACTGTGCTCGTCGACCACCACCTGCGTCCGCAACGACAGGACGACGAAGTAGGCGCTGCTCGCCATCCACGAACCGATGATCACGAGGTTCGCGCCGGAGAACGACGACGCCAGCTGGTACATCCCCAGCATCAGCGCGAGGCCGTAGGCGAACGCCAGCATCGGGCTGGCACGGAACACCCGCTCCCCGGTCATCGCCACCGCGCCCTCGCCCACACCGGCGACCGTACCGGTCGTGCCCACCCGCTAGCGTCCGATGGCCATGGCCGAGATCATCATCGCCGGGTTCATCCGGATCCATCCCGACGACCGCCAGCCGGCCGTCGACGCCGCCGCCGACGCGATCGCCGGCGCTCGAACACAGCCGGGCTGCCTGGCCTACTCGTTCGTGCCCGACAACCACATGGAGGACGCGATCGTCGTCTACGAGCGCTGGGCCGACCAGGCCAGCCTCGAGGCCCACTTCGCCGGACCCTGGTACAAGGCGACCGGCGAGGTGCTCCGCTCCCACCGACTGCAGGGCGCCAACGAGGTGCAGAAGTTCCGGATCGACAAGGCCGAACCGGTCTACGACGACACCCACACGCCGCGGGCCGACTTCTTCACCGACTGACCACGTGCGCCTCGTCGTCGCCCGCTGCACCGTCGACTACTCCGGCCGCCTCGACGCCCACCTCCCGGAGGCGACTCGCCTCATCATGGTGAAGGCCGACGGCTGCGTCGCCGTCCACGCCGACGGTGGCGCGTACAAGCCGCTCAACTGGATGACCGCCCCCAACGTCCTCAAGGAGGAGGACGAGCGTTGGGTGGTCAGCAACCCACAGGGCGAGGAGCTGGTCATCATCCTCCACGAGGTGCTCTCGGACTCCTCCCACGAGCTCGGCATCGACCCGGGCCTGCAGAAGGACGGCGTCGAGGCCCACCTCCAGGAGCTGCTCGCCGCCAACCCCGAGACCCTCGGCGACGGCATGGTGCTCGTGCGCCGCGAGTACCCGACCGACATCGGCCCGGTCGACCTCATGTGCCGCGACGCCGAGGGCCAGGCCGTTGCCGTCGAGGTGAAGCGCAAGGGCGAGATCGCCGGCGTCGAGCAGCTGATCCGCTACCTCGAGCGCCTCCGCAACGACTCGACGCTGCTCCCGCTCGAGGGGATGCTCGTGGCCCAGGAGATCAAGCCCCAGGCACGCGCCTACGCAGAGTCCAAGGGCATCGCCTGCATCACGGTCGACTACGACGCCCTCCGCGGCTTCGAGCCGAAGGAGCCGACGCTCTTCTGAGCCGGCTCGTCAGGGCGCGACGAAGACCGTCTCGCGCTGGAACAGCATCGACAGCACGATGCCGGGTGACTGGACCTCAGGCACCACGACGTCGACGACCACCGTCGGCCCGTCGACCGCCACCCGCTGCAGCGTCAGGAGATCGGCCATCCGTCCGCCGCTGAGCAACGAGGGTCCGGTGGCGTAGAGCTCCTCGATGATCGGCTGCTGTGACGTCGCGATCTCCGATTCGAAGAAGAAGTCGACGATCCGCACAGCGGCGGCACCGTCGACCTCGTACCAACCGAGACCGTCGGCCCCGACGTGCTCGTCGATGGTCTGGACGTCGAGTCGGTCCAGCGCCTCGTCTGGAGGTTTCCGGAGATGAGAAGCCGGGCGGGGGCCACCCGGCGAAGAGCATCGCCCCCACCGCCGCTGCACGCCACCAGCGCGAGTCCAGTGAGGAGCAGGGCGATGCGGCGGATCACCTCAGGCGACGAACGTGCACGCGCCGTTGTCGATGACGACCCGGCCGTCGGTGTCGGACACCGTCTGGAAGGTCGCCTCGCCGTCACCGGTGTGCCAGATGCGGACGGTCAACGACTCGCCGGGGAAGACCGGCGACGAGAAGCGGGCGTCCATGCTCCGGAACCGGCCCGGGTCGGACCCGCAGAGCTCGTGCAGCAACGCCCGGCCGGTGAACCCGTAGGTGCACAGCCCGTGGAGGATCGGCTTCGGGAAACCGGCCAGCTCGGTGGCGAACCACGGATCGGAGTGCAGTGGGTTCCGGTCGCCCGAGAGGCGGTAGGTCAGCGCCTGGTCGTCTCGAGTCGAGTAGGTGATCGCCGCGTCGGGGTCCCGGTCGGGGGCGTGCACCTTCGGGGCGGTATCGCCCTCCTCACCGCCGAAGCCGCCCGAGCCACGGATGACCATCGTCGAGCGCGAGTCGAACAACGGCTCACCGTCCTCGGCGAGCACGGCGTTGATCTCGGTGTCGATGATGGCGTGCTTGCCCTCGCCCTTGTCCCACATGTGGACGATCTTGTCGTGGCACACGACGGTGCCGTCCGGGGGGATCGGCCGGTGCAGCGTGATGCCCTGGTTGCCGTGGAGCAGCCGACCCCAATCGATCTCACCGGCCTGGGCCAGCGCGCCACCGGCGCCGAGGACGACCGCCATCGTGGGCAGCACCTGCTGGGCGACCTCGTGGGAGTTCTCGGTGGTGAAGTCGAGCTCGAAGCCGGTCGGGTCGACCGAGCCGGCGCCGACCCCCACGGCATAGAGGAGGGCGTCCTTGGAGGTCCAGGACCGCTCGTGCGGTCCGCTGGTCGCACCGATGCCGGCCGGATCCAGCCCGCTCACGAGAGCAGCCCGCCGTCGAGCGGCTGACCGCCCATGTCGGAGTTGAGGCGGGCGTCGGCAACGAGCTGCCGGGCGATCGGTCCGATCTTCGTCGGGTCGTCGACGGGCTCGACCGTCGGGCCCCGGTTCCACGTCTCGGCGACGGCGAGCACGCTGCCCGACGCCTCGAACACGCGACCGGTCACGTCCTTCGCATCCTCGCTGCAGAGCCAGGTGACGATCGGGGCGATCCAGCGGGGCGAGACCGAGTCGAGCTGCTCCTCGGGGAGCTGGCCCATGCCGAGGTCCTCGGTCAGTCGGGTGAGGGCACCGGGGGCGATCGCGTTGACGGTCACGCCGTACCGGGCGAGCTCACGGGCGGCGATGATCGTGAACCCGGCGATGCCCATCTTGGCTGCGCCGTAGTTGGTCTGCCCCGGGTTGCCGTAGATGCCCGAGACCGAGCTGGTGTTGATGATCCGGGCGTCGACGGTCTCACCAGCCTTCACCTTCTCCCGCCAGTACGCGCCCGCCCAACGAGCAGGAGCGAACGTGCCCTTGAGGTGGACCTTGATGACCGCATCCCACTCGGCCTCGGTCATGTTCACGAGCATGCGGTCGCGCAGGATGCCGGCGTTGTTGACCACGGCGTGGAGGTCGCCGTAGGTCTCGATCGCCTGGTTGATCATCCGCTGGGCGCCCTCCCAGTCCGAGACGTCGTCGCCGTTGACGACGGCCTCACCACCGGCGGCGGTGATCTCCTCGACCACCTCGGCGGCCGGGCCGGTGCCGGCGCCGGTCCCGTCACGTTCGCCTCCGAGGTCGTTCACGACGACCTTCGCGCCGTGCTCCGCGAGCATCAGCGCGTACTCGCGCCCGATGCCACGCGCAGCGCCGGTCACGACCACGACGCGGCCTTCACACAATCTGGACATGGGACCCCTCCCCTTCTCGGGCGCGGATCTTAGAGGGCCCCGCTGTCGCGGGGCCCATGGCCCGAGCGGCCCGTCGAGCGAGCGGATGGGGAGCGCCCCGGCAGGGGCGTGGAGCATCGAGGAAGCTCGACCAGAGCGGGAGACACCGAACTCCCGTGGTGGCGCTGCCACCACACGGGCGTCTCATCTCAATAGGATCGGCGGGCCGTGCGATCCACGCTGCCCCTGCCTCGTTGGAGCCTCGCCGTCATCATCCCGACGGCCCTCATCGTGCTCTGGATGCTCGCCTTCGTCGTCGACGGGGTCGCGCACTCGGGTCGTGTCGCGCGCAACGTCGAGCTCGGCGGCGAGGCGATCGGTGGCCTCGACGAGGACGACCTCCGCGGCCGCATCGACTCGCTGTCGGAGAGCTTCGCCCGCCGCCCCGTGGTGCTCACCACCCCCGACGGCATGCAGTTCGAGGTCACCGCCGGCGACCTGGGTCTCGGGGTCGACGCCGATGCGACGGTCGACGCCGCGCTCGATGCCGGACGGGGCAGCATCTTCACGCGGCCGTTCGGGTGGCTGGGCTCGTTCTTCTCCAACCGCAGCACCGACGTCGTGCTGGCCGCTGACCCCGGCGCGGTCGAGGCGACGGCCGCCACGCTCACCGGCGCCGATCCGATCGAGCCGACCCTCGTCGTGCTCGACGGCGAGCTGCAGGTGCGTCCGGGCGTCCCCGGTCAGGTGATCGACCCCACGGGCCTCGCCGACGCCGTCGCCGACGCCGCGGCCGAATCACCGGGCACGATCGAGCTGGCGGCCGGCTGGGCACCGGTGCCGCCCGAGCGGGACGAGGCCGCCGTGCAGGCGGTCGCCGATGAGATCTCCGGCTCGCTCGGCGCCGGTGTCGAGGTCCGCATCACCGCACCGTCGTCGGCGGTCGACCCGACCGACGAGGAGGCGACCGACGAGGACGCCGACGCGACCGAGGACGACGCCACCGGCGACGAGGCCGACGTCGTCGCCGAGCCCGACGACGGCATCGTGTTCGTCGACGCCGACACCGTCGTGTCCTGGATCGAGATCGAGGACGACGGCACCGAGATCAGCTGGATGATCGACGACGAGCGCGCCGTGCAGGCCCTCGAGCGCCTCGTCGTGACCAGCGTGCCGGGCTCGGCCGAGTTCGCGTTCGAGGTCGACGAGGACGACCAGGTGCTCATCGTGTCGGCCGAGGGTGGCCGCGTGTGCTGCGCCGAGGGCGCGGGCACCGCCATCGAGGACGCGATCCGTGCGGGGAACACCCAGCCGGTCGCGCTGCCGCTGCGCAGCGCCCTCCCGGACGAGGCGCGCGAGGCCGCCGAGCAGCTCGGCATCGTCGAGCTGGTCGGCGAGTTCACGACCGAGCACGCCTGTTGCGAGAACCGGGTCACCAACATCCATCGCATCGCCGACATCGTCCGTGGCTTCGTCATCGAGCCCGGCGGCGAGCTGTCGATCAACGACTTCGTCGGACGCCGAACCCGCGAGAAGGGCTTCGTGTCGGCCGGCGTCATCCAGAACGGCGTGTTCGAGGACGGCGTCGGCGGCGGGATCTCCCAGTTCGCGACCACGCTGTTCAACGCGGCCTTCTTCGCCGGCCTCGACTTCGGCGAGTACCAGAGCCACTCGATCTACATCTCCCGCTACCCGTATGGGCGGGAGGCGACGCTGAGCTTCCCGAACCCCGACCTCGAGGTGCGCAACACGACCGAGTTCGGCGTCCTCGTCTGGACCGAGTACACCGACACCTCGATCACGGTGAAGCTGTTCTCGACCCAGCACATCGACGTCGAGGAGACCGGCCAGGTCCGCGCGGGAGCCGGCCAGTGCACCCGGGTCTTCACCAACCGCCTGCGCACCTACCCGGACGGCAGCGAGCTCGAGGACAACGTCACGGCGCTCTACCGCCCGGCCGAGGGGCTCGACTGCAACGGCAACCCGACCGTGCCGCAGTCCACGACCTCCTCCACCGAGACCACCCTCGCCCCTGGCGAGACCGCCCCGCCGACCACCGGCACCCCCGGCACGACGGCACCGCCGACGACCGGCAACCCGGGCACCACCGCCCCGCCGACCACCGCAGCTCCCACGACGGCTCCGCCGACCACCGCCGCGACGACCACCACGCCGCCGCCTCCGACGACGGCAACCCCGACCACCACCGCCGACACCAACGTCGGGTGATGCGGCGGCGCACGTTCCTCGGCGCCTCCGTCGCAGCGCTCCTGGCGGCATGCACCGACGGCTCCTCGGACTCCGCACCGCCCTCCACGACGTCGGTCCCGACGTCGTCATCGGGTACGGCGCCGCCGACGACCGCCGAGACCGCGCCCGGCACGACCGCACCGACCGATGTCGGCGTCGGCTGGCGGCCCGTCGTCCCGGCCACCGCGCCATTCGCACTGGGCGTGGCGAGCGGCGAGCCGGGCGTCGACCGGGTCTCGATCTGGACCCGCCTCATCGACGACCCGCTCGGTCCGGGTCGAGCCGACGGACCGATCGAGGTCGCCTGGACGGTCGCCGCCGACCCCGAGCTCGCCGAGCTCGTCGCGTCCGGCTCGGTCACCACCGACCCGGCACGGGCCCATGCCGTCCAGGTCGACGTCGAGGGCCTCGAGGCAGGGCGGACGTGGTGGTACCGCTTCTCGACCGCCGAGGGCGAGAGCATGATCGGCCGCACCCGCACGGCCCCGACGAGCCCTGAGCGGGCGACGATCGCCATCGCGTCCTGCCAGCGGTACCAGGACGGCACGTACGTGGCTCACCGCCGGTTGGCCGAGGCCGACCTCGACCTGATCGTGTTCCTCGGCGACGTGATCTACGCCGACCGGGGCGACGGCGACGTTCGTGCCTACGACGGTCGTCGGCCCGACTCGCTCGACGGGTACCGGCGGCGCCACGCCTTCTACCGGAGCGACCCCGACCTCCAGGCCTGCCTCGCCGCCCACCCGTGGATCGTGACCCGCGACGACAACGACGTCGCGAACGGCTGGGGGCCCGACCACCCGTCCCGCGTCGTCGCCGAGCAGGCCCTCGCCGAGCACCACCCGATGCGACCTGACGCCGACGGCGACCTTCGCCGGCTCGTGTCCTGGGGTGACCTGGCCGACATCGTCCTGCTCGACTGCCGTCCGCACCGGTCGGAGCCTGCGGGCCGCGACGGCCCGCTCGGCGCCACCGTAGCCGACGACGCCCTGCGCTCCCCCGATCGCACCATGCTCGGCGCCGACCAGGAGGCCTGGTTCGCGTCGACCATGGCGACGTCCGTGGCGCGCTGGCAGCTGGTCGCCTCGCAGGTGATGGTCGGCAACCTCTCGATCGAGGTCGGCGGGGATGCGCTCGTCAACAACGATCAGTGGGACGGCTACCCGGCGGCCCGCGAGCGCCTCGTCGAAGCGCTCGCCGCGGCGCCGTCGCCGGTCGTGCTCGCCGGCGACCTCCACAGCGGCATCGTCGACATCGTGCGCGCCGGCGACGGCGCGCCGGTCGCCACCGAGCTGGTGAGTCCATCGATCTCGTCGGCGGTCGACGACCGCATCGGCACCGCCATGGAGGCGGCGGCGCTGTTCCAACCGGATCTGCTGGACGTGCGCAGCGGCGTCAACGGCTGGGTCGAGCTCACCCTCACGGCGGACCGAGCGGAGGGGCGGATCGTCGTGATGGACGCGGCCGATCCGGTGGCGCAACCGGGGATCGCCCGAACGCTGACGATCGACCACGGTGTCGCCGAACCGACCCTCCAGGGGTGACGGATCCCGACGGATCGCTGTCTACCCTCGGCGCCGTGGAGGAGCTCGACACCCTCGTCATCGGAGCCGGGCCGGCCGGGTCCGCAGCGGCGATCGAGCTCGCCCGGAGCGGACGGTCGGTCGCCTTCGTCGACAAGGCGACGTTCCCGCGGGACAAGTGCTGCGGCGACGGCCTCACGACCCTCGCCCTGCGCGAGCTGGAGCGACTGGACTTCGACCCCGCCACGGTCGACAGCTGGACGTGGGTCGGCGAGGTGCGGGTGCGCACGCCGGGCGGTCGCGTGCTCGATCTCGATCTGCCCGCCGGCCCGGGGCGCTACTCCGCCGTTGCCCGCAGAGCGGACCTCGATGCCGCGCTCGTCGACCTGGCCCGCGCTCATGGCGCCTCGCTCCGGTCGCCGGCCTCGCTCACCGGACTGACGATCGACGGCGACGGGGCGACGGCCGAACTGGGTGACCACGGCACCGTGCGCGCCCGCCACGTCGTCGCGGCCGATGGCATGTGGTCGACCTGCCGCAAGCTCCTCGGGCTCGACGAGCCCGGGTACCGGGGCGAGCTGCACGCACTCCGTCAGTACGTCCGCACGGACAACCCCGAGGCGCGCCGGCAGTGGGTCTGGTTCGAGCCCGACCTGCTCCCGGGCTACGCCTGGTCGTTCCCGGTCCCCGGCGGGGCGAACATCGGCATCGCGATCCAGCGCGGCGACCGGCTCGACGGCGGCGCGGTGAAGGTGGCGATGGCCGGACTGGCCGATCGGCCTCCGATCGCCGAGGTGATCGGCCCGGTGACCGGAGCCGATCCGGTGAAGGCCTGGCCGATTCCCGGCCGACTGGCCGAGAGCTGCTTGGCTCACGGACCGGTCCTGTTCGTCGGCGACGCGGCGCGGGCGTGCGACCCGCTGACCGGTGAGGGCATCGCCCAGGCCATCGCGACCGGCGCCATGGCCGGACGTGAGATCGTCGCCGGCGACGATCCGCTCATCGCTGCCCGTCGGTACGCCCGGTCGGCGCATCGATGTCTCGACGCCGACGAGCGCATGGCCCGGTGGTGCGTCCGGGCGCTGGCCACCCCGCGCCGGGCCGACCTGGCCCTCGGACTGGCCGGCATCACCGGCTGGAGCCGCCGCAACGTCGCCCGCTGGATGTTCGAGGACGAGCCCCGTGGGATCGCGTTGACGCCACGCCGTTGGCACGCACAGTCGTTCCGCCGACCCGGAGCGTATGCAGACTAGTGCGAACGAACTAGGTGCTTGTGTTTCATTGGCACCACTGCCATGATGCAAGGGCTGGCTTCGTGCCAGCGTTGGACCCGGTAACGCACCGTTCGTTCCCCCCAGGAGCGGGTGTTACCGGGTCCACCTACGTTCTGGCCCCGGTCCGCTCGCTCAGAGGGCGTCGACCAGGCTGCGCAGCTTCGCCACCTGCTCCACCCGCTCGGTGCGCGACTGCGCCATCGGCGCGATGTTGAGCGTGGTCACCCCGGCCTCCTGGTAGGCGGCGAGGCGCTCCTTGACGAAGCCCTCCGAGCCGATCAGCGAGGTCGAGGCAAGGAACTCGTCGGGGAGCAGCCCGGCCGCCTCGTCCTTCTGACCGGAGAGGTACAGCTCCTGGATCCGCTCGGCCTCGTCGCCGTAGCCGTAGCGGCTGAACAGCGAGTTGTAGAAGTTCCGACCCTTCGCACCCATGCCGCCGACGTACAGCGCGGCCATCGGCCGACCGAAGTCGCGCAGGCCCTCGACGCCGTCGCCGATCGCCAGCATCCCGCCCGCGATGATGTCGAGCTCGCCGAGCTCGGGGTCGCGCTTGGCCAGGCCGGCATCGAGCACGTCGCCCCAGACGTCCTTGGCCTTCTCCGGCCAGAAGAAGATGGGCAGCCAGCCCTCGGCGACCTCAGCGGTCATCTGGACGTTCTTGTCGCCCAGGGCGGCGACGACGATCGGGATCCGCTCGCGCACCGGGTGGGTGATCATCTTGAGCGGCTTGCCGAGACCGGTGCCCTGCCCCTCCGGAAGCGGCATCTGGTAGTGGCGGCCGTCGTGCTCGACCCGCTCGCGGCGCCAGACCTGGCGGCAGATGTCGACGATCTCGCGGGTGCGGCCCAGCGGAGCGTCGTAGGTGATCCCGTGGAAGCCCTCGATCACCTGGGGCCCGGAGGCACCAAGGCCGAGCACGCAGCGCCCGCCCGACAGCGCGTCGATGCCGGCTGCGGTCATGGCCAGCAGCGTCGGCGTGCGGGTGTAGATCGGCAGGATGCCGGAGGCGATCTCGACCCGCTCGGTCCGCGCGGCGAGGAAGCCCATCGTGCTGACGGCGTCGTATCCGTACGCCTCGGCGACCCAGACCCGATCGAGCCCGACCGCCTCGAGCGCGACGACGTCCTCGATCGCCTCCTCGAACCCGCCGGCGTAGCTCATGGTCATCGCGATGCGCATCGCAGCCCCTTCCCGTCGAAGGCCTCCAGCGTGGGCCAGCCGATCGGTGCCACGCCAGCCCGCCACTACCCTCCCCGCCGTGCGATGCACCTTCTGCTCGATCGTGGCCGGGGACTCTCCCGCCCAGTACGTGCACGAGACGGACGGCGCCGTCGCGTTCATGGACCTGTTGCCCATGACACCGGGGCACTGCCTCATCGTCCCCAAGCGACACGTCGTCGACCTGCTCGACATCGACGACGAGACGATCTCGGCGGTGGCGACGGCCGCTCGCGAGATGGCCCGGATCGTGAAGGAGACCCTCCGCCCGGCCGGGCTCAACCTGTTGCACAACACCGGCGCCGCGGCCGACCAGTCGCAGTTCCACTTCCATGCCCACCTGATCCCGCGCTACGGCGGCGACCGGCTCCTGCACCCGTGGGAGCGACGATTCGGCGACCCGGTCGAGATCCGTGCGGTCGCCGAGCAGCTGCGCTCGGGTCACACCGACGAGAAGCAGGCCCACCTCGAGCAGCGCACGCTCGACAGCGGGCGCTGAGCCGTCAGCCGAGCGGCGCCGCCTCCATCGAGGCGAGACCCGGCAGGACCACCTGCTCGATGAGCGCCTCGCGGTCGGCCATCGACGACGTGAGCACGTAGACCGACACGAGGCCGTTGTCGTCCGGGCCCCGCTCGAACGCGTCGATCACGGTCGACCCCGTCGTGCCCGATCGATGCACCCAGGTGTCGCCGCCCGCCTCGACCGGTGGTTGGTCCACGAGCTGCACCTCGAGCGAGTCGGCCAGGAAGTCGATGACGAACGCGGCCAACTGCTCCTCGGCGGCGACGAGGCTGACCGCTGTCGGATCGAGGATGCCCCGCAACCGAGCCCGGTCGGTCTGCGAGCCCGCCTGTGGGGCCCAGGCCGTCGGCAGGTCAGCGGTGATCTCGACGCCGAGGATCTCGACGTCGGCGGTGACGGTCCCGAGGGCCAGATCGCCGAGGCCGTCGGGGGTGAAGTCGACCGGCGGTGCCTCGTCGATGCACCCGGCGTCGGGGCCGACCGCCGGGTCGTCGAGGAACGCGAGCGCGATCTCGAGGACGCAGGGATCGGACAGCGCCGCGTGTCCGAGCTCGGGATGCTCGATCACGACCGAACGGGAGAGATCCTCGGCGGCGTCGACGGCATAGCGCGGTGGTGTGATCGGATCGAAGGAGCCGGCGATCAGCAGCGTCGGGACGTCGGACTCGACCGGTTCCTCGGACTGCGGGGTCGAGTCGGTCGCACCGAACCGCTCGCAGGCGGGGAACGAGGTGGCGCCGATGTTGAGCCCGTCGAGGGCCCGCACCCACAGCTCGTCGGCCTCGAGCGAGTCGAGCACGGCCGGATCGGTGACGTTGGTGTCGTCGGAGCAGGCCACCGCCTGGAACATGCCGATGCTGAGCAGGTCCCGGTTGGCCTGGTCGATGGTGAGATAGGTCTCGATCGCCTCCGTCGAGCCGGCCTCGAGATCGGCCAGCAGGTCGGGCAGGTCGGAGAACAGCACCGGGTCGTAGAGGGCACCGGTGACGGCGCCGAGCAGGACGTCACCGTCGATGGCGACGTCGGTGGAGCTCAGGGTGAGGGGGTTCTGCACGGTGACCTCGACGGGTGAGGCGTCCAGCGCCTCGACCACGGCGGCCAGCCGTTCCCCCAGGGGTGCCTCTGGTGAGCAGTCGGGATCGGCCGCGCAGGCCGCCTCGACCCGTTCGAAGGAGTCCTGGAACCCGACGACCGAGCCGGCGACCACCTCGGCCTCGGGCGGGAGCACGGAGTCGAGGATCGCGGCACGAACGGGCCCGGGATGACGCCGGAGCAGCTCCAGCCCGAGGCGCGTGCCGTAGCTGATCCCGACGAGGTTCCACTCGTCGACGTCGAGGGCGCGTCGCACCAGATCCAGGTCATCGGCGTTGGCGACGGAGTCGAAGGCGTTCACGTCGATCCCCTCGTCGACCAGTCGGTCGCCGCAGGCCTCGATGCCCTCGAGCACCCCGGCGTCCTCCTCGGCGTCGGTGCGATCCGCTCGGGCGAAGATCGGGTCGAGGGTCTCGTAGAACTCCGGGCAGTCGAGCGCCGGTTCGGAACGACCGACGCCGCGCTGGTCGACGACGATCACGTGGCTCCGCTCGAGCAGCGGCTCGTAGAAGTCGGAGGCCCGGAAGGCGATCGCCTCGATCGCGTTCCCGCCGGGACCACCCTCGAGGTACACGACGGGGTCGTCCGTCGGCGCCGACGCGGTCGAACGCAGCACGGCGACCGCGACCCGCAGGGAGTCGCCGTCGGGGTCGTCGTGGTCGATCGGGACCTCGACGAACCCGCAGACGGCTTCGAGTGGCACGCCGTCGCAGACGCGCCCGTCCTCGATGAGCTCGGGGCCCGCCTCGACCTCGGCCTCCGTGGTCGGCGACGTCGTCTGATCGGTGCCCTCCAGCTCGGCGAGCTCCGTCGTGGTCGTCGTCGTGGGTTCCGAGGTCTCGGCGTCGTCGCCGTCGTCGGTGGTGCAGCTCGCGGCCAGGAGCGCGACGCCGACGAGGACGACCAGGACCCGGTGCGAGATCACGCCGACACTCTGACAGGCCGAACCGTCACCAGGGATCCGCCGTGGGACGGAGTCGTCGACGACCGGCTCATCCCAGTGGTTGAATCCAGCGCTCGCTGAGCGGATCGTCGCCGGCGACCAGCGCTCGGAGTCGCTCGGCGAGGCGCCCACCGATCGGCCCTGGGGCGGCCGGCAGCGGCCGTCCGTCCACCTCGCGGATCGGCCACAGCGGGTGCGACGTGGAGGAGAACCACGCCTCATCGGCCCGGTCGAGCAGGCCGCCGTCGAGGGGAGCGACCTCGACGGGGATGCCCTCGGCGGTCGCCAGCTCCAGGACGATCCGGCGGGTGATGCCGTCGAGCACCGTGGTGTCGGGCGCGGTGCGGATCACCCCGTCCTCGACGACGACGAGGCTCATCACGGCGCTCTCCGCCAGGTGGCCGTCGACGTCCCGGAAGACGATCTCGTCGAACCCGGCCGCCCGCGCCCGCCGGGTCGCCAGCGCCCCGTGGGTGTAGGCGGCAGCGACCTTGACCGCCGGCGGCAGCACCTCCGCCGGGAGCTTCACCGCCTCGGCGATCTGGACCGACACCGACGTCTCGTCGACCCCGAGCGGAGGCCCCGAGGTGCACAGCACCGCGACTCGCGGCACGTCGTCGGACGCCGGCGTGACCATGACGGTCTCGCCCGCCCACCACGCGCAGAGCCGAACGAAGCGGGGCGACACGACCTCGGCGACGACCCGGCCGGCGGCGGCGAGCAACTCCTCGACGCCGTGGTCGATCGGCATGTCCATCAACCGGGCCGAGCGAAGAAACCGCTCCACGTGCTCACGGGCGGCGAGGCCACCTCGGCACGATCCGGTGTCGACGACGTCCAACACGTCGAAGACCAACGAGCCCCGCTGCACGGCGTGAGCGAGCAACGGCAGCTGGATGGACTCCGGCGCCACCAGCTCGCAATCCAGCCATGCCGCAGCAGCAACCACGGACGTCGGCCTCCTGCCTTAACGAGTCGCAGCCGAGCACCGGCCGCCTGTCCTCGAAAGCTAGACCCACGCTTCTGCGTCATCCAACAAGCTGCCCCCGTACCGGTCCGCGACGGCGAGAAGATCGCTTCTGAGGTCGATGACCCCCCGGGAGTGGAGGCTGGGCGGTGTGCGCTTGCCGAGCCAGCGTGCGAGCTCGGTCAGGAAGCCGCGAAGCTCGTCCTCGCCGTTCGACATCCCGCTTCGACTGAGGTCATCGAGTGTGACTCGACCGGCTAGGAGCGCGGGAGCCAGGGACGACCCCTCGAAGTTCGTCACGTCGACGAACCCAAGTTCCTCCAGCGGACCCCCAGCGATCGCAGCCTTCGCTCGCCTCACAACGTCGGGTTCGGCGAGAAGCTCATCGATAACGCCCGGAGGAAGCCCTCCCGTTCCTTCTCGCCATCGGTCGCGGTGTCTTCGCAGCTGTTGGACCAGCGTTCGCTTCTCACCGTCGACCGCCTCGACCAGCGCCAGAAGCTCCTCCGGCGATGGTTGCTCGAGACGTAGCAGACCCAAGGAAGCGGCGAGGAGGAGAGCCGCCTCGTTGCGTGCGGTGATCCCGAATGCACGACCATGTCGCAGCAGCCCCGTGACGTCCTCAAAACCATCCATAGCTTCATTCAGCTGCCGGACGCGTCGGATGTCGGCGCGAACTCGCTCCGCAATTCGCGAACGCTCACCAGCTGGGACGTGGGATCGCTTCAGTAGCGTCAGCACCGACCGGACTCCCTCGAAGGTGAGCGGGAGAATCCCGTGGTCGCTGTCGCCGGCACGACGCGCAAGAGCATGCAGGAGCAGTCCGCTGCTGTAGTTGAACGCTGGCTCCAGCGTCTCCACGGAGCTCGTTCGGAGACGCTCGAAGTCTTGCTCGTCGAACGGCACAGCGAGTCCCGCTCGGTCCGCTCTTGGTCGTGCGTCCCGCCGGCGACCGCGTCCTCTGCGCACAGGTTGCGGCGGCGCGACACCCACGACGAGGCCTCGATCGGCGCGGCCCACGCGCCCCGCCCGACCAGCGATCTGGCGGAACTCGCCGACCCGAAGCAAACGCCTCCCGCCATCGGCCTCTCCTGCGTTCTTCCAGAGCTGGGAGAAGATCACTGTCGTGATGGGCATGTTGACGCCGACTCCCAAGGTGTCGGTGCCGATGACGGTGTCGATGTCGCCCTCGTTCACGGCCCGCTCGACGAGTCGGCGATAGGTGGGGAGCATCCCGCCGTGATGTACTGCGATCCGCTGCTCGAGCAAGGCGGCGAGTTCTTGACCGAACGGTGACACCGGCACGAAGCCCTGGATTACGGCCGGGCGCGGGAACTCAATGGCGCTCTTGCGCCGCCCTTCGGCTCGGCGCCGTGCGATTCGGAGGGCCTCGGAACGTTGGAATGCGACGACGTACGTCGGCTTGAACTCGGGACCGCTGTACCGCCTCGTGACCTCAGCGATGTCGTGCTCGTCCCACTGGTACTCGACGGCCATCTTCGGCGGGGCGCTGCGGACAACCTCCGCCTCACGCCCCGTTCGCTCAGCCAGTCGATCAGCGAGGAAGTCGGCATCGCCAAGCGTGGCGGACATCAGCAGGAACTGAGCTGCGTCACCGAGCATCATCGGTAGCTGCCAGGCGAGTCCGCGTTCGGGATCGCCGTAGTAGTGAGCCTCGTCGACGACGACGACCGACTTGCGATCGTGGAAGCCCTGACTCGACATCGCCAGCTCGGCGACCACCTCTGCGGTGCAGCAGAGGAGCCTCGCGTTCGGTTGAATCGACTCGTCGCCGGTCGCGAGTCCGACGCGCTCAGTCCCGAAGAAGGAGCGCCACTCGATGAACTTCTCGTTCACGAGCGCCCGCGTGGGTGCGGTGTAGTACGCGCGGCGGCCCCTGGCGGCAGCACGCAGGTGCGCCCACTTCGCGACGACCGTCTTACCTGAGCCGGTCGGGGTAGCGAGCACAACGTTCTTACCTGCGGCGAGGGCCTCGACTGCATGCTGCTGATGCTCGAACAAGTCGAAGAGTGCTGCGGTCTCCTCATCCACGGCAGCTTCTTCGTCGAGTTCGGCACGGAGGCTTGCCCGAAAGAAGTCCAGGCCCGACCGGTGCACGTCGTCTGGCATGGTGTCACCGACAACCCCGAAGCGACCTCGGGGACCGACCAGCTGGGCCGCCCTCTTGAGTCGCTCACCGAGTCGCCGGAAGGTCAGCCTGGCATCGGGGTCGACCTTGTCCTCGTGCTCACTCGCTACGAGCAGCTCGACTGACTCCGCCTGTGCAGCAACTGCAGCGAGTTGCTCGGTCAGCTGCGGAGTTCGCTGGTAGATGGTCGTGAGCTCGAGCGAGCGGTTTGAGGCTGAGATCGTGCTCCGCTCCCTCCGAATGGCTGAGCAGGCACGAATGACCTCATCGGCGAGCGTGGACTCCGTGCCGTCCAGTCGATGCCGCAGCGCAAACAGATTCTCGACAAGGTCGACGTCGGTCAGCTCCGTCGATGCCTGATCGGACACGGCGAAGATCGACATCCAGATCGATGCTTCGGTTGCGCCCTCTTGGCCGAGCGCAAGACTCCAGTGTTGGAGGAGCGGCCGGACAGCGAATCTCCAGTCCTCATGATCGCCAACCTCGAAGAGCGCGGTCTCGGCCTGATCGATCGCTTCCTTCGCCCGGCCCACGTAGATCTTCGCCAACACCTCGTCGGCGACGAAGGCCAGCCGACCGGCATGGCGGGTCGCCTGCCTCCGGGCGAGATCCGTCGCCGTCTCCCTCTCACTGCGCATCGTCCCGTGACACAGCCTGGCCAGACGAGGAGCAAGGTGGCGTACGGCCTTCACGCGACCCCGAGCTCCCTCGGCTGAGGCTGAGAGCTCGTTGGCTGCGACGAGCAACGCATCAGCGACGGTCAGGAGGTCGAAGCCGCAGGCCTCGAACAAGTTCTCGGCGAGAAGGGAGGCGACCGCTTCGTGGCGAGTTCCAAAGACCCGACCCCGAGCGGACACGACTTCGGTCGAAAGGTCGGCCAGTTTCGCCGACGACAGCGAACTGCCCGGGTCGAGCACTTTGGCGGCGCCCAGAAGGAGTTCGAGCTCCACACCGTCGAACCCGCAATGATCTGCCACGGCGAGGAGGCCGAGAACGCCGCCGAGGCCGCCCTCCCGCTTGCTGACCTCATCGACCAGCTCGAAGATGCGGCGCCCGAGGCGGTCTGCAGAACCCGACCGCAGCTCGAGCAGAGCACCGAGCAGCGAAGGTGTCGCACCGAATCCACTTCCCTTCTGCCGACGAGTCGCAGCTCTGACCATCTGGTCGACCAGATCGGGCTCAGGCGATCCGTCCATGTGCGGCGGGACCGAAGCTGCCCACTTCCAGGTAGAGAGCACGCAGCGCGCATCGTCCTCACCGAAGTTGAGCGACTGGAGCTGCGCATCGAGCGCCGATGAGTACTTGTCGAAGAGCACCTCGAGCCGTTGACGACCGAAGGAGTGGCGAAGGTCGATGTCGCGGCAGGCGCCCACGAAGGCGACATGATGGATCTCGGAGTCGGAGATGAACTCGATGAGCTCGGCGAGCTCGACCAACACATCCTGGACGTCGTCGACGACCAGCACGACGCGGTCAGACACCTTCGGCAGCGTCCTCGTCAGGTAGGGGATGTCGAGCGACCCGCCAGTGCCCCAGAGGACCTTCGCGCCTCTGACGTCGAGTCGAGAGGTGAGCTGACGAAGCACCGCCGTCTTCCCGTCTGCAGCAGGTGAGTTGAGCACCGTCACTGCGGACCGGCTGACCTGGACACAGCGATCGATCAGGAAGTCCACAGTCGGACGCACCGGGAGGTCCGAGCAACGAGCCGCTGCCCACGAGAGATCCGCCCCAGCCAGAAAGTGCTCGACCTCAACTCGAAGGTCCCCTGGCTCGCGCCAAGGTCGAGGTGGTGCGGACCAGTTCTCGGTCGGCTTCTCCATGCCGCCCCCCCACGCATTTGCTACCTCGACCTAGGGTACGAAGCACCACCGCTTTGGGGGAGCGCCATGCTACGAAGAGTGCTGACATCTGGTCATTGGACGCTGCTTGCGGTCGTCGGCAGCTACCTCGTCATCGTTGTGTTCGTGTATCGGATCCCATGGGGTGGTGCCTTGAACTACGACCGCGCCGGCTCGCTCGCCGACTGGACAGCAGCGCTTGGGACCGCTGGGGCGCTGCTGTTCGGCGTCAGCCGGTACGCAGCCGAACAGGAGCTCGGCCGGCGGGCGGACGCCGAGAGCGTGTTCGGCACGATCCAGCTCTCGACGATTGACGATCCGATCCGTGGTGCCCTGACGGCTGCATCCGTGGAGCTACTCCATCTTGGCACTCGTCCGATCGTGGTCCAGAGCCTGCTTCTGCGAGCCGGCCCGAACTCGCTCGACCTTGCGCTCCCGCCTGGTCCGGTGCCGCCCACATCGATACGGCAGCTCGAACCGATCGAGGTCGAGCTCGGACCGGCGAACGACTGGAGCGGCGCCACCGTGTGCTTTGAGTTCACAGACGCCTGGGGCGTCTCTTGGCGCCGCGACTCAACCCAGCAGCTCACACGCTCCAGCTGACGGCCCCGACGGAGCCGCTCACCGTCCTTTGAACTCGGGTCGGCGGTGCTCGGCGATCGCTCGCAGCGCCTCCTCGTGGTCCTCGGTGGCGAGCGTCGCGAGCTCGAGCGCCGTCGCCCGGTCGAACGAGACGTTGAGCACCTGCTTGAGGTGGGCGTTGACCGCCTGCTTCGTGTACTGCACGGCGAGCGGCGCGTTGGCGGCGAGCCGATGGGCGAACGAGCGGGAGCGCTCGTCGAGCTCGGCCGCCGGCACCACGTGGTTGACCAGGCCGATGCGCTCCGCCTCGACCGCCGGCACCGGGTCACCGGTGAGCAGGTACTCCTTCGCCCGGGCCGGACCGACCGCCATCGGCCACGCGACCGTGCCGCCGTCGCCGGCGACGATCCCGATCCGTACGTGCGGATCGCCGATCGAGGCCGTGTCGGCCATCAGGATCACGTCGCACAGCAGCGCGATCGAGGCACCCAGGCCGGCCGCGTGGCCGTTGAGCGAGCAGACGATCGGCAGGTGCACGTCGAGGAGATCCCAGATCATCCGGCGGGCGTCGAGGCGCAGCTCCTCGAGCCGGTCGGCGCCGCGGAGGGTCGGGAACCACGAGAAGTCGCCGCCGGCGCTGAACGCCCGACCACTGCCGGTCAACAGCACGCAGCGGGCCTCCCGCTCGTCGCGCAGGGCGCCGAACACCTTGGTCAGCTCGTGGTGCAGCTGCTCGTCGACGACGTTCATCTCTGACGTCGGGTTGTCGATCGTGACGACCAGCACGTGCTCGTCACGCTCGAAGCCCAGACAGACCCACTCGTCGTCCTCGATCCGCCTGTGGTCTCGCTCCCCCTCGCTCACAGAACGGGATCGTCGTCGATGAGGCCGAGCTGGATCCGGCCGGCGAGCTCGAAGGTCGGGGGCGCCACCATGATGTGCTGCGTCGTGACGTGGACGTCGCGGAAGCACCGCTGCAGCACCGAATCCTCATAGACCGCGGACGCGCCGGCGACGTTCCAGCACTGGTCGACGACCTCGGCGGAACGCCGCGTGGCGTTCGACGCCGCCAGCCGGAGATCGAGCCGGAGGTCGCGGCTGATGCGCTCACCTCGTTCGCCGACCTCCCACGCCCGTTCGACCGCAGCGTGGACGTAGTCGACCGCCGACCGCCAGGTGGCCTCGGCCATCCCGACCTGCGCCTGGACGACCTCGCGCTTGGCGAGCGTGCGACGGCTCCCGGTCGGGGTCTTCGCGCCGGCGAGATCGATCAGCTCGTCGAGCGCCCGACGGGCGATCCCGAGTGAGACCGAGGCGACGCCGAGGGACAGGAGTCCGAACGTCGAGAACGCGTACAGGGCGCCGTCGGCGGTAGGGCGGCTCCCGAGGCGGACGCTGCGGCCGTCGGGGACGAAGGCGCCGTCGACCGAGATGTCGTGGCTCCCCGTGCCGCGAAGGCCCGAGGTGCGCCAGGTGTCGGTGTGGATCGTGACCTCGTCGGCGGGGAAGAACATCAGGTGGACGTCGGGTCGGCCGTCGCCCTCGGTCGGGAGCAGGGTGCCTCCCACGAGCCAGTCGGAGTGCTGGCTCCCGGATCCGTACGGCCACCGGCCGGTGACCTGCCATCCCCCGTCGACGCGCTCGGCCCGTCCGAGCGGAGCGGTCACGCCACCGGTGACGACCCGCGGGTCGGCGCCGTAGATCTCCTCGGCCCACCGCTCGTCGAGGGTCCCGGCGAGCAGCCCGGTGGTCGCTGCGATCATCACGCACCAGCCCGCGGCGCCATCGGCCCGGGCGACCGTGCTGATGGTGTCGACGACCTCACGTGCGGTGGCCTCGCCGCCGCCGTAGCGGCGGGGGACGCACATCCCGAACAGGCCGGCATCGCGGATCAGCTTGGCCATCTCGGGGTCGAGCCGGCGACCCTCCTCGCTGGCATCGGCGCGGCTGCGGATCTCGGGATCCAGCCGCTTCGCCTCCTCGACCACGGTCGTCATCACGCCCCCCTGACTCGCCGAACTCGCCACGGTAGACCGGCCCGAGCGAGATGTCCGAGCCACCGACACGGTGCGTGGAGACACTGGTTCGCGACTGACCGCCGTCGGGACTCGGGAGCAGCCGCCGATACGCCTAGGGTCGCTACGTCCCACCGCGATCGAAGTGGAGCCCGCATGCCACCCGTCGCCACAGCTCAGCTGGAACGACTCTTCGCCCCGACCGCCCCGCCCGCTCAACTCGAAGCGATCTCCGGCCCGATCGGCGAGGCCGACCGTGACCGACTCCTCGCCCACCTGAGGGAGGGCGGCACGGTGCTGATCGCCCCCGAACCAGGTGACCGCGTCGCCGCGGACCTCGCCGGCGTCGAGGTCATCGACGAGGCGCCTCGGACCGAGTGGTTCGTGACCCTCGCCGACCGCCCGGAGGCCGCTCGCCTCGACGGCGAGGTGGCGGTCACCTCTGCGTTGCGTCTGCTCCGTCCGACCACCGCCACCGTCGCGGCCACGACCAGCGTCCGCTTCACCCACCACCCGACCCTCGCCGTGCGGCGAGTCGGATCGGGCACGGTGGTCGCTTCGGGGGTGGCCGACCTCGACGCGCTCTGCCACCACCCGACGCTCGGGCCGTTCGTCCGGCGACTGCTCAGCGACCAGCCGGTCCTGACCGACGAGCTCGGCGTCGCCGTCGTGGGGTACGGGCCCTACGGCGGCATGGGGTACGCCCACGGCCTCGCCTGCACCGAGACCGACGGGCTCCGGCTCGCTGCCGCCGTCGATACCGCACCCGAGCGGCTCGAAGCGGCCACGCGAGACTTTCCCGACGCCGCGACGTACCTCGCGGCGACCGAGATGGCGTCCGATCCCGACGTCCACATCGCCATCGTCGCCACGCCCCCGGTGCACCACGCCGACCTCGCCGTCGAGCTGCTGCGGGCCGGCAAGCACGTCGTCGTCGAGAAGCCGATGTGCCTCACGGTCGCCGACGCCGATCGCATGATGGCGACCGCCGCCGAGCACGATCGGATCGTGACCGTCCACCAGAGCCGGCGCTGGGACACCGACTACCTCGCCCTCCGACGCGCGATCACCGAGGGCACGATCGGCGAGGTCTTCAACATCGAGACCTTCGTCGGCGGGTTCGAGCACCCGTGTCGCGCCTGGCACTCCGAGGACTCCATCTCCGGCGGCGCGGTCTACGACTGGGGTTCGCACCACATCGACTGGATCCTCCAGCTCTTCGGCGGCGCCCCCGAGCGGCTGCTGTCGACAACGCACACCCGGGTCTGGCACGACAGCACCAACGT
Organism: Actinomycetota bacterium; assembly: GCA_039185015.1. Classification (GTDB taxonomy): domain Bacteria; phylum Actinomycetota; class Acidimicrobiia; order Acidimicrobiales; family Poriferisodalaceae; genus JBCBSZ01. The sequence goes on from JBCDAU010000002.1 coordinate 97,397, forward strand.
CGACCAGCTGACCGTCTGGATGCGATGGGGTGACGGCCGAGAGGCGACGTTCCGACAGAGCGACATCGACGGCATCCGCCGACCGAAGTTCCACGTGCAGGGCACCGAGGGGACGATCGAGGGCCACTACCGGCCGATGCGGCACGAATCGATCGAGCCCGGCCGAGGCTTCGTCGGCAGCTGGTCCCACCACGCCGAGGCCCCGGTCGAGCTCCGCCTCGCCCGCTACCACGGCGACGACTACGGCCTGGTCGAGCAGGTCCTGCCGCCGGTGCCCGCTCCCGGGTGGGGCTTCCACCGCAACCTGGCCGACCACCTCCTGCTCGGCGAGGCGCTCGCCGTGCCGGCCGAGCAGTCGCGCGACGTGGTCGCGGTGCTCGAGGCGGCCCACCGGTCCGGATCGGCGACCGGCGGTGAGATCGTGGAGCTGTGACCGCGGGCGATCCCGTCGGGCTGGGCGTCCTCGGAGCTCGGGCGATGATCTTCGAGCGTGGCCTCCGTCCGGCCATCGAGGCGGCGGAGGGCGTCGAGCTCGTCGCCGTCGCGGCGCGCTCCGGGCCGGTCCCCGAGGGCCTCGATGCGCTCGACGTCGGTGGCTACGAAGAGGTCATCGACCACCCCGACGTCGAGGCCGTCTACCTCCCGCTCCCGAACGGCGCGCACGTGCCGTGGACCGAGCGCGCCGCGGCCGCCGGCAAGCACGTCCTCTGCGAGAAGCCCCTCGCCCCGACCCCCGACCAGGCCCGGTCGATGGCCGACGCCTGCGAGGCGGCCGGTGTCGTGCTGGCCGAGGCGTGGATGACGCCGTTCGATCGGCGGTGGCGTCAGGCCATGGAACTCGTCTCGAACGGTGGGATCGGAGAGGTCCGCCACATCGACACCTCGTTCAGCCACATCTTCCCGACCGACGTCCCGAACTACCGCTGGGACCCCGACGAGGGCGGTGGGGCGCTCCTCGACGTCGGCATCTACGCGCTCGGCCCCTCGGTGACCCTGTGGGGAGCTGCGCCTGCCGAGGTCTCCGCATCGGTCCGGGTGACCGACCGCGGGGTCGATGCCACGACGTCGGTCCACCTCGTCTGGCCCGGGTGCCGGTCCGCCTCCGCGCTCGTCTCGTTCGAGCTGCCCGAGCAACAGCGGATCCAGGTCGTCGGGACCGAAGGCCGCCTGGTGCTCGACGGTCCCGCGCACACCGGTGGTCCGGAGGCCACCGAGATCCACCTCCAGGACCGCGACGGCGACTGGCACGTCATGACGACCGACGGCGGGGCGCCGTACCGGATGATGGTCGAGGCCTTCGGCCGGGCGGTGCGCGGCACCGAGCCGTGGCCCCGGTCGCCGGCCCGGGCCATCGAGCTCGCCGAGCTGCTCGATCGCATCGCCAAGGCGGCATCGTGATCCACGAGTGGATCGAGCTCCCCAGCGGCGTCGAGATGCACCTCGTCCGACACCGGCCGGACGCGGTGGCGGGATCGCCGATGCTCCTCGTCCACGGGCTCGCGTCCAACGCTCGCCTCTGGGACGGTGTGGGTCGACGCCTCGCCGCGGCCGGCCACGAGGCGATCGCCGTCGACCAGCGCGGCCACGGTCGCTCGTCGAAGCCCGACGACGGCTACGACATGGTCTCGGTCACCGACGACCTCATCGCGCTGATCGAGCTGCTCGGTTGGGAGCGACCGCTCGTCGCCGGCCAGTCGTGGGGCGGCAACGTCGTCCTCGAGCTCGGCCATCGCCGACCGGATCTCGCCGGGGTCGTCGCCTGCGTCGACGGCGGCTTCATCGACCTCAGGATCCCGTTCCCGGAGTGGGAGGACGCGGCGACGGCGCTCGCCCCGCCGAAGCTCGCCGGCACCCCCGTCGAGCGGATGCGCTCGGTGCTGGCGACCACCGCGAGCGACTGGCCCGAGGAAGGCCGCAACGGGACCATGGCCAACTTCGAGGTCCGCGACGACGGCACGATCGCACCGTGGCTGACCGCCGAGCGGCACCTGCAGGTCCTGCGCGGCCTCTGGGAGCACCGACCCTCGACCCGGTACCCCGAGATGCAGGTGCCGGTGCTGCTCATCCCGGCCGACAACGGCAACGTGTCGTGGACCCACTCCAAGGAGGAGGCCGTCGACGCCGCGGTCGATGCGCTTCCCCGGGGCCGGGCGCACTGGTTCCGCCCCGCGCACCACGACGTCCACGCCCAGCGTCCCGGCGAGGTCGCCGACCTCCTCCGTGCCGCACTGACCGACCCCACGTTCTTCGAGTAGAGACCCAGGAGCACCCGTGCCCCGACTGTTGGCCATCATGGGATCCGGCGAGACCGCCCCGACCATGATCAAGCCCCACCGGCGGATCTTCGAGCAGCTCGGCGATCCCGTCGACGCCGTGCTGCTCGACACGCCGTTCGGCTTCCAGGAGAACGCGCCGATCCTCGTCGAGAAGGCGCTGGAGTACTTCCGCGACTCGATCGGCACGACCGTCGTCTCCGCCGATCTGCTCACCACCGACCCGACCGTCGGTGACCTGGTGCAGATCGAGTCGGCGATCGCCCGCATCCGGGCCGCCGACTGGCTGTTCGCCGGGCCGGGCAGCCCGACCTACGCCCTCGGCCAGTGGGCCGACACGCCGATCCCCGAGGCGTTCGCCGACAAGGTGCGCTCCGACGGGGCGCTCGTCTTCGCCTCGGCCGCCGCGCTCACGCTCGGGATCGCGACCGTGCCGGTGTACGAGATCTACAAGGTCGGCACCCCGCCGGCCTGGGCGACCGGGCTCGACGTGCTGAGCGAGATCGGTCTGCCTGTCGCGGTCATCCCCCACTACGACAACACCGAGGGCGGGAACCACGACACCCGGTTCTGCTACCTCGGCGAGCGTCGGCTGGCCATGCTCGAGCCGTCGCTGCCCGATGGCGCGTTCGTGCTCGGTGTCGACGAGCACACCGGCGTGGTGCTCGACCTCGACGCGGACACGGCCGAGATCGTTGGCCGTGGCGGGCTGACGCTGCGCCGAGCCGGAACCTCGGTGCGGATCGAAGCCGGCGAGCAGGTGCCGATCGACCTGCTCCGCTCCGCCGGGGACGGCGGCGCGACCGTGGGCGCCGTGGCACCGCCTCCCGCGGTCGAGGAGGCGGCGACCGACGAGGCCGTTGCGGTCCCTGCGGCCTCGCTCGCCGAGGACGCCGCCGAGTGCGAGGCCGCCTTCGCGACGGCCATCGCCGAGCGCGACGCCGCCTCGGCCGTGGCCGCCGTGCTCCGCCTGGAGCAGTCGATCGTCGACTGGTCGCGCGACACGCTCCAGTCCGACGAGACCGACCGGGCCCGCGCCGCCCTCCGGTCGATGATCGTCCGACTCGGCGACGCGGCGACCGACGGCGTCCGAGATCCTCGCGAGGTGCTCGGTCCGGTCGTCGAAGCCGCCCTGGCCGCCCGGGTCACCGCCCGCTCAGAGAAGGCCTTCGCCGTCGCCGATGACCTCCGCGACCGCCTCGTCGAGGCCGGCGTCGAGATCCGTGACACCCCCGACGGCACGGAGTGGTTGTTGAGCAATTGAGCGCTCAGCGTGGTCGATCCGGGGGTTCCGAACGACCACAGAACTAGCGTCGATTCGATGGCCGGGAGACCAGTGCGGAGCGCACCGTGACCCGGGTGTCCGTCGTCGTGATCAACCACGACTACGAGCGGTTCGTGGGTGAGGCCATCCAGAGCGCCCTCGATCAGGACCACGACGACGTGCAGGTCATCGTGGTCGACGATGCCTCCACCGACGGCTCCCGGTCGGTGATCGACCGGTACGCCGACCGCGTCACGGTCGTCCCCCACCGGTGCAACGCCGGGCAGGGCGCTGCGGTCAACAGCGGCGCCGCTGTGGCCGACGGTGACCTCGTCTGGGTCCTCGACGCCGACGACATCCTCCTGCCCGGTGCGCTGTCCGCTGCTGCCGAGGCTCATCGCTCGCAGCCGGACCTGGCCAAGGTCCACGGGCCGATCGAGTACATCGACGCCGACCGCACGCTGCTCGGCCGGCGGGTGCCGTCGGATCCGACGATGCTCGCCGCCGGCGACCTGCGCGGTCACGTGCTCCGCCACCGCAACCACGTGTGGCCGGCGATGAGCGGCAACGCCTACGCCCGATGGACCCTCGATCTGCTGCTGCCCATCCCGGCCGAGCACTACCGACAGGCCGCCGACGCGTACCTCAACGAGCTCGCGCCGCTCTGCGGTCCGCTCGTCCGGTGCGAGCAGCCGCTCGTCGGCTACCGGCTCCACGGCGGCAACCAGTTCGCCGGCCGGCCGATCTCTGCCGAGTGGCTCCAGACGAAGATCCGCCGGACGGTGGTGTCGCACGAGCGCGCCGGACAGCTGGCCGCGCGCCTGGGCCTGACCGGCCACCTCGACGACGTCCGCGACCCCGTCGACGTCGCCTTCCACGGCTACCGACTCGCCTCGCTGCGGCTTGACCCGCAGCACCATCCCCGTCTCGGCGACGGGGACGATCGGCGGTGGGCCCTGGCCCGTGCCGGCCTCTCGGCGACATGGCGGAGTCCGCACCTCCGCACGGCCGAGCGGCTCACCCGCACCGCCTGGTTCGCGTCGGTCGCCGTGGCACCGACCGGCGCGGCGCGGCGCCTCGTCGGCTGGTACCTCCCCGACGGGCCCCGCCAACCGGTCTGGGCCGGGTGGCGGTCACGTCGACGCCGCCGCCACGGCCGCGGACCGGTCCCGCCCTCGAGCTCAGGAGCACCCCGTGCCGTCCGAGGCTGACCACGCCCGTCCGCGGGTCACGATCGTCATCACCGCGCGCGAGCGCTTCAGCCAGAGCCGCGAGTCGTTGGCGTCGATCTACGCCCACACCACCGTCCCGTTCGAGCTGACCTACGTCATCGGGAAGCCCCCGGCCGAGCTTGCCGGATGGCTGACGGACCAGGCGGCAGCCCGCGGCTTCGATCTGGTCATCGAGGACGAGCACCTCGCCCCGACCCACGCCCGCATCATCGCGATGAAGCGGGTCACGACGCCGTACGTCGTCTTCGTCGACAACGACCTGATCGTCAACGAGGGCTGGCTCGCCCGCCTGCTCGAGTGCGCGGTCGAGACCGGCGCCTGGGTCGTGGGACCGCTCTACTACGAGAGCGAGGACGACGAGCGGGTCATCCACATGGCCGGCGGCGATCTGGAGCTCACGGGAGAGTGGGGCCGCCGAACGTGCGCGACCGGCCACCGGCACCAGGGCGTCGCCCTGGACGACTGCCCCGTCGAACTGGTCCGCGAGCCGGTCGACTTCGTCGAGTTCCACTGCCTGCTGATGCCCACCGCCGCGCTCGACCGCATCGGCGGGCTCGATCCGGGCTTCCTGTCCTCCCGCGAGCACATCGATCTCTGCCTCGCCGTCGACGCCGCCGGTGGCACGACCTGGCTGGAGCCGGCGTCGGAGGTCACCTACCTGAAGCCGCCGCCCATCGAGCGTGGGGACGTGTCCTTCTTCCTCCGGCGGTGGAGCGAGCGCTGGAACGAGGCGAGCCTCGAGCACTTCTGCACGAAGTACGGCATCGACCCCGCCTACACCGAGCGCCGCGTCTCGATGCGAGCCCGGCGCCAGGTCCTGCTCCGCCCGGTCGAGCGGCTGAGCCGACGGGTCCTGCCCGGCCCGCTCCACCGGTTCGCCTGGCGGGTGGCCGCTCGCCTCGAACGAGAGGCCAACTCGCTGCTCTTCCGAGTGCCGAGCGGTGTCTGACGACGTCGAGGCCGCTGACACGCTCCGGTCGAAGGCCTTCGAGAGCGGGCGCTACCTGGTCGCCCGTCAGCTCGCCGGCATGGTCGTCCGCACCGCTGGCATCCTCGCGATCACCCGGCTGATCGGACCGACCGAGTACGGACTCTTCGCCGGATCCGTCGGGCTGATGGCCGTGCTGTCGACGCTCGCGATCTTCGGCATCGACGTCCACCTCGTCCGATCCGGTCGCGACTCACCGGCCGCCGAGCACACCGCCTTCACCCTGCTGCTCGGCTCGTCGATCATCCTCGCCGTCCTGGCATTCGTCGCGGCCCCGGGGTTCGGCGCGCTCCTCGACGACGATGACGCCGTCGCGCCCTTCCGCGTGTTGGCGCTGCTCCTGCCCCTGGTCGTGCTCTGGGTGCCGGCACGGGCCCGGCTCGAGCGCGCCCTCGCCTTCCGCACGGTGGCGGCGATCGAGCTGGCCAGCGACCTCATCGTCTACGTCGTCGCCGTTCCGGCTGCGCTCGCCGGCGCCGGGGTGTGGGCACCCGTCGCCGGGTTCGCCGCGCGACACGCCTGGCTCTTCGGCGCCACGGTCGTCGCCGCCGGCTTCCGGCCGCGGCTTCGGGTCGACCGCGACGAGGCGGTGGCCGCGTTCCGATTCGGGAGCGGCTACTCGGCCGCGAGTTGGGTCACCGTCGCTGCCGACCTGGTCAACCCACTCGTCATCGGCGGCCTCCTCGGACCCACGGCGATCGGGCACGTCGCCCTGGCGAGTCGCCTCGTCGAGCAGCTCAGCGCGGTGAAGCACGCCACCCTCCGCCTGGCGACGGTCGCCCTGGCGAAGCTCGCCGACCAGCCCGACCGACTGCGACGGGCTCACGCCGAGGGCATGCGGATCCAGGTGCTCGGCACCGCCGTCCCACTCGCCGGTGCGGCGTTCCTCGGGCCGTGGCTGATCCCGCTGGTGTTCGGCGACGAGTGGGAGCCGGTCCCCGAGCTCGTCTCGCTGCTCGCCGTCGCCTCCGTGATCGGTGCGCTCTTCAACCTCCACAGCACGACGCTCCAGGTGCTCGGGCGCAACGCTCCGGTCGTCCGTCTCCGCGCCGTGCAGCTGGTCCTGCTCATCGGCGGGGCCTGGACCCTCGCCGGTCCGCTCGGCGTCGTCGCCTACGGCTGGGCCCGAGTCGGCCGATCGCTCGGCTTCGTGCTCATCGATCGGGACGTTCGGTCCGTCTTCGCTCCCCGATACCTGCCGGCCCTGCGCTGGCTGGTGGTGTTGGTGCCGGCCATGGCATCGCCGTGGCTGCCGCCCGAGCTCCGACCGGTGCTCCTCGTCCCTGCCGTCGCCGTGCTCCTCAGCCGGTCGCGCCGCTCCGAGCTCCTGGTCCTGGTCGACCAGGTGAGGGGACGGGCGAGGGCCTAGCGACGTCGCCGGCGCCGCTGGGTCGTCGAGGCGAAGAAGTCGACGAAGGCGTCCGTCTGCGCATCCAGGGAGAAGTGGGTCTCGGCTCGTTCCCGGCCGGCGTCGCCGAGACGTCGTCGCAGGTCGGGGTCGCGGGCGAGCAGGAGCAGCCGATCGGCCAGCGCACCGATGTCGCGCCGAGCCACCACGTAGCCGGTGACCCCATCGACGACGTTCTCACGCAGGCCCTCGGCATCGGAGGCGACAACGGGCACCCCCATGGCCTGCGCCTCGACGACCGCGTTGGCGAAGCCCTCGGTGAGCGACGGGTGCAACAGCACGTCGGCCCACCGCAGCTGCTCGACGACCTCGTCCGGGTCCAGCTGGCCGATCAACGTCGCTCGATCGGCCATCCGCAGATCGTCGATGGCCCAACGGACGGCCTCCTCGGCGTCGCCGCTTCCGGCGATCCGCAGCTCGACGTCCACACCGGCGCCCCGGACTGCAGCGACCGCGGCGACGGCGTGGTCGTGGGCCTTCTTCCAGTGGAGCCGACCCAGGCACAGCACGCGCAACGGTCCGTCGTGCTGGGTTCGGTCCCCCGGGTCGAACCGGCCGAGGTCGACGGCCGGCGGGATGAGCGTCCAAGCGAGGTCTGCGGGCGCCCCTCGGTCCCGGGCCCGCGATCGGAGGTCGACACCCAACGTGTGGGCGCCATCGAGTGCCGGCCAGAGGTCCTCGTAGAAGCCGGGCTCGTCGAGTCCTGCGTAGGTGAGGTCGTAGCCCCGGAACGAGGCGGAGAACGCCACGTCGGTCGCGCGGGCCACGTGGGTTCGGGCCCTGGCGAGGTCGCCGAACTGGAAGTGGACGACGTCGGCGCCCACCGCGAGCAGGCGGGCGTCGAAGAGCAGACGGCCGACGGCGCCGTCGGTACCGGCACGGAGCTCGGAGCGGAGGGCACGGACGAGGCCACCCGGCGAACGACGCGCCGCCCGGGCGAGCGTGCGGCCGGCGGCGACGAACCGGGCGAGGCGCTCGTCGCGATCGGGCCACGGATGGATGCGACCGTCGAGGTCGGCCCCGTCGAGCAGGGCGACAGCCGCCGGCAAGTCATCAGCGATCTGGCAGAGCACGTGGAGATCGACGCCGCGGCGACGGAGGGCGACGACCTGCTGCGCCAGGAAGGTCTCGGCCGGGAAGCGATCGACGACCAGCGCGACGCACGGGCTCGTCGATCCGGACGGCATGGTCGAGTTCTAGTGCACCGGGCCGGATCGGCCCTCGACCACCCTCCGAGTTGTCCGCTCGTTGCGTGCCGGCTCAGGCGCGCTCCGACGAGACTCGCACCGTGGGTCGAGCCGTGGCGGGACTGATCGCAGCGATGGCGCTCGTCCTCGTCGCGCCGCTGCTCGCAGCCTCCGACGATGATGCCGAAGGCAGAGGCGAGACCGCTTCGAGCACGTCGAGCCGGCGTCCGACGACATCGACCGCGAGCACGGCGACCACCACGACCATCACTCCCCCGTCGACGGCCGCGACGACCACCACCTCCGAGGCACCGACGACGACGGTCCTCGATCCGCCGGAGATCGAGGTGGTCGCCGCCGCCTGGGTCGTCACGACGATCTACGGCGAGGTGGTCGCCGGGTCGGGCATCGACGACGACCGCCCCATCGCCTCGCTGGCCAAGCTGCCGCTCGCCCTCGCGACGGTCGACGCGCTGACGGCCGCCGACGACCACACCGTGCCGGCGTCCGCCGTCTCGGTCTCGGGGCGACGGGTCGGCTGGCCGTCGGCGACCACCGTGCCGACCGGCGACCTGCTCGACGGCCTGCTCCGCTACTCGGGGAACGACGCCGCGGTCACCGCAGCTGCGGCCGTGGGTGGCGACGATGCCGCGCTCGCGGCCATCGCCGACCTCGGCGGCTCCGGCATCCGCGACGTCGCCGGCGTCCGCAGCGACACGGTGGCGAGCCCGAGGACGATCGCAGGCTGGCTCGCCTCGGCGATCGAGGTGCCGGCGCTCCGCGCACCGCTGGAGGCGCGCGCCGACGAGCCGCTGCCCGGACAGGGCGACGAGCTCGCGGTCGGCGACCGGGTGCCGGCGTTCGTGGCGGTGAAGACCTCGTGGAGCCCGGCCGCCGGTCAGGGCCTGGCCGCGCTGATGGCCTTCGGCGGCGAGGAACGGCTGGTCGTCGTCCTCGACGCCGCCGATCCGGCCCAGGCCGCGATCGACGCCTACATCTCCTCGTGGTGGGCGGAGCGGGTCGACGCCGGCTGACGCGGGACCAAGGGCCTTGCCTGGTGGACAACCGGACGAACACGCTCATCCGGTGAGCGCCGCCGCCTACGACCGCACCGCCAGGCGGCTCCACTGGTGGAGCGCGATCGCCGTGCTGATCGCCGGCCCGCTCGGCCTGTGCCAGGCCACCGTGCCCGACGAGACGATGGCCGACGTCCTGCTCCGGGCCCACCTCACCGTCGCCCTGATCGTGATCGGGCTCACACTGGCGCGACTCGTCCACGCCACCACGGCCGGGCGTCCCGAGCTGCCGGCGACGCTGACCGGCAACCACCGGACGGCCGTCACCGTGGGACATCGGCTGCTGCTCGGCGTGCTCGCGGCCCTCGTCGTCACCGGCACCTTCCTCTGGCTGTCGACCGACCTGCCGCTGGCGCCCTGGGCCGCGACGGCCGCCGACGTCGCAGGCACCTCCGGGGCTGCCCTCACCCACCGGCTGCTGGCGTTCGTGTTCGCGGGTCTGGCGGTGGCCCACATCGTCGGCGTCACAGTGCACGACGCGCTCCACCCCGGGTCGATCGACCGGATGCGGGCCCGCGGCGAGCTGCCGCCCGAGACGGCGGAGGTGGCATCCTCGGCGCCGTGCGCCGACGCCTCGCCCTCGTCCTGATCACGGCGATCGCGGTCGCGGCCTGCTCCGACGACGGGGACGACGCGCTCAGCGGCGCCGAGGTCCTCGCCCGAGTCGAACCGACCGTCGCCTTCGTCTCGACGGGACTCGGCAGCGGGAGCGGCGTGCTCGTGGACGGCGGCTACGTGGTCACGAACGTGCACGTCGTCGATCCATATCCGGTCGTCAACCTCGTGTTCCCGGACGGCACCGAGCTCGACGAGGTCCCGGTGGCCGCCAGCGATCCCGGCCTGGACCTGGCGCTCCTCGGTCCCGTCGACCTCGACGTCGAGCCGATCGAGGTCGGCGCGGCGACCGACCTCGCCCGCGCCGACCGCGTCTACCTGATCGGGTTCCCCGGCGAGACCGAGGTGGACCCCGTCGCCACGATCTCCGAGGGCATCGTGTCCCGGTTCCGCGACCCCGACGACTGGCCCGACGTGGTCTTCGTGCAGTCCGACACCGCCATCGGCGGCGGCCAGTCCGGCGGCGCGCTCGTCGACGACGCGGGGCGCCTCGTCGGCATCTCCGGCTACTCCTTCGCCGAGTCCTTCGCGCTCTCGATCGACGCCGAGCAGGTCACGCAGCTCATCGCCGATGCCGACGGCGACCGGGCCGGCGCACGCTGGTTCGCTCCGGACGCGGCCGACACGCAGGTGACCACCGTCGAGCTCGTCGACTCACGCACCTTCGTCAGCCTCTGGTTCGAGCCCGGTGACGGGGTCGTCGAGCTGTCCGTCGAGGGCGCGCGAGACCCCATCGTGATCGCCGGCGACCCGGCCGGCTACCACCAGGTCACCGCGGCAGGGACCACGCTCCTCGACCTCACGGGCGGCCTCGGTGCCGACTCCTTCGACGACCGGCTGTCCGGCTCGCCGTACGAGCTGCTCCTCGATCCACTGGCCCCGCTGGAGGTCGTCATCGGGTCCGGGCAGAGCAGCGCCGTCGACCTGCGGATCCGCGCCGACGTCCCGTTCGCGATCTCCGACACCACCGCCGAACCGATCGAGCTCGAGGTCGGCGAGCGGGTCGAGACGATCGTCGAGGGGTGGGAGCGCTTCGACCGCTTCGTCGTGCTCTTGGAGGAGGGCGAGGAGTACGAGGTGCTCGCCGACGGTCCGATCGCGGACCCGCTGATCACGATCCTCGCCCCGGGTGAGGAGGTCGCCGACGGCGTCCAGTTCGACGACGACGCCACCGGTCTCTTCGGCCTCGACGCCAGCGGCACCTACACCGCGAAGAGGACCGGCAAGCACGAGATCCTCGTGAGCGCCTGGGACGTCGAGGCCGTGGGCGTCGCGCTGGAGATCGTCCCCGCCGAGTGACCCACCGGGTCGTTTCGTCCAGGGGGCGGGCTCCGTCGTAGCCTCGTCGATCGGCCGCGCACGGCGGCCCTCCCCACGACGACGCAGGAGCGTTCCACATGGCCGATCTGGGCTACGACAACAAGGTCGCGATCGTCACCGGTGCCGGTGGCGGTCTCGGGCGCGAGCACGCGATGCTGCTCGCCTCGCGGGGCGCCCGGGTCGTGGTGAACGATCTCGGCGGGTCGGTCGACGGCAGCGGCGCCGACGCCAGCGCCGCGCAGCAGGTGGTCGACGAGATCGAGGCCGCAGGGGGCATCGCCGTCGCCGACCGCAACTCGGTCGCGACCGAACAGGGCGGCGAGGCCATCGTCCAGACCGCCGTCGACGCCTTCGAGCGGGTCGACATCGTCATCAACAACGCCGGCATCCTGCGCGACAAGACGTTCCACAACATGAGTGACGACCTGCTCACGCCGGTCGTGGACGTCCACCTCAAGGGCGCGTTCTACGTCAGCCGTCCGGCCTGGATCCGGATGCGCGAGCAGGGTTACGGGCGCATCGTCAACACCGCCTCGAACTCGGGCATCCTCGGCAACTTCGGCCAGACCAACTACGGCGCCGCCAAGATGGGCCTCGTCGGTCTCACCCGGGTCATGGCCGCCGAGGGCGCGAAGTACAACATCAGGGCCAACGCCCTCGCCCCGGTCGCCCGCACCCGCATGACCGAGGACATCCTCGGCCCGCTCGCCGACAAGCTCGACCCGTCGACCGTCGCCCCGGTCGTCGCCTGGCTCGTCCACGAGGACTGCCCCGTCACCGGCGAGATCTACTCGGTCGGCGGCGGCCGCGTCGCCCGCTTCTTCATCGGCATGACGACCGGCATCTACTCCGACGAGCTCACCGTCGAAGAGGTCCGCGACCGCTTCGAGGAGATCCGCGACCCCGACGGCTACACCATCCCGAGCGGCCCGGCCGACGAGTTCGCCGCGATGATGGAGGCCTTTCAGGCGTAGGGCCCGAGCGGCCCGTCGAGCGAGCGGATGCGCAGCGCCGACGCAGTCGGTGCGGAGCATCGAGGAAGCTCGACCAGAGCGGAAGAGATGGCCTTCAGCTCCTGATTCCCGGCTGGGGCCCCGGAGCCCCAGCCTCCTCCACAGGTCCTGGCCGCTGACGCGGCTGCGGCGGGGCCGTGCTCGAGCGGCGTCCACAACTCACGCTCAACCGAAGGGGCCGCTCGGTCGATGTACCGGGTGGCCCCTCTCGCGTTCCCGGAGCGGTTAAGTTGCGAATCCATGACGAAGATGACGGATCTGTGACGTCCGGTCGGATCGGTCGCGGCCTGGTGGCCGGGCTGGCCGTGACCCTGGCCTCCGCCCTCCTCGCGATCCCGGCGGCGGCCTGGACCGGTGCTCCGGGCACCGTCGACGAGGACGGCGAGGAGATCCGGGAGATCGTCTTCCCCGTCTCCGGTGATGTCCACTTCACCGACACCTGGCTCTACCCCCGGTCGAACGGCCGCCGGCACATCGGCGTCGACCTGATGGGCGACAAGCACTTGCCCGTCCTCGCCGCCGCCGACGGCTGCATCACTCGCCTCCGCACCGACGGCAACAACCAGATCGTGCTCACCGACGCCGACGGGTGGCGCTACCACTACATCCACCTCAACAACGACACGCCGGGCACCGACGACGGCGCCGCCGCCAGGGAGTTCATCGTCGCCGGCGACCTCCAGCTCGGCGATTGCGTCGAGGCCGGCGACCACGTCTCGTACCTGGGCGACTCGGGCAACGCCGAGGAGACCCTCCCCCACCTCCACTTCGAGATCCAGCGGCCCGACGACCTGTGGATCAACCCGTTCTTATCCGTCGAGGCCGCCGACCAGACCGAGCTCCGGGATCCTGATGGCGACCCGAACCCGGACACCGACTCGGATCCGAACACCTGCGGGACCCCGACCAACCCGGCCGCCGAGCCGAGCGAGCTCTCCGGACGTGGCGCCTGGGTGCTGGCCGCCGACGGTTCGGTCGTCGCCACCGGCGCAGCGGAGTCGCTCGGCGACCTCACCACCGTCGACGACGCCGCCGACCCGGTCGCGATCCGCTCGACGCCGACCGGCGAGGGCTACTGGATCGTCGATGCCGACGGGGTCGTGCACCCGTTCGGTGATGCCGAGGAGCACGGCGACATGTCCGGCGTCGAGCTCAACGGGCCCGTCCTCGGCCTCGAGGCACATCCGAACGCCGGCGGGTACTGGCTGGTGGCCGACGACGGCGGCGTCTTCAGCTTCGGTGACTCCACCTTCCACGGCTCGATGGGCGCCACGACGCTCAACGCCCCCGTCATCTCGATGGGCTCGACCGCCACGGGCGACGGCTACTTCCTCGTCGCCGCCGACGGCGGCGTCTTCACCTTCGGCGATGCCGAGTTCCAGGGCTCGACCGGCTCGCTCGACCTCGCCGCCCCGATCATCTCGATGGGCGTGCACCCCGAGGGCACCGGCTACTGGCTCTACGCGGCCGACGGCGGCGTCTTCTCCTACGGCGTGCCGTTCCACGGTTCGATCCCCGGGCTCGCGCTCTGCGACGAACCGACGGCCGTCTCGCTCCGTGTCTCCGACACCGGCGACGGCTACTGGGTGCTGGCGGCCGACGGGCAGCTGTTCTCCTTCGGTGACGCGCTCGGGCTCGACGCCGTGGAGCTCGGCGACGGCGTCGGCGCCGTCGACCTCGCCATCCGTCACGTGGGGGAACCGTCGTCCGAGGGCGACCCGGGCGACCCGATGCCCGACGGTGACACCGAGGACCCGGCCCCGGGCAATCCGAGCGGCGAGGCCGGAGGCGGCTCCGGGTAGCCACCAACGGTGACGGATTGCCGACACCGCGTCGGCGACGTTTGCCATCCTGGGGTCGGTGCGTGCGCTCTTGGTGGTCGGCTCGGTGCTCCTCGGAGCGCTCCCCCTCGCCTTCGCCGGCCCGCCGTCGGTCGACGCCCAGGAGGTCGTCGAGGTCCGCGCGCTCGACGTCTTCCCCATCGAGGGCGACGAGTACTGGTACTCCGCCGACTTCCTCGCGCCGCGGGGCGGCGGTACTCGCCTGCACCAGGGCGTCGACATCTTCACCGACAAGCACGTCCCACTGCTGGCCGTCCGGGACGCCGTCGTCGATCGGCTCGGCTACGACGGGGGCGGTCTCTCGGGCAACTTCGTCGTGCTGGTGGACGACGACGGCTGGGAGTACGTCTACGTCCACCTCAACAACGACACGCCCGGCACCGACGACGGAGCGAACGAGCGTGAGCTGATCGCCCCACTCGAGATCGAGGTGGGCGCCCGGGTCGAGGCCGGTGACGTCGTCGGGTACAACGGCGACTCCGGCAACGCCGAGACGACCCCGCCGCACCTCCACTTCGAGATCCGACGTCCCGACGGCACCCGCCTCAACCCGTTCCCCTCGCTGCAGACGTCGCTCGACCTGCCGGTCGGTGATCGGTGCACGTGGAGCTCGAACCCCGACTGGGAGCCGGATGACGCCTCGGGCCTCGGGTACTGGACGGCCGACGCCGCCGGCGTGGTGACGCCCCACGGTGCCGCACCCGAGATCGGCGGGCTCGACGAGCTGGAGCTCAACGAGGACGTCCTCGGCATGACGCCCACCCGCACCGGGCTGGGGTACTGGATGGTCGCGGCGGACGGCGGCATCTTCAGCTTCGGCGACGCCGCGTTCCACGGCTCCACCGGCAGCCTGGTGCTCAACGAGCCGGTGATGGGCATGGCCGCGCTGCCCGAGGGCGACGGCTACTGGCTCGTCGCGGCGGACGGCGGCATCTTCGCCTTCGGCGAGACCGAGTTCTTCGGGTCGATGGGCGGCACGCGCCTCAACGAGCCCGTGGTCGGCATGGTCCCGACGGCCACCGGTGACGGCTACCTCCTCGTCGCCCGCGACGGCGGGATCTTCGCCTTCGGCGACGCTGAGTTCTTCGGCTCGCTGCCGGGCATCGGGGTCGACGCCTCGGTCGTCGCCGTCGCTGTCGCTCCCGATGGCGGCGGGTACTGGATCCTGACCCGCGCTGGCGGGATCTACCCGTTCGGCGACGTCGAGTGGCACGGCTCGGTGCAGGCGTCCGGCCACTGCCTCGACCGGCAGGCCGTGGCCATCGCGCCGTCGGCGACCGGCGAGGGCTACTGGATCCTCACCGACGACGGCCGGGTCTGGCCCTTCGGTGACGCCGTCGACTTCGAGGTCGCCGCCAGCGCCGAGCAGGCCGTGGCCATCGCCGCGGTCCCACCCGGGGCCGAGCTCCCCGAGCCCGAGGACGAGGCCGCGGTCGAGGAGACGACGACCACCACGACCACGACGACCACCACGCTGCCGCCGAGCGACCCGAGCGGCGAGCAGCAGGAGTCGGGACGAGGCTGAGCAGGCCCGCTGGGCCCGGAGCACCGCCTCGCCGATAACCTTGCCTCATGGCCAAGCGGAAGAAGCGTCGTCTCCGGTTCGAGCCGCCGGCCAACCCGGTCCGGCCCGGCCTCGTCACCCCCATGCGCACGGTGCCGAGCGGCATCAAGCGCCCCGAGTACGCCATCACGGGTCGACCCGGTCCGGTCATCGGCGAGCCGGTCAAGACCCCCGAGGTCATCGAGCGCATGCGCGCCGCGGGCACGCTCGCCCGCCAGGTCGTGCTGCGGCTCTCCGAGGAGGTCGCTCCCGGCGTCACCACCGAGACCCTCGACCGCATCGCCCACGAGATGACCGTCGAGGCCGGTGCGTACCCGAGCCCGCTCAACTACACGGGCCACCCGAACTACCCGAAGGCGATCTGCACCTCGGTCAACGAGGTCATCTGCCACGGGATCCCCGACAGCCGTCCGCTCGAGGACGGCGACATCGTCAACTGCGACGTCACCGTCTACCTCGACGGCGTCCACGGCGATCATTCCGAGACGTTCCTGGTGGGCGAGGTCGACGAGCGCAGCCGACGCCTCGTGGACGTGACCCGCGAGTCGATGTACGCCGGCATCGGGGTCGTGCAGGCCGGGGCGAAGGTCAACGACATCGGCCGCGCCATCCAGACCGTCGCCGAGAAGGCCGGCTTCGGGGTCGTGCGTGACTTCATCGGTCACGGCATCGGCGAGACCTTCCACATGGCGCCGAGCATCCCCCACTACTACGACCCCCGGGCCAACACCGTGCTGGAGACGGGGATGACCTTCACGATCGAGCCGATGATCACCGTCGGCTCCCATCGCGGCCTGATGTGGGACGACGGTTGGACCGCCGTGACCGAGGACCTCCAGCGCACCGCGCAGTTCGAGCACACCGTGCTCGTCCTCGACGGCGGCGCCGAGATCCTCACCCGGCTCCCCACCGAGGAGCAGCCGTACCTGCCCGTGGAGTCGGCCACCACGGCCTGAACCCGGCCGGGCACGACCGCATAGGGTCGGGCCCATGAGCGCACCGACCCTCGACGAGTTCCGCACCGAGGCCCGCCGCTTCCTCGACGCGCACGCCGGCGACGCGCCCCGCGACTACGGGGCGATCATGCCGCCGTGGCTCCGGGACGAGGGCGTCGCCTGGCAACGGACGCTGGCCGAACACGGTCTCGCCGGCATCCATCGCCCGGCCGAGCTCGGCGGCCGAGGGCTCACGCCAGAGCACCAGGCGATCTGGCTCGAGGAGTGCGCGCTCGCCTCGGTGCCGCCGTTCCTGAACATGGTTGGCCACGTCCTCGCGGTCGGTTCGATCCTTCGCTTCGGCACGCCCGAGCAGCAGCAGCGCTGGATCCCGCCGACGCTGGCCGGTGAGGTCGTGTGGTGCCAGCTGTTCTCCGAGCCCGGCGCCGGGTCAGATCTGGCGAGCCTCTCGACCAAGGCCGTGGCCGACGGCGACGGCTGGGTGGTCGACGGCCAGAAGGTCTGGACGAGCGCCGGGCGGGTCAGCGAGCTCGGCATCCTCATGGCCCGGACCGACCCCGACGCCGCCAAGCACGCCGGCATCTCCTTCTTCTGCATCGAGATGGAGAACGAGGGCATCGAGCCCAGGCCGCTGCGCCAGATGACCGGCGACGCCGAGTTCGACGAGGTCTTCTTCAGCGAGGCGCACATCCCCGGCGACGCGCTCCTCGGCCCCCTCCACGGCGGCTGGGGGGTCGCGATGTCGGTGCTGACCGACGAGCGGGGCTCGATCGGCGCGTCGATCATCGGGCTGGAGCGTCGCCTCGCCTCCCTCGCCGGGATGGGCGGTGACCTCGGCGGCGTCGATCGTGAGCGACTCGCCTCGCTCCTGTCCCGTGGGACGACCTACAAGTACGTCGCCGAGCGGCAGGCCTCGGGCGCCTCGACCGCCTCGTCGCTGCTGAAGCTGGGCATCACCGAGCTCGGCTTCCACCAGGCGGAGCTACGGGCCGACCTCGCCGGCGCCGAGGCGATGCTCGACGGCCCGGCCACCGCTGGCCTCCTCGCCGCGCCCGGCGGGCGGATCGCCGGTGGCAGCAGCCAGATCCAGCGCAACATCATCGGCGAGCGCCTGCTCGGCCTCCCGAAGGAGCCCAAGGCCGCGAGCTGAGCCTCAGCGAGCGGGCGTCATACGCTACGATACGATCGTATGACGATGATGAGCTTTCGCGTCGACGATACCGAGGCGGCCCTGGCGAGCCAGTGGGCCGAGCGTCTTGGCATCGACCGGTCAGAGCTGCTCCGAGAGGCCCTGCACCGCCACCTGGTTCGCCTCGCTGCTGAGGGGGAGATCACCGCCTGGGAAGCATCGCCGCTGACCGAGGCGGAGTCGTCGTTGGGCGCAGTTGCGGACTGGGGTCCAGCAGAGGACTGGGCGGACTGGGACGTCGATGCAACGAGGTGAGATCTGGTTCGCCGAGACGCCAGGAGGTGACCGGCCGGTCCTCGTGCTCACCCGAGACCCCGTAGCCGACCGCATCGGATCAGTGGTCGTCGCTGGGCTGACTCGCACCGTTCGAGGCCTGGTCTCGGAGTTGGAGCTCACGACAGCAGCCGATGGAGTTCCCAGCGACTGTGTCGTCAACTTCGACAACATCCACACGCTCACGCGGGAGTCGTTCCGGCGACCCGTTGCCCAGCTGGGCCCTGCTCGAATGGCAGAAGCGTGCCAGGTCCTTCGCGACGCCACCGGCTGCTGAGCCTCAGCGCGCGGTACGGCGCTCCCTGCCCTTGCGCATGTCCCGCACCACGAGCGTGCCCATGAGCCCGAGCCCGCCAATGATCAGCAGGAAGGTGGCGATCTGCGCCGCGCCGCCCCGGTCGCCGGACTCCTGGGGCTCGACGCCCTGGCCGGGCTGCGGACCGATGATCGAGTTCACGCCCTCGGGCGCCTCGGGCAGCGTCGAGTCTGTGGCACCCGCCGACGGCGCGGCGAGGAACAACGAGATCGAGAGGACGACGACGGCGAGCAGCTGGCGACGCACCCCCGGAGTCTGCCCGGTCCCACGGCCCTGGTCGACACCACGCCGGTAGGATCGAGACCATGGCTGAGGCATACGACGACACGTCCGAGCGCCAGGCCGAGCTGCGCCAGCGCCTGACCCCGATGCAGTACCACGTCACCCAGGAGGCCGGCACCGAGCGGGCCTTCACCGGCGAGTACTGGGACACCAAGGACCCCGGCACCTACGTCTGCGTGGTCTGCGGCGAACCGCTCTTCACGTCGGACACCAAGTACGAGTCCGGCAGCGGTTGGCCGAGCTTCTACCAGCCGATCTCCGACGACGTGATCGAGAACCACACCGACATGAGCCACGGCATGATCCGCACCGAGACGGTCTGCGGTTCGTGCGGCGCCCATCTCGGCCACGTCTTCCCCGATGGGCCACAGCCCACGGGCGAGCGGTACTGCATGAACTCCGCCGCCTTGCGCCTCGACCGGGACGCGGCCGACGACTGACTCGTTGACCTGCACCGCCCCACGGCCGGTGCAGCAACGGTCACACAATCAGGCGCTGGGGATTCGCGCGTTTGGGTGTCGACGGCGGTAACGTGACCGCAATGTCACGACGGCTCGTCAGGCCTTCCGCCGGCCTCGCTGCCCTCGCCCTCGTCCTGATCGGCTGCTCCAACGCGCCGCGCTACGACCTGGGCGACACCCCGATCCCGACGACCGTTCCGGCGACCACCTCGACGCTGCCCGACGTCACCGAGGTCCTCGAGGCCTCGATCGTGCTGACCGCAGAGGCAGCCGTACCCGAGGGATCGGTCGTCCACGTCGTCGAGGCCGGCGACCTCCTCTACGACCTGGCGCTCGAGTACGGCACCGACCTCGATGCGTTGCTCGACGCGAACCCCGGGCTCGACCCGACCGCAGTCGCCATCGGCACCGAGGTCGTGGTACCACTCGGCGGGTGACGGCCCCCCACCTCATCCCCTCCACCGACGACGTCCGGGTCGCGGTCCACGAGCTCGGCGGTGACGGCCCTCCACTGCTGCTCTGCCACGCCACCGGCTTCCACGGCCGGTGTTGGGATCCCACTGCCGCCCACCTCACCGATCGGTACCGGGTGCTCGCCGTCGACCTCCGTGGCCACGGCGACAGCCAGGTCCCCGACGGGTTCGACGTGGACTGGGCCGGCTTCGGTCACGACGTCCTCGCCGTCATCGACGCCCTCGACCTCGCGCCGATCCGGTGCGCCGGCTGGTCGATGGGCGGTGCCTCGATCGTGCTCGCCGAGCTGACTCGTCCCGGCACGGTTCGGTCGGCGTTCCTCTTCGAGCCGATCCTGTTCCCTCCGCCCCCGCCCGGAACGACGAGTCCGATGGTCGGTGGCGCCCGCAAGCGGCGGGAGGTCTTCGCATCCCGTGACGAGGCCTTCGAGAACTACGAGGGCCGTCCGCCGTTCCAGCAGTGCTCGACCGAGGGCTTGCGGGCCTACGTCGACCACGGTTTTCGGGATCTCCCGGACGGCACGGTCCACATCAAGTGCCGGGGCGAGACCGAGGCACGCGTGTACGAGACGCACGACAACGGTGCCTTCGCACGCCTCGGCGAGCTGACCGGCCCGACGATCACGCTCGGGATGAGCGGCGACGGTGGCCGCCCGGCCGAGCTCGTGCCGATGGTGGCTCCGCTCATCCCCGGAGCGACCGTGGTGCACTTCGACGAGCTCACCCACCTCGCTCCGATGGAGGACGGGGCAGCCGTCGGGACGGCCGTCGCGGCTGCCGTCGAGTGAGGTGCTCTCGGCGGGCGCGCCCTCCGCGCGGGCGCCACAGCCCGGGCGTAGTGTCAGTGCTGTGACCGCTGTCGTCGACCCCGTCGTGGAGCTGCCCAGCAGCCTCCCCGTGCCCACCGGGCTGTCGCCGTCGCGCATCTCCTCGTTCAAGGACTGCGGGCTGGCGTTCCGGTACTCGTCGATCGACAAGCTGCCCGAACCGCCCTCCCCCGCCGCGGCGATGGGCACACTCGTCCACGCTGCGCTGGAGCGGCTCTTCCTGCGCGAGACCGGGAGCAGGTCCCTCGATGCCGCGATGATCGACCTCGACGCCGCCATCGATGAGATGCGCTCGACCGAGGACGGTGCCGCCCTCGACCTCGGCGCCGAGGACATCACCGAGGTGCGTGACCGGGCGGCCGACCTCGTCGCCCGGTACTTCGCCCTCGAAGAGCCCGACACCATCACCGCCGTCGGGCTCGAGCTGCGGCTCGAAGCGCAGATCGGCGGGGCCCGCGTCCGGGGCGTGATCGACCGGCTCGATCTCGCGCCCGACGGGTCGCTGGTCGTCACCGACTACAAGACGGGCCGCTCGCCGTCGCAGTTCAGCGAGCAGCAGCGGATGCTCGGCGTCACCGTCTACGCCGCCATGGTCGAGCAGGTCTTCGGGGTGCGTCCGTCGAAGATCCAGCTGCTCTACCTGAAGGACCCGGTCGCCATCTCGACCGAGCCGACCGACCGACACGTGCGGGGACTCGACATCAAGGTCGGTGCGCTGTGGCAGGCCATCGAGCGGGCGTGCGATCGGGCCGACTTCCGACCCAAGCAGAGCCGCCTGTGCGACTGGTGCTCGTTCCAGGCGTACTGCCCGGCGTTCGAGGGTGACCCCGGCGCCGCCTGGGCCATCTCGGCCGCCAACCCCGACGCCGTTCGCCCGGAGTGAGTCTCGGCGAGCTCGTCGCCGTCGCCGACCCGTTCGACGAGGCGGTCGATCGGGCGCTCGATCGTGTCCGGGGTGGCCCCGCCGACCGGGTCGCCTACGCCCTGTCCGAGGCAGCCAACCACTCGATCCTGTGGCACGTGCTCGGCACGATCTCGGCCTCACTGCCCGGTGGTGGCGGCCGGAGAGCGATCACCGAGCAGTCCGTCGTGCTGGGGATCGAGTCAGCGCTGGTCAACGGTCCGGTGAAGTCGGCCTTCCGTCGCCCCCGGCCGGAGGGCCGTGACCACGCCCACCAGCTTCGCCAGCCCAAGACGTCGAGCTTCCCGAGCGGACATGCCACGTCGGCGTTCACCGCGGCGGCCTTGCTGACAAGGCGGCGGCCCGGCCTGCGACCGGTGTGGTACGTGCTGGCCGCCGCTGTCGCCTCGACCCGGGCATGGGTCGGCATCCACCACGCCTCCGACGTCATCGGCGGCGTGCTCGTCGGCCTCGGCCTCGGCAAGCTCGCCACGAGCATCCTGCACCGCCTCGACGCCTGAGGCAGCATCGGGCCCGTGCACGTTCCCGTCCTGATCGTCGGGGGTGGGCCGATCGGGCTCACCGCTTCCGTCCTGCTCTCGCAGTTCGGGATCGAGTCGTTGCTCGTCAACCAACGGCCGACGACCTCGACCCACCCCCGGGCACGGTTCATCGACGTGCGGACGACCGAGATCCTGCGGCAGATGGGCCTCGCCGACGAGGTGCTCGCCACCGGCCTGCCCCGGGAGTGGGTCGACAGCGTCCGGTACTCGCGGAGCCTGTCCGAGCCGGAGATCCACCGGCTGCCGACCGCCAGCTACGACTGCGAACCCCGGGACTGGAGCCCGACCGTGCCGATCATGAGCGCGCAGGACCTCGTCGAGCCGATCATGCTCGAGGCGGCCCGCTCCTACGACACGGCGAGCGTGCGGTTCGGGACCGAGCTGATCGCCATCGGCCACGACGACGAGGCCTGTCGGGCGACGCTTCGCGACCTCGCATCCGGCGACGAGATGGAGGTGACCGCCGACTACGTGATCGGCGCCGATGGGCGGAGCAGCAGCGTGAGGACGCTGCTCGGCGGTGACCTCGACGTCGGCTTCACGCAGTCCGGGTCGATCCAGGATGTGCTCTACCACGCCGACATGTCCCGCTGGGTCGGCGACCGGACCGGTGCGCTCCTCTTCGTCATGCACGAGCGCGGGTACGGGCTCTTCCAACCGATGGACGGTGTGACGCGGTGGCGAGCGCAGTGCACGACGTTCACGCCGCCGATCGCTGCGGCGGACGTCACCGAGGCCGATTGCGTCGAGTGGATCCGCAGCGCCATCGGCGACACCGACGGCGAGTTGGAGATCGACGTCGAGAGCATCGCCCCGTGGACCCCGGAGGCCCGGCTGTCGGACGACTTCCGGCGGGGCCGGGTCGTCCTCGCCGGGGATGCGGCGCACATGCTGTATCCGACCGGCGGCCTCGGGATGAACCTCGGCTACCACGGCATCCACAACCTCGTCTGGAAGCTGGCGTTCGTCCTCCGGGGTCTCGCTGCGGACGGCCTCCTGGAGACCTACGAGACCGAACGGCGACCGCAGGCCGACCGCACCCGAAACACCAGCGTCGAGAACGCCCGCCTCGCCGGCGACCTCTATCGGACCTACCTCACCGGCGGTGACGTCGACGAGGCCGCTCACCGACTCCGGCAGTACGGCAACTTCGAGGGCCTCATCCTGGCGCCGGAGTACGACTCCTCGCTGTGCGTCGCCGAGACCGAACGGGGACCGGAGGTCGAGAACGACCTCGTCGACTTCGTGCCCTGTGTGCGAGCCGGGCGACGTGCCCCGCACGTCTGGCTCGACGCAACCCGAACCGTGTCGGTCCTCGACCACTTCGGCGCCGAGTACGTGCTGCTCGCGACCGCTGGCTCACCAAGCGACCGGTCCGCCCGCGCCCGTGAGCGTCGAGCCGCCGGCTTCCCGATTCGCACCGAGCAGCTCCCCGAGACGGTGGTCGGTGACCTCTACGCCTCAGGCGAGGACGTCCTCGTGCGTCCTGACGGCATCGTCGCCGCCAGACTCGCCCACAACGAGCACGTCGACTTCGCCTCGCTGCTGCCGCGCTGACGCGGCCCCGGCCGGCGCCGGTACCGTGATCTTCGTGCGCTCGTTCGCTCTCGTGTCACCTCGGTTCGCCCCGAGCCCCCTGTACGGCGACGACCGCGCCCGCAGCGACTTCCGGTAGCTGACCGACGTCCCGACGTCTCCACGCCTGGAGACCCGCACGTCCGTCCAGCCATCTCACCAGGAAGTCTCCCCATGCCCTCGATCGAACAGCTCGCGACCGTCTACGGCGTGCTCATGTCCCTCGCTCCCCTGCTGCAGGCGCGGAAGATGTGGCGTCGCCGATCCTCGGGCGACGTCTCGATTCCGTACCTCGCCGTCCTGCTCGTCGGGTTCGGCCTCTACCTCGCCTACGGCGTCTCGATCTCGAATCGGCTGCTGATCATCACCAACACCGTCTCGATCGGCGCCACCGCGACGACGCTCGCCCTCGCCGTCAGCCTCCTCGGCCGGTCGCCGGCAACCCACTGACGACTGCGCCCTTCGCTGCCGAGCAGCGCTCCGGCGGGCTGCCGGTCAGCACCTCGGCACCGCGGCGTCGAGCAGTCGGACCAGAACGGCGAACGCCGGACGGGCGCTCGCCGGACTCAGACCAGGACCAAGAGCAGGACGATCATGACGAGCATGACCGCCAGCCACAGCCCGACCATGACCAGCATGCTTCGCCCGGCGTCGGAGTCGGCCGGTTCGTTCCACCAGAGGATGGACCGACGACGCCCATCGGTGGGCGGGGCAGTCGGGCCGGACGCCACCCCCCTGCTGTCCTCGTTGCGCATCGCGGACCCCCTTCACGACCTCGGACTCGACGCTACGGACCACTCCGCCACCGGCACAGGGCACTTCGGTCCGACTTCCGCCGTTTCGCCATCGCCATCGCTCGCTCCGACCGAGCGAGGCGCGCCGAGGAAGGGCAGCGTCGCTCACCCAGCCGTGCCCTCGCTTGCACCGTCTCCGCACCAAGGGACCTGCCATGCGCCTACCGTTGCAGTATGCCCCTGACCGCAGCTTCGCTCGCCAAGCTCGTCGCCGGCGGTCTCCAGCGCGCCGAGACGCAAGGGCAGATGCTCCGGTGGGTCCGGCAGTTCGTCGCGGACGCAGACCGAGCCGATGACCCGTCAGCCCTCGTCGACGATGTGCCCGCCGGCACCGGCGATGAGCGGTGGGATGCGCTCATCGCCGGCGTGGTCGAGGACATCGCCTTCCGGTTGGGTCTGCCGGTACCGCCATGGGTCCGCGAGCCCGAGCGTTCGCTCGACACCTGGTGGTTCGTCACCCGGTTCCCGTCGTTGCATGCGACGGCGTTCGTTCAGACCCCACCGACGATCTCTGCGCACGGCGTGTTCATCGGTCGCGATTCGCTCGTCAACGTATGAGCGTCGATCTCGGGCGCAAGGACTTCCTCCAGCTCTTCGACGCACTCGCTCGGAAGTGCGCAGACCAGGAGATCAGAGCGGAGCTCTTCGTGGTCGGCGGTGCGGCGATGGCGATCGCCTACAGCACGATCCGAGCGACAAAGGACCTCGACGCGGTCTTCGAGCCCAAGGCGATCGTCTACCAGCTCGCCGACGAAGTTGCGGCGGAATCGCCGCTCGACCTCCCAGCAGGCTGGCTCAACGATGGCGTCAAGAGCTTCCTCCCTGGCGTCGATTCCGCTGCGACGGTCTCATACGAACGGCCTGGCCTCACCGTACGAGTCGCCTCGCCGCAGTACCTGTTCGCGCTCAAGGCTCTCGCTGCCCGCGAAGCCGACGAAGAAGACCTGCTCATCCTCTTCCCGCTCTGCGGCTACACATCGGCCGCTGAGGCACTCGACGACGTCGCTGCGACCTACCCGGCACAACCGCTGCGGCCAGCGACTCAGTACCTCATCGAGGAAGTCGCCCGAGCTGTGCTCGACGACCCGTAGAGCCGATGCCGGCGAGATCAAACAAGCAGCAGGCGGTCGTCTACTACGTGAAGGAGCACCTCGCGTCGGCGGGCGCAATCGTGACGGAGTCCAAGCTCCTCCTAGACGGGGACTCGGGAAAGGCCCGCGAGGTCGACGTCGTCGTCGAGTACACGGTCGGCGATGACCCCATCACGATCTCGATTGAGGTCATCGCCTGGGCGCGGCGTGCGTCCGTGACGTGGGTCGAAGCAATGCTCAGCAAGCACGCTCGGATGCCGACGAACAGACTCGTGCTGGTCAGTTGGTCGGGCTTCTCCCCGGCAGCCCTTGAGAAGGTCGCTCGGCAGGGCGGGCAGGTCGAGGCTCTCACGCCGAAGCAGAAGGACGTGACCGAAGAACCCCAGATCCGGTTCGTCTCCCCCGAGTTGACGTTCCAACTCGTTCGGAGCTTGGTGGACACGGTCGAAGTCGAGATGCACTCAGAGACCTTCGGCTCCGAGTCGCTCAAGATGCCGAGCAACGCAGCGGTGTTCAACGCCGTGACCGGCAACGAAATCGCAACTCTCGGAGAAGTCGTCTATCGGGCGGCGATGGCGAAGACGGAGGACTTCTCCAAGACCCTCTGGGAGGCGCGAGACGAAGAAGAGCCGAGCCACTACGTGCTCGTCAGCGATACATCGGAGATGGGTCTCGAGGTCGAGATCGACGACGTTCGCTGCAGCATCCAACGGATCCGAGTGATCGGCGGGTTGGAAATCAACCGGCGCCAACTCGACTTCGAGTACTGGTCCCTTGGCCCGTCGACGTTCGCGATGACCGAGGCCTCGATCGCGGACGAGCCCTGCGTGTGGGTTGCCACTCGGACGAGCGACAAGGAGGCACGGATCTCGTGGCGAGCGATAGCTTGAGCTTGCCTGTCTAACGTTCGTTAGGTACGTTCACGGACGTGCTCGACGCCGCCGGTGCCAACGCTCGCCTCGCCACGGCGAACGACGGGCGGCAGCGGATCCTCGACGAGGCCGCCCACCTGTTCGTCGACCGGGGCTACGCGGCGACGACCATGCGACAGATCGCCACGGCGGCAGGGATCAAGGCCGGGTCGGTCTACTACCACTACAACTCGAAGGACGAGCTGTTCGAGGACGTCCTCGCCCTCGGCATCGACGTGATGGAGGCCGCCTTCGCCGACGCCGCCGAGGAGAGCGCCGAGCTCGACGCCCGCACGACGTTGCGCAACCACGTCCGGGCCCACCTCGCCTCGCTCTTCGAGCACGGGCCCTACACGGCCGCGCACGTGACCGCCTTCCACACCGCTCCCCCTTCGGTCCGAGCAGCGGCGATCGAGCGCCGCGACGCCTACGAGGCCCTCTGGACCGATCTCCTCGGAGGACTGATCACCGATGGCACGCTCCGCCCCGACCTGTCGGTCGGCACCGTGCGCCTGGTCCTGTTCGGCGCCATGAACTCCACCGTCGAGTGGTTCGATCCCGACGGCCGCCAGACCCTCGACGACCTCGCCGAGGCGATCACCGGGCAGACCTGGGCGGGGGTCGCGTCGTGAACCGCATCGAGAGTCGGATCGACACCGGGTCGGCTGCCTTCGCCGCCAACGCCGCCGCCTACACCGAGCTCGTGGAGACACTGCGGGAGCGCCAGCAGTGGGCCATCGACGGCGGACCGGGCCGGGAGCGCAGCATCGAGCGACACCTCGGCCGGGGCAAGGTCATGGTGCGGGATCGCATCGACCACGTGATCGACGGCGGCACGCCGTTCCTCGAGCTGTCGACGCTCAGCGGATACGGCCAGTACGACGACGAGGTCCCCGGCGCCGGGATGGTCACCGGCATCGGGCTCGTCCACGGCGTGCCGTACGTGTTCATCGCCAACGACGCCACGGTGAAGGGCGGCTCGCTCGTGCCGGTGGCGATCAAGCAGCACGTGCGGGCCCAGGAGATCGCCGAGGAGAACGACCTCGGCGTGATCTACCTCGTCGACTCCGGCGGGGCATTCCTGCCGTTGCAGGACGACATCTTCCCCGACAAGGACCACTTCGGCGGCAGCTTCTATCGCCAGGCGCGGCTGTCGGCCCAGGGGCTGCCGCAGGTGTCGGTCGTCCTCGGCGGCTGCACGGCCGGCGGCGCCTACGTCCCGGCGCTCAGCGACGAGGTGATCATGGTCGAGGGCATCGGCCGGATCTTCCTGGGCGGGCCCCCGATCGTGAAGGCGGCGCTCGGCGAGATCATCGAGCCCGACGACCTGGGCGGCGCCGAGCTCCACACCCGCGAGTCGGGGGTGAGCGACTTCCTGGCCGACACCGAGCAGGAGGCCTACGGCAAGCTCCGCGAGCTCTGCGAGGCGCACAACCAGCGCCGCGTCGACGAGCGCCAGCCGTGGGCCGACTGGGCGGAGCCCGAGCCGCCGGCCTACGACCCGGCGGAGCTGTACGGCATCGTCAGCGCCGACGACCGCATCCCCTTCGACGCCACCGAGATCATCGCCCGGCTCGTCGACGGCTCGCGCTTCTCGCCGTTCAAGCCCGAATGGGGCACGTCGATCGTCACCGGCTTCGCTCGGATCTGGGGCCACCAGGTCGGCATCATCGCCAACAACGGCATCATCTTCAGCGAGGCGGCGCTCAAGGCCACGCACTTCATCGAGCTGTGCGAGCAGCGCCGCATCCCACTGCTGTTCCTGCAGAACACCTCGGGCTACATGGTCGGGCGCGACTCCGAGGCCGGCGGGATCGCGAAGAACGGGGCGAAGATGGTCGCTGCCGTCGCCAACGCCACCGTGCCCAAGTACACGGTGCTCATCGGCGGCTCCTACGGCGCCGGCAACTACGGCATGTGCGGCCGCGGTTTCCGACCCCGCTTCCTCTTCGCCTGGCCCAACTCGCGAATCGCCACGATGTCCGCTGAGACCGCGCAGACGGTGCTGGTCGACATCCGCCTCGCCGGCATGAAGGGCGCCCAGACCACCGACGAGCAGGTGGCGGCGTTGCGGGCCGAGGTCGCCGACCAGTACGAGCGCCAGTCCGACCCGTACTACGCGACGTCACGACTGTGGGACGACGGTCTCATCGACCCGATCCACACCCGCGACGCCCTGGGCCTGTGCCTGGGACTCGCGGCCCGACAGGACGAGCCCGCCCCCGGCCGCGGCCTCGTCTACCGGATGTGACGACGATGCGGATCCTCATCGCCAACCGGGGCGAGATCGCCCGCCGCGTCATCCGCACGGCCCATCGCCTCGGTCACGAGACCGTCGCCGTGCACGCCGATCCCGACGCCGGCGCGCCGTTCGTCGCCGAGGCCACCGTCGCCACCCGCATCGGTCCGGCCGACCTGTCGTCGTCTTACCTGTCGGCCGACGCGCTGCTCGACGCCGCCGCACGGACCGGCGCCACCGCCGTCCACCCCGGCTACGGCTTCCTCTCCGAGAACGCGCCGTTCGCTCGTGCCGTCGTCGACGCCGGGCTGATCTGGGTCGGACCGCACCCCGAGGCGATCGAGCGGATGGGCTCCAAGATCGAGGCCCGGCGCATCGCCACCGACGCCGGCGTGCCGATCATCCCCGGCTACGACGAGTCGCAGGACCCGGCCGACCTCGTCGCCGCGGCCGAGCGCATCGGCTACCCGGTGCTGGTGAAGGCCGCCGCCGGTGGTGGCGGCAAGGGCATCCGGATCGTCAACGACCCAGCCGAGTTCGACGCCGCGCTCGCCGAGGCGACCAGCGAGGCCGAACGGTCCTTCGGCGACGGCGCGATGATCGTCGAGCGCTACGTCCAGCGCCCCCGTCACGTCGAGGTGCAGATCGTCGGCGACCGCCACGGCGGCGTCATCCACCTCGGCACCCGCGAGTGCTCGGTACAGCGCCGCTATCAGAAGGTCTTGGAGGAGGCCCCGGCGCCGAACCTCCCGGACGCCACTCGCCGCGGCCTGCACGACGCCGCTGTCTCGCTCGCCACGGCCATGGCCTACGACTCCACCGGCACGGTCGAGTTCGTCGTCGATGACGAGACGGGCGACCACTTCTTCCTCGAGATGAACACCCGCCTCCAGGTCGAGCACCCCGTCACCGAAGAGGTCACGGGGCTCGACCTCGTCGAGCTCCAGCTCCGGGTGGCCTCGGGCGAGCCGCTGCCGATCGCGCAGGACGAGGTCACCTGGACCGGCCACGCGTTCGAGGCCCGCATCAACGCCGAGGACGCCGCCGCGGGATTCGTCCCCCAGATCGGCACCGTGGCCGATGTCGTCGTGCCCGCCGGGGTCCGCTGGGACGCCGGTGTGGTCGCCGGATCGGAGATCACCCCGCACTACGACCCGATGGTCGCCAAGCTGATCGTCGCCGGCGCCGACCGCGACAGCGCCCGTCGACGCCTCGCCACGGCTCTCGACCAACTCGTGCTCGGTGGGGTCGTCACCAACACCGGCTTCCACCGCTGGCTCGTCGAGCAACAGCCGATCGTCGACGGCCGCGTCACCACCCGCTTCCTCGACGAGGCCGACCTGCCGGGCGCAGCCGATCTCGCCGAGCCCGCTCGCCTGGCCGCGCTGGCGTGGACCACGGCGCAGGCCACAGGACGTGAGGCCGGCCCGTGGGGTTCGCTCGGCACCTTCCGCGCCACCCCCCATCGGCCCACCCGTCTCGTGGCCCTCTGCGACCGCACCGGCGAGACCCACGAGATCGAGCCGATCGGTATCGCCGAGCTCGCCGAGGGCCGCCTCGTCCTCGACGACGACGGGGTCGTCCGCCGAGTGCCGGTCGTCGTCGACCTCGATGCTCGCCGGGTGTCGGTCAACGCCGCCGGGCAGACCCACACCTTCACCGTGCTGCGCCGCCAGGAGCACTGGGCCCCGTCGGCCGACGCCGGACACGGCCACGCCGGCGCCATCGCCGCACCGTTCCCGGCCGTCGTGACCGAGGTGAGCGTCGCCCCCGGTGACGAGGTCAACGCCGGCCAGGTCGTCGTCGTCATCGAGGCGATGAAGATGCTGCATTCCCTCGCCGCCGCCGGCGCGGGCACCGTCGACGAGGTCCGTGTGGCCGTCGGCGATCAGCTCGCCTCCGACCAGATCCTCGTGACCTTCCAGACCGCGTCCTCCCCCGACCAGGAGTCGTCCTCGTGACCCACCGCAACGCCTACATGACCGACGAGCTGCAGGCGATCTACGACCAGACGGTCGAGTTCGTCGCCAAGGAGGTCGCCCCCCACGGCGACGCCTGGGAAGAGGCCGGCATGGTGCCGCGCGACATCCTCCAGCAGATGGGTGCCCTCGGGATGTTCTCGCTCCGGGTCCCGGAGGAACAGGGAGGCCTGGGTATGGGCATGCTCGCCTCGGCGGTGTTCTCCGAGGCGCTGGGCTCGTCGACCTACGGCGGCTTCGACGTGACCGTGCTGGTCCACACCGACATGGCGCTCCCGCACCTGCTCAACTCCGGCAACGACGAGCAGTTCGCCCGCTACCTGCCGAGCGTCCTGGCCGGTGAGACGGTGCTGTCGATCGGCGTCACCGAGCCCGACGCCGGCTCCGACGTCGCCGGCATCCGCACCACCGCCGTGAAGGACGGCGACGGCTGGCGCATCAACGGCGCCAAGACCTACATCACCAACGCCGTCTACGGCGACCTCGTCATCGTCGCCGCCAAGACCGACCCCGAGAACCGGTACGGCATCTCGATGTTCCTCGTCGACAAGGGCACCGAGGGCTTCTCGGTCGCCAAGAAGCTCAACAAGACCGGCTGGCGATGCTCCGACACCGCTGAGCTCGTGCTCGACGACGTGTGGGTGCACGGCGACCAGCTCCTCGGCCAGGAGCACCGGGGCTTCTACGAGACGATGAAGAACTTCCAGAACGAGCGCATGGTGCTCATCGGGATGGGCGTCGGCGCCGCGCAGCGGGCGATCGACATCACCCTCGAGCACACGCAGAACCGTCCGGCCTTCGGCTCGACCCTCTACGACCTCGGCGCCATCCGTCAGCGCCTCGCGATGAACCAGGCCAAGGTCGACGCGGTGCGCGCCTCGATGTACCACGCCGCCTGGCTCCACGATCAGGGCGAGGACAACGTGAAGGAGATGTCGGGCGTGAAGGCGTTCGGCGCCGAGGTGATCAACCAGGTCGTCTACGACTGCGTCCAGTTCCACGGCGGGCTCGGCTACATGACCGAGACCGCCGTCGAGCGGATGAGTCGCGACGCCCGGATCCTCCCGATCGGTGGTGGTGCCACGGAGGTCATGCTCGAAGAGATCGCCAAGCGCGCGTACGTCGCAGCATGAGGAGGCGCCGAGCCTGGGACCCCAACTCGTTTCCCGCTCTGGTCTCGCTTCCTCGATGCTCCGCCCCACCTCCGGTGGGTCTGCGCATCCGCTCGCTCGACGGGGCCGCCGTGGACCCAGCCTGCGCACCGGCTCCGCAAGCGGAGCCTTGGCGTGGCAGCCTGACGCCATGACATCGCTCGGGCGTCTGCGATCGCTGCTGTTCTGTCCGGCGGTCCGGCCCGACCTCATCGCCAAGGGGCCGAGCACCGGAGCGGACGGCATCGTCATCGACTGCGAGGACGCCACACCACCCGACGCGAAGGCGGACGCACGAGTGACGGCCCGCACCGTCGCCGCGGAGCTGGCGGGCAGTGGCCCGCAGCTGTTCGTGCGCATCAACGCCGTGCCCTCGCCCTGGTTCGCCGACGACGTTCGGGACGCGCTCGCAGCCGAGCTCGACGGCGTGGTGGTGCCGAAGGTCGAGACCGTCGCGCAACTCGACGAGATCAAGCGGGCGCTGCACGCCGCCGATCGCTCTGACCTCGCCGTCGTCCTCGGGCTCGAGACCGTGCTCGGCGTCGCCGACGCGAGGGAGCTGCTCGCCCATCCGGTCGCGGCCGGTGCCTACTTCGGCGCCGAGGACTACGTCGCCGACCTCGGTGGAGTGCGCACGGCCGACAACGCCGAGGTCGCCGTGCCTCGTGCCCAGGTGGCCATCGCGGGGCGCCTCGCCGGTGTGCCGACGCTCGACCAGATCGTCGCCGACTTCCGTGACGACGATCGCTTCGCCCGCGAGTCCGCGAGAGCGCGGGCGATGGGCCATCGGGGCAAGCTCTGCATCCACCCCAAGCAGGTCGCGCTGGCCAACGAGGGCTTCGTCCCGTCAGCCGAGGAGGTCGATCGGGCCCGGCGCATGCTCATCGCCTACGACGAGGCGAAGGCCCAGGGCCTCGGCGCCATCGCCTTCGACGGCCAGATGGTGGATGAACCCCTCGCGGCGCAGGCGAAGGCCATCATCGAAGCGGCCAGGTAGGAACGCTGGCGCCGCACGTCGAGCGAGCGGATGCGCAGCACCGACACCGTCGGCGCGAAGCATCGAGGAAGCTCGACCAGCACACACCGCGGCGCAGGCGAAGGCCATCATCGAAGCGGCCGCCGATTACGAGGCGGGCTGCTTGAGCATCAGCGCGTCTCGTACGACCTTGCAGACCAGCTCGTCGCGTTGGTTGTGGGCGCGGTGCTCGAAGGTCGTGATGCCTTGCGTCGGCCGGGACTTCGACTCGCGCGAGGCGAGGACCTCGCTCTCCACCCGCAGCGTGTCGCCGTGGAAGACGGGTGTGGGAAACGCGATCTCCTGGAAGCCGAGGTTGGCGACCGTCGTGCCCAGAGTCGTCTCGTGCACGCTGATGCCGATCGTCAGCGACAGCGTCAGCAACGAGTTCACGAGGGGCTGCCCGAACTCGGTCTCGTTCTCGCAGTAGTCGAAGTCGAGGTGCAACCAGGCCGGGTTCATCGTCATCGTGGTGAAGGAGACGTTGTCCGACTCGGTCACCGTTCGCCTGATCGCGTGTTGGATGACGGTGCCGACCGTCAGCTCCTCGAACCATCGACCGCTGTGGGCTCGCTCCATGACCCCATCGTTGCCGCTCCGGCGCCGACGATGCGACAGACTCCCTTGGACCGAGCCGAACGGAGGCGCGGAGCGCCCAGGAGGCGAGAGGACGACATGGCAGAGCAACGACGCCACCGCGAAGTCAGCTTCGAGCAGCAGATGTCGGATGCCGAAGCGCTGATGTGGAACGTGGAGAAGGACCCGTGGCTCAACCCGAGCGGCGCCATGGTGACCCTCTTCGACCAGCCGGTCGACTTCGACGGCTTCAAGCGCCGGGTGGCGGTCGCCGTCGCCGACACCGCCCGCCTCCGCGAGCGAGTGCAACCCGGCCTCGGCCGCCTCGCCCCGCCCCGTTGGGTGCCCGACGCCGAGTTCGCCCTCGAGTACCACGTCCGCCACATCGCACTGGCGGGCCAGGGCACCACCCGCGAGCTGCTGGACCTCTGCACCCGGCTCTACGAGGACCCGTTCGACCGCACTCGACCCCTGTGGGTCTTCTACGTGATCGACGGCCTCGCCGACGGCCGTGGCGCGCTGTTCAGCAAGATGCACCACACGATCGCCGACGGGAAGGCCGCCATCCGCCTCTCCGAGCGCTACATGGAGTTCGAGCGCGAGACCGAGCTGCCGGACGAGGTCGATCTCGCGGCGATCGTCGCAGCAGCCGCAGCGGAAGCCGCGCAGAGCGACGAGATCCCCGACGAACACACGGAGGAACCCCCGTCGAGCCGACCGGGCGCCGAGCTCATCGGCTTCGCCAGCGGTCTCGTCAAGCGGCAGCTCGACCTGACCAGGAAGGTGGCAGGCGAGGTCGCCGGCTGGGGTGCCGACGTCGGCCGCCCCGTGGAGCTGGGGGAGGCGGCCTTCGACAACGCCAAGGGCATCTACGACAACCTCGGCGTCGGTGAGGAGGAGCAGCCCGGCTCGCCCTTGTGGGCCGAGCGCTCGCGCCATCGACAGCTCGAGGCGTTGCAAGTGCCGCTCGACCGGGCCAAGGCCGCGGGTAAGGCCTTGGGAGGCACGGTCAACGACGTGTTCGTCGCCGGCGCCGTCGCGGGAGCGATCCGCTACCACTCGAAGCGGGGCATCGCACTCGAGGACCTCCACGTCAGCTTCGTCATCAGCACCCGGAAGAAGGGCTCGAAGGGCGGCAACGCGTTCACGCCGACACCCATGCGCGTGCCGGCGGCCGACATGCCCATCGACGAGCTGTTCGAACTGCTCCGCGAGCAGATGGGCGCCAAGAAGAACGCCGTCGCCTCCAGCAGCGCCGGCACACTCGGCTCGCTGGCTCGCGTGGCCAACCTGATGCCGACCTCGGTCGTCACCCGGCTTGCCCGAGAGCGCTCCGGCACCCTCGACTTCGCCACCTCGAACCTTCGGGGCTCCCCCATCCCGATCTACGTGTCGGGGGCGAAGGTCGAGCAGAACGTCATCCTCGGACCGGTCGCCGGGACGGCCTTCAACCTCACGACGCTGTCGAACGAGAACTCGCTCGACATGGGGCTGTTCGTCGACCCGGTCGCCGTCGAGGACCCCGCTGACCTGCGGGACTGTCTGCTCGAGGCCTACGACGAGCTCCTCGGGCTCGGCGGGTGAGCCGCTTCGATCTGGGCGGGCGCATCGCCATCGTCACCGGCGGCAGCCGTGGTCTCGGCCGGGCGATCTCACTCGGGTTTGCGGAGGCCGGAGCGAAGGTCGTCGTCGCCAGCCGCAAGCTCGATGCCTGTCAGACCGTCGTCGACGAGATCACCGCGGCGGGCGGAGCGGCGCACGCCATCGCCGTCACGATGGGCGAGGCCGCCTCCGTCGAGGGGCTGGTGGCCCAGACCGTCGAGCGGTACGGCGGCGTCGGGATCGTCGTGAACAACGCCGGCACCGTGCTCGACCGGCCCCTCGGACGCATCGAGCCGGACACCTTCCACGGTGCCTTCTCGACGAACCTGCTCGGCCCCTTGCTGCTCGTGCAGGCCGCGGCCGACGAGCTCGCGGCGTCGGGGCACGGCTCGGTGATCAACGTCGTGTCGATCGCCGCCTTCACCCCACAGCCGGGCCGGTACTACTACCCGCCGGTCAAGGCGGCGCTCGCCCAGGCGACCCGTTCCCTGGCGCAGGATCTCGGTCCACGGGGCGTGCGGGTCAACGCGATCTCGCCCGGCACGTTCCGGACCGACATGGTCACCAAGGCCTACGACGACGAGATGCTCGACCGGATCGGCCGCACGACCGCGGTCGGCCGCATCGGTGAGCCCGACGAGATGGTCGGTCCGGCGTTGCTGCTCGCCAGCGACGCGGGCTCGATGATCACCGGCCAGGTGCTGACCGTCGACGGCGGCGCCACCTGAGATCGGACCGGTCCGACCTGCATGTGCTCCACATGCAAGTAGGCTGAGCACATGAAGATGGTGCAGATCCGCAACGTGCCCGACGACGTGCACCGGCAGCTCAAGGCCCGCGCCGCACTGCTCGGCCAGTCGCTGTCGGACTACGCGCTCGCCGAGCTGCGCCGCTCGCTCGAACGACCGACCCGGGACGAGCTGCTCGAGCGGGTGCGTTCCCGTGCCAACGCCGATGTCGACATCGACGTCGTCGCGATCGTCCGCGAGGAGCGCGACAGCAGGTGATCGTCCTCGACGCCTCTGCGGCCGTCGAGTGGCTACTGGGCCTCCGACGGGCAGGTGCGGTCGAGTCCCGGATCGTCGACGCCGG
This sequence comes from Actinomycetota bacterium, assembly GCA_039185015.1. Classification (GTDB taxonomy): domain Bacteria; phylum Actinomycetota; class Acidimicrobiia; order Acidimicrobiales; family Poriferisodalaceae; genus JBCBSZ01. The sequence goes on from JBCDAU010000002.1 coordinate 133,444, forward strand.
GACGGTGCACGCGCCACAGCTCTTGCCGGTCGAGGTGGCCCACGTCGTCCGTCGCCTCGTCATCGCTGAGGGACTCGATCCAGAGCGAGGTGCCGAGGCGCTCGACGACCTCGTGGATCTCGGTGTCGCGACCCACCCGCACGAACCGCTCCTCGGGCTCATCTGGGGGATGCGAGCGAACCTCACGGCCTACGACGCCGCCTACGTCGCGGTCGCCGCCGCCATCGGCGCACCTCTGGTGACCCTCGACGCGAGGCTCGCTGCGGCGCCGGACACGGGCGTCGAGATCGACCTCGTGGACTGACCGCCATGGCATCGGGCCATGGCGACTACTTCGTGAGCAGGTCGCAGAGCTCCAGGGTCACGACGACCTCGGCGCCGTAGGGCCCGTCCTCGACGTCGCGCAGGGAGTCGGCCGGGAAGCTCATCGACAGGACGCGACCCCCGTCGGTGCGGCGGAGCTGAAGATCGACCGGGTCGCCGTCGGCACCATCGCCGCGGGCGGTCGGATCGATCGTCTGCCATTCGCCGTCAGCGTCACCGCGGACGTCGACGGGGAACGGGCAGGTGTTGATCACCCCGACCGTCGGCGGGTCGGAGCAGGCGGTGAGGAGGGATCCGAGCACCAGCCCGGATCCGAGGAGGAGCCGGACGTGGCTCAGGCGCCGCCGGTCTCGGCCGGCACCGCGACGTTGCTGAGGAGACCCCGCACGTCGAGGAGGAGGTCGGCGACCTCCGTGCTGGACAGGAGCTCCCGCCCCGAGATCGACTGCAGGGCGTCGTCGATGATCTGCACTGCGTCGCTGATCACCGTCAGCTCACGGGTGTCCGTCATGAGGCCCACCGTAGCCGCATCGGAGGGGGTGCCTGGGTCGCTCCCGAACTACGGTCGCCCAACGTGAAAACGATCGGCTTGACCTTCGCCAGCCTGGGCAGCCTCGGCGTGCCCGCCGCGCCCCAGCTCGCCGGTCGCGCCGAGGCGCTCGGGTACTCGTCGTTCTGGGTGGCCGAGGCCAACGGCACCGAGTCGTTCGGGCTGCTCGCGGCCGCCGGTGGCGCCGCACCGGGGCTCGCGCTCGGCAGCGGCGTCCTCCCGATCCAGGCCCGCTCACCCGCCCTCGCCGCGATGGGGGCAGCGACGCTGCAGGCGCTGTGGCCCGACCGCGACATCATCCTCGGCGTCGGCCTCTCGGCGCCCGGCGTGGCGGGTCGCTGGCACGGCGCCGACGGCTTCGATCGGCCGCTCGCGCGGATGCGCGAGTACCTGACGCTCGTGCGCGAGCTCCTCTCCGGCGAGAAGGTCACCTTCGAGGGCGACTTCTGGACCGTGCGAGGGTTCCGGCTCGGGGTGCGCCTCGGCGATCGCCGTCCCCGCGTCGCGCTCGCCGCCCTCAACGAGGGCATGCTCCGACTCGGTGGCGAGCTCGCCGACGTCGTCCTGCTCAACTACCTCCCTGCCTCGCACGTCGGCTGGTCGGTCGAGCGGATCCGCGAGGGCGGTGACGCCGAGGTGCACGCGTACGTGCACGCCGCCGTGACCGATTGGGAGGCCGGGGCCGGCGCCGCCCGCAAGGACCTCTTCGGCTACGCGATGGCGCCGGGCTACGCCCGGATGTTCGCCGCTGCGGGGTACGCCGACGAGATGGGAGCGATGGACGAGGCGAAGGCGGCCGGCGACCGCGACGCCATGGTCGGGGCGATCTCGGACCGGATGGTCCAGGACATCGACTTCATCGGCACGGCCGACGAGGTCACGGCCTTCGTCCGGACCTACGCCGACGCCGGCATCGACCATCCGATCCTCATGCCCATGCCCTGGGGCGCCGACCGCCGGGCCGTCACCGAGGCGACGATGGTCGCCGCCGCGGCCCCGCTCGACGACTGAGCGACCCCGGTGGACCGCACGACCGTCGAGATCTACGAGCGGGAGGCGTCCACCTTCGAGGCCAACCGCGATCCCGAACGCAACCGCGACCGAGCCCGGGCGTTCGGCGCCACCGTGGACGACGGCCTGCTCCGGGCCGACCTCGGTTGCGGTCCCGGCTTCCACGTCGGCGATCTGGGTAAGCCCGTGATCGCCCTCGATGCCGCGCGATCGATGGTGCGCCGCACGCTCGAGCGGAACCCTCACGCCCTGCCGGTCGTCGCCGACGTCGAGGCGCTGCCGCTGCGGTCCGGCGGCCTGGCGGGGTCGTGGGCGCAGCGCTCCTATGTCCACGTCCCGGCGAGCCGCATCCCGATGGCGCTCCACGAGCTCCGTCGGGTCACCGCCGTCGGCGCGCCGGTCGAGCTGGCCGTCTTCCGCGGCGACATGGAGCTCGACGAGTGGCCCGGGGCGGATCTGTCCGGCCGCCGATTCTCCCACCTCCCCGAGCAACGCTGGTTCGACGTCGCGGTCGGCGCCGGCTTCGACGTCGAGGGACACGAGCTCGACGAGTACGGGATCCGGCTCCGGCTCCGACGGGCGCGCTCGCTGGCCGACACGGTCGGCCCGGAGTTGCGCGTCATGGTGTGCGGCCTCAACCCGAGCCTCCACGCCGCGGACTCCGGCATCCCGTTCCTCACGTCGAACAACCGGTTCTGGCCGGCCGCCCGTGCTGCCGGCGTCACCTCGGTCGATCGTGATCCGCTGATGGCGCTGACGCAGGACCGCATGGGCATGACCGACATCGTGAAGCGGGCGACGCCGCGGGCGGCCGAGCTGACGACGGCCGAGTACCGGAGCGGACTCGACCGCCTCGACCGCCTCTGCGCCTGGCTGCGGCCCGGCGTCGTCGTCGTGGTCGGACTCGCCGGCTGGCGCTCGGCAGCCGATCGCCGGGCCGTCGCCGGCCTCCAGGACCGCACCCTCGGCGGACGACCCGTCTACGTGATGCCGTCGACGAGCGGGCTCAACGCGGCGACCTCGCTCGACGCGCTTGCCGACCATCTTCGGAGGGCCGTGAGCACCGCCGCGTGAGTGCGGTCGCCCGTCGCCGAGGACGCCCATGCTGCGGCGCCCCTCCCGGGCTGGGTACCGTTCGCTCGAGCCACTTTGTGACCGCCGGCCCCACCCGGCGCAGGAGGAACGACGAATGAGCGCGACGGTCGTGTTGGTGCACGGTGCCTGGCACGGTGCCTGGTGCTGGCGGCCGGTCGAGCGACGGATCCGGTCCAAGGCACTCGACGTCGTCGCCCTCGACCTTCCCGGGCACGGCGACTCCACCGAACCGCTCGGTGACTTCGAGGCCGATGTCGCCACCGTGAACGCCGCCCTCGACGCCGCCGACGGGCCGGTCGTGCTCGTCGGGCACTCCTACGCCGGCGCCGTCATCAGCGCTGCCGGGCACCACGACGCCGTGCGCGACCTCGCGTTCGTGTGCGCGTGGATGCCCGACCGCGACGAGACCGTCTCCGGCCTCGCCGAGCAGTTCCCGGTCGACCACGACGAACCGGCGATGAAGATGGAGGACGATGGCCTCGTCCTCACCGACTACGGCCTGCGCGAGGTGCTCTACCACGACGCATCGACGGCGCTCGACACGGCCCGGCTGCTCGTCGTGCCGGAGAACCTGGCGAAGTTCCAGACGCCCGGCGGCAACCCCGCGTGGCTGACCAAGCCGGTGACCTACGTCCGCTGCCTCCTGGACCGCATCGCCCACCCGGACCTGCAGACGTTCCTGGCCGAGCGCGCCGACGCGGACATCATCGACCTCGACGTCGGACACATGCCGCAGTTCGCCGCGGCCGATGCGCTCACCACGGCGATCGCCGAGCTCGCCCGGGGCTGACGCTCACCGGCGTTCGACGGCACCCGACCGGATGATGTCCGAGTAGAAGCGCGCGCTCGCCTTCGGCGTGCGCTCCTGGGTCTCGTAGTCGACCCGCACGATCCCGAAGCGCTTCTCGTACCCGTACGCCCACTCGAAGTTGTCGAGGAACGACCAGGCGAAGTAGCCCTCGACGGGCACGCCCTCGTCCATGGCCTCGCGCAGCTCGACGAGGTGGTCGGCGAGATAGGAGACGCGGTCCTGGTCGTCGACCTCGCCGGCCGCGTCCGGCACGTCGTCGAACGCCGATCCGTTCTCGGTGATCGCGTACGACGGGAACCCGTGCTCGGTGTGGATCCGCACGAGGGTCTCTCGGAGCCCCTGCGGGTAGATCTCCCAGCCCATCCCGGTCGTGGGCAGGATCGGGTCGCGCGTGTCGTCGCCGGCGTGCACGAGCTGGCGGGCGTAGTAGTTGACACCGAGGAGATCGATCGGTGCCGCGATCGTCTCCATGTCGCCGTCGAACACCTCGCTGCGGTCCCAACCGAGTCGCTCGACGGTCCACTCGGGGTAGCCGGCGCCGGCGATCGGGTCCACGTACCAGCGGTTCTCGAAGTCATCGGTGAAGCGGGTCTCGTCGAGGTCGTCCCGGTCGCTCGAGCGAGCGGTGACGGGCGTGAAGTTGAGGACGACGCCGACGCGGGCGTCCGGCGCCGCGGCACGGATCACCGGCACCGCGCGACCGTGGGCGAGCAGCAGGTGATGGGCGGCGGTGACGCTCTCGCGCAGCGAGGTCCGTCCGGGAGCGTGGGTGCCCTCCCAGTAGCCGTGGGTCGCCGACACAAAGGGTTCGTTCAGCGTGCACCAGGTCCCCACCCGATCGCCGAGTCGACGAACCGCGGCGCTGGTGAACCGGCAGAAGGCATCCGTGACGCCGCGATCGAGCCAGCCGCCCCGGTCCTCGAGCGCCTGCGGGAGGTCCCAGTGGTACAGGGTCGGGAACGGCTCGATGCCGTGGGCGAGGCAGGTGTCCACGACCCGGTCGTAGAAGTCGAGACCGGCCTCGTTGACGGCCCCGTCACCGTCCGGGATCACCCGCGGCCACGCGATCGAGAAGCGGTAGGCGCGGATGCCGAGCTCGGCCATGAGCGCGACGTCGCCCTCCATCCGGTGGTAGTGGTCGCACGCGACCTCGGGGGTCGTCCCGTCGGCGATGGCCCCCGCACGACGTGCGAACCGGTCCCAGATGCTCTCGCCGCGACCATCGGCGTGGACGGCGCCCTCGATCTGGGCGGCGGAGGTGGCGACGCCCCAGACGAAGTCCTCGGGGAAGCGAGCGCCGAGCGCGGTGCTCGGCTGCGTCGTGAGCTCGGGGGCGATGGTCAGGTTCATGGAAACCGCTCTCTCTCCGGGAACTCCCAGAAGTCAGGCTTGACAGGCCAGGATCGATTCGTAGCATGGGAGCGCTTCCACAGCAACGGGGTGGGAGCAGATGGGGGACGGATTTCCGTGACGCTGGCGCAGGTCGCCGAGCTCAGTGGCGTGTCACGCTCGACGGCGTCGAGGGTGCTCAACGGCGATGAGCGGGTCAGCGACGACGCCCGCGACCGCGTCCTCCGGGCTGCGGACTCCATCGGGTACCGCCCGAACCGAGCCGCCCGGTCCCTCGCCAGCGGCCGCTCGAGCATCGTCGGGCTCGTCCTGCCCACCGAGCACCTCACCGCCGACCCGTACGGCAGCCAGGTCATCAGCGGCGTCGTCGCGGCGGCCAACGAACGTGACCAGCAGGTGATGCTCTGGCTCACCCACCAGGGCCCCGACGAGACCGTGCAGACGATCTTCCGCAACGGCATCGTCGACGGGCTGATCGTCGCGGCCCCCGCCCTCGGCGACGACTGGGTCGAGGAGCTGATCGACGGACCGATGCCGACGGTGCTCATCGGCCGACACCCGACCCGCCGCGACGTCAACGTCGTCGACATCGATGACGTCGGTGGTGCCCGGCTGGCCGTCGACCACCTCGTCGGCCTCGGCCACCGCCGCATCGCGACGATCACCGGCAACATGGCACGACCCGATGCCGCCGCTCGCTACCAGGGCTACGTCGCTGCGCTCGAGGCGCACGGGATCGCGCTCGACGAGCGCCTCGTCGCCGCCGGTACCTACACGCCCTCGAGCGGTGTGGCGGCGATGGTCCGGCTCCTCAAGCACCGGCCGACGGCGGTCTTCGCCGCCAACGACCAGATGGCGCACGGCGCCTACGAGGCCATCGAGATCGCCGGTCTCCGGATCCCGGAGGACGTCTCCGTCGTCGGCTTCGACGGCTTCTCGTCGTTCTCCGAACCCGATCCGCCGCTCACGACGGTCCGCCAGGACCTGGCGGCGATCGGCGAGCACGTGGTCGACGTGCTCCTGCAGGCGTCGGGCTCCGACGACCACGAGACCCTCCGGGTCACCGTCGGCGTCGAGCTCGTCGAACGGTCGTCCACCGGTCCGCCGGCGACCGGCCCCCCGCCGTAGCGAGACGGTGCTCGTGGGGTGGCTGCCACCACCCCACGAGCGCTTCCGAAGTGCCCTGTCCATCGCGAAACGAACCGAACATCCCAGAAGGAGATCACCATGCTACCGACGAGCTCACGGGTGCCTTGGCGCCGACTCCTCGTCGTTCTCGTCGCCCTCGTGCTGCTCGCCGCCGCGTGTGGAGACAGCGACGGGGGCGATGATGCCGTCGACGCAGCCGACGACGCAACGGCCACCACCGCAGCTGCGGCGGCCGACGACGGCGACGACGATGCCCCGGCCGAGACCACCGCCGAGACCGAGGCGTCGGACGACGGCGGCGAGGTCGTGACGATCCGCTGGTTCGTCGGCCTCGGCACCGGCGCGCAACCCGAGCAGATCGAGGTGCAGGAGGCGGTCGTCGCCCGCTTCAACGAGACGCACCCGAACATCAACCTCGAGATCGAGTTCATCGACAACGAGGTCGCCAACGACACCCTGGCCACCCAGATCGCCGGGGGCAACGCGCCCGACATCGTGGGCCCGGTCGGCATCCGCGGCTCGAACGCCTTCGCCGGGCAGTTCCTCGACCTGGAGCCCCTCGTCGAGGCGAGTGGGTTCGACCTGTCGGTCTACGACCCGGCGCAGGTGGAGTTCTGGCGCGAGGCCGACGGCGCGCTCACGGCGTTGCCCTTCGGTGTGTTCCCGTCGTTCATCTTCTACAACACCGAGCTGTTCGACGAGGCCGGCCTCGCCTACCCGCCGCAGGAGTTCGGCGAGCCCTACGCCGACGGCGACCCGTGGGACATGGACAAGCTGGCCGAGCTGGCGGCGATCCTCACCGTCGACGCCAACGGCAACGACGCCACGAGCCCCGACTTCGACGCCGACGACACGGTCCAGTTCGGCTTCACCCACCAGTGGGGTGACGACGCCCGAGCGCAGGGTTCCTTCTTCGGTGGTGGTGACTTCGTCGGCGCTGACGGGGCGGCGCAGATCCCTGAGCCGTGGGTGGCCGAGTGGGCGTGGCACCACGACCTGATCTGGGAGACCGGTGCCGCACCGAACCAGAGCTACATCGACTCGGAGCTGCTGAACGCCGGCAACACGTTCACCACCGGGAACATGGGGATGGTCTTCACCCACCTCTGGTACACGTGCTGCGTCCGCAACGACGACAACACCGGCAAGGAGTTCTTCGACATCGCGGTCGTGCCCGAGTACGAGGGCGAGGCCACGTCGAAGCTCCACGCCGACATCTTCCGGATCCTCGAGTCGACGGATCATCCGGAGGAAGCGTTCGAGGTGCTCACCTTCCTGCTGACCGACGCCGCCGGCGAGCTGCTCAACACCTACGGGGGCATGCCGGCCCGCACCGACCTGCAGGACGCGTTCTTCGCCGGTCTCGACGAGACGTTCCCGCAAGGCGTCAACTGGGACGTCGCCCGGGCCAGCCTCGCCCTGCCCGACGAGCCGAGCCACGAGGGCAACATGCCCAACTTCCTCGAGGCCGAGGCCCGCATCGATCAGTTCGAGAGCCTGATCGCCTCGGAGCCGGACCTCGACCTGGCGGCCGAGACCGAGTCCCTTCGCGCCGACCTCGACGTCATCTTCGCCGCGGGCTGAGCGGCGAGTGAGATCCGAGGAGCGAGTCGTGTCCTCCCCACCAACCCTCTCCAGGCCAACGGCTCGCTCCTCGTCGAGCGCCCCGGCATCCAGCCCAACACCTGCGCCCGCGGGTGTTGCCGGGGTGCAGCGGCGGGGGCTGGCCCGACGCGAGCGTCGCGTCGGGCTGGCCTTCGCCGCCCCGTGGATCGTCGGGGTCTTCGCCCTCTACCTCTTCCCGCTGATGGCATCGCTGGCGTTCTCGTTCACCGACTACCAGCTCGTCGACCAGGACGGGTCGGGCACGCGTTGGGTCGGGCTCGACAACTGGCGTCGCCTGTTCGAGGACCCGGACGTGGCGACGTCGGCGTGGGTGACCGTGCGCTTCGCCGCGCTGTTCATCCCGCTATCGATCTTCCTCCCGCTCGGCTTCGCCTACCTCCTCACGGCGAAGCACCTGTGGGGTCGATCGTTCTTCCGGGCGATGTTCTTCCTCCCGACGATCGTTCCGTTCGTCTCGGCGCTGTTCATCTGGCGCGGCTTCCTCAACGCGCAGGACGGCTGGCTCAACCGGCTGCTCGCGGTGTTCGGGATCGGTGGGCCCGACTGGCTCAACGACGCTCCCTGGCTCACGCCCACCTTCGGGCTCATCGCCACCTGGGGCGTGGGCAACGCGATGATCATCTTCATCGCCGCGCTCAACGGCGTGCCGAAGGAGCTGTACGAGGCGGCTCGCATCGACGGGGCCAGCAACTGGCAGCTCTTCCGCCACGTGACCTGGCCGATGATCAGCCCGATCACCTTCTACAACCTGATCATCGCCCTCGTGGCGCTCGGGCAGTACTTCCTCGTGCCCTTCGCCCTCACCAACGGCACCGGAGACCCCGACAACGCCGGGCTCTTCTACACGATGTACTTCTACCGGCAGACGTTCACGTTCTTCGAGGCCGGGTACGGAGCGACGCTCGCCTGGGCGATGTTCGCCGTCGTGCTCGCCCTGACCGCGGCGATCTTCGCCTCGGCCCGCTGGTGGGTGCACTACGAGTTCCAGGAGCGGAGCTGATGCTCGAACGCGCCCGATCTCGATTCCTCGCCATGCGCGAGCCCGACCGGGAGTTCCGCGACCTCGACCGCCGGACCCGCCGCTTCGTCCTCGGCAGCATGGTCACGCTCTTCGCCTCGGTCGTGCTCGTCGCCTACCTCCTGCCCTTCGGGTACATGGCGATGACCGCGCTCAAGAGCGAGCAGCAGATCAGCGATCCGAACCGCCCGCTCACGCCCCAGTCCCAGGTGACCGTCGAGGTCGATGGCGAGGAGGCGCCGCTGCTCGCCGTGCCCCTGCCCGACGGCTCGACCCGCGAGCTCGCGCTCGTCCAGCCCGGCCGCCAGGAGAGCACGTTCGTCGACCCGGACACCGGGGAGGAGATCGTCTGGGAGGGCGCGTGGCGACAGCTCGATCCCGCCTACGAGCTCGACCTGCAGTTCGACAACTTCACGCGCGCCTGGGAGACGCTCGACTTCGTCCGCCTGCTCCGCAACACCGGGATCATCGCCGGGGTCGGCATGGCGCTGAGCGTCATCTCGTCGACGCTGGTCGCCTACGGCATCAGCCGCTTCCGGATCCCCTTCACGGGACTGATCATGGGATCACTGATCGCCACGATCATCCTCCCGAAGTTCGTGACCCTCGTGCCGACCTACGCGGTGTTCGAGCGGCTCGGCATGGTGGGCACGTGGTGGCCGTTGCTGATCCCGCACGCGTTCGCCAACGCGTACAACGTCTTCCTGCTCCGCCAGTTCTTCCTCACGATCCCCAGGGAGCTCGACGACGCAGCGGCGATCGACGGGGCCGGTCCCATCCGGGTGCTCTGGTCGATCGTGCTCCCCCAGGCCCGACCGGCGATCCTCGCGGTGGCGATGTTCCACTTCTTCTTCGCGTGGAACGACTTCTTCGAGCCGCTCGTCTACCTCGCAGGCAACCGCGACCTGCTGCCGATCTCCGTGGGCATGTACGACTTCCTCGGGCTCTACGACTCTCAGCAGGAGCTGGTGCAGGCCGGAGCGTTGCTCGGCATGGCGATCCCGGTGCTGATCTTCGCCTTCGGACAGCGCTTCTTCCTCAAGGGCATCGACCTCTCGGGAGCGCTCAAGTAGGGCCCTTCGGACCTCGGTCGACGAGATCGACGTCCGCCCGGCGGAACGGGAAGGGCAGGCCGGCATCCAGGTACGGCGTCGGGTCGACGCTCCACCCCCACGCCTCCACCTGTGGCCGGCTCCGGCGTCCGTGCAGCGCACGGAAGAGGTCGTGCGGCGCGACCGTCACCGTCGGCGCCGGAGCGTCGTGCTCGCCGACCCGCCACGTCCGGTCACGAGGGCAGCTTCCCCAGATCGACCGTCCGAGCTGCTTGACTGCATCCGAGCGAGGGGGACCGCATGATCAAGCTCACGTTCTGCCTCCGGCGCCGACCGGACCTGTCCAGTGAGGAGTTCCGCCGGTACTGGCGGGAGATGCACGCTCCGCTGGTCACCGAGCGCGCCGAGGCGCTCGGCATCCGTCGCTACGTCCAGTGCCACACGATCGACGCGGATGGCCTGCACCGGGCGCTGCAGCAGCGCAACGGCGGCTCCCCGGAGCCCTTCGACGGCATCGCCGAGATCTGGGTGGACTCGCTCGAGACCTTCGTGAGCGACCATCCCGACGCCCGCACCGCCGCGGCCGAGCTGCTCGACGACGAGCGCAACTTCATCGACCTCCCGAGCTCGCCGATGTGGCTGGCCGAGGAGCACGTGTTCGTGGGGGCGCCGACATGACCGATCGCATGCCGGCCGTCTCCCTCGTGGCCACCCCCGGTCGTCGGAGCTGGGCCACCGAGATCGCGACCGAGATCGAGGAGCGCGGCTTCAGCGGCATCCACTGCCCGTCGCTCGGCGACGCGGTCGGGCTCTGCCACGGCATCGCCGCGGCGACCGAGACGATCCGCTTCGCCACGTCCGTGCAGCCGATCTACCTCCAGCACGCCGTCGCCCTCGCCGGCTCGGCCGCGTTCCTCCACGAGGTGTCGGGCGGTCGGTTCCGGCTCGGTGTCGGCGTCACCCACGGTCCCGTGATCCAACGGCTCGGCGTGACGACCGGATCACCGCTGTCCGACATGCGCGAGTACGTGGGCGGCCTCCGGGCCGCAGGCGAGCAGCTCGGCGAGCTCCCGCCGATCGATCTCGCGACGCTGCGAGACCGGATGGTGGGACTGGCCGTCGAGATCGTTGACGGCGCCGTGTGGGCGAACGCCTCGCGCAGCCGAATGGCCCACTCGCTCTCGCTCGTGCCCGGGTCGACGGCCGCTGACGGGTTCGCGATCGGCAACATGATCCCGACCGTCATCGACGACGACCTCGACGCCGCCCGAGCCCGGAACCGGGCCACGCTCACCGGGTACGTCGCCCTGCCGAACTATCGGAACTACTGGGCCGACGCCGGGTACGCCGAGGAGATGGCGGCCGCCGAGGCGGCCATCTCCTCACGAGACGATGCCGCGCTCGCCGCCGCCATGACCGACGAGTGGCTCGACGACTGCACCCTGTCGGGGCCGGTCGAGCGGGTACGCGAGGGCGTCGAGGCCTGGTTCGACGCTGGCGTCACCACGCCGATCGTCGTGCCATCGTCGACGTCGGGCGGCCAGCGGGCCGCTCTGGTGGAGCTCTTCGACGCCTACGCCTGAGTCATCCCCCGGCTGGCGGGTCGCCCACGCGGCCGCCGCCGAGGTGGTCGGCGTAGAAGCCGTGGACCAACTCGAACCGGTCGATGCGCCGACTCGGCTTGCCACTGCGGGTCAGCTCGTGCCCCTCCCCCGGTACCCGGGCGAAGGTGACGTCGACGCCGCGTCGCTTGAGGCCGACGAACATCTGCTCGCCCTGCTCGATCGGGCAGCGCAGGTCGCTCTCGCTGTGGAGGACCAACGTGGGTGTCGTCGCGCCGTCGAGGTGGTGCACCGGTGACTGGCGCCGCAGCTCCTCGACATCGCCGACGTCGTGCACGCCGAGGTAGAGGGGCGCGAACAGGTAGGTGAAGTCGGCCGTGGAGCACATCGTCTCCCAGTTGGTCACCGCCCGCTCGATGAGTGCGGCGCCGAACCGGTCGGTGTGGCCGATCGCCCATCCGGTCATCCAGCCTCCGTAGCTGCCACCGCCGATGCCGACCCGACCGTCGTCGACCTCCGGGAGGCCCGTGAGGTGGTCGGCGAGCGCCTGCACGTCATCCCAGTCGGGCTGGCCCATGCGACCGTCGACGATCGCTCTCGCCCACTCGGTGCCGAAACCGTCGGCGCCGCGGGGGTTCCCGCCGATGACGGTGTAGCCGCACGCCGCAGCCACCTGGAACTCGTCGAAGAACCGGGCGCCGTACGTGGCGAGGGGACCGCCGTGGACGTAGATCAGGCCCGGTCCCGGCGCACCGACGTCGGGCGCCGAGGCGGGCGGGCGCACCACCCACGCCTGGACCTCGACGTCGTCGGTGCTGGGGACCAGCACCTCCTCGACCGCACCCAGCTCGATCTCGTCCAGCCAGGGGTTGAGATCGGTCAGGGTGCGCTCGCCGTCGGCGGTGACGAGCACGAGCTCGGCAGGCCGGGTCGGTGTGGCGACCGCCGCGATGACGGCACCGTCCGAGCGGACGTCGAAGGCGTCGGCGCAACGCGTGCCCCCGACGATCGTCTCGCCGTCGCCGGTGGCGAGGTCGACGCGGTCGACGTGGACGCGGGCCCGTCGGCTCGCCGGCACGTACACGGCGTCGTCGTGCAGGATCGCCCGACGGGGACCGCCGATCGCCGCCCGCGAGACGTCGTCGGCGTCGACCCGACGGACGGTGCGGGCGCCGGCGTCGAGCACGCCCAGGTGCGCGAGCCCGACCTGACCGTTGTCGATCACCCCGATGACGACGAGCGCATCCCCGTGCCACACGAACGGGATCCAGTCGCCCGGATCGTCCTCGACGACCTCCAGATCACCGGACGTCAGATCGAGCACGGCGACCCGGCCGGCGAGGAGGCGGTCGTGATCGCCGATGGCGAGGGCGACCCGGCTGCCGTCCGCGGACACCACCGGCTGGCCGACACCCTTCGGATGGTCGGTGAGCGGGGTGACCTCGCCGTCGAGGCCGACCCGGTGCAGCTGGGCCCGGCGGTCGTGGGTGAACCCGGCACCGTCCAGTCGGTAGTCGAGCTCGGTGATGACACGGATCCGTCGCCCGAGCTCCTCGTCGTCGGCACCGTCCTGGTGCTCCGGTCGGACGGGGGCGATGACCAACAGCTCGTCATCGCCGAGCCACACGACGTCACGGACACCGTCCGGGCGATCGGTCAGCACGGCCGGCTCGCCACCACCGACGTCGAGGACGTGGAGCTGCGGCGGCGTCTTGGGCTCGGCGGTCGAGGAGTACGCGAGCCGTCGACCATCGGGCGACCAGATCGGCTGAGCGGCGAGGTGACCGCGACTCAGCGGGCGATCCTCGCCGGTCGACACCGAGGCGAGGCGGAGCTCGCTCCGGTTGGCGTCGGTCTCGCGGTCGGCCCAGCCGACGACGTAGGCGACCCGATCGCCGTCCGGGTGCCAGCGCACGTCGGTGACCTGCCGGATCCGGTGCAGGTCGTCGGGGTGGAAGGGTCGGGTCACTCGATCTCCTCGACGGCGGCGATGACCGACGCGAGGACGTCGACCATGGCGGGGGCGAGCTCGATGGGCGTCGTGCCGAGACGCACCACGACGGTGTCGGAGGACGGAACGCACAGGATCCGCTGGCCCTCGTAGCCGTAGCAGCCGAAGGTGCCACGGCCGTCGGGGATCGTCCAGGTCTGACGACCGTACCCACTGCCGTTCTCGGGGTCGGTGGCGTGGGTGTCCCGCATCCCGTCGACCCAGCCAGCCGGCAGGAGGCGCCGCCCGTCCCAGCGGCCGTCACGGAGCAGCATCAGCCCGAAGCGGGCGAAGTCGCGTGCGGTGGCGTAGGCGAAGGACGACCCGATGAACGTGCCGGCGGCATCGGTCCGCAACGTGGTGGACCCCATGCCGAGCGGATCGAGGAGCCGCTCCTGCGCCCAGGCGAGGAAGGCCTCCGACCCACCGAGGGCGTCGCGCAGGACCCGGGCGATGACGTTGGTCTCACCGCTCGAGTAGTTCCAGACCTCGCCGGGCGGATGCAGGGCGGGGCGAGCGGCGGCGTAGCCCGCGACGTCGTCGCTTCCGGCACCGAACAGCATGTCGATGCAGTGGGAGGTACCGGCGTCGACGTAGTCCTCGACGAACTCCAGCCCGCTGCGCATCCGGAGGAGGTCGTCGAGCGTGATGGCGGCCCGCTCGTCGTCGGCCCACTCCGGCACCGGCGCGGGCGCGGCCGGATCGAGCAGGCCGTCGTCGACCGCGATGCCCACGAGGGCGCCCGTGATCGTCTTGGCCATCGACCAGGAGATCAGGGTCGTGTCGGCGTCGGTCTCGGGTCCGTAGCGCTCGTGGACGATCCGGCCCCGGTGCGCCACGACGAGCGCCAGGGTGACGCCGAGCTCATCGCGCCGATCGAGGCCGAACAGCGGCGCGGCGGCGTCGACGACGTTCGTCGGCTCGGCTGCGGTCGGCCACTCGACGGTCGGCCAGGCCGTCCCCGCCGGCTGCGTGGGCAGCGCGACGAGGCTCACTCGCCGGTGAACCGGGCCCGCCGCTTGTCGAGGAAGGCGGCGATGCCCTCCTCGGCGTCGGCGGTCCGCGTGGCAGCGGCGATGCCCCTCGACTCCCGCTCCATCGCCTCCTCCAGCGAGGAGTTCGCGCCGGCGAGCACCACCTGCTTGGCGATGCCGAACGTGCGGGTGGGCCCCTTCGCGAGGCTGGTCGCCAGCTTCTCGGCCTCGGCCGTGACGTCGTCGTCGGGGACGACCCGGCTGACGAGACCCCACGCCTCGGCCTCCGGAGCGGTCAGCACCCGGTTGGTGAGCACGAGGTCGAGCGCCCGCTTGTAGCCGACGCAGCGAGCGAGGAAGAACGACGAGCTGCCGTCGGGCACGAGCCCGGCCCGGGTGTAGCCCATCGTGAACTTGGCCGACTCCCCGGCCACCACGAGGTCGAACGCGGCGACCAGGCTCATGCCCGCCCCTCCGGCCGCGCCGCTGACCGCGGCGACGATCGGCGCGTCGAGGCGCGAGAACTTCGCGATCGCTGCGTGGAAGTCGACCGTCATCTCGGTGACGAGCGCGTAGGTGTCGTCGGACTCCCGGAAGTCGGACAGGTCGCCACCGGCGCAGAAGATCGACCCCTCGGCGGTGATGAGCACCGCGCGGGCGGCCTGGGTCGACTCCAGCTGCACGGCCACGGTTCGGAAGTCGGCGGCCATCTGGCGGTCGAGTGCGTTGGCCGCCTCGGACCGCGAGATGACGAGCCGGGCGAGTCCGGCGTCGTCGACGGAGAGCTTCAGGGTGTCGAGCTCGAGCTGCACGCGGTCCTACCTCCTCGCCGCGGGCGAGAGATCCCGCAGCGCCTGCATGTTGTCGCCGCCGGCCGGGCCCATGAGGGCCAGCGCCGAGGTGGTCACGCCGTTGGCGTGGTAGCGGTCGATGTGCTCCCGGCACGCCTCGGGCGGACCGTGGATGACGAGCTGGTCGACGACCTCGTCAGGGATCGCTGCCAGCGCGGCCTTGCGGTCGCCGGCCTGCCAGGCGTCCCACATCGGACCGAGGTCGTCGCCCCGGCCGAGCCAGTCGTGGAAGGCGGCGTAGACGGGCACGTTGAGGTACGCGGCGATGGCGAAGCGGGCGATGCCGCGGGCCTCCTCCGCGTCGGCGGTGGGGATGACGAAGATGCGGGCGACGATCTCCTTGCCGTCGCCACCCTCGTGGACATACGGGGCCACGGTGGCGACGTCCTCGGCCGAGAGCCAGTTGATGATGGCGCCATCGCCCTCGCGACCGGCGAGGCGGAGCATCCCCGCCCGGAGGGCGGCGACCAGGATCGGCGGCTGCTGCTCGGGAACGACGCCGCACCGGAAGCCCGTCACCGCGAACGTGTCGTACTCGACGGTCATCTTGTCGCCGGTGAGCGCCTGGCGGAGGAAGCGGAGCGTGTCGCGGGTGCGTCGGAACGGCTCGTCGAAGTCCATGCCGTTCCACCGCTCGACGATGACGTTGGACGACGAGCCGAGCCCCATGACGAAGCGGCCCGGGGCGGCGTCGGCCATCGAGGCGACGGTCTGGGCGAGCAGCGCCGGTCCTCGCGTGTAGGCGGGGATGATGGCGATGCCGAGGCGCAGCTCGGGCGCCCACTGCGAGGCGAGCACGAGCGGGGTGAACCCGTCGGCCCCGTCGGCCTCGGAGGACCAGACGTCGGTGTAGCCGAGATCGACGAGCTCCCTGATGGCGTCGCGCTGCGTGTGCAACGGGCCACCGAGCGGCACGGTCACCCCGTATCGAGCGGTCACGTGCTCTCCCCTCCCCTGCCGAAAGCGCCCCGAACGTAGTGGACCCGGAGTTCGTGACACACCCCCTGGCCAAGATGATCCCCATGAGCACGACCCAGCTGCACCTCATCGACGGAGGCGCCTCCGACGGCGACCGTCGTCACCGCGGTGACGACGCCTCGGGCTCCTCCACCCCCTCGTGGCGGCTCGACGCCGACACCATCGCCCGGGGCCGGCGGGGCATCGCCGAGGCCCGGGCGGTCCTCGCGACCCGCCGACCGCTGATCGACGAAGTTCCTGCCGCCTAGGCAGGAGCCATAGGCTCGGGTCATGAGCGAGATCGTGATCGTCGATGCCGTCCGTACCCCGGTTGGCCGCCGCAACGGAGGCTTCGCCGGGATGCATCCCGCCGAGCTGCTCGGCGAGATCCAGCAGGAGCTCATCGACCGCACGGGGGTCGATCCCGCTGCGATCGGGCAGGTCGTCACCGGCTGCGTGAGCCAGGTCGGCGAGCAGTCGTTCAACGTCGGCCGCACCGCCTGGCTGGCGAAGGGCCTGCCGGAGACCGTCCCGGCCACCACGGTCGACACCCAGTGCGGGTCGTCGCAGCAGGCCACCACGCTCGCCCACGGCCTCGTCGCCTCCGGCATCGTCGACTCCGCCATCGCCTGCGGTGTCGAGGTGATGAGCCGCATCCCGATCGGCATCAACTCGTCCAAGAAGCTGGGTCTCGGCGTGCCGATCCCCAGGAGCTACTTCGGTCGCTACGAGATGACCTCGCAGTTCGAGGGCGCCGAGCGCATCGCCGACAAGTGGGGCATCTCCCGGGCCGACGCCGACGAGTTCGGCTTCCACTCCCAGCAGCGGGCCGCGCAGGCCTGGGCCGAGGACCGCTTCGCGACCCAGATCCACGCCGTCGAGGCCCCCGACCTCGACGACGAGGGCAACAAGCTCGACACCACCCACACGGTGAGCCGTGACGAGGGCCTGCGCGACACCACCCTCGAGGGCCTCGCCGGTCTCAAGCCGGTCGCCCGCGAGGACGGCGTGCACACCGCCGGCTCCAGCTCCCAGATCTCCGACGGCGCCGCGGCCGTGATGCTCATGACCGCCGAGCGCGCCGCCGAGCTCGGACTCACGCCGAAGGCGAAGATCATCGACAGCTGCCTCGTGGGCGTCGACCCGGTGCTCATGCTGACCGGCCCGATCGACGCGACCCGGCTGCTGCTGGAGCGCAACGGCATGTCGATCTCCGACATCGACCTCACCGAGATCAACGAGGCCTTCGCATCCGTCGCGCTCGCCTGGGCCAAGGAGCTCGGCGCCGACCTCGAGACCACCAACCCCAACGGCGGCGCCATCGCCCTCGGCCATCCCCTGGGCGGCACCGGCGCGGTGCTCATGACCAAGGCCGTGCACGAGCTTGCTCGCGCCGACCTCGAGACCGCGCTGGTCACCATGTGCTGCGGCGGGGGCCTCGGCACGGGCACGCTCATCCAGCGACTCTCGTAGTGCGTCGGACCGCCGCGTCGCTCGCCGTCGCGGCGGTCCTCCTCGCCACCGGGTGCAGCGACGCTGACGAGGCCGCCGAGTCGAACACGGCTGCGGCAGCGATCATCGCCGCGGCCACGTCGACGACCACGGGCGACCCGCTCGACCGCCCCGACGTGGGCAGGATCGTGCGGGTGCTCGACGGCGACACCGCCGACGTCGAGATCGGTGGCGACGTGGAGCGCGTCCGCTTCATCGGGATCGACACGCCGGAGCCCGTCGGCGGCTTCCGCGACCCGGAGTGCTTCGGCGACGAGGCCTCGGCGTTCACCGAACGTCTCCTGCCCGAGGGCACCCTCGTCCGACTCGAGCGCGACGTCGAGGGCCGCGACCCCTTCGACCGGCTGCTCGCCTACGTGTTCCGTCACGACGACGAGCTGTTCGTGAACCTCCACCTCGCCGAGCAGGGCTACGCCGACACGCTGCGGATCGAACCCAACGTCGCCTACGCCTCGCTCCTCGCCGACGCCGTCGGCCTCGCCCGCGAGCTCGATCTCGGCCTGTGGGGCGCGTGCGGGGGTGCGGACGTCCCCCTCGGCTGAGGTCGGTCGGTCGCTACAGTCTCCGGCCATCGGGATCCACGGGAGCAGCCGGATGGACGCAGCGAACCGTCCTCGCCCATGAGCGACGAGTGGGACGACGTCGCTCCGGCGTGGGACACCGACCCCGGTCCCCGCGAGTACGCGGAGGCTGCCTTCGCCTCGCTCCAGCGCGTCCTGACCGGCCACCTCGACCTCGCCGGCGCCCGGGTGCTCGACTTCGGGTGCGGGACCGGGCTGCTCACGGCGCATCTCGTGCGGGTCGGCGCCGCCGTCGACGCCGTCGACACCTCCCCCACCATGTTGCAGATCCTGGCGACCAAGATCGCCGAGGCCGGGTGGGACAGCGTGCAGGTCTCAGGGGATCTGGCCGATGCCACCGGGCCCTACGACCTCGTGGTGGCCTCGTCGGTGTTGTCCTTCGTCGACGACCACCCCGCCACCGTCGCCGCCCTCGCTGAACGCCTCCGACCCGGTGGTCTCCTCGTCCACTGGGACTGGGAGCGAGACGGGGACGACCCCGACGGCCACGGTCTGGGTCGCGACCAGATCGCCGCCGCGCTCACCGCAGCTGGCCTCGTCGAACCGACCGTCGCGACGGCCTTCACCATCGAGGTCGAGGACATGACCATGAGCCCACTGATCGGCCACGCTCGCCGTCCCGAGTGATCGCGAGAGCGCCCCCGGCGGGCGCCCCCTCGGCTGACCCGGCGCCGCTCGGTAGCGTTGCGGTCGATGAGCGCCTCCGACCTGGCCGTCGCCCTGGGCCACCCGGCCGACGCCCGCCTCGTGATCGTCCACGCCGACGAGCTCGGTCTCTGCCACGCCGCGAACGACGGGGTGTACGACGCCCTGCGACGGGGGATCGCCACCAGCGCCAGCCTGATGGTCCCGGCGCCGTGGTCCCGCGAGGCCGCCGCCCGCTACCGGGGTGAGGACGTGGGCGTGCAGCTGACCATCAACGCGGTCCACGAGCAGTACCGGTGGGGGCCCATCACCCAGTCGCCGTCGCTGCTCGACGGCAACGGCGGGTTTCCCCCCACCCCGGGCGATCTCTGGGAGCACGCCGACCCGGCCGAGCTGCGCAAGGAGTGCCGGGCGCAGGTCGAGCGGGCCATCCTGTGGGGCTTCGACGTGAGCCACCTCGACGTCCACCTCGATGCGCTCCACGCCCGGCCCGAGCACTTCGACGTCGTCCTCGACCTGGCCTGCGAGTTCGGGCTGCCGGTCCGACCGCCGGCCCCCCACGTCGAGCGCGAGCTGGGGTTCCCACTCCGGCAGCTCGCCGCCGACGAGGGCGTGATGATGCCCGACCACGTCGTGACCGTCCGCCGCCCCGGGGCCCGCGATGCGCTCGAACGGGCCGTCTCCGAGCTCGACGCGGGCGTCACCGTGCTGGTCGCCCGACCGGCGGTCGACACGCCGGAGCTGCGAGCGCTCACGCCCGAGTGGTCCGGCCGGGTCGACGACCTCGACGTGACCTCCCGGCGCAGCGAGCTCGACCAGCTCCTCGACCGCGTCGGGGCGACACGCATCGACTACCGACCCCTCCGCGACCTCCAGCGCACCGCCCCCGACCGCTGAGCTGACCCGGCAGCGGGCCGCCGACCGCGCCGTCGTCAGAGGAGGTCCCGGAGGGCGAGGCCGATCAACCGATGCGGCCAGCGCAGCGCGTCGATCGGGTTGGTCTCGTCCCCACCGACGCGGGCGGGGCTGTCGGACCTACGAGCTCGGGAGCACCCGATCGAACCAGCGCAGTGCGTCGAGGACCGGTCCGGGCTCGCCCTCGAGCCGGGTGTCGCCTCGCATGTACGACACCGGCAGGTCGAGCGAGCCGTCGAGGAGCTGATCGACCTGCGCCGGCTTCAGGTCGATGACGACCGCCGGTTCGTCGGGCACCTCGTCGGTGACGGCGGTGCAGGTGCCGTCAGCGAGCTCCACGCCGACCTCGAGTCGGCCGGTCTTCTTGCCCGGGTCGAGGGCCACGATCAGATGCATGCTCGGTCCACCATCGACCGACAGCGACCCGAGCGCACCTTCGACGTCCTCGCGAAACGACTCGGCGAGCTCGCTCACGAGGACACCGCCTGCCGCACGCCGGCGAACAGGTCGTCCTCCGGCGTCGGCGCATCGACGAGCGAGCGGGCGAGGACGTAGTCGTCGAAGGGGTGGATCTCACGCTGGACCTCGGGGGGCAGCCCGAACCAGAACGGCGACGACGGATCGACCTGCGTGCGATGGCACAGCAGCGCACGACGCCGGATGTCGTTGTCGACCGGGACCTGGGTGGTGATCCGGTGGTCCTGGCTCGGCCGCTCGAACCACTTCTCGTCGAAGGGCGACTCGAGACCGAGCTCCAGGAACTTCTCGTGGGTCTGCACCATGCGGGCACGCGCCCAGACCGAGTAGTACAGCTTCAGCGGCTGCCACGGCTCACCGTGGTCGGGGTAGGCGTCGGGATCGCCGGCGGCCTCGAACGCCGGGATCGTGATGTCGTGCACCTTCAGGTGGTCGGGATGCGGGTAGCCGGCCTGGTCGTCGGAGTAGGTGACGATGACCTGCGGACGCTCCTGGCGGATCACCTCGACCAACCGACCGACCGCCTCCTCCACCGGCGCCTGGTGGAAGCAGTCGGGATGCTCGTTGGACTCGGACTCGGCCATGCCCGAGTCCCGGTAGCCGAGCAGGTGGACACGGTCGTACCCGATGATCTCGGCGGCGTCGTCGAGCTCTCGGAGGCGGACGTCGGTCAGGTTGGCCTTGACCTCCTCGACGTCGAGCTCGGGGTTGAGGATGTCGCCCTCCTCGCCGTGCGTGCAGCACACCAGCGTGGTCCTGACGCCTTGGTCGCGGTAGCGGCGGACGGTCCCCGCACCCTTCGACGACTCGTCGTCGGGGTGGGCGTGCACGGTGAGGAGCGAAAGGGGGGTCACGAGCAGCCGAGCCTACCGCCGAGGGGCCGATGCGCTCCGGCCGATCAGGCGGCGAGGTCGCCGGCGAGCTCGAGCACCATGGCGGTCTCGGCGGTCGGCGACACACCGAGCTCATCGAGGGCCTCGCGCAGCCGGGCGACGGCGCGGTCGAGGCCGGGACGGTCGCGTCGGTAGACGGCTGCGGCGATGGCGGCACGGTGTGCGCCCTCGTCGAGCGGGTCGATCTCGATCGCCCGCATGGCCAGGTCGGCAGCGGCGGCGTGGTCGCCGCGTGCGACGAGCAGCTCGGCGCCTCGCGTGGCGGCGACCAGCACCTTGGCAGTGAGGTCGGCGCGAAGCGCCGAGATCTGGTCGACGTCGACCAGATCGAGGAACGGCTCGCCCCGCCACAGCGCGACCGCAGCCCGGTACTCGGCGATCGCGTCGTCGAGTCGTTGACCGTCCTCTGCGGCCGCGGCCGCGTCGAGGTGGGCGAGCAGCTCCCAGAGGTCGACATGGAGCGCGGCACCGGTGAGCCGCAGGCGCTCGCCGTCGCTCCGAAGGAAGTACGAGGCCCGCCGCCCGCCGACGTCGGGCTCCAGGAGGCGCCGGACGTGCGAGAGGTTGGTGCGGAGGTTGCGCAGCGCCTTGTCCTGATCGGCTTCGGGCCACAGCAGGTCGAGGAGCCGCCAGCGGTTGATCGACTCGTCGGCGGCGAGCAGCGCCAGGATCTGTCGTACCCGCTGGCGACGGAGCAGCGCGTCGTCGACCTCGTGGCCGCCTCGTCGGACGATCACCGGCCCGAGCAGCTCGAGGCGCACCGGGTCCGACGGACGCAGCGGGACGGTCGCCAGCAGCGCTGCGGCTCCTTCGGCGAGCGAAGCGTCATCGGATGCGGCCTGTTCGGTGAGCAGCTCGGCCACCCGGTCCCCGGCCAGGTCGGCCACGGTGGCTGCGAGGTCGTCGCCCCATGATGCGCCGGCGGCGCGAGCGCGGGCCGCCAACTCGGCCGACCACCGAAGCGGCAGACAGGTCGCCGCCCGCTCCGGGGCGGGACCCGCGCTGTCGGCTCGGAGGTCACCGGCGCGGGCGGCGCGCATCAACGAAGCGATGGCGAGCGGTTCCGCCACGCTCGGGCCGGGCTCGGGAGCGAGCGGCACCTCACCGGGGAGCAGCACCTCGACGACGGCCGGGAAGCGCCGAAGCTCGGTCCGGCCGAGCCCCGAGACCGTGACCTCGGCGAGCCGCTCGCGGAGCCGATTGGCGACGGCCTCCTCGTCGTCACCCGCCGCCACCGAGCTCGCCGCGGCTGCGGTGGCGAGCAACGCACGGAGACGGTCGTTGCCATCGGCGAGGTCCCACAGCCCGTCCTCGAGCTCGCTGCTCTCGCCGATCGCCGCTCGGAGGTGAGCGACCACCGCCCGCTGGAAGATCAGGTCGTGCCCGGGCAGGTCGCCCTCATCGCGGCTGGGCTCGCTGACGCCGATCAGCGACCTCATGTCGCCGGCGAGGTGGGCCACCAGGACCATCGTGCTGCGGACGAACGGGTCCGAGGCCGAGCCGAGCAGATCTGCGGCCTCGTCGAGTGCCTGCGCAGCACGACCCGTCAGCACCAGCCCGTTGGTGCGCAGCCGGGTCAGCTGGACGCGCAGATCCGGTGGCAGGGCAGCCAGGTCGAGCGGGTCCAGCAGCTCCACGGATCGCCACGGCTCGCCCGAGAGGTCGGCGAGCAGGGCATCGACACCCACGGCGATCGAACCGAGCAGGCCTCCGGGTGGCTCCGGGAGCGAGTCGAGGGTCGCCCGGACGCCGAGGACCGTCGCCAGGTCGCCGGCGGAGTAGGCGTAGTACACCTGCAGTGCCAGCGCGGTCAGGCCGTCGTCGTGTCGCCCGGCGTCGGTGAGCTGCGCTGCGGCGCCACCGAGTCGCGCCACCCGCTCGCTCGGGTCATCGACCCGTGCGGCGGCCGCGAGCATCACCGCTGCGGGACGGTCGTGGAGCTCATCGGGCAACCGCGAGAGCCAACGCTCGGCCACATCAGCCGGGAAGGCCGGGAGGCGGCGGCCGATGGCGTCGAGCACGACGTCGAGGGCGACCTCGTGGAGCTCGAACCGCAGCGCCACCTCCAGCGCCCGCTCGTGGTCGTCCCGCCCGATCAGCACGTCGACCGCCCGACGCCACGCCTCCGGCCTGATCGCCTCGACCGCCGACGACACGTCCTCGGTCTCGAGCCACCACAGGTCGTGAGCGACCGCGACGTCGCCGTGGAGGTCGACGAGCGGCAGATCACCCAGCAGGCCGATCGGGTCGCCGGGGGTGCCGGTCAGCTCCGTGAGCAGCTCGGCGTCGAGGCCACCGAGCACCGCGGAGAGCCCGAGGGCGAGCTGCTGGTGCTCGTCGAGGCCACCGAGCAGCTCCTCGACGAGGAACTGCTGCGCCGCGGGTCGACCGAGCATGCCGCTCAGGGCGACCAGCGCCGGCCACCCTCCGAGCTCGCGGGCGGCGGCGGGATCGACGCCCAGCTCGCAGGCCTCGTCATCGTCGAGCACGAGGTCCTGCTCGACGAGCTCGAGGAGCCCCCTCGACGCCCGGAGCCGGGTCATCGGGATCGGCGGATCGGTCCGCCCGACCAGGACGACGTGCAGGTTGTCCGGCGCCTCGGACACGAGCTGCGCGAGCGCCGTGGCCGCCGACGTCTCGACGCCGAGCCGATGGACGTCGTCGAGGACCAGGCACACCGATGTCGGCGAGCGGCGGGCGAGCTCGTCGACGACGGCGACGATCATCTGATCGGCCGTGCTCGCGGCCTCCACCGTGGCGCCCACGACGTCGGCGAGCCCGGCAGCGAAGCGGGACGCGTCACGGTCGGAGGGGACGCATCCGAACCAGACGTCGATCCCGAGCGGTCGGACGTGGTTGCGGCGCACGGCCTGGGCGGCCAGGGTCGACTTGCCGAAGCCGGGGCCGGCCTTGATCACGGTGACCCGATGGGACCACCGGCCGATCAGGAGGTCGTCGAGGCGCCGCCGGATGACCTCGCCCGGATGCCCGCTCGGTGGAGTGCTTCGACGGCCCGACACGATCGGTGGACCGTAGTGGCTCGACTCCGGGTTCCGGCAGCTCGGAGGCCACCCGGAGTGCGGTTGGCGCACCGTTGGCGGCCCCCGTCGAAGCTCACGCTCGTGACGACGCCGCCGGCTGACGAGCTCCCGCTGTGGCCCGACGAGCACGTGCGCGCCGTCGTCGACGGCGTCGTCCCCGGCGCCGCAGCGCTGCGACTCGCCGGGCTCGACAGCGACCGATCGGCGATCCGACCGGCGTCCCCGGTGCAGGTCTGCGCGACCGACCAGCGATTGCTCGTCCGCACCGAGCGCGGCGGGATCGACTGGCAGGTGCAGCTCCCGCGCCTCACCGTCGAGCTCGCCGGCCTCCCCGGCCGGCTCGTGCTGTGGAGCGACGACCGCTTCGTGGCGATCGACCTGTCGAGCGGCCAGGACGTGGGCCTGCTGCTCTCGGCCCTCGCCGGCTGAGCCCTCGCTCCACCGCGGCTCACCGAACGCGCAGAAGCGGCCGCCACCCTCCCCCGAGGAGTGACGACCGCTCCGACCGCGCGCAGCCCACGGCCACGCCGCAGCTGCGTCAGCAGCGAGGACCTGTGGAGGAGGCGTGGGCTCCGGGACCCACGCCGGGTCAGCAAGTCAGCCGAGGGAGATGCAGTTGCCGACGTTCTGGCCCTCGTTGCGGAAGCCGCACGTGGCGCCGAACTCCTCGTACTCCGAGCCGATCGGCGTGACGAAGAACAGCTCGTCGCACGAGGCGAAGTCACCGCCGGCGCAGGCGTCCCAGAGGACGTCGAGCTCGGCGTCGTCGCCGTAGGTGAAGGGCTCGGACGCATCACCGCCGGCCGGGGCCTGGGTGTCCGCCGGGGCCTCGGTGTCGGCGGGAGCGTCATCCGCCGGGGGCACGGTGGCCGGGGCGGCGCCGGTCACGAACTCGGCGAGGAGCACCTCGATCTCGGCGTCGGGCGTCTCGTAGTCCGGCTTCGGGTTGGGATCGCCCTCGAAGTAGCTGGAGAACATCGGGCAACCGTCAGCAGGAGCGTCGTAGGTGCCGGTGGCGAGCACCGTCCCGGTCGTCGCCTCTCGGATCGACACCTCGTAGGTCGAGTCGTGCAGCTGCACCGACCACTCCAGGCCCTCGTCCTCGTAGCCGTCGCAGACCTCGGTCGGGGTGGCCGAGATGCGGTTGAGGCAGGTCACGAGCTCGGTGTCGCCGATCGTCTCGAAATCGCTCTCCCAGCCGTCGGGCAGGACGACGGCGGAGAAGCCGTAGTCCGGATCAGCGCCCTCGAGCACGACGGTCAGGTTGGTGCCGTCGCCCGGGGTGTACGGCGAGGCGCCGGCGACGCCGTTGCCTCGGCACGCGGGAGCGAGATCGGTGTCGCTGAACAGCTCGGAGGCGACCTGCTCGCCACCGGCGTCGGAGCTGGCGTCGCCGCCGTCGGAGGAGTCGCCGCCGCTGCCGACGCCGCCGCCCAGCACGCAGTCGGTGGTGAGGTCGATCATGGCGTCCTGCTGGGCCTCGGTGGGCTCGGCGTCGCTGGCGAGCAGCTCTTCGCCGAACTCGTCGACCATGGCGTCGACGACGCACTCGGCCTGGTCCTGGGTGAGGCCGGAGTCGACGAAGTCGCTGACGGCATCGTCGCGGTCGAAGCTGCTGCCGCCCCCGCAGGCGGCGATGGTGAGCGCCAGGGTGAGACCCACGGCGGCCCGTCGGATGGTGAACATGGTCGTCTCCTCTCACGGGCCGGATCACCCGCAGCCCAGAGGATGTGTCGACCGCGCCAACGAGCCGTCAACCGAACCGGCGCGCGGCGCCAACCGCCATGTTGCGCCTGCTCACGGCCCCAGCCCCGTGGGTCAGAGCTCGACGTCGGCGAAGACGTCGATCATCTTCCGCACGTCGGGACCCAGCGGGTAGAGGATCGGGCAGGTGCACCCGGCCGCGCAGTACTCGCGCACCTTGGCGATGACCTCGTCGGGATCGCCGGCGGCGCAGATCATCTGCACGACGTCGTCGGGGACGAGCTTCGACGCCTCGACGACCTGCTCGTGGGTGGCCGGCCAGGTGAGGACCTCGCCGATCCGGTCGAGCAGGTCCTGGGGCACGCCGGAGGCCTTCATGATGTGGGGCTGCTGGCCCAGGTACTGCGTGACGAGCAGGCGGGCGCCGTCGAGGGCGGCCTGCCGGTCCTCGTCCACCGAGCACACCACGAGCTGGGGCCGGTCGAGATCGTCCACGGTCCGACCCGACTTCGCCGCGCCGATCGCGAGGTGCTCCATCGCTCGGGCGTTGTAGTCGGGCGAGACGAGGTAGTTGAGGACGACGCCGTCACCGATCTCGCCGGTGAGCTCCATCATCTTCATGCCCGTGGCGCCGATGTAGATCGGCACGTCCTTCGGGCGTCGCTCCTGGTGGACGTAGTCGAGCTCGATGCCGTCGACCTGGACGAACTCGCCGTCGAACGTGACGTTCTCGTCGTTGAGCAGCGCCCGGACGACGGTGACGACCTCCCGCATCTGCTTCAGCGGGCGGCGACGCTCGATGCCGACCTTGGCGGCGAGCGGATCCCACCAGGCCCCGATGCCGAGCTTCACCCGCCCGGGGGCGAGGTCGTCGAGCGTCGAGAACGTCGACGCCAGCACGGCGGCGTTGCGGGTCCAGGACGCGACGACGCCCGAGCCGACGGCGATCCGCTCGGTCGACGCGGCGAAGGCCGCCATCGGCACGGTCGCCTCGCGGACGAGTCGGCTCTCGGCCTGCCACACGGCGTCGAAGCCGCGCTCCTCGGCGTAGCGGACGTGTTCGATCGCCTCGCGCAGGTCGTGGGCGTCCTGCAGGTACATGGCGACGGGGATGCTCATGGGCGTGCCTCCTGGGCGAACGTCACGTGATCGGGTGCGAAGGGACGGAGATCGGCCGGCTCGACGCGGCCGGGCAGCGAGTAGCGGCGGGGATGGCGGGTGACGACCTCGGCCTTGGCCGTGTCGACGGTGAGCACGTCGTCCCACCGCACCTGGCGCCGGCCGAACCGCAGACCCTGCTCGTCGACGACGACTCGCCGCATCGAGGCGAGCAGCGCCGGCAGCACGAGGAGGAAGACGGCGATCACGACGATGGCGCGAGCAGCGCCGGGCCGGACGACGAACAGCACGAACGTGCCGATGAGCGCCGCGAGCAGCAGGTTGCCCCACCAGCGGGCATAGCGAGGCGGGCGCAGCACGAGCGAGGCGCCGTCCGTGGCGCTCACTCGATCTCCTCGAGACGGGCGAAGAGCCGCTGGGCCGCCTCTCGGGCGGTCGCCCTGATCTCGTCGGGATCGACGCTCACCACCACACCCTCGTCGACCAGCACCCGCCCGTCGACCTCGACCCGCCGTGGGCTCACCCCGGGGCTGTAGGCCAGGTGCCACGGATCGTCGGCCGGTTCGTAGCCCCAGGTCACCCGGTCGTCGAGCGCCTCGGGGAACAGCTCGGCGCCGGCTCGCAGCCAGCTCCACGCGGTCTCGGGCGTCGCCTCGACGTCGTCCTCGCGATGCCGGACGAACGCGACGCGGAACTCGTCGAGCATGTCGCCACCGATGCCGTCGGTGCCGAGGACGATCCGGTTCGGTCTGCGGGCCGGGGCGGCGTAGCCCACGGCGTTGTGCATGTTGGATCGGGGGTTGTGGGCGATGGTGCCCGGAAGGTCGCGGTCGAGATGGACGCAGTGGACGAGCAGCCAGTCGTCGGTGGCGAGCGGGGCGAGCCGCTCTCCCGCCGTCACGTCGTCGACGCCCTCGGCCACGTGGACATGGACCCCAACGTCCAGATCGGCGGCCAGGCCCGCTGCGGCCTCGAGGGTTGAGGCCTCGCAGGTGAAGGCGGCGTGGATGCCGACCCGCCCCCGGCCACCGGCGCGGAGGTAGCGCTCGTTCTCGGCCAGGCCGGCCGCAGCGCCCCCGGGACCGTGTCGGTCCGTCACGCCGTAGCAGGTGTCGACCCGCACCCCGACCTCTGCGCACCCGGCCGCGATGGCGTCGAGCGAACCCTCGATCGCGTTGGGGCTCTCGTGGTGGTCGATGATGCACGTGGTGCCGCGCTCCAGTGCTTCGAGCGCACCGAGGCGGGCCGAGTGGAAGATCGTGTCGAGGTCGAGCGCTCGATCGAGGCGCCACCAGACCAGCTCGAGGATCTCCCGGAACCGCCGAGGCGTGCCCGGCGGCGCGGGCATGCCGCGAGCGAGCGCCGAGTAGAGGTGGTGGTGGGCACACACCAGCCCCGGCGTCGTGGCGCTCACCTGCTCGGCTCGCCCTCAGGCGGGCTCCCGCCCGCGCCGTGCGACTCGTTCACGGCAACTGCAGCGGGGCGTGCTTCAGGAGCGGCAGCCGGACGCGTCGGACCCCGTCCACCCGGTAGAGCGCCTCCGCGACCGCACCCGCGGTGGGGACGAGGCCGATCTCCCCGACGCCCTTGATGCCGTACGGAGCGTTGGGCTGCGGCGACTCGACGAGGAGCACGTCGGTGCGGGGCATGTCCTTGGCCCGCAGGATGCCGAGCTGACGGAGCGTCATGTGCTCGGGCATGCCGTCGTCGTCACACGGGAAGTCCTCACTCAGGGCGTACCCGAGTCCCATGTGCACGGCGCCCTCGATCTGGCCCTCGCACAGCAGCGGGTTGACCGCCGTGCCGACGTCGTGGGCGGCGACCACCCACTCGATCGATCCGGTCTCCGGGTCCGCAGCGACCATCTGGGCCGCGTACCCGAACGTGGAGTGGATGATCGGGTTCTCGACACCCTCGGACAGCGAGTTGGTCCAGTCGACCCGGTACTCGCCCTCGTAGTCGACCTCGGTCTCGCACCCGCCCTCGACGGCCGCTCGGCAGGCCGCCTGGACGGCGCCGGCACCCATGAGCGTCCCACGGCTGCCGGTGGTCTGGCCCGGATCGAAGTCGCGGGTGGTGTCGACGATGACCTCGATGCGCTCGGGATCGAGGTCGAGCTCCTGCGCGGCCACCTGGAGGGCCACGGTGTGGATGCCCTGGCCCATCTCGGTCCAGCAGTGACGCACCTCGACCTTGCCGTCGGACCGGAACCGGACGACCGCTCCCGAGGTCTCCTTGAAGCCGTTGCCGAGACCCGAGTTCTTGAGGCCGAGGCCGAGCCCGACCGGGAGGCCCGCTTCGACCGCGGCGTCGTAGGAGGGCTTGATCGCGTCGAGGCAGGCCCGGGCGCCGAGGCACCCGTCGTCCATGATCTGGCCCGGACCCCACACGACTCCGGGCTCGACGACGTTGCGGGACCGCATCTCCCAGCCGCTGATGCCTGCGGCCTCCGCCAGCCGGTCCATCACACCCTCCATGGCGAACTGCGCCTGGTTGGCGCCGAAGCCTCGGAACGCACCGCAGACCGAGTTGTTGGTGCGTGCGGCGATCGCCTCGACGTCGATGTTGGGGACCACGTACGGGCCCGAGGCGTGGCCGGCGGCCCGCTCGAGCACCTTCATCCCGACCGAGGCGTAGGGACCGCTGTCGCCGACCATGCGGGCCTTGAACGCCGTCAGCCCACCGTCGGCGTCGCAGCCGGCCCAGACCTCGATGCGGATCGGGTGACGCTTCGCGTGCACGAGGAGGGACTCCTCACGGGACAGCGTGCACTTCACCGGCGCCTGGAGGAGCCATGCCGCCAGCGCCGTCTGGCCCTGGTTCGATATGTCCTCCTTGCCGCCGAACGCGCCACCGTTGGACACGAGCTCGACGGTGATGCGGTCACGGTCCACGCCGAGGATGCGAGCGATCTGGTTGCGGTCGTCCCAGACGCCCTGCCCACCGGAGTAGACGTGCAACCCTCCGCTCTCGGTGGGCTCGGCCAACGTGGACTCCGGCTCGAGGAAGGCGTGCTCGATGCGCTGGGTCTGGAACACCTCGTGCACGGTGTAATCGCTTGCGGCGAGCGCGGCGTCGACGTCGCCCCTCGCGTAGACCGAGGTCGAGAGCACGTTGCCGTCGAGGCCCCACACGGCGTCCTCGGCGCCCGGCTCGATCGCTCGAACGGCGTCGGTGATCGGCTCGTGGACCCCGTAGTCGACCCTGATGAGCTCGGCAGCGCGTCGGGCCGTGACCCGATCGGTCGCCACGACGAAGGCGAGCACGTCACCGAGGTACGAGGTGCGCCCGCCGACCGGGATGAACACCGGCCAGTCGATGTGGATCAGACCGACCTTGAGCTCCCCGGGCACGTCGGCGGCGGTGAACACCCGAACCACGCCGGGTACGGCTTCGGCCTCGGAGGTGTCGATGGCGAGCACGTCGGCACGGGCGTGGGCGGCGAGGTGCACGGCGCCGTGCAGGAGGCCGGTCGGGCGGAGATCATCGACATACCCTCGATCGCCCAGGGACAGCTCCGACGCCTCGTACTTTGCCCCTCGCTCCCCGACCGACCGCGGCAGGTCGACGGCGACCTCCTGCCCGGTGGCGAGCGTCTCGACCGCGTCGAGGATCTTGACGTAGCCGGTGCACCGGCAGAGATGGCCGCCGAGGTGACGCGCCGCCTTGTCACGGTCGAGCGACTCGCCGTGCTTGTCGAGCAGTGCCTTGGTGCGCACGAGGATGCCCGGGGTGCAGAACCCGCACTGCAACGCGCCGTTGGCGGCGAAGGCCGAGGCGAGCCGATCTCGCTCGGCGTCCTCGAAGCCCTCGAGGGTCACGATCTCCCGACCAGCCGCCTTGTCGAGCGACATCTGGCAGGACACCTGCGCCTTGCCGTCGAGCAGCACGACGCAGCAGCCGCACTGCCCCGACGGCGAGCAGCCGTCCTTCGGTGAGGTCACGCCGAGCTCCTCGCGCAGCGCAGCCAGCACGTGGGGATGGCTCGGATCGACGCTCACGGCCTCACCGTTCACGGTGAAGCTCACTCGCTCGGCGCCGGTGACGATCGGATCGTCGTCGATGGCGGTCATGGCTCAGTCCTTCAGGCGGGGTCGGCGGTGGGCTCTGGCTCTGGGGTGGTCCAGGTGGTGCGTCGCTCTTCGATGGGGGCGATCTCGGCGACCTGCTCGGTGGTGCGGATGTCATCGGCGTAGCGGGCGGGGAACGCGGCGTACCAGGCCATGGCATCGACGAGGTCGTCGAGCGGGCACTGGTCGTGGACGGTGTGGGCGTGGACCTCGTCAGCCGGTCCGAACCCGATCGTCGGGATGCCGAGCTTGCCCATCGAGGCGACGCCGTTGGTCGAGAACACCCAGTGCCCGACCCCGGGGCGGCGGCCGAGGGCGACCTCGCCGACGTCGACGGCGGTCCGCACCGACACGTGGTTCTCCGGCGTGACCCAGGTGGCGTAGCGCTTGTCCATCCCGAGGGTGGCGCCGGTGAACGACGTCCGCTCGTAGTGGAGCAGCTCGACCTCGCCGCCCATCGCCTGCACGGCGGGGAGCGCGTTGAGCTCCTCGAGCGCCGCATCGGGATCCTCGCCTGCCGTGAGGCGACGATCGACGTAGAGCGTCGCCGTGGACGGGACCGCGTTGAGCGACGGCGTCTCGCACTCGATCTTGGTGACGGCGATCGTGCCCGAGCCCAGGAAGTCGTCCCAGCCGAGGTTGTTGTTCAGCTCCTCGATCTCGACCAGGACCCGTCCGAGCTCGTAGGTCGGGTTGTGGCCGACGTGGGGCATCGAGCCGTGGCACGAGGAGCCCCGCATCCGGACCAGCGCCTCGATCCGACCGCGGTTGCCGCGGAACACCTCGCCGGAGGTGGCCTCGCCCAGGACGACCAGATCGGGTCGGGGCAGGGTCTGGGTCAGGACGTGCTCGAGCGCCAACCCGTCGCAGTCCTCCTCCTGCACCGACCCCACGACGTAGAGCGTGACCTGGTCCGAGAAGCCCATGTGCTGGTAGAGCGCGCCGCCGTAGACCATGGCGGCCATGCCGGCCTTGTCGTCGCTGGCGCCGCGGCCGTACATGATCCCGCCGGCGGTGTAGGGCTCGAAGGGGTCGCGCGACCACTCGGACCTCGCACCGATGTCGACGGTGTCGATGTGCGAGTCGTAGACGATGCGGACCGGGCCGTTGCCGATGCGCCCGATGATGGAACCGAAGTCGTCGACCCAGACCTCGTCGTACCCGAGCACCTCCATCTCCTGTCGGAGACGGGCGACGACCTCGCCTTCGTAGGCCGACATCGAGGGGATCCGGATGAGATCGCCGAGGAGGTTGACCACGCCGCTTCGCCGCAGCTCGGCGGCTTGGAGGAAGGAGGGTCCGGGCATCGGATCGATGGTCCTCGGGCTTCAACATTCTGTCAACTTGGCTCGTCCCGTTTGACCTGATGTTCACGAAGGCCGGACGAGCGCACGGCCCGCGCGACGGGCATGCTGATCACCTCATGCTGATTCGCAACACGCTCGTGCTCGACGGCTCCGGCGAGCCGGGTCGGGTCGGCGACGTCCGGATCGACGGCGAGCTCGTCACCGAGGTCGGTCCGGACCTGTCGATCCATCCCGACGAGACCGTCCTCGACGGCGATGGGCTCGCCGTCGCTCCGGGCTTCGTCGACCTCCACAGCCACTCCGACCTCTGGTCGGTCGTGCCCGACGCCGACGGCGTCCCGATCGGCGACACGCCGAAGCTGCTCCAGGGCTGCACGACCCAGGTGTTCGGCCAGGACGGCATCTCGGCGGCACCGATCGCGCCGGACGACGACGACTTCCGTGGCTTCCAGGCCGGCCTGAACGGTCGGCTCCCGGCCGAGCACTGGAGCTGGCACAGCTTCGCCGACTACCTCGCTGCCGTCCGCGCCCGATCGGTGACGCGCACGGCATCGCTCGTCGGGCACGCGACGATCCGGCGCTACGTGATGGGCATGGCCCGCCGCGCCCCGACGGCTGCCGAGATCGACGAGATGCGCAGCGCCGTCGCTGCGGCACTTGACGCCGGAGCGTGCGGGTTCTCGACCGGACTCGTGTACGTACCGGCCGCGTACGCCACGACCGACGAGGTCCACGCGTTGGCCGAGGTCGTGGTCGATCGCGATCTGCCGTTCTTCGTGCACGTGCGGTCCGAGAGCGACCAGGTCGTCGAGGCCTCCGAGGAGGTCATCGGCGTCGCAGCGGCCACCGGCTGCCAGCTCCACTACAGCCACATCAAGTGCGCGGGCCGCACGAACTGGCCGAAGGCCGCCGAGCTGCTCGATCTCATCGAAGCGGCGCACGACGACGGGGTGCGGATCTCGGCCGACATCCACCCCTACATCGCCGGCTCGACCACCGCCTCGATCCTGCTCCCTCCCTGGGCCCACGAGGGCGGCCGGGAGGCGATGCTCCACCGGCTCCACGACGCGACGGTGCGGGCCCGGCTCCGACAGGAGATGCTCTTCGACACGACGTCGTGGGACAACTGGTGGGTCTTCTCGGACGGCTGGGACGGCCTGAACATCGCGCAGGCCGAGCGGCCGGGGGTCGTCGGCCGATTCCTACGTGACGTGCTGCGCGACGCCGGCCATGACGACCTCAGCTCCCCAGGGGCCTTCGACGAATTCTTCGACCTGCTGATCGACGAACGCCTCGAGATGACGATCGTGTCGTACAACAACGTCGAGGAGAACGTCGTGCGCTTCTTCGCCCAGCCGTGGTGCTCGGTGGGGACCGACGGCGTCGTCGCCCCGGACGGCCACCCGCACCCACGGCTCTACGGCACCTTCCCCCGCGTGCTCGGCCGCTTCGTCCGTGAGTTCGGCGCGGTGTCGCTCGAAGACGCCGTGCGCAAGTGCGCGGCTCAGGCCGCCGACGTCATCCGCGCTCCCGAGCTCGGTCGGCTCCGGCCCGGAGCGCCGGCCGACCTCGTGCTCTTCGATCCCGATCGGATCATCGACCGCGCCACCTTCGAGTCGCCCCGCCTCACCCCCCTCGGCATCGAGGCCGTCTGGCTCGCCGGCCGGCGGGTCGTCGACGGTGGTCAGGTCGTGCCGGCCGCCACCCAGCCGATCGGGTAGCCCGCCCTACCTGTCCGATGTGTGTCGTACGACACACCTGAGCCACAGTAGGGCCGATGGTGGAACTCAACCTCGCCGAGATCCACGAGGCGCTGGCCGAACAGCTCCCCGACCGCGAGTGCCTGGTGTACCGCGAGCACCGCTTCACCTGGAGCGACGTCACCGACCGCACGCGACGGGTCGCCAACGCCCTCCTCGACCGGGGTCTCGGTCGCGTCGTGCCCCGCTCGCGGCTCGCCGGCCACGAGTCCGGCCAGGACCACGTCGCCTGCTACCTCCACAACGGCAACGAGTACCTCGAGACGATGCTCGGCGCCTACAAGGCGCGCACCGTCCCCGTGAACGTCAACTACCGCTACGTCGCCGACGAGCTCGCGCATCTGCTGAGCGACTCTCGCTCGGCCGCCGTGGTCTTCCACTCCCGGTTCGCACCGGTGCTGGACCGGGTGCGGCACGACCTCCCCGAGCTTCGCGTCCTGCTCCAGGTCGAGGACGAGTCCGGGCACCCGCTGCTCGACGGAGCCGAGTGGTACGAGGAGGCGCTGGCCGGTGCCTCCTCCGAACGACCTGACGTGGAGTGGTCGCCCGACGACCTCTACATCCTCTACACCGGCGGGACGACCGGTCTCCCGAAGGGTGTGCTCTGGCGGCAGGCCGACGTCGCCGTCGCCGCCTTCTCCATCCGCAACAGCTCGACCGGTCGCGAGGCCGCCTCCCTCGCGGAGCTCGTCGACCAGGCCGCCGCCGATGCCAGCCCGATGCGCTTCCTGCCCGCCCCGCCGTTCATGCACGGGGCTGGCCACTGGAACGCGTTCAGTGCCTGGGGGCGAGGCTCACCGGTCGTCGTGCAGGGGGTCACCGACCGCTTCGACTCGGCCGACGTGCTCGCGACCATCGAGCGCGAGCGGATCAACTTCCTGCTCATCGTCGGCGACGCGTACGCGCAGCCACTCCTCGACGAGCTCGAGCGCAACGAGCACGACCTCACGTCGCTCCAGATCCTGCTGTCCGGAGGTGCCGCCCTGTCGGCGCCTCGCAAGGCCGCCTTCCTCGAGCACCTGCCCGACCTCACCCTGATCGACGGCGTCGGGTCGTCGGAGGCCGGCGGCCAGCTGCGGCAGATGACGACGAAGGGCAAGGCGGTGTCCACCGGGACGTTCCGCCCCGACAGCGACACCGTGGTGGTCGATTCCGACCTGACCCGAGTGCTCCCGGTCGACGACCCGTCGGGCGGGTGGCTCGCCAAGCGAGGCCGGATCCCGTTGGGCTACCTCGGCGATGTGGAGAAGTCGGCTCGCACCTTCCCCACCATCGGCGGCGTGCGTTACGCGGTGCCCGGCGACCGCGCGGCGTATCGCGCCGACGGCGTGGTCGAGCTCCAGGGCCGGGAGTCCGTCACGATCAACACCGGCGGTGAGAAGGTCTTCGCCGAGGAGGTGGAGGCGGCGATCTCCCACCACCCGGACGTGTACGACGTCGTGGTGGCCGGACGGCCCAGCGAACGATGGGGTCAGGAGGTCGTGGCCATCGTGCGCCTCCGCGACGGAGCGGCCTCGACGGGCGCCGACCTGATGGCGGTCGCCGGCGAGCACGTCGCCCGGTACAAGCTCCCCAAGGAGATCATCCTGCGAGACGAGATCGTCCGCTCGCCGGCCGGCAAGGCCGACTATCGGTGGGCCAGAGCCGTGGCGACCGGTGAGCAGTGACCTCGGGACGGGGCTCCGGGGCCCCGGCCGGGCGTGGATCAGACCTCGAAGCGGGCCAGTGAGGCCTTGAGCTGCACGACGTCGTCGGTCAGCCCGGCCGCCGTCGAGCTCATCATCTCCGCCGATGCCGAGGCCTCCTCGGACGATGCGGCGACCTCCTCAGCAGCGGCACCGTTGGCGCTGGTGAGCGAGGCGAGCTCGGTGGAGCGATCGGCCATGACCGAGGTGACACCCTCGATGCGACCGGCGGCGTCGGAGACCGCGCCCACCCGATCGTCGATGTCCGCGACACCTCGCTCGATCGCGACGAAGGCGCCGCTGGCCTCGGCCATCTTCTCGGCACCCCGCCCCACGGCCTCACGACCGGCGTGAGCGGCGTCGACGGCGCCGTCGACACCCGACTTCATCGAACCGACGATCTCGCCGATCCGATCGGTCGAGGTCCGCGACTGGTCGGCGAGGTTCTTGACCTCCTCGGCGACGACGGCGAAGCCGCGGCCGGCCTCACCCGCACGGGCCGCCTCGATCGCGGCGTTCAGGGCGAGCAGGTTGATCTGCTCGGTGATGCCGGCGATGAGCTCGGTCGCCTCCTCGACGTGCGCCGACTTCTCAGCGACGTCCTCGATCGAGGTGCGGACGACCTCGAAGGCGTCGGTGATCGCTTCCATCGCCGACGAGCCCTCGTGGATCAGCGCGCTCCCCGCATCGGAGTCGGAGCGGGCGGTGGTCGCCGACTCGACGACCGCCTCGATCGCTGCACGAGCAGCGGCGACCTCTGCCTCGATCGCCTCGACCTGGGATCGGAGATCGTCGGAGATCTCGGCCTGCGAGGCCGACGCCTCCGCGACGGTACCGATCGCGTTCGCGACCTCATTCGCAGCTGCCGACGACTCACTCGCGGTCAGGGCGACCGACTCCGATGCGTTCTCGACCGAGTCGGAGACGCCGCGGGCCTCGCCGACCACGGTTCGGAGGTTGGTCACCATCTGGTCGAGCGCGATCCCGAGGCGGTCCCGATCGCTGTCGATCGGCACCTCGACGCCGAGGTTGCCCTGGGCCACCTCCGTGGCGACGGACTCGCTCGCCTTCAGGAAGGACACCGTCCGCTCCATCGACCTGATCAGATCGCCGACCTCATCGGACCCGGCGGGCGGGAGGTCGACGTCGGTATCGCCCAGGCTGAGCGTCTGTGCCGCCTCGCTGACGCCGACGATCGGACGAGCGAAGCTGCGCGCGAACCATGCGGCGGTAGCACCAACGAGCAGCAGCACGACGACGGACGCGAGCAGCGTGGCGTTCCGGAGGTTGCCGATCTCGACGAGGGACTCTGCCGTCGATTGCTCGGCCAGCACCACCCACTGCTGCCCGAAGACCACGGCCGGCCGATACGCCGACAGCACCTCGACACCGTTGTGATCGGTGATCTCGCCGATGCCCGACTCGCCGGCGAACGCGGCGTCGACGGACGGGTTGTCCACGGTCACGACGCCGATCGTGGATTCATCGCTGAACCGGCTGTCGGAGCGGAACGTGCGGTCCTCGCCGACCACGAAGGTCTCACCGGTCTCGCCGAGGCCGGCGGCGCCCTGCATGATGGCGTTCAGTCGATCGATCGGCATCTGGAACGCGGCGACGCCGACGACCTGGCCGTCCAGATCCGTGATCGGGTGGGCCGCGAAGGCCGCCTGGGCGCCGTTGGAGGGCGCGTACGGGGCGAAGTCGTCCCAGACGATGCCGTCGCTGGCGAGTGCCGACTGGACCACCCGGCCGAGGCCGCTGGAGGCGAACTCGCCGTCGACGAGGTTGGTGGCGAAGTCCGGCTCCTTGAAAACGCTGTAGACGAGCTCGCCGTCGGGGTCGAAGAGGAAGACGTCGTAGTAGCCGAACTCGACCTGGTACTCCCGCAACTCCGGGTGATACAGGGCGTGAACGGCGCTCCACGCCGAGCCGTCACCGGCGTCCTCGAGGTCGCCCAGCGAACCGATGTAGAGGTCCTGGAGACGAGCGGAGCCGACCTCGTCGTAGGCGACATCGAACGCCTGGACGGCATCGATGACGTCGAGGCGATGAGCGAAGGTCACCATCTGCTCGGAGATGGTCTCGGAGTAGCGCTCGACCTCGGCAGCACGCGCCTCGGTGACCGTCTCGAGCTTGGCGAAGACCTTCTTCTCCAGCGCTGACGACGCCTGCGAGTACGACAGGAACCCGGCGACGGCTGTCGGCACGATGGCTGCGACCAGGACGAGGGCGACGATCTTGTTCGTCACCGAGCCTCTCAACCAACTGAGCATCTGGGGGCCTCCGTCTCTCGGCGCGCAGCGGCGCAGGAGACCCTGTCGGACGGACAAGTCCGGACATGAGCGGTTCGACACGCGCGACCGGGACCAAGGTCCCGATGCCAGGTCAGGAGTCGGCGAGCGCGATGTCGGCCGGCCGTACCGGCACGCGGGGCAGCTCGAGACCGGTCGCCGCCCGGATCGCGGCGACGACGGCGGGGGTCGACGAGATCGTCGGCGGCTCGCCGACGCCTTTCGCCCCGAAGGGAGCCCCGGGCTCCGGATCCTCGATCAGGGTGGTGACGACCTCGGGCATGTCGAGCGCGGTCGGGATCAGGTAGTCGGTGAACGAGGCGTTCTTGACCAGGCCGTCCTCGACGATGATCTCCTCCATGACCGCCAACCCGACGCCCTGGGCGATGCCACCCTCGATCTGACCGACCACCTGCACCGGGTTGAGCGCCCGGCCGATGTCCTGCCCGGTGGCCATCTCGACCACTCGGACGAGGCCGAGCTCGGGGTCGACGTCGACCACCGCACGGTGGGCGGCGAAGGCGTAGGACACGTGGGCATCGCCCTGACCGTTCTCGTCGAGTGGCTGGGTCGGAGCGTGGCGGAACACGAGCTCGTGGTACAGCTCCTCACCGTCGACCGCCTCGGCGACGGAGACGTCGATCGAGCCGTCCCCCGACACCACCCGACCGTCGACGAGATCGAGCGTGGCGGGATCCACGCCGGTCCGCCTCGCCACCCGATCGATCAGTTGCTCTCGCACGCCACGGCAGGCGTGCTCGACCGCACCGCCGGACATCCACGTCTGGCGACTGGCCGACGTCGATCCGGCCGACC
Organism: Actinomycetota bacterium; assembly: GCA_039185015.1. Lineage (GTDB taxonomy): Bacteria > Actinomycetota > Acidimicrobiia > Acidimicrobiales > Poriferisodalaceae > JBCBSZ01. The sequence goes on from JBCDAU010000002.1 coordinate 172,580, forward strand.
CGATGTCGGTGTCGACCGTGTCGAGCACGACCTCCTCGACGCCGAGCACCTCCCGGGCGATCTGTCCGGCGATCGTGACGAAGCCCTGACCCACCTCGGCACATGCCGACTTGATGATCGCCACCCCGTCCCGGAGCGTGCAGGCAGCAGCGGCCGAGTCGTCGAAGCCCTCGCTGAAGGCGATGTTCTTGATGGAGAGGCCGTAGCCGACCCCTCGGCGGATCTGGCCCCGGTCCGCGGTGCGGCCGGCGCCGCCGGGCAGGAGCATGACGTCGTCGTCGTCCTCGTGCGGGACCGGCGGGAGCGGCGCCTCGGCTGCGGCGCGGAGGCACTCCTCGGCCGGTGCGGTACCGGTGATCTCCTGGCCGGTGATCATCCGGTCGCCCCGGCGCATGGCGTTGCGCAACCGGAGCTCGACCGGGTCCATGTCGAGCGCGGCGGCGAGCTTGTCCATCTGGGACTCGTGCCCGAAGCAGGCCTGCACGACGCCGAAGCCACGCATGGCCCCGCACGGCGGATTGTTGGTGCGCACAGCCCAGCCCTCGACGACGGCGTTCGGCACCCGGTACGGACCGGCGGCGAACGACACGCCGTTGGCCAGCACCGCCGGCGACGACGACGCGTAGGCACCGCCGTCGAAGACCATCGACGCCTCGATCTTCACGAGGTTGCCCTCGCGATCTGCGTGGTGTCGGTAGCGCAGTCGGCACGGATGCCGGTGCACGTGGCCGTAGAACGACTCCTCTCGGCTGAACACCATCTTCACCGGCCGGCCCGTGTGGAGGGCGAGCAGGCAGATGTGCACCTGCAGCGACAGGTCCTCGCGGGCGCCGAACGCACCGCCGACGCCGGCCAACACCAGACGCACCTTGTCCTCGGGCATCCCGAGGCAGGCAGCGACCTGGCTCTGGTCGACGTGCAGCCACTGCGTCGCGATGAAGAGCTCGATGCCGCCGTCCTCCATCGGCAACGCCATCGCCGACTCGGGCCCCATGAAGGCCTGGTCCTGCATCCCGATCTCGTACTCGCCGTCGACGACGACGTCGCCGTCGACGGCGTCGGGATCACCGTGGCGGATCACCAAGTGACGGAACACGTTGCCGTCGGGGTGGATCGGCTCGGCGGTGATGGCCGCCTCGGAGTCCGTGAGCGGGGTGACGACCTCGTACTCGACGACGATCGCCTCCATGGCGAGACGGGCGGTCTCAGGATGGTCGGCCGCGACGACGGCGATCGCTTCACCGACGTAGCGGACCACGTCGCTGGCGAACACCGGCTGATCGCTGTGCTCGAGGCCGTAGGTGGCCGAGCCCGGCACGTCGTCGGCCGTGAGGACGGCGTGCACCCCGGGCATCGCGAGCGCCGGTCCGATGTCGATCGACACGATCCGGGCCGCGGCGTGCGGGGAGCGGAGCGTGCGTCCCCACAGCATCCCCCGATCCCAGAGGTCGGAGGAGAACGCGAACTCGCCCTTCACCTTCGGGATGCCATCGGGCCTGAGGGTGTCGTCCCCGACCCGACCGCGGGTGTCGGTGGCGGTGCGGTCGGCGACCGAGGTCATGCCTGCTCCCCGGCGCGCACCTCGACGGCCTGCTCGACGGCGGCGAAGATCCGGCCGTAGCCCGTGCAGCGACACAGGTTGCCGGAGATCGCCTCCCGCACCCTGAGCTCGCTCGGCTCCGGGTCGTGCTCGAGCAGGTGCTCGAGGGCGACGATCAGGCCCGGCGTGCAGAAGCCGCACTGGACGGCGGCGTTCTCGATGAACGCTCGCTGGACGTCGGTGAGCTCGCCGTCGGGACCGGTGAGGCCCTCGATCGTCGTCACCTCGCTGTCGGCCGCCGAGGCGCCGAGGACGAGGCACGAGCACACCAGCTCGCCGTCGAGCACGACCGAGCAGCTGCCGCACTCGCCCTGCTCGCAGGCGTTCTTGGAGCCGGGGAGGCCGAGCCGCTCGCGCAGGACGTAGAGGAGGCTCTCGCCGAGCCAGGCGTCGCTCACCTCCTTCGACTCACCGTTGACCGTGAGGCCATAGGACACGTGTTGACTCATCGGGGTCGGTCTCCTCGCTGGTCAGTTCACACGCACCGCAGCAGCGCACGTCGCGCCATCACCGAGATGGCGTGCCGGCGGTACTCCGCGCTGGAGCGGTGGTCGTCGATGGGCTGCGAAGCGGCCGCGGCGAGGTCGCCGAAGCGCTCGTGGACAGCCGGGTCCGCGATCGTCGGCTCGACGGCGTCCCAGTCCACGGCGTCGGTGGCGAGCACCTCGGCCTCGGACGCCCGCACGATGGTCGGCGCCACCGCACCGAGGGCGCACCGAACGGTGCGACTCCGGCGGTCGACGACGACGGCCACGCCGGCCGCCGAGATGACCATGGCGTTCCGGGTGCCGATCTTGCAGTACTCCTGCGGTCCGTCGACGTTCGGGACGACGAGGCCGGTGATGACCTCACCGGGGGCGAGCGTCGTGCGCTTCACCCCCGTGATGAACTCGGCGATCGACTGCTCGCGCACACCGGCGGCCGAACCGATGCGGACGACGGCGTCGAGGGCGTACAGGGGCGGGAGGCCGTCTCCGGCGGGTGAGGCCGTCCCGACGTTGCCGCCGATCGTGCCGCCGTTGCGGATCTGCGGCGAGCCCACAGTGCGCGAGGCGGTGGCGAGGATCGGGAACCGCTCCGCGAGCTCACCGCTCATCAGGTCGGTCCAGGTCATCCCGGCGCCGATCACGACGCGGTCACCCTCGAGCTGCCAGGTGCGCAACTCGGCGACCTTTCGGAGTCCCACCACGGCGGGTGGTCGGCGACCGGCGTAGTTCACCTCGACCATGAGATCGGTGCCCCCGGCGAGCAGGTGGGCCTCGGGCTCGTCGGCGAGCGCTCGATACACCTCGTCGAGGCTGACCGGCATCAGGACGGACATGGCGTGAAGCGAAGCCGCCCCTTCAACGTTTTGTCAACGCTGCGCCGATTACGGCTCGGTTTCCAACCGCTCGACCTGCGAGGAGACCCTGGTCGCCCCCTCCCGCAGCGCCGCGATCGTGGCGGCCTGGAGGGCTTCGACCGTCGATGCCGTCGGCCCGGTGATCGAGGTGCCGAACGGGCCGACGTCGACCACGACGCCGTCGACGCCGCGCGCTGCGTCGATCGCCGCCGAGACGTGCCGTCCCGGGCGACCCGGGTCGAAGGGCTCGACGGTGAACTCGATGCGAGCGCTCACAGGTCCTCACCCCGATCGGCGTTCAGGTAGTTGTAGACGGTGAAGCGGCTCACCCCGAGGGCGTCGGCGACGTGCTCGACCGCACGACGGAGCATGAAGGCCCCACGATCGTCGAGCAGGCGCACCGCCTCCTGCTTGTCCTCCCGGCCGAGGTCGGCGAGGGAGGCCCCGAGCTCCCGCTCGACCGACTCGATGAGGCGGTCGAGGGCGCCGTGCAGCGCCGGGAGGCGTACCCCGGCGACCTGGCGGCCCTCCCAGCACAGGAGCAGGTCGGACCCGGTGGTGTCGTCGGGAGGGACGAGCTCCGCGCCGACGGCCGCGATGAGCGGCTTGACCGCATCGAGGAACTCGTCGTCCACGGTCACGGCCAGAGCCTCTGCGCGGCCGCCGCGAGGTCCCGATGCGCGACATCGAGATCGAGTCCGAGCACCGTGCCCTCGGCGACCACCTGACGGCCGGCCACGAACAGGTGCCGCACGAGACGATCGGGCCCGAAGACGAGCGCATCCAGCGGGTCGGGGATGTCGGCGACGTCCGCCATCGGCCAGACCGCGAGATCGGCCGGGGCTCCTGGCTCGAGACGACCCAGCTCCGGACGGCCGATGCAGCGGGCGCCGCCCTCGGTGGCGAGGCGAAGGGCATCGCCCGACCCGAACGATGTTGCGTCCCCGGTTCGCAGCCGAGCGACGTAGAGGCTCTGGCGCAGCTCCGGGAACAGCCGGCCCACCTCGTTCGAGGCCACGCCGTCGACGCCGAGCCCGACGGGAGCCCCGGCGGCCTCGAGGTCACCGACGCGGCACATGCCGGCCGCGAGGCGAGCGTTGGACGACGGGCAGTGCCCCACGCCGACGCCGCGGCTGCCCAGCAGGGCGACCTCGGCATCGTCGAAGTGGATGCCGTGGGCGACCCAGACATCGTCCGCGATCCAACCCCACTCGTCGAGGAGCTCGACCGGCCGACGACCGAACCGTTCGAGCGCGTCCTGCTCCTCCTCGATCGTCTCGGCGAGGTGCGTGTGCAGACGGGCACCGAGGCGGCGCGCGAGCGCGGCCGACTCCGTCATCAGCTCCGGTGTCACCGAGAACGGCGAGCACGGGGCCACCACGACGTCGACCATCGGGTCGTCGGCGTGGTGCAGGAGCAACGACTCGGTGTGGCTCAGGATCGCCTCGCGGTCCTCCACGACGTGGTCCGGGGGCAGACCACCCTGGGACTCGCCGAGGTCCATCGAGCCACGGCTGAGCTGCAGGCGGGTCCCGACCTCGGCGGCGGCGCCGACGATCGCGTCGAACACCTCCACATCGCCGCGGGGCACGAGGTAGTGGTGGTCGAACACGGTCGTGCAGCCGGAGCGCGCGAGCTCGGCGATGCCGACCCGCGCGGCGATGCGGACGTCGTCGACGCCGAGCCGGCCCCACACCGGATAGAGCTCGGTGAGCCAGCCGAACAGGTCGCATCCGACGGCCCGACCGCGCGTCATCCACTGGTAGAGGTGGTGGTGGGTGTTGACGAAGCCGGCGGTGATCACGTCGCCGTCGACGCTGACGACCTGATCCCCGGGGCGGGCCTCGACCGTGCCGACCGCGTCGATGACGCCGTCGACGATCGCGATGTCGCCGGGCGACCTCGCGCCGCGGAGCACGAGCCGTGGACTCATCGCCGTTCCTCGGCCGCGGACTCGTCGCCGGTCACTGTCGCACCTCCGTCAGGGGTTCGTACGCGAACTGGCCGGTCTCGTCGTCCTCGACCAGGCGGTGTCCGCACCGGGCGGCGAGGAGCTCGTGTCCCTCCTCGGGACCGCTGGCGATCAGCTGGTCGCCGGCCTCCAGCGTCACGAACCCGCGCGGCCGATAGACGTACCGCCCACCCCGTCGGATCGCGAGCACGTGGAATCCGGGCTCCGTGGCGAAGTCGAGCTCGCGGAGGCTGCGGCCGTCCGCGTCGGAGCCGCCACCCACGGGGACCTGCACCACGACGTCGTCGGTGTCGCCGAGCGCGAGGCCGATGATCGGGTGCAGCTCCTCCTTCTTCTCCACGAGCCACACCATCTGCTGGGCCTGGTCGCCGATGTCCTCCGCCGCCTCGGCCAGCTGGAGGAGGGCACGCAGGTGCGAGGGGTCGAGGTTGTCCGCCGCCGCACGCAGCACCCAGATCTGGAGCGAGTCGCGCATGCGGTCGAGGCGGTCCTCGAGCTGCACGACCTCGCTGGCCAGACCGAGGTCGCGGAGCACGAGCGACGAGTAGGCGAGCCCGACGGCCGTCTCCGACAGGTTCTTCATCTCGACGAGGGTCTCGACCGCTCGGTCGAGCTCGGTCAGCGCCTCGGGCTCGGGCGACTCCGGCGGCATCCACACCGGCGCGTTCACGAGCTGACGCAGTCGTTCGATGCCCGCCCGAGCACCACGGAGGAACAGGACGTCGCCCGGTTGGAGGATGGTCTCGCCGTCGACCTCGACCATCCAGGTCGAACCCCGGTGGATCGCGACCACCCGCATGCCGACCTGCACCGGCAGCTCGACATCGGCGAGGGGCCGACGAGCCAGGTGGGAGCCCTCACTCACGACGACCCGGTGGGAGACCTCTTCGGCTGTCGCGAGCTCGGCGACGACCTGACGGGGGATGCCGATGTCGCGCTGCAGGATCTTCGCGATGTCGACGGCGTCGTTGGCGATGCGCTCGATCGCGCTGATGAGCTGCAACACCGAGGACATCGCCTCGGCCTCGCGCGGGTTGCGGACGGCGAGCACGGCGACCGATCGCATGTCGTGCACGAGCGAGGACATCTCGACCTCGAGATCGATGACCTCCTCGGCCATCTCGGCGTCGTCGAAGAAGAGCGCCGTGTAGGCGAGGTCGACCATCAGCTCCGAGGTGTCCTTGGCCTCGATGAGCATGGCCTTCAGGTTCCTGGGGCGGTCATCCATGGCGTGCGCCGCTCAGGATAGGACGGGGCCTGCGTCCGCGTCGCCGGTCACGACAGCCCCACCAGTGAGACCGCGATCACCAGGGCGTACGCGCCGACGAGGTCGACGGTGCTCGTGACGAGCGGGATGCCGACGTTGTCGGGATCGGCGCCGAGGCGGACCGCAGCGATGGTGCCGTAGTAGCCGATGGCGACCACGAGCGCCGTGGTGACCACGCCGCCGAGGACGGCGACGGACACGACGTCGACGAGGCCGGGGCTCGACTGGCCGAGCGTCGTCGCCGCCAGGTGCGACAGGAACCCGAGGGCGACGAACACGGGGACGGCGAGGCCGATCGCCGACCCGATGTCCGCCCGGGCGACTCGATCCGGCACCGCGGCAGGCTCGACGAGGCCGAGGTGCAACTTGCTCGACAGACGGCTCGAGAGGATGCCGCCGATGGCGCCGGCCCCGGCGAGGAAGGCGGGCACGAGCACCAGCAGGACCTGGAAGCGACTGAAGGTCTCGAGCTGCTTCTCGATCGCCACCCCGGCCACGACCGTGAGCAGCCCGGCGACCAACAGGATCGGGACGCTCTCCCTGACCACGCCGCGCAGCACCGACCGGCCGGATCGGGCGACGCCGACGAGCGCGACGATCGCTGCGACCGCCGACGCCAGCGCGACCAGCGGAGTGACGAACGAGATGCCGACGAGCGAGGTCGCGACGAACAACGCGGGCAGGGTGACGACGTCGCCCACCGCGGACACCAGCGGGGCCGTCACGTTGTCCAGATCCCAACCGAACCGGGTCGAGCCGCCGGCGAGCGCGAGGGTCACGGCGAGCACGACGAACGAGGAGAGCAGGCCCCCGACCGTCGAGATCACGACCAGGTCGACGACCGAGATCGTGTCCGGCACGTCGAAGGCGACCGCCGTCGTCTTGGCCAGCACGCCGAGCGCCACCGAGCTCATGAGGGTGAGTACGATCGCGGCCAACACGTTCTGGCCCACCACCGTGTCGGCGCGCCGGCTGAGCGAGAAGGTGCCCGTGTGCAGCGACGTCGACAGGCGGCTGCCGAGCGCGCCGAAGATGTTGCCCCGCATCGCGATGGCCGCCGGGACGAGGACGAGCAGACCCCGCAGCTCGCGCAACGTCTCCTCGATCGCTCCCAGGGTGAGACCGGCGCCGATGCTGGTGAGCGTCGAGATCCCGAGGGCGATCAGCGACTGGCGAGTGTCGGCGGCCTCGGGACCGAAGAGCGACCGGGACACGCCGCGCAGCGTCGGTACCGGGAACCGTCGGGCCACACCGGTAGTCTCCACGACGTTGCGACGCTCTCGATGCATGCGGCCGCGGCCGGCGCTCCTGGCCCTCATCGGGCTCCTCGTGCTCGCGGCCTGCGACACCGGTGACGGCACGACGCTCCGTCCCCCGGCCGAGGGCGCCCAGGCGCCGCTGCCCGCCACGGAGGTGACGATCAGCCTGCCGGCCGACCAGTTCGCGATCGGGAGCACGGCGTTCGCCAACCAGGGCCTGATCCCGGGCCGCTACACCGTCCGCGACGGCCAGAACGTCTCGCCGCCGCTGGCGTGGGGTGGACCGCCCGAGGGGACCGAGGAGCTCGCGCTGGTCGTCACCGACGTCGCCGAGAGCGCCACGGTCCACTGGATCCTCGCCGGGCTCGAGCCGACGAGCGTGGGCATCGACGAGGGCCAGGTCCCGCCCGGCGCGGTCCAGGCGACGACCGAGTTCGGCTCCATCGGATGGACCGGCCCGGGCAGCGACGACGGCACGATCCACACCTTCGTGTTCCGGCTCTACGCGCTGTCCGAGCCGATCGGTCTGCCCGACGCCACACCGGCCGAGGAGATGCTCGCCCGCATCGACGCCGTCACCATCAACACCACCGAGTTCGCCGGCCTCTTCGAGTGATGCCCGCGGCGGCGGTCCCTCAGCACCGGCGGCACTAACGTCGACCATGTGAAGCTCCACAAGCTCTCGTCGACCACCGGATGGGCCGTCCTCGAGTACGAGGACGCGCCGTGCTTCGGCGCCACCACCCTCGGCCCCAAGGTGCTCCAGGCCACCGCCAAGCTCCACGCACGGGCGGGCACCTACAAGTTCGCGCTGCTCGGAGAGCAGCTCGGCGGGGGCGCCGGGGGCATCAAGGTCGACACCGAGCAGCGAGCCGACGCCGTCGCCGCGTTCGCCGACGAGGTCGCCACCGAGCTCGCCGAGACCGGCAGGTTCCACACGAGCGCCGGGTGGGGCCTGTCCGATGCCGAGCTCGCCCCGGTCCTGGCCCACGACCCCCGCAACCCGGCCTTCCGCGAGCACGGTGACGAGCTCGTCGCCACCGGCTTCGTCGCCGGTTCGACCGTGGCGATGGGCGGCGTCGAAGGTCGCACGCTCTCGCTCGGACACCTGTCCCCGACGCTGATGGTCGGCGTCGAGCAGCTCGTCGCCGGCGGCGCGCGCGTCACCGCTGCGGCGCACCGAGCTGCGGGCGCCATCGATGCCGAGGGCCTCTCGCTCGATCGCCTCCGCGCCCTGCAGGGAGGCGAGGACGAGGGCGGCGCCACCCGCGAGGAGGTCTGGGCCGTCGATGCCGACCTGTTCGTGCCGCCGACTGCGCTCCGGGCCATCGACCACGTCAACGAGTCGGGCATCGGCGCCGGCGCCGTGCTCGGCATCACCGATCTCGTCGTGACGCCGCGTGCGGTCGCCCAGCTGCGCGCCCGGCGCGTCGAGGTGTGGCCGGAGTGGGTGGCGACGATCGGCCCGACCATGGCGGGACTGGCAGATCCGGACGCCTCGCTCGACGACCTGAAGGCGGCCATCGCTGCGAAGGTCGAGGAGATCATGCGGGCCGCTCGTGACCACGAGGACGGCCCCATCGTCGGGGCCGCGATCGCGGCCGAGGACTTCCTGCGCACCTGGCGCGACGAGCTGCCGTTCGGTCGTCCGCTCCCCTAGTCCATGGACACCGAGACCTTCTCGTTGTTCGCCGCCCTCCTGGCGGTCGTCGCCGCGCTCGGAGCGATCGGGGTGGTGGTGCTGCGTCTGATCTCGGGCCGGTCACCGTTCGCCACCGACGTGCTCGGCGCCGTGCACGCGATCCGCTTCCCCCTCGCGGCGCTGGTGGCAGCGGCCTCGATGGGCGGCAGCCTCTACTTCTCCGAGGTCGCCGGCTTCCCCCCGTGCCGGTACTGCTGGTGGCAGCGCTTCGCCATGTACCCGCTGGTGGTCGTCCTCGGTGTGGCTGCGGTGAGCTCGAACCGGTGGCTGCCGCGGCTCGCGACGGCCATGGCGACGATCGGCGCCGGCATCGCGGCGTACCACTACCAGCTCCAACGCTTCCCCGATCAGGGCTCGTCGTGCGACGCGACCGCGCCCTGCACCGCGATCTGGGTGGAGGAGCTCGGGTTCGTGACCATCCCTGCCATGGCCTTCGCCGGTTTCGCAGCCATACTTGCCCTCATCTGGGCACCTCGTGCGGTCCGACGGACGGCCTTCGTCGAGGACGAGCTCGTGGCCCAGGGCTGAAGGAGACGGAGTGAGCGACGACACCGCGGCCAAGCGACCGAAGACGACCTTCGAGTCGTTGGTCAACCCCCAGGACGACGAGCCGAAGTCCTCGTCGGTCCCCGTGCTGGCGATCGTCGCCGGCGTCGTGGTCCTGATCGCGATCGTCGGAGCGATGGCGATCTTCCTGTCCGGGGACGACGACGGCGACGAGGTCGTCACCGATGCCGGTGGCGAGGTCGTGGACCCGATCGAGCTCTCCGAGATCACGGTCGACGGTGACGTCTTGCCGCGCCTGGAGGATCCGGCCAGCGATCCGGCCATCGGCATGCCCGCGCCGGAGATCAGCGGCCTGTCCTACAACGGCGAGCCCGTCGAGATCTTCTTCGACGGACGGCCGAAGGTCATCTCCTTCCTGGCGCACTGGTGCCCGGTCTGCCAGGAGGAGCTCCCGCAGCTCGTCGAGTGGATCGACGGCGGCGCCGCCGGCGACGAGGTCGACGTCTACGTGGTCGCCACGGCGATCACCGACGAGCGGCCGAACTTCCCGCCATCGGCCTGGTTCCAGAGCGAAGGCCTGTCCGGCGTCCCGGTCCTGATGGACAGCGACACCAGCACGGCCGCCGAGGCGTTCGGCCTCAACGCCTTCCCCTACTGGGTAGTCATCGATGCCGACGGAACCGTGGCGTTGCGGGTCAGCGGTCTGGTGACCGACCTGCTGGACCTGCCTCCGACCGAAGCGTTCGACTTCCTCGCCCAGTTCGCCGTCGCCGAGTAACCCGCCCGGCCGGGCTCAGGCGGCGTCGCTCTCGGCGGTGACGACGAGCGGCGTCCGACTGCGGATCGCGGTCTCGTCGAGGAACAACCGGGCGTGCACCGAACCCGGCACGACCTCACCGACGAGGTGCCCCTCGGGGCACCGGATCTCGGCGCCACTACGACGACGGAGATCGCCACGGTGCACGACGGCCCCACCGAGCCCGTCGACGGCGAACTCGCCCTCGGCCAGCGTCTCCTCGGTCGCCGGGAGCGGCGACATCGGGAAGGTCAGCGGGGCGTCGCAGCAGGCACAGGCGTGGATGATGAGGGCGGACTTCGGCACCCGACGGCCCGGGACCAGGTCCCGCTCGGGCGCGGTCAGCCCGCCCCACACCCCACACGGCTCCTCACGATCGCGGGCCGCCTCGAGGCACCGCTCGCGGGCGGGGCAGCCGAGACAGACCCGACGAGCCTCGATGGTGCGGGTCTCGTCGAAGAACATGTCGATGTCGGCTCCCTGGCACGCGGCGACGGCGCTCCAGTCTTCGACGATGGCCATGGCGGGTCTCCCTCTCGCTGGTGTGCGTAGGGTCAGAGCCGTCCAGCCTCGTCCTGATACGTGTCTTCTGTGTGACGTCCATCACACCGGACGCACAACTGTGCCATCGGTCACAACCGAGAGCGGCGGTTGGGTCACCCAGGGCACACGCGGGCGCCCGGCCGGAAGGCCTCGGTGGCTCCGGCGATGCGAGCACCCCGCGCGCCGGTGACCGGGGACGGGCGTCCCCGCTCGTCGATCACGGCCGGGATCACCCGGTGATCGACGACCTCGCCGGCCTCGACGTCGATCTCGACGAGCGCCGTCTCCGCCGACGGCAGGCGGGAGTGGTACCAGACGAGGTTCCCCAGGCTGTAGGCGACCAGCGCCCCATCGGAGCGGTCGATGCCCTGCAGCACGTGCGGATGGTGACCGAGGATCACGTCGGCACCGGCGTCCACCAGCGCCCGGGCGAGATCGCGCTGCTGTCGAGAGGCACACCGGTCGAGCTCTCGACCCCAGTGGATCGCCACGACGACGGTGTCGGCCAGCTCGGCGGCCTGTCGCACGGCCGCAACCGACGCGCCACGGTCGTGGCCGCTGGCGAGGCCCGGCCGATCGACGGTCGCCGCCCACCCCGGCGAGAGCACGAGGGACAACCCGACGACGGCGACCGGGCCGCCATCGGTCTCGACGACCGCCGGCGCGTAGGCCTCGGCTGCGTTCCCGCCCGCGCCGACGGTCACCAGGCCGGCCGCTCGGGCGTGGTCGAGGGTCTCGAACAACGCAGCGGTGCCGTAGTCGAGGGCGTGGTTGTTGGCGAGGCTGACGACGTCGACACCGGCATCGGCGAGGCGGTGAACGAGCTCCGGAGCTGCCCGGAACGTGTATCGCTTGGCGGCCGGCCGGCCGCTCGACCCGACGGCCGTCTCGAGGTTCACGATGCCGAGATCGGCATCGGTCATCGGTGCGCGGAGCAGCTCGAGCGGGTTGCCGCCCTCGGCGAGCAAACGGGCGACCCGGGACTCGCCGTGCACGTCGCCACCCGCGGCGATCGTCAACCGATCCGGCACGACGGCGACCCGGAGACCGGCCGCATCCGGGGTCGACGCGGCCGCCACCACGCGGCCGTCGAGGTCGCTGATCATGGCGGGCGAGCCGGCGCCCGCTCGTCGCACCACCCGACCGTCGTCGTGCACGACGTCGAGCGCCGCATCGGTCCAGACCAGGGCGACGGCGCTCCCGGCGCCGTCGGCCTCTGCGGTGATCGACCAGGCGGGGAAGCGCCAGACCGTGCCCGACCGGTCGAGGATGGCGTAGCCGTCACCCGCTGGGCTCGCGGCCATGGCGACGACCGGATGGTCGGAGCCGACACCGCCGATCGACCCGACGAACGGCGCATCCCCGAACGCGAACACCCCGCCATCGGCCGCCACGAGCCAGTAGCCCTGACCGGCGTTCGTCGACGCCATCCCGACGATCGACGCGTTGAGCGGCGAACCACCCATCGACCCGAAGAACCCCGCGTCCCCGAACGCGAACACCCCGCCATCGGCCGCCACGAGCCAATACCCATCGGCAGTCGGGGTGGCGGCCATCCCGACGATCGGCGCGTTGAGCGGCGAACCACCCATCGACCCGAAGAACCCCGCGTCCCCGAACGCGAACACCCCGCCATCGGCCGCCGCGAGCCAATACCCATCGGTCGACGAGGCCATCGCGACGACCTCGTCGTTGAGCACGACCTCCGTGAGATCACCGACATCGCTCGCCGACCCCAGCTCGATCACCTCAGGACCGGGAGCGGCCACCACCGCGGCCGGGAGCGCGAGCGCGACGGCGAGCGCGCTCGCCACTGACTTCGTGACCCGCCCCCGCACGGCGACGAGTGTGCACGATGCCGAGGATGCTGGGGTGGCGGCCGGTGCGCCGACCCGCCCAGCGCGACCCTCAGAGCAGGAGACGAGCCTCGACCTCGCCGTCGACGAGGTCTCCCGTCGGGACGTAGCCTCGCCCCTCGTAGAACGGCCGGGGAGAGCCCGCACCATCCACCCAGCTCGTCAGCAGCGACGTCGCTCCGAGGTCACGACATCGTTGCTCGACGTGCGCGAGGGTGCGTGCACCGATCCCCCGACGCTGGTGGAGGCGATCGACGAGCAGTCGCCACAGGTACGGCTCGGGGTGGTGCTCGGTCACCTCGGCCAGCATCACGAAGCCGACCAGCTCGCCGTCGGCCTCGACGGCCCGCATCCACGGCACGACGGGCGCGCCATCGATGATCTCGGGGACCAGTGCGTCGGCGAAGCTGTAGACGTTCGGTGCGACGAAGGCCTCCTGTGAGTGGTGCGTGCGGAGGCGGAGCACGGCCCGGGCGTTGTCGGGCGTGACCGCGACCAGCGCCACCTCATCGGGAGGCTCGGTGGCGCGGTCGCGCCATTGGCGGAGATGGTCCGGGGTGAGCCCGTAGCACCAGTCGTCTGAGTTCTCCTCGCCCACCCAGTACGAGTTGCGAGTGGTGCCCTCGTAGGCGAACCCGGCCCGCTCGAGCACTCGGGCCGACGCGACGTTGTCCGGGTGCAGCGTGGCGTGGACCCGGGTCATCCCGAGTTCGTCGACGAGATGCGCCACCATCGCCTCGACGGCCTCGGTGGCGAAGCCGCGGCCCCAGTGCGCGGGGGTCAGCGTGTAGCCGATCTCCGCGGCCCGGCCGCCCCACTCCGACCTCACCACCAGGTCGCCGACCGCCTCACCGGTCGCTCGCTCGACGACGACGGTCGGCCACCAGCGATCCTCGACGAAGCCGGCGACTGCCGTCGACTCGGCGACCCATCGTTCGGCCCGCTCCCTGGAGTAGGGCAGCGTCCAGCCCTGGTAGCGAGCGACGTCCGGGTGCCCACGGCGGGCGACGAGATCGTCGATGTCGTCGGGCTCGACCCGGCGGATCACCAGGCGGTCGGTCGTGAGCGGAGCGAACATCCCACCAGTGCAGCACGGCACCGGCAGGCCATCACCGGCCATTCCCATCATCGCGCCGCGAGCTGGAGCGCATCAAGATGCTAACTTGGGCGCATGAGGACGACCGTCGACCTCGACGACGACACCGCGGCCGAGGTACAGCGTCTCCGAGCGGCAGGCCACGGGTTGAGCGAAGCGGTCAACGAGCTCATCCGGCGCGGCATGCTCGCAGCGGAGCCCACCGAGCCCTTCGTCCCGTCGACTCGCCGGCTCGGCATCAAGGTCGACGTCTCCAACGTCGCCGATGTGCTCGACCACCTCGAGGGTCCCGACGCCCGCTGATGCTGGTCGACGCGAACATCCTCCTGTACTCCGTGGACGAGGCGAGCCCGTTCCACGAGCCGGCGCGCGACTGGATGGTCGACGCCCTGAACGGACCACGTCGGGTCGGACTGCCGTGGCTCTCGATGACGGCCTTCCTCCGGATCGTGACCAACCCGCGGGCGCTCGACTCACCGCTCACACCGGCAGAGGCCTGGCAGATCGCCGACGGGTGGCTCGGGGCGCCGGCCGCCTGGGTGCCGAGCGCCGGCCCGTCGCACCACGAGCTCCTTCGCCGGCTCGTCATCGACCATGACCTCCGAGCCGGTCTCATCAGCGACGCCGCGCTCGCAGCGCTGTGCATCGAGCACGGCCTCGACATCGTGAGCGCCGACAGCGACTTCGCCCGCTTCACCGAGATCACCTGGATCAACCCCGTCGCCCGCTGAGCTCCGATCTCAGCCGTGCTCGACCGACCAGACCTGAGCGACGTCGCCGTGGCACCCGACGACCACGTGCACGTGGCGGGGTTCGTCGCGAGCGGCCAGCTCCACCGGGAAGCCGTGCTGGTCGAACCCCCGCCGACTTCCTGTGAGGTCCGCCGTCACGACGACGGCAGCGCGTGGCGTCGTGCGCATCCGTCGCCGGACACGGCGGCGTCGCCGCCACGCGAGGAGCCCAGCGGTGAGATTCGATGGGGCGGCAAGCTGCGGCGGCGAGACGCTCGGTCCACTCCGGCGAGTGTGGCAGCGGTGTTCCCGCCGATGTTCGTTTCTGCCCGCTTTGGAGCGACAAGCTGCTGCGGGTCGCAGCGTCGGGTTCGGTCTGTCGCTCCGACGCGGGCACCACGAACACCCCGAACTGCCGCCGAGCACGGTTCGCGCCGAGCCTGTCGCTCCGAGGCGGGTACGGGCGCCTTCCCGGGTCGGCGCTCGGTCTCGGGCTTCGACCTCAGCGTCGACCTCGACTGCCGGTCGAACGGAGGCATCGCCTCAGCGGAAGTCGCGGCTCTTCGGGGCGGCGGCGACCGGAAGGGGTTCGAGCTTGTCGGCCACCACGTTGAGCACGCCGCCGTCTGCTCGCTCCAGGGTGCCCCGGATCAGCAACGCCGGGGAGGTGCGGGCCACCCGGCGGTACCGCTTCCAGCACCCGACCGACACGACCACGTTGACCAGGCCGGTCTCGTCCTCGAGGTTCATGAAGGTGACGCCGCTGGCGGTCGCCGGGCGCTGGCGGTGGGTCACCACTCCCCCGACCATGACCTTGGCCCGGTCCTCGCAGTCGACCAATCCGGCAGCGGTGACGACCCCCATCCGATCGAGCTCGGGACGAGCGAATCGGGTCGGGTGCCCCTCGGGCGACACGCCCGTGGACCACAGGTCGGCGACCGACTCCTCGACGTCGCTCATGCCGGGGAGCTGGGGGGCCTCGACCCCGGTGACCACCCCGGGCAGGCGGTCGGGCCGGGACTGGCTCACCGCCCCGGCCGCCCACAGCGCCGCTCGCCGATCGAGGCCGAAGCACCCGAACGCCCCGGCCGTGGCCATCGCCTCGACCTGCTCGAGGGTGACGCCGGTGCGGCGCACCAGGTCCTCCATCGACTCGTAGGGCCGACCGGTGGCGATGGCCTCGGCGAGGTCGGAGCCGACGCCCCGGATCGATCCGATGCCCAACCGCACCGCCTGCCCACCGTGAGACTCGGGGCACGGCTCCAGCGTCGCCCCCGCGTCGGAGGCGGCCAGGTCGGGGGTGCGCACGACGACGCCGTGGCGCTTGGCGTCCTGCACCAGCGACTGCGGCGACCAGAACCCCATCGGCTGGGCCCGCAGCAGGGCGGCACAGAACGCCGCCGGGTAGTGCAGCTTGAGCCACGACGACGAGTAGACGAGGTAGGCGAAGCTCACCGAGTGGCTCTCGGGGAAGCCGTAGTTGGCGAAGGCGGCGAGCTTGTCGAAGATCTGCTCGGCGACGTCACCGGTGATGCCCCGCTCGGCCATGCCGGCGTAGAGGCGGGTCCGCAGCTCCTCCATCTTGTCCCTCGACCGCTTGGACCCCATCGCCCGCCGGAGCTGGTCGGCGTCAGCCGGACTGAAGCCGGCGACGTCGATGGCCATCTGCATCAGCTGCTCCTGGAACAGGGGCACGCCGAGGGTCTTCGACAGCGAGTTCTCCAGCAGCGGGTGCAGGTAGGTGACCGGCTCGAGACCGTTGCGCCGGCGGATGTAGGGGTGCACCGACCCGCCCTGGATGGGGCCGGGTCGGATCAGCGCGATCTCGACGACCAGGTCGTAGAAGGTCCGGGGCCGCAGCCGGGGCAGGGTGGCCATCTGCGCCCGTGACTCGATCTGGAACACCCCGAGCGAGTCGGCCTCGCAGAGCATGTCGTAGACCGCGTCCTCCTGTTTCAGCTGGGCGAGGTCGACGTCGACGCCGTGGTGGTCGCGCACGAGGTCGACGCACTCGTGCAGCGCGGTGAGCATGCCCAGGCCGAGCAGGTCGAACTTCACGAGACCGACGGCGGCGCAGTCGTCCTTGTCCCACTGCAGGACCGAGCGGTCCTCCATGCGAGCCCACTCGACCGGCACGACCTCGACCACCGGCCGGTCGCAGATGACCATGCCGCCGGAGTGGATGCCGAGGTGACGGGGGAAGTGCTCGACCTCGGCGGCCAGCTCGAGCACCTCGACCGGGATCTGGTGATCGGGACGGCCGTGCTCGTCGGTCTGGCGGTCCTGATCGGCGATGGAGCCCCACCGGTCGATCGACTTGGAGAAGGCGTCCTGCTGCCCGGTGGAGTAGCCGAGCGCCTTGGCCATGTCGCGCACCGACGACCGGGCCCGGTAGGTGATGACGTTGGCGACCTGGGCGGTGTGCTCGCGCCCGTAGCGCTCGTAGACGTACTGGATCGCCTCCTCTCGACGATCGCTCTCGATGTCGAGGTCGATGTCGGGTGGGCCGTCGCGCTCGGGTGAGAGGAACCGTTCGAAGAGCAGGCCGAGCTTCACCGCGTCGGCGTTGGTGATGCCGAGGGCGTAGCAGACCGCCGAGTTGGCGGCCGAGCCCCGCCCCTGGCAGTAGATGTCGGCCCGGCGGCAGAAGTCGACGATGTCCCACACCACGAGGAAGTAGCCGGGGAAGCCGAGCTCCTCGATCATGTCAAGCTCGTGGTCGAGCTGCTCCCAGGCCCCGGGGACCCGATCGCCCTCACGGGGGCCGTACCGCTCGGTCGCCCCCCGCCGCACCAGCTCGCGCAGCCAGCTCATCTCGTCGTGGCCGTCGGGCACCGGGTAGGGCGGCAGGCCCGGCGCCACCAGCGACAGATCGAACGCGCACTCCTCGGCGAGGGCGGCAGCGTGCTCGACCACCCCGGGGAAGCGGGCGAAGCGACGAGCCTGCTCGACCCCCGAGCGCAGATGGGCACCGGCGTTGGGTGGGAGCCACCCCTCGAGGTCGTCGAGGCTGCGACGGGCCCGCACCGCGGCCAGCGCCGTTGCCAACCGACGCCGGGATGGGGCGGCGTAGTGGACGTTGTTGGTGGCGATCAGGTGAACCCCGGCCCGGGTGGCGAGGGCGGCGAGCATGTCGTTGCGGGCCTCGTCGAGCGGATCGCCGTGGTCCCACAGCTCGACGGCCACGCTGTCGCGCCCGAACCGCTCGACCAGCCGGTCGAGCTCACGGCGAGCGGCACCGGGACCGTCGTCGACCAGCGTGCGGGGCACGGTGCCCCGCCGGTGTCCGGTGAGCACGAGCCAATGGCCGTCGTGGGCGTCGGCGAGGCGATCGAGCGAGCAGCGGGGCGCCCCCTTCTCGCCCCGCATCTGCGCCTCGGCCAGCACCCGGGACATCCGGGCGTAGCCGGCCGGATCGCGGGCCAACACGACCAGCCGGTCGCCGTCGGGATCGGGCTCGCCGTGCTGGGGCTTCGTGCGCCCGAGGGTGACCTCGCTGCCGAACACGGTGGGCAACCCGACCGCCCGGGCCGCCTCGGCGAAGCGCACCACCCCGTAGCAGCCGTCGTGATCGGTCAGGGCCAGCCCGGTCAACCCCTGACGGACGGCCTCCTCGACCAGCTCCTCGGGGTGGCTGGCCCCGTCGAGGAAGCTGAAGTTGGAGTGGCAGTGCAGCTCGGCGTAGGGCACCGAGCCGCTCCCCACCGCCGGCAGCTCGGGCGCCCGGTAGACGTCCCGCTTGCGGGACCAGGCCGGGCTGTCACCACCGTCGCCGTCGAGGAACCCGTCACGATGGGCCGGCTCGGGCGCGCCACGGCCATGTTCGTCTGCCGGCCGCCGCCCCTGCGGCCGGTCGGACAACCGCCGCTCGATCTCGGACCACGACACCGGTGGGTTCCGCCATCCCATGACGGAGAGGGTATCGAACACCTGTTCGCATAGATCTGCTACAGGTCACTCCCCCGCTCCGAGGGACCCCGCCGGGTAGCGTCTCGCCGCAGCGACGGCGGGGAGGTCGGGCATGAGCGGGGTCAGCGGACGGGTCTACGTCTCGTACGCGTGGGGCGGCGAGAGCGAGCGGATCGTCAACGAGCTCGACGCCGAGCTGCAGCGCCAGGGCATCACGATCGTGCGCGACAAGCGCGACCTCGGCTACGGGGGCTCGATCGAGGGCTTCATGGAGGAGATCGGCGAGGGCGAGGCCATCATCGTCGTGATCTCCGACAAGTACCTCCGGAGCAAGAACTGCATGTTCGAGCTCACCGAGATCGCCCACCACGACGAGCTCACCGACCGGATCTTCCCGATCGTCCTGGCCGATGCGAACATCTTCGATCCCGCAGCGCGGATCGACTACCTCAACCACTGGAGCACGAAGAAGAAGGAGCTGAGCGCCAAGATCAAGGAGCTCGACGACCTCGAGAACCTGCACGGCATCACCGAAGAGCTCGACGCCTACGACCTGTACCGCGACGAGATCGCCGGCCTCACCGACGTGCTCAGCGACATGAACGCCCTCACCCCGGAGATGCACGAGAGCTCGAACTTCTCGGCGCTCGTGGACGGGCTACGCCGACGCCTCGGAGAGGACGCCACCCCTCGGGTCGATGGCGATGTGGCGCTCATCAGCTACCGACTCGGCGGTCTGACCGAGAACCAGCAGTACGTCATCCGAGACGTGCTCCCGGATGACGCCGGTCACCGGTGGGACGACGAGGACGCGGACGCGCTCCTCGTTCCCGACGACTGCGAGGCGATCGTCGACACCGAGCTCCTCAAGCTCGTCGCCGGGAGGATCGTCGTGCCCGACGACGACCCGTTCGCGATGTTCGCAGGCGGCAAGCACGTCGACCTCGCCCACCTCGACCGCGACACCCGGGTGGGCCTGTGCCACCAGCTCGCCGCCGCGGAGGTCGACTTCACCTGGAGCGTCGGGGCAGAGCTGATCATCACCGCCGAGACCTGGCCCGTCGCCGAGCTCGTCCTCGACGGCGAGGACGTGGAGCCCGAGGTCGACGCCGCCCCCGAGGGCTACGCCCGTCATCGCCTCGGCGGCCTCCCCGAGCAATTCCAGGTCGTCCTGCGCGATCTGCTCCCCTACGACGCCGGGTACTTCTGGGCCGACGACGACGAGCACTCGCTCATCGCACCGACGGACTGCACCGGCATCGTCAACGTCGGACTGCTCAAGATCATCGCCGGCGACCTCGCCGTCGATCCCGACGACCCGTTCGCCCACTTCGACGACGGCGAGGACTGCGAGTTGGACCACTGGGATCGGGACTCGCGCGTCGAGCTCTCCGGCCGTCTCGCCGCCGCTGGCGTGACGTTCACCTGGCACGACGACAACACCCTCACCGTCGTCGCTGCGCACTGGCCCGTGGCCAACGAGATCCTCGACGACATGACCTGACCCGAGCTCCGTCCCTGGTATCGAACACCTGTTCGCTTCGGTGTGGTATTGGCGCTATGTTGCCTCGAACACACGTTCGATCCCAGGGGGTGGGACCCAATGATGACCCGGCGCCGACCGGCACCCTTCACCGACCGCCCGATCCACAACCGCGTCGCCCGACTGCGGGCCGATCGAGGCCTCACCCGCCTCGAGCTGGCCGAGGCCGTCGGGGTGCACTACCAGACGGTGGGCTACATCGAACGGGGCGAGTACGCCCCCTCGCTGCACGTCGCCCTCCGCATCGCGGAGACGCTCGACCTCCCCGTCGAGGTCGTCTTCTCCACCGAGCGCTTCGACGAGCGACAGATCGGGACATGACAACATGGCCCGGTGGGCTCCGGTGATGACGAGGTGGACGACGTCGAGCTCGATGGGCTCCCGCCCGAGGCAGAGGTCGCCGGGACCCACGTCGAGGTCGATCCGCCACCGCCGCTCCGCACGGTCAACGAGGCCGGCCTGATCGGTCCCCTCGCGCAGCTGCAGGCGGCACACGACATCGCCGAGACGGCGGCCACCGGCTCTCCACGCTCCCGACGCGGTGCTCGGCTCATCGCTGCGCTCCTCCTCTTCGCCGTCTTCGGCGCCGGACTCATCGGGCTGCTCGCGTGGGCCGCACAGCAGGTCCTCGGCGTTCTCTGACGACGTCGCAGACCGCTGCCAGAGCGCTAGCATTCTGCGACATGGCGACCATGTACCTGCGAAACGTCCCGGAACCTGTCCGGGAACGGCTGGCCCGCCTCGCTGAGCGAGAAGGGATGTCGGTGTCGGCGTTCGCCGTGCGGGAGCTCAGCGAGATCGCACGACGGGCCGACAACGCCGCCCTGGTCGCTGCGCTGCCCGACCTCGGCATCTCCGTCTCCGACGTGCTCGACGACTTGGACGAGGCCCGAGCCGATCGGTGATCGTCCTCGACGCCTCGGTCGCGATCACCGGGCTGCTGACCGTCGGACCGGCGCGAACGATCCTCGCCGAGTCGGCGCTGTCCGCTCCCCACCTCATCGACACCGAGGTCGCCCATGTGTTCCGCCGCCGAGTCCGGCTCGGTCAGCTCGACCCGACCGACGCCGAACGGGCACTCCTCAGCTGGCAGCAGCTGGCGATCACCCGTCTGCCGATCGTCGGCGCACTCGATCGCCTCTGGGAGCTGCGCGAGAACCTCTCCGCCTACGACGCCACCTACGTCGTGCTCGCTGAGGCGCTCGGGGTCGAGCTCGTGACCGCCGACGCCCGACTCGCCGGTGCGCCCGGGCCTCGCTGCGCCATCACCGTGATCCGGCCCTGACGGCCTAGCCTCGCCACGGCACGCCGAGGGGAGGACGGGGCATGCGGATCGGAGCGGTGTACCCGCAGATCGAGCTGGACGGCGACCCGGGGGCGGTGCGCGCCATCGCCACCGCCGTCGAGGAGCAGGGCTACGACCACCTGCTGGTCTACGACCACGTCGCCGGCGCCGAGCACGCCGACCGCGAGCCGCCGCTGTGGGGGCCCTACACCGAGCGGGATCCGTTCCACGACCCCTTCGTGATGCTCTCCCACATCGCGGCGCTGACGGAGCGGATCGGGCTGACCACCGGTGTCATCATCCTCCCCCAGCGCCAGACCGCGCTCGTCGCCCGCCAGGCGGCCGACCTCGACCTGCTGTCGGGTGAGCGGCTCCGGCTCGGGATCGGTACCGGGTGGAACCACGTCGAGTACACCGCCCTCGGTCAGGACTTCACGACCCGCGGGACCCGCATGTCGGAGCAGATCGAGCTGCTCCGACGCTGCTGGGGCGACGAGCTGGTCAGCTTCGACGGGCGCTTCGACACCGTCGAGCGGGCGGCGTTCCTGCCTCGCCCGAAGCGCCAGATCCCGATCTGGGTGGGCGGGTTCTCCGAACCGGCCTTCCGGCGGGGCGCCAAGCTGGCCGATGGGTTCATCTTCGCCGGCAAGCTCGACGCGGTGCTGACGGGTTGGGACCGGGTGAGGGAGCTGCTCGGAGACGCCGGTCGATCCGGCGACGACTTCGGTGCCGACTGGACGATCAACCGGCACAGTGGGATCGACCAGGTCGTCACCGAAGCCGAGCGCTGGCGCGAGGCCGGTGGCACCCACCTCTCCGTCGCCAGCATGGGGCTCGGGATGACGAACCCCGACGCGCACATCGAGTTCTTCGCCGAGGTCCGACAGGCGCTGGGCTGACCCCGGTCGGCGAGCGCCGTCAGGTGCGCGCCCGATCGATCTCGGACGACGCGGCGCCGACCGATGCCCGCACGGTCCGGTTCCGGCCCGCCCGCTTGGCCTCGTAGACCGCGAGGTCGGCGGCCCGCAGGAGGTCACGCAGCGGTGTGGTCCCCGCAGCGACGCCGATGGACGTCGTCACGCGCAGGTCGGCGCCGATCGACGTCCAGTCCGCATCGACGAAGCTGAGCCGGAGCCGCTCGGCGATCTCGTGCGCTTCGGTGATCTCGCCGCGCATCACGACCACGAACTCCTCGCCGCCGAGCCGACCGACGACGTCCTCTGACCGGACCGCGGCGCGCAGCAGCGCACCGACCCGCTCCAGCACCCGGTCGCCCGCCTCGTGGCCGTACACGTCGTTGACCAGCTTGAAGTGGTCGAGGTCGCACATCAGGACCGCAGAGGTCGACCGCCCGTCGACGGGCTCGTCGAGGCGCTGCTCGAGCGCTCGCCGGCTCCCGACCCCGGTCAGGTGGTCCACCGCCAGCTCGACGGACATCTGACTCGACCGCCGTCGCAGCTCGGCGGCGTCCCGCTCGATCTGCACACGCGACGCCAACTCGCTGGCCAGCCGAGCCACGTGATCGCGGTGGAATCGAAGCATCGCCTCGTTGGCCTCGAGCAGCTCGCGAGCGGCCTCCTCGGTCCGGCCCAGCTCGAGGAGCGCCTCGGCCAGGTCGCGCCGGGCTCGCTCGAGGTCGGGAGCGGACTCGACGCTCAGGCAGCGCCGCAGGT
This sequence comes from Actinomycetota bacterium, assembly GCA_039185015.1. Taxonomy (GTDB): domain Bacteria; phylum Actinomycetota; class Acidimicrobiia; order Acidimicrobiales; family Poriferisodalaceae; genus JBCBSZ01. The sequence goes on from JBCDAU010000002.1 coordinate 195,661, forward strand.
GCTCGATCGCCTCGGCCGGCCGTCCCGATACTCGGAGCGCACGTCCGCGGATCCCCTCGTGCCAGCTGACGAACGTCGGCGCCTCGTCGGTCCACTCGGGCTGGATGTCGACCATCCGATCCGGATCGGGGATCCCTCCTTCGAGGAAGACCAGCTCGGCGCAGAGGCCCGACGTCAGCATCGGTGCCGTGGGCAGCTCCGTGCCGGCGAACCACGAGATCGATGCCTCGAGCTCCCCGACCGCCGCGTGCCACTCCTCGGAGCCCTGCCGGTAGGACTCCGCAGACCGCGCTGCGTAGTAGCCCCTCGTGAACTCCATGATCGCCCGGGCGTCTGGGTTGTCTCGGAGAAAGGGGGCCTCGAGTGCTTGTCGCACGGCGGTCGCGGCCAGGTCGAAGGCGTGGAGCTGCCCGAAGAGCACGCCGAGCGCATGGGCGGCCCGGGCGACCCAGTCGTCGTTGCCGAACTCCTCGAGCACGGCGAGGGTCTTCGCTGCCAGGTCGATGGCGGCCTCGACCTCGCCCGACCGATGCAGCATCACCGCGGCGAAGGCCGAGCCGACGGCGGCGAGGCGCTCCTCGCCGGCCGACCGCAGCGCCTCGACGGCATCGAGCGCATCGCGAGCGATCGCGCTGGAGTCGGTGTGGCGTTGACTCGCAACGACCCGGGCGAGCAGCAGCAGTCCTCGGGTGACGCCGTGGGCGTCGGGCAGGTCATCGTCGATGCGGCGCACGAAGTCGGCCGCTCCACCGCTCAGCACCGAGCGGCGCGCCTCGTCGATCAGCCGCTCGGCCTCCTCACGGTCCACGCTCTCCCATCGACGCGGTCGCACAGGGAACTGAGGAGAACGTCATGGCCCCTACGCTGCGGCGATGATCGATCTGCGCCGCGACGGCGACGTGTTCGTCCTCACCATGGACGACGACGAGAACCGCTGGACCACGGCCTTCACCCGGGCGTTCACCGCCGCGGTCGACGAGGTCGAGGCCTCGGACGGTCCCGCGGCGCTGGTCACCACCTCGTCGCACCCCAAGTTCTTCTCCAACGGCCTCGACGTCGAGTGGATCATGGGCAGAGGGGACCATGCGGGCGGCGACCGGTCCGTCTTCGGTGCCGAGTACATGGCGCTGATGGGCCGCATCCTCACCCTGCCGATCCCCACGATCGCCGCGGTGAACGGCCACGCCTTCGGTGCCGGGTTCATGCTGGCGCTGACCCACGACGTGCGGCTCGCCCGTGAGGATCGCGGCTACCTGTGCGCCAACGAGCTCGAGATCGGCCTGACCGTGCCCCCGCCGGAGGTCGCGCTCTTCAAGCACAAGCTCCCGGCGCCTGCGTTCCACGAGACCGTGCTCCTCGCCAAGCGGTGGACCGCGCCGGCCGCCGTCGCCTCCGGCTTCGTCGAGCAGGCGACTGCGCTCGAGGACCTCCTCCCCACCGCCATCGAACGAGCGAGGCAGCTCGCTCCCCTCGCTGCGCACCGGGAGAACCTCGGATGGCAGAAGGAGCAGGCCTACGGCACCAACGCCGCGCTCAACCAGCCGCACGGCGCCGCCCACATGCTCCGCAACGCCACCCAGTACTGAGGCCGACCGTACGCTGACGTCATGTCCGGCCTCCTGTCGCCCTCCGGCTCGTCCATCGAGCTCCGCCGACTGCTCGACGAGGCCACCTCGGCCGGCCGGCCGCTCGTGCTGCCGGGCTGCTACGACGCCCTCGGCGCCCGCTTGATCGAGCAGGCCGGGTTCGACGCCGCCTACATGACCGGCTTCGGGACCACCGCCTCGCTGCTGGGTCGCCCCGACGTCGGTCTGTTGGGCATGACCGAGATGCTCGACAACGCCCGCCGCATCGTCGAGGCCACCTCGCTCCCGGTCGTCGCCGACGCCGACACCGGCTACGGCAACCAGATCAACGTCATCCGCACCGTGCGCGCCTACGAGCAGGCCGGTGTCGCCGGGCTGCACCTCGAGGACCAGGTCACGCCCAAGCGGTGCGGCCACATGGAGAACAAGCAGGTGATCGACGCCGACGTCATGGTCGGCAAGATCAGGGCTGCCGTCGCCGCCCGCGCCGACGACGACGGCCTCGTGCTCATCGCCCGCACCGACGCCCGAGCTCCGCACGGGCTCGACGAGGCGCTTCGACGAGCCGAGGCGTGTGCGGAGGCCGGAGCCGACGTGCTCTTCGTCGAAGCCCTCCAGGGCACCGACGAGCTCGAACGGGTGGCGGCGGAGCTCGCCGGCGTGCCACTCCTGTTCAACTGGGTCGAGGGCGGCAAGACCCCGCCCCTGTCCTACGACGAGATCGCCGAGCTCGGCTTCGCCATGATCATCATGCCCATCGGCACGCTCCTCGCCGCGACCGCCGCGATGCAGCACCTCCTCGCCCGACTCAGGGCCGACGGCACGCCCGCCGGGTTCGTCGACGAGCTCATGGCCTTCGGCGACTTCACCGAGCTGGTCGGCCTCCCCGAGGTCGACGAGCTCGGGGAGCGCTTCGCCCGCTAGAGATGTCGGCATGAGCCACGATCTGATCCGCCGCTTCTTCGACCTGCTCGGGGAGGGCGACGTCGACGGCTGGTTGGCCCTGATGACCGCCGACGTCGCAGCAGACACCCCGTTCGCCCCGACCGGCTCGCCGATCCGGTTCGACGGGATCGAGGAGATCGAGCACCGATTCGGCGACGCCCGTCGACGGATGGTCGCCCTCGCGTTCCACGACGTCGAGGTGCTGGCGACCGAGGACCCGACCCGCTTCGTCGCCACCTGCCACTCGACCGGCACCTTCGCCGGGGGTGTGCCCTACGCCAATCGGTACTGCTGGATCTTCACCGTCGTGGACGATCGCATCGTCCACTGGACGGAGTACTTCGATCCTCAGCCGGTGCTGGACTCGCGCCGGGGCAGGGCCGAGAGGTAGACGAGCCGCACGGCCAGCGCTGCCCGCACGTCGGCGATCACCTCCTCGGCGAACTCGCGCCGATAGGTGTCGTCGGTCAGCGCAGCGACCGTCACGTGGAGCCCGCCGAACGCAGCGATGAAGGCCGCCGTCCGGAGATGCGCCGCGGTCAGGACCCGCTCCTGGCCGAGGGCCTCGAACCGCCAGAGCTCGTCGGCCTGATCGATGCCGCCCACGACCCATTGCTCGAGCGTGGTCTCCCCGACGGCCGCCATGCCGAAGACCACGTAGAAGCCGAAGATCGCGACGGCGGCGAGGATGATCTGCAGTCCCTGCGAGACCGTCACCACCAGCCCGACGTTCCAACGTGCGTTGCGTCCGAGGGGTACGTCGACCTGCACCTCCCCGGACTCCGGCACGTCGACCGCGGGCGGTACGCACGAGCGCACCTCAGCGGTGTCGGAGAACGTCGCCACCTCGGCGATCAACTGCGGGATGCGGAACAGGAGGAAGACGACGCCGAGTGCGACCAGGAGCCCGATCACGGCGAACAGGCCCACGTTCGTGAGGGCGGCGGCGACTTGCCAGATCTCGGCGTTGATGAACAGGAAGGCCGAGAAGAGCAGGAGGATCGGCAGCGTCCGGATGATCAGGTTCGCGACGTCGCCGATCTGCTGGGCGGCCTGCGCCACGCCCCATCGGACCATGGGCACGATGCCGAAGCTCGCGCCGATCGACACCACCGCCAGGATCGCGGCGAGCACGATCGCGGCGACCGCCGCGGCGCTGGGACGCCCCGTCACGAGCAGCATCAACGGCGGCCCGAACACGAAGACGCCCAGCTCGACGGGCCCGACTCGATCCGGCCGCTGGAACCAGCGTCGGCCGCGGAAGCGGTTCACGACGGCGACGATCGCCAGGAGGACGACGAAGCCGACGACCACCACCGCCGTGTTCTCGGCCGCCGACCACTCCGTCCGGAGCGCGCCAGCGGACGAGAGGAAGAAGATCAGCAGCAGCAGGGGCGCCGCCCGGGTGTACACGTCCTCGGTCGCCCGGTAGTCGTCGATGAGATGCGGCAGCCCCCGCCGGAGGAACCAGCGCTCGACGACCTCCCGATCCACGTCGGGCACGGTACCGGGTGCTGCATACCCCGGCGGGGCCCCGGCGCCCGCCCGGATCGAGCACACCGTTCTGCCAGACTGCTGGCCGTGAGCTACCGGCGGCGCGCGCACCCCCAGGTCGTGGCCCACCGGGGCAACTCGTCAGAGCACCCCGACAACTCCGAGGCGGGTGTGCGGTCCGCCATCGAGCTCGGCGCCGACATGGTCGAGGTCGACGTCCAGGTCACCGCCGACGGCGTCGGCGTGCTCTACCACGACCTCGAGATCGTGCACCACGGTGACACGATGACCGTCGCCGATCTGCCCGTCCACACCGTCGACGGGCTGCTCTCGCCGTTCTGGCTCGACGAGCTGCTCGACCTGGCCGGTGGCGACGTGCCGCTCAACCTCGACGTGAAGGCCGACGCCGCGGTCGAGCTGCTGGTGCGTGAGATCGATGCCCGCGGCCTCCACGACCACGTCGTCATCTCCGGGTGCACACCCGGCCTTCTCCGCCGCCACCGGGCCGACGCCGGGCGGATCTCGTTCCTGCTCAACCTCCGGCGATGGGAGCAGGCGTTCTTCCACTTCGGCGATCGAGTGCCGGGCCCGATCGACCGTGCGTTGCGCTCGCTGTTCCGGGCCTGGATCGGTGTGCAGCTCCGACGCTTCCGGGTGATCGCCGTCAACGTGCCCAAGCGAGGCGTCGACGCGGCGTTGGTCGAGTCGGTGCGTCGACGGGGCGTGGAGGTCTGGACCTACACCGCCGACGAGGGTGACGAGATCGAACGACTCGCCGCGACGGGCGTGGGGTCGATCACGACCAACCGGCCCTCGTTCGCGCTCGGTTGCCTGGGGCGAGGCCCCGATCACGCCGAGCGATCGAGCACCTGATCGAGCTCGGCCAGGGCGGCGTCGACGTCGGAGGTGACGAGCACACCGCCCATGCCGAGCGCCTGAGCGGCAGCGACGTTGGCCGGATGGTCGTCGAGGAAGACCGCGGCGGCCGCCTCGACGCCGAGACGGCCGAGCGTGAGCTCGTAGATCGCGGGGTCGGGCTTGCGGAGCCCGACCTCCGAGGAGTCGACCACGACGTCGAACGCGTCGAGGGGCACCCGCTCCCGCCAGAGGTGCCACTCCTTCACGTTGTTGGTGAGGATCGCCAGCCGGTATCCCTCGGCGTCGAGCTCGCGCACCCGGGCGGCGACGGCGTCGAGCGGCTGGGCGGCCGAGAACATGTCGAAGTCCTCGACGCCGAGGCCGAGGATCGGGTGGTCGGCTCCGAGCAGCTCGGCCATCTGGGCCATCACCCCGTCGACGAAGTCGGCCATCGACAGGTGACCGGTCTCCACCTGGTGCCAGCGGGGCGGCTCCTCGCCGGGCTCGGGCACCTTGGCGTACTCACCGAACAGGAGCCGGAGCACGTCGTCGGGGAGCTGGTGCTCCTGCTGCCACCTCAGTCCGGCCTCGAACGGCGACTCCACGAGCACGCCACCGACGTCGAACACCACCGCCTCGTAGGTCACGGGCGCTCAACCTACGCGCTGCCGACGTCCGCACGTCCACACGCTGGCCACCGGCCGGAGGGACGCGGCCACCGAGCCGCCGGCTCTCGCCGCGGGAGGCTCACCGGCAGCGGACGACGACCCGGCCCTTGACCTGACCAGCGAGGATCTGCGGCGCCAACCCCGGCACGTCCTCGAGCGCGACCTCGGTGGTCATGTCGTCGAGGAGTGCCCGCAGCCCCTCGTCCGTGAGGGCCTCGGCGAGGCGGGCGTTGACCCGCTGCCGGGTCGCCGGTGTCGCCATCACGGAGTCGATCCCGAGGAGGTTGACGCCGCGCAACAGGAACGGGATGACGGTGATGGACAGCGCGTTGCCACCGGCGAGGCCGCACGCCGCGACCGATCCACCCGCGGCCATCTCTGCCAGCACGTGGGCGAGGGTGTCGCCGCCGACGGCGTCGATGCAGCCGTGCCAGCGCTCGGACAGCAGCGGCCGACCGGGCGCCTCGGCGAGCTCGGTCCGGTCGACCACGTCCGACGCGCCGAGCGCACGGAGCTCGTCGGCGTTCTCCATCCGGCCCGTCGAGGCCACCATGCGATGCCCCAGCGCGTTGCCCCACAACAGCGCCGATGACCCGACCCCACCGGACGCCCCGGTGACGAGGATCTGCTGGCCGCTACCGGCGGTGAGCCCGTGGTCCTCGAGGGCGAGCACGGCCTGCATCGCGGTGAAGCCGGCCGTGCCGATGGCCATGGCCTGGCGGCTACTGACGTGATCGGGCAGCTTCGTCGGCCAGGTGGCGGGGAGCCGAGCCCGCTGCGCGTACCCACCCCAGTGCACCTCGCCCATCCGCCAGCCGGTGCAGACGACCCGATCGCCCGGCTCGAAGTCGGGCGAGTCCGAGGCGGCGACGACCCCCGACAGGTCGACCCCGGGGACGTGCGGGTAGTTCCGCACGAGGCCGCCGAGGCCCTGCAGGATCATGCCGTCCTTGTAGTTGAGCGACGAGTAGTCGACGTCGATCGTGAGCTCGCCGTCGGGGAGCCGCCCGTCGTCGAGGTCGGTCATCGAGGCGGTGACCGAACCGTCGTCGGCGCGGTCGAGGAGCAGGGCGCGATAGGTCATCGGTCGGTCACCGTAGTGAACCGGGGACGTCCTCGGTTGGGCCGCCGTGGGGCATCGCCCGCCGAGCGTTCCGCCCGGTCGGACACCGCTCAAGTTCCCAGCCCCGACGTGCCGATCACCACGCCATGGACATCGCCACGGGAGCAGCCGTCTCCGGCATCCGCGCCGGGATCGCCCGCATGGACGCTGCGGCGCACTCCATCGCGAACGTCAACACGAAGGACGCCGACGGACAGCCCGTCGAGGGGCGACGGGTGGCGCTGCGCGAGGGCGACCCCGGCGTGCGGACGACCGAGCAGGGCACCGGCGAGGCCAACGAGCTGGTGGGTCCGATGGTCGACTCGATGATCGCCAAGCAGGAGGTGGCGGCGAACGCCTCGGTCGCGCGGACGGCGCACGAGACGTACCGATCCGTCCTCGACATGGTCTGACCGACGCCGTTCGAGATCGACTGCTGACAGACGAACACCTGTTCGGTACCCTGGCGGCATGGCCGGCGCATCGATCCTCCACGCCGACCTCGACGCCTTCTACGCCTCGGTCGAGCAGCGCGACCGACCCGAGCTCCGGGGACGCCCGGTCATCGTCGGGGAGGGCGTGGTGATGGCCGCCAGCTACGAGGCCCGAGTCGTCGGCGTGCGCTCGGCGATGAACGGCAGCGAGGCCCGACGGCGCTGCCCGCACGCCGTCGTCGTGCCACCCCGGATGGAGGCGTACAGCGAGGCGTCCAAGGCGGTCTTCGGCTGCTTCGACGACGTCACCCCGCTGGTCGAGCCGCTCTCGGTCGACGAGGCGTTCCTCGACGTGTCCGGGGCGCGCCGCCTGCTGGGCGAACCGACCGAGATCGCCGAACGGCTCCGTGCCCGGGTGCGTGACGAGGTCGGCCTGCCGCTCTCGATCGGCGTGGCCCGCACCAAGTTCCTCGCCAAGGTCGCCAGCCAGCAGGCGAAGCCCGACGGGCTGTGCGTGGTGGCGCCCGACGCCGAGCTGGCCTTCCTCCACCCACTGCCGGTCGAGGCGCTGTGGGGGGTGGGGCCGGTCACCGCGTCCCGGCTCCACGACAAGGGCATCCGCACCGTGGGCGAGCTGGCCGAGACCGGCGAGGAGGCGCTCATCACCCTGCTCGGCCCGGCTGCCGGTCGCCATCTCCGTCACCTCGCCTGGAACCGCGACCCGCGGCCCGTGCAGCGCGATCGACGCGACCGCTCGATGGGGTCGCAGCGGGCCCTCGGCCAGAAGCGGCGCACGGTCGACGAGCTGCGACTCGAGCTGCTCGCTCTCGTCGAGCGCATCACCACACGGCTCCGGAAGGCCGACAAACTCGCCCGCACCCTCACCGTGCGCTACCGCGATGCGTCCATGACGGGCTCGACCCGGTCCCGCACGCTGCTCGAGCCGACCGACGAGACCGCCGTGTTCGCCGGCGTGGCCGTCGAGCTGCTCATCGACCTGGTCGACGGGCCGGAGGGACCGGGCACCGCGCTCGCCCGCAACGGCTGCTCGCTCGTCGGTGTGACGCTGTCGAACCTCTGCTCGCCCGAGGCCGTGCAGTTGTCGCTCGACCTCGGTCGCGAACCGTCGGCAGGGCCGGCTGGCACCGCCGAGCTCGACGATGCCGTCGACGAGATCCGCTCCCGCTTCGGCACCGACGCGGTCGCACGGGCGTCGCTGCAGGGCAGAGGCGTCGGCCTGCCGACGCTTCCCCGCCCGACGGCCGTCGACGCCTAGGAGTCGCCCGCCACGCCGAGCCGACCGGCGAAGAACGACAGCACGTCGTCGTAGGCCTGACGGGTCGGCGTCCCCGGTTCATCGACGAGGTGCTCGGTCAGGACCGAGTGCGGCGGCAGGAGGGCGTCCGGGTTCGCATCGGCGTCGGCCAGCTCGACGGCGATGAAGGCGTCACCGAGCTGCTCGCGCAGGAAGGCGAAGCGCTCGGGCGGCACGTTCCGATCGCCCTCGAACCTCAGCCCCATCACCTGGAGTCCGGAGGCGGCGCAGCGCTCCTTCACGACGGCGAGGTCGTCGGGCGAGCAGTCGATCGATCGACGCTGGCCCTTCGTCATCGTGAAGGGCAACGACGGCTGCGACAGCACGGGAGCGATCATGGCGTCGTCCACCGACATCGCGAGCGCGAAGCCACCGGTGAAGCACATCCCCACGGCGCCGACCCCAGGTCCGCCGCAGCGCTCGTGTTCGGTACGGGCCAGCGCGCGCAGCCAGTCGACGACCGGCGAGGTTCGATTCGTGGCCCACACCGTGAACTCGCGACTGACGCACGCCGGGACGACCGACGACAGGAGGTACGGCACCGCCGTCCGCTTGCTTCCGCCGAGCGACCTGCCCGGCGTGCCGAAGAGGTGCGGCACCACGGCCGTCAGACCGAGTGAGGCGACGTCGTCGGCGAACCGGAGCACGGCGGAGGTGATGCCGGGCATCTCGGCCATGACGATCACCGCGGGACCGGAGCCACGACGGAAGACGTCGCGCTCCTTCCCGTCGTGGGTGAAGGTCGTACGTTCGAAGTCGTCCAGGGTCACGGCGCTCATGGCCGGACGCTAGGCCCTCAGACGTCGCGGGGTGCGGTGGTCCACCGCTGCACGGTGGCATCGGGGCGATGACGACCGACCAGGTCGGCGAGCTGGTCGCCGGCAGCTCGCACCGCCGAGTCGGCCCCGTCGTGCACGGCCTCGACGACGAACAGCACCCGGTCGGTCGCCGGTCCGGTGGCACTGCCGGCGCTCTGCTTCCAGCACCACCGCCGGGCGGCGACGTGACTGCCGGTGTCGACGAAGATCACTTCCCCCGCCACCGGGTCGTCGGGCTCGTGCGCGCCGATGCCGGTGAAGGTCTCGCCGCCGGTCGCCAACCGGACGGTGATGGGCGGCATGACACCGGCGAGATCGATGGCGGCGACCGGGAGCGAGTGGCTGATCGAGACCAGGTTGCCGAGGTCGACGACGGTCCCGATCGAGGGGATGTCGCCATGGCGGGCGAGCCGGCGCAGGAGCGCCTCGGCGGCGTTGCGATGCCGGGTCGGCTTCACGCCGAAGGCGGTGAAGACCCCACGCCACGCGGAGATCGAGGGCCGGTCCGCCGGTGGCGTCACCTCGAGCGACTCGGCGACGGCCGCCTGCACCGCGACGTAGTCGGCGGTCAGGCCGGGAGGCGCGTCGCCGGACATGCCCTCGATGAGCAGGACCTCGGCACGGACCTGCGGGAAGCGCTCGGCGATGTCGGCGTCGTAGACGAACAGCTCGGCGCTCATCGCTCGGCGACCGCGAGCCGGAGCGCGAATCCGACGAGCACGGCGCCGAACGCCCGCTCGATGCGCCGGAGGACAACAGGCGTACCGAGGATGCGTTCCCTGACCCCCGAGGCAGCAGCGACGTAGACCAGGAACACGGCGAGCGTCATCGCCATGAACACCGCGCTCAGGCCGAGGAGCCGACCGTCGAAGGTCGTCGGCGTCGAGGAGAGGAACTGCGGCAGGAAGGCGAAGAAGAACAGGGTGAGCTTCGGGTTCAGCAGGTTGAGCAGGATCCCGCGTCGGATCGTCACGAACCCGCTTCGTCGGGCCACCGGCTCGTCGGAGGTCATCGCCGACCCGCTGGACCGCAGCATCGACACGCCAAGCCAGGCGAGGTAGCAGACGCCCGCCCATCGCACGACCTCGAAGGCCTCGGCACTGGTCTGCATCAGGCCGGACAGCCCGAGCGACGCGGCCAGGAGGTGGGGCACGATGCCGAGCGTGCAGCCGATCGCGGCGAGCCCGCCGTCGCGCCAGCCGGCGGCGATCGCGGTCGACACCGAGAAGATCACGCCGGTGCCGGGGATCAGCACCACGACGAGCGAGGTGATGAGGAACGAGCCCGGCGTCGGGGTCACCGCGAGGTGGACGGCCGCCGTGGTGGCGAGCAGCACGACGAAGGCGGCCACCACCTGCACGCGCGGACCCGCATCGGCGATGCGGCGTTGGAATCCTCGGCAGACGACGTCGACGACGTCCCCCGCCGAGGCCACGCGCTGATCGGGGCGGGAGCCGTCGAGCAGCGTGGTCACGAGCTCGTCGCCTCGCTCGCGCCGCCAGCGACGCGGGAAGGCCCGGAGGAGCAGTCGGTACTGACGCTCGAGGTTCATGCCCGCTCCGCCCCGAGCTCGCGACGAGCCGCAGCGGCGTTCGCCTCGAGCCGGACGATCTCGGCGGCGAGCGCGTTCCGCCCGTCGACGGTGATGGCGTAGTAGCGACGATGACGGCCGTCGACCACCTCGGCGCCGTCCTCGGCCAGCAACCCTTCGGCGACCAACCGATCGAGCGCCGTGTACAGGGTGCCCGCCCGCAGCCGGACCCGCCCGGCGGACAGCTCGTCGACGGCCTGGATGATCCCGTACCCATGGGCTCGACGGCGGGCCAGCGCCGTGAGAATGAGGAACGTCGGCTCTCGCACGAGACGACAATAGTCAGTTCATCGATATATGTCGACCATCAGTCATAACGAGCCTCGACGAGCCAGCGATGACGCTCCCTCGCGGCGAGGACGGCGCGGCCGTCGTCGAGCAGGAGCTGGAGCCGGGCCCGACGCCGAGCCGAGGCCGGGTCCCACCAGCGCTCCTCCACCGGCCACGGACCGGCCCAGCCGGTCACCCCGGCGTCGATGCCGTCGAGCACCACGCGAGCCGGCTCCCCCTCGAGCAACCCTCGGGCGCTGATGCGCACCGACTGCCCCGACCCATCGAGTACCTCGATCGGCTCGTAGCCGTCGACGACCGTCGTCGGCGAGGGTGACGGCACGCGGCCCGGCCAGGGCGCATCCCGCCCCTGCCCCTCGACCGGACGATCGGTGCGCAGCTCGACCCCGACCGCCGGGATGAGCCGCACCTGCTCGCCGGGCCCCCGCCCGCCCCGCAGCTCGGGCACCAGGACCGCCTCGGGACCGAGCAGGCCCTGGAGCCGGGCCGCGGCCCGGGTGATCCGGACGTCGGCAGCCGACTCCCCACCCCAGAAGCCGAGCTGCCGGCCACGGTCGGCGACGACCTCGTCTGGGCGGAGGGTGAGTCGCACCAGCCCCCCGGTCGGGCGATGACCGGGACCGGCCAGCAGCCACCCGTCGAGCTGCCAGCGGATCCGGTCGGCGATCTCGCGGGGCCCGAGCGTGCCCTCGTGGCGCCAGGTGCGGGCGAGCACCTCGCCGTGCTCGGTCTCGGCCTCGATCACCACCCGAGTGCAGGCCAGGCCGAGGTCGCCGAGCCGTTCGTCGAGCTCGTCGGCCAGGCCTCGGGACAGGAAGGCCGCCCCCTCGACCCGCTCGATCGGCGGATCGAGCTCGGCGGTGACCACCAGGTCGGGCGGGACCGGTCGCACATCCGGACCCCGGGGGTCGAGCCCGCTGGCGAGGCGGTGGGCGACCAGCCCGTCGACCCCGAAGCGGTCGGAGAGATCGGCGGCCGGGAGCCCGGCGACCGCGCCGAGCCGGGTCAGCCCGAGACGCCGGAGCAGATCGACGAGACGATCGCCACGGCGACGCTCGTCGGAGGACCGGTCGCCGACCGACCCACCGCCCAGCACGTCGTCGAGCGCGTCGACCGACATCGGGGCGAGGAAGGCAGCCGACTCCCCCGGTGCCACCACGTGGCGACGGGCCTCCCGGATGCCGCGGGCGGCGAGGGCGGCGGCGAACGGGCCATCGGCCACGCCGATGCGCACGGCGAGACGGGGGTCGAGGCCGTCGCCACCGACCCGTTCGGCGAGGGTGGTGTCGACCGCCTCGGCCACCCGCTCGGCGAGGGCCTCGTCGCCACCGAAGTAGCGGGACGGACCCCGGGTCGGCACCGCGCACCGCCCGGGGTGGGTGACCTCGACCCACGGCGTCAGCTCGCCGACAGCAGCGACGACGGGCTCGAACCAGCGAGCGTCGCGGGACGGGTCGTGATCGAGCACCTCGAGCCCGGGGCAGCGCGACTGTGACTCTCGGCGACGCAGCCCGGGCACCACGCCCTCGTCGTGGGCGGCCGGGGTGACGTCGACCACCCGGTTGGCGTGCACGACGACCGCGGGCACCGAGGGATCGACCCCGGCAGCAACGAGCGGCCAGTGCGGACACCACGCCACCAGGGTGCGAACACCCCCGAGACCGCTCATGATCCCCGCCCCGGAACACCCCCGAGACCGGTCATGATCCCCGCCCCGGAACACCCCCGAGACCGGTCACGATCCCCGCCCCGGAACACCCCCGAGACCAGTCACGACACCGAACGCAGCGGGGCGGGCGCCGACTCCGCCTCGTCGACCACCGGCGCCAGTCGTCCCTCGGGACCGGGCAGCCACACCTCGACCGCTCGTCGGCCACCGGCCCCGGCGCCCTCGCCCCGGTCGATCCGCACCCGACGGGCGACCAGGCGCCCCCGCCCGGGGGTGAGACCGACCCAGGTGGGCGTCGAGGTGCGGAACCGTCGATCGGGCGACAGCGAGGCGGGGTCGCCCCCGGGCAGTCGCAGCACGACGGTGCCCCGCTCGCGGGCCCGGGCGGCCACCCGACGCACCTCGCGCTGGCGGACCCCGGCCGGTGGACGCGTGACGACGAGGTCGACGGCGCCGATCAGCGCTGCGACCGCCTCGGCCCAGTGGCGGCCGTCGTCGATCGTGACGACGAGGCACCGAGCGAGGTCGACGCCCAGCTCGGCCGCGGCCAGCAGGCCCATCGACGGGACGCCGACGGTGGCCACCCACGACCCGGTGGCGGTCAGCTCGGCCGCCACCGCCAGGGCCATCGACGTGGCCGCCGGCCCCTCGACCCCCAGCACCGACCCTCGTCGCAGACCCCGCTCGGGGACCAGCTCGTCGAGGGGGGACGGCAGGGGCAGCACCTGCTCGGCGGCGAGGGTGACCGGCTGCACCTCGGCCGCGAGCTCACCCAACCCCCCGTCGGCCCGGAGCGCAGCAGCCCGGGCGCGCTTGTCGGCAACGCTCAGCTCGACGGACGACGAAACAGCGACCATGAACACCCGAGGGTATCGAACACCTGTTCGCCTCGGGGAGCGGCGGGCCGCAGCAGCCCGCCAGGGCGAGGACACGGGGAGGAGGGCGGGGCTCCGGGGCCCCGCCCGGGAATCAACTGAGCCCGAGCTCCCGGCGGACCTCGTCGAGGGAGGCCCGGAGCATCGCTACCTCACGGCGCAGCTCGTCGACCTCGCTCCAGATGTCCTCGTCGTCGACCGCACCGGTCGGGACGGCGACCGGCGGGACGACGGCCACCGGGCTCTCCTGGGAGCTGACCCCGACCGGCCCACGCCCCCAGGTGGTGGTCCACCGGGTGGCGCTCTGTCCGGGCCGACGGGGCAGCTCCGTGGCGAAGCCTCGTTCGGAGAGCTCGGCGAGCACGTCGTCGACCTCGCCCTGGTCCTCGAAGTCGTGCATCCGCTCGCTCCGGGAGCGGAGCTCGGCCGCGGTCTGCTCCCCGCGGAGCAACAGCAGGCACAGCACCGCCATCGGACCGCCCTCGAGGGAGAAGACCTCGTCGACCACGTGCCGGTACTTGGTGACGCCACGACCCGACCGAGGGTGGACGGTCCGGGTGAGGGACTCGGAACGCAGCTCGCCGAGGGCGTCCATGACCTGCGACTCGTCGAGCTCCATCACCGGCTCGCGGCCGGTCGCCTGGTTGCAGGCGGTGACGAGCGCGTTGAGGGTGAGCGGGTACGCCTGGGGCGTGAGCCGCTCCTTCTCGATCAGGCAGCCGAGGACTCGAGCCCCGACCGGGTCGAGCGCAGGTAACACGACCGCGACGGTAGCGAGGCTGGACAGTCGACATCGACCGGGCCCCGGAGGGAGGGGGTCGACCGGGGCCCGGCGATGTCGAACGTGCGACCGAAGGGGAACCGACGCACGCGTGCTCCCCGGGTTCCCGACGGCGGGGTGGCCGTCGCCAGGCCCGGGTCCGACGCCGTGCCGATCACCCGGCCGTCACCGCTGACGGTTCGGGTGGAGCTCGACGTCGTCACGAAGGCCAGGGTGACGATCGGACGTGTCAACCGGACGACCGGCGTGTCGCGAACGTGCGACCAGTCGCTGTCGTGCACCTGACAAGGGGTGTCGGTTCCCCCGCTCTGCGCGGCCGGGATCCCCGTCGAGCACGGGGCTCAGCGGTCGACGTAATGCAGGAACATCTCGCCGAGGAGCTCGGCGATGCCGTCGTGGGTCCCGCCCTTGGCGAGCTCGACGGTGATGACGTTGCCGTACACGTGGACGTGGTCGACACCGCCACGCTCGAACAGCGCACGGGCGAGCTCGTCGGCCGGATCCTCGGCCGAGCGCCAGTCGTCGCTGCTCGAGTAGCTGCGGTGCCCCATGCCCGTCAGGGGCCGGTCGGTCTCGAAGCGGACCACGCCGGGCCTGGCGGTCTCGTGCACGGCGACGTTGACGGGCTCACCCATGGAGCCAGACGGTAGCGCTGCCGGAGCCGGACGAGCGATCCGGCCGCCGGAGGGCGTCAGAGCTGGTCGAGGTACGGCGTGAGGTCCTCGTCGACCTCGGGGTAGGACGGATCGAGCTCGGCGAGGGTGTCGCGCAGGATCGTCGCGACGGCGACCTTGCGGTACCAGCGCCGATCGGCGGGCACGACATACCAGGGGGCGTCCTCGGTGGAGGTCTCGGCGATCGCGTCCTCCCACACCTCCCGATAGTCGTCCCATGCGGCCCGGGCCTCGAGGTCGCTCGGGTTGAACTTCCAGCGCACGGTCGGGTCGTCGATGCGCTCGCGCAGCTGCTCGGCCTGCTCGTCCTTGGAGATGTGCAGGAAGAGCTTCACGATCGTCGTGCCCTCGTCGACCAGCATCTCCTCGAAGCGGCGGATGTGGTCGAAGCGCCGCTTCCACACCTTGGTCGGCACGAGGTCCAGCACTCGCACGACCGTGACGTCCTCGTAGTGGCTCCGGTCGAAGACGGTGATCTCGCCCCGTCGGGGCGTGTGGGCGTGGATGCGCCAGAGGTAGTCCCGCTCGAGCTCCTCCTCCGACGGCTTGCCGAACGAGACGGCGTGGACGCCCAGGGAGTTGGTGTGGCGGAAGACGTCGCGGATCGTCGAGCTCTTCCCGGCGGTGTCCATGCCCTGGAGCACGACGAGCACCCGGTGGCGGTCCTCGGCGAACAGCCGTCGCTGCAGGTCGGCGATCTCGCGGCCGAGCTCGTCGAGGCGGGCGAGGCCCTCCTCCTTCTTCCCGTCGAAGAGCGCGTCGTCGCGGGTCGGTAGCTGCTTCAGGTCGACCTTCGTCCCCGGCTCGATCCGGTACTCGTCGGTCACAGGTCCTCCCACAACGTCGGCTGCATGGCGGCGTCCCGGTCGTAGCGGGCGAGACCGGTCCAGGGCAGCTTGTCCATGAACACCCAGCTGCGCCGGTGGATGGCGCTGGGCCCGTACCAGGCCAGCGCCGCCCGGTGGTGCGGCGACGGGTACCCCTTGTTGCCGTCGAAGCCGTACTCGGGATGGTGCTCGGCCCACGCCCGCATCCGGCGATCGCGCACCACCTTGGCGAGGATCGACGCCGACGCGATCGACAGGCACGAGGCGTCGCCCTTGACGATCGTGCGGGTCGGGTGGTCGGCGACGAAATCCCACGAGCCATCGATCAGCACCATGTCGGGAACGATGCCGACGGCGTCGATCGCCCGCCTCGCGGCGAGCCGCTGCGCCTCGGACATCCCGAGCTCGTCGCACTCCCACTGCTCGGCGTGCCCGATGCCCCAGCCGACGCACCAGGCGGCGATCCGATCGAAGAGTCGCTCACGCTCGCTTTCCGGGAGCTGCTTGGAATCGCGCACCCGGTACACCCGACGATCCCGCGGGACGACCGCGGCGCCGATGGTGAGCGGCCCGGCCCACGCCCCACGACCGACCTCGTCGAGCCCGACGACGACCTCCACGCCCTCGCCCCACAGCTCCTTCTCGTGGCGCAACGACGGGGGGCGGGTGCGGGCGGCCGGCACGCCGATCGAACCTAGTGCCTCGTCCGGGGAACGTTGGCGAGGTAGGAGCCGCCAACCGGTGCGAGGCGGCGGCTGGCGCGCGAGGATCGCGCCGTGGCCACGACGACCGCCCCCACCGACATCGAGGACACCGAGGCGCCGCCGGTCTCGCCGAACCCGAAGGGGCTCGCCGAGATCCGTGCCTTCGCCAAGCGGGTGCTCGCCGAGTTCAAGCAGCACTACGTGCCGGTCAAGGCGGCCGGCGTCGCGTTCTTCGCGTTCCTCGCGCTGATCCCGACCCTCGTCGCAATCATCAGCGTCTACGGCCTGGTGGCCGACCCCGACGAGATCACCGAGCAGATCACCGACGCCACCGAGAGCCTGCCGCCCGAGACGTCGCAGTTCCTGAGCGACCAGATGAGCCGCATCGCAGACAGCAGCGGCGGCGCCGTGGGACTGGCTCTCGCCGGCTCCATCCTCGTCGCGCTCCTCTCGGCGTCGGCCGCCGTGAAGCACGTGATGAGCACGCTCAACGTGATCTACGAGTTCCCCGAGACGCGAGGTGGTGTGAAGCTCCGGCTGACGGCATACGGGCTCACCGCCGGCGCGGTCGTCACGATCGTCGTCGGTGCGCTCGCGCTGGGGGCGCTGCCGGCCATCCTCGCTGCGGCCGACATCGGTGCCCTCGGCCGCTGGCTGGCGACCGTGGCCGTGTACCCGCTCATGCTCCTCGCCTTCGCGGTGGCCCTCTCGATCCTCTACTGGGTCGGTCCGGACCGCCAGGGCATCGGGCAGTTCCGGTTCTTCAGCGTCGGAGCGATCATCGCGACCGTGCTGTGGCTCGTCGGCACCGCAGCCTTCTCGATCTTCGTCACCAACTTCGGCAACTACAACGAGACCTACGGCATCTTCGCCGGGATCATCGTGCTGCTCTTGTGGTTCAACCTCACCGCCAGAGCGGTCTTGCTCGGAGCCGAGATCGACGCCACACGGCTGAAGCTCCACGCCGAGGCCGAGGCCGAGCGGCGACGCACGACGAACCCTCCGGTGATGCTCGAGGACGGTGAGCGGACGCAGGCGGGCAAGGCGGCGCTCGTCGGCGTCCTCGTCGGCGCGGCGATCGGCGGGATCACCGGCCGAGGCTGACGGGCCGGAAACGGACGGAGACGAAGCCGACCGAACCGAACGGGGAGCCGGAGCGACGCGCGCTCCGGCTCGACCCGATCGACCCGAACGCCGCGGGAGGGCCCAAGCCCCCCAGGTGCCCCCCCACGGCGCCGACGCCCCTGGGGGCGGCGGTCTCGGACCGTGGCGGCGACCCGGAGGTCGCCGTGGCTCCCCAGGACTTTAGCCCTCAATCGCTCCCACGGACAGATCGAAGTTGTCACCGACGTCGCAGCTGCCGACGTTGTCGATGGTCGCGACGCCGCTCGGGCACACGACGTCGCTGAGCTCGAGCCCGTCACGGACGGCGCCGAACAGGTCGGCGCCGGTCAGGTCGACCCGGTCGAGGAGCGCATCGGTCAGATCGGCCTCGGTGAGGATCGCCCCGTTCATGCTGGTCCGCTGCGCCCACAGCTCACGCAACACGGCGGAGCTGAACACGGCGCCGTCGGCCGACACGTTCCGGAAGAAGACCTCGGTGAGGTTGGCGCCGGTGAGGTCGGCCCCGTCGAAGATCGCTCCGACGAAGCCGGTGCCGACCAGGGAGGCTCCCGTCAGGTTGGCGCCGGTGAAGTCCGAGCCGTCGGGCCACAGGCCGGCGCCGCCGTTCTCCTCGTCGGTCAGGAGCGCACCGGTCATGTCGGCGCCGCGGTAGCTGCGCACCTCGACGACGGCCTGGGAGAAGTCGAAGCCCGGCAGCAGCGCGGCGTCGAGTGTGCCCCTCAGCGTCATCTCGTTCCAGAAGGCGAAGTCGCGCACCGGGGAGCCGTCGGGACCGGAGTCGACCTCGTCGGCCCCACCGCTGCCGAAGTCGCAGGACTCGTCGATGAACACGTTGCGCAGGTCGATGCCCGGTCCGGCCACCAGGACGTTGCAGCCCATGGTCGCCTCGAAGAACACCGCACGGGTCAGCCCGTTCTCGGCGGCGGTCATCGTCGAGCCGACGAGGTTGGCGCCACTGAAGTCGGCACCGCGGAGGTCGGAGTCGGCGAAGTCCGCACCCCGGAGATCGGCACCGACGAAGCTCGCGCCGACGGCATCGATCGAGAGGCGGGCACCACGCAGATCGGCACCGGAGAGGTCTGCTCCGGAGAGGTCCAGACGACCAGCGCCGTCGGCGTCGAACTCGTCGGACTCGAACACGCCGATCTCTGCGTCGGCCAGGTCGATGCCGGAGAGGCGGGCGCAGATCAGGCTCGGACCGTCGAAGACGGCCTCACCGAGCGGCTCGCCGACGAGGTCCGACACGGCGTCGCCCCGCTCGGCGCAGTCGGCACGGACCAGCTCGATGGCGGCGTCGGCTTCGGCCAACACCGCGGCGGAACCGCCGATGGGGTCACCGGCCGCGGCGGCCGGTTCGGTCTCGGTGCCCTCGGCGGGCACGACGGCGTCGTCGCCGTCCTCTTGCGTCGCCAGCGCGCTCGGCTCGGCCAGCTCGCCGTCGGCCGAGGAGCAGGCGGCGGCGATCAGCGCGAGTGCGATCAGCGCTGCGATCGTGCGGAGCTGTCTCACGGTCTGGGACTCCTGACCTCTCGTACCCGGCCCCGAAACGGACCGACCCGGTACCTGTCGGTCGGCGTTGGGGGTCAGTTGAGGAGACGGCGCGATCACGACGGATCGGCACCGTCGGACGGTTCGACCCGGGCGATGGCCTCGACCTCGTCGGGATCGACCTCGGTGGACACGAACGCGTCGACGATCTCGTCCGCGAGCGGCGCCGAGGTGAGCCGTAGGCCGAGGGCCAGCACGTTCGCGTCGTTCCACCGTCGGGCGCCCGCAGCGGTCGCGGCATCGGTGCACAGCGCCGCCCGCACGCCGACGACCTTGTTGGCGGCGAGGGCGACCCCGGTACCGGTCCAGCAGCACACGACCCCCAGGTCGGCGCCGCCGGCGGCCACCGTCTCACCGACCGCGCGACCCACTTCCGGCCACGGATCGCCCGGCCGCACGACCTCGACCTGGTGGCCGAGGTCGCTCAGGTGATCGGCGATGTGATCGGTGACCTCGGTCGTCTCGTCGGTGGAGAACACGATCCTCACCGCTGCAGCACCTCCCGTGCCCGCGCCGTGGACCCTAGTTGGGGTGCAGGTGTGTGACAGGGCGCGGCCGATGGCACACTGTGGAGCCGCCCGGACCGGGCGGTGGTGTGTGGCGTACAGCGGTACGCGGAGGAGCTCGCTCGAAGGTGTCGTTCAAAGTCGGTGACCACGTCGTGTACCCGCACCATGGTGCGGCCGAGATCGTCGCCCGTGAGATGCGCGCCGCCTTCGGCGAGGAGCGCGAGTACCTCATCGTCGAGACCGCCCACGACGGCCTCCGGGTGATGGTGCCCGTCGACAAGGCCGACGACGTGGGCCTGCGCCCTCCGATCTCCGAGCAGGACGTCAACGACGTGCTCGAGCTGCTCCGCAAGAAGGACGTCCGCGAGCCGGCCAACTGGTCGCGGCGCTTCAAGAACCACCAGGAGAAGCTGAAGTCCGGCGACATCTTCCAGGTGGCCGAGGTCGTCCGGAACCTGTCGCTGCGCGACCGCTCCAAGGGCCTGTCGGCGGCCGAGAAGTCGATGCTCATGGAGTCGCAGCGCATCCTCGTGTCCGAGCTCAGCCTCTCCTGGGAGGTCGACGAGGACGAGGCCCTCGACCGGGTGACGGCCGAGCTCTCCTAGCGCGCCGAGCGCCTGTCCCGCACCTGTCCGGGCGCTCCAGAACGGCGATCGACTGCCGACGGGAACTCCACGTTCGAGTCCCGGGTGGTCGTCATGGTCCTGTTCTTCGTCGTGGTGGGTGTGGCGATGTGGATCTGGTGGCGCGTCGTGCCGAGCGTCCTCGCCGCCGAGCTGGACGGTCGTGCGGTGCACGCCCCCACCGACCCGCTCGGTGACGCCATCCGGCTCCGGGCCGCCGCCCTCCATCAGGTCCGCCTCGAGCGGCGCATCGACCGGGAAGCCCCTCGGCTGATCGCCGACGTGGAGCGCTTCCTCCGGGACCGCGCGAGGTAGACCTCAGCGCCGCCGCGGCCGAGCCGCAGGAGCGGTTCAGGAGAACGAGGCGCCCGGCTCAGGATCGGCCTCGCTCGGCTCGGACGTCGCAGCAGCCTCGTCGACGCTCGCCCCGTCGTCGGGCGCGGAATCGGCCTCGTCGAGGCTCACCCGTACCTCGGTCGCCGCAGCCGCCGCCTCCTCGGCCAGCGGCGGCGCAGCCAGAAGCGCCTCGCCCGCCGGCTCGGTCGACCGGAACGTCGGATCGAGGCCGGGCACCGTGAGGTGCCACCCCGGTGCGTCGTCGTGGGGGTCGAGCTCCCAGAGCACCGCCGGCCGCTCGCCGTGCCAGCGCACCGCGATCCCCAACGTCCCGACGTGGGTCGGCACGCCCGTGGCCTCCCAATCGATGCCGTACCACTCGGGGGCGACGACCGAGGCGACCTGGAGGCGCACCCCCTCCGGGCTGGGCTGCTCCATCACGACGAGGTGGCGGGCCAAGGTCAACAGCTCGGCGGTCGCGACACCGTGCTGGCCCGCGCCCGTGGTGCCGCCTCCCGATCGGGGATGGATCGACACGGGCCACGTCCAGGTCGGTGTCGCCGCCCCGAGCACCCACCGAAGACGATCGAGCGCTCGGAGGTCACCGACGGCGAGCTCGGCGGTGGCCAGGCGCAGCGTGCGGGTCACGTTGAGGCCGCGAGGCGCGACCGCGTCGTGCACAGCGTCGCCGTGGAGGAACCGGGTCCGCACCGCCTCCGCCGTCGCCATGACGAACGGGTGGTCCTGGTGCAGGACCTCACAGGGCCACGTCGCCGCCAGGGCCTCGACCGACGTCTCGTCGACCGGGCGGTCCGGCGAGGACGGCAGGGCCTCGCCGCCGGCGCGGGCGGCAGCAGCCTCCAGCGACGCGAGGAGATCCACCCGCAGCTCGGCGCCGATGCGGGCAGCCTCGTGCGCGGCGTGCGGCTCGTCGAGCGCTCGGAGCACGACGGCGGCGTCCTGAAGACCGCGCAGCGCCCAGAAGGCATCGAGGTATCGCACCTCACCCGGCCGCCGATCGTCCTCACCGCGGGGAGGGAAGAGGCCCGTGGCCGCACCGTCCCCGGGCAGGCGATGGCGGTCGAGCCATCCGACGGCCCGGATGATGGGCTCGGCGAGCGCGCCGATCAGCGCTCGGTCCCGGGTGAGCCGCCAGTGCTCGCCGATGGCGCCGAGGAACGCGCCGGTGTCCGCCCACTCGGTCGGGTGGCCGAGAACGGCGCCGTCGTCGTCTTGCCGATCGGCGAGACGAGCCAGCGCCCTCGCGGCCTCGTCGACCCGCCCCCACCGCGACATCGCGCCCAACACCAGGGCCGTCTCGCGCACCGACGGTTCGTCGCCCATCGGATCCAGCGACACCGCGTCGCCGACCTCGTGCAGCACCAGCGACCGTCGTCCGGCCTCCACCGCCTCGGCGAGCCGATCGTCCGGGAAGCGGACGACCGGGCCGGCTCCGGTCTGGGACGTCCAGCCGCTGGCGACGGTCGCCGCGTCGGGCACGCGGTCGAAGGATCCGCGGTCGACCTCCGGCTCGTCCTTCGATCGTCGGCGACGGGACCGATCTGCGACGGGCTCGTCGAGCGGGACGACGACGTGGAGTCGTCCCGTGTGGACGAGCGGGAGGACGACCGCGACGTGGGCGAGCGCTCCCGGGCACGCCACGTCCGTCGGTCCGCCCGCTCCGGCACCGGCCTCGAGGGTCGCGAACGCATCGCCCACGTGCAGGCTGCCCGTCACGACGAGGCCGGGGTCTCGGGGCAGCAACATCGCGGGACGGTCGCCGACCAGCACGCGCCGACCGTCGACTCGCACCCGCTCGATGCCCGTCTGGCCCACGAGGTCGTAGGGCCGCACGGCCAACGCGAGCGAGATCGGTTCGGGCGCGTCGTTGGCGATCTCGATGACGACGGCCTCGCCGGGGAGGCGGGCCCCGTACACGCGGTGCGCGACCTCGCCCCCCGGGAGGCGGAGCAGGGTCTCGACGACCGGTGTGCGATCGAGCAGCCGTTGCCGGACGGCCGCTTCGCGCGCCGGGGCGATCCACCGATCGCCGGCGCCGACCCACCAGTCGATCGACCACGAGGCGCCTGCGGGCCACACCAGCCCGGCGGCGTCGACGGCGGCCCGCCGGTCGGAGTCCAACGAGCCGACGAGGGTCCAGTTCCGGGCCGTGGTGTTGCCCGGCTGCGCGGTGCCGACCACGTAGCCCGGGTGGTCGGGGTCGGCCTGCTGCTCGAGCCAGCGGGGCAGCACCCATCCACGCCCGAGCAGCGGGGCCCGGAGCGCTGTCGCGTGGCGGTCACGTCGACGGGAGCGAAGCACCGGACGATCCTACGGGTCGCTCCGGTGGAGCCCGCAGCTGCGGCTACCCGGCGTCGGCCTCGGTGCGAGGCGCGACGGTCACCAGCCCGCGGTAGGCCTCCATGCCGCTGCGGCCGTGGTGGATCATCCCGTGGATCTCGCTGTGGATCGGCATGTCCACGCCGTACTGCTCGGCGAGGTCCATCACCAGCCGGGCGGTCTTCACGCCCTCGGCGACCTGGTGGGTCGTGCCCATGATGTCCTCGAGCGTCTCACCCCGGCCGAGCCGCTCGCCCAGGGTGCGGTTGCGGCTGTGCGGGCTCATGCACGTCGCCACGAGATCGCCCATGCCGGCCAGGCCGGCGAACGTCTCGGCCCGACCGCCCATCGCCACACCGAGCCGGGTGAGCTCGGCGAGGCCGCGGGTCAGCACCATCGCCCTCGTGTTGTCGCCGACACCGAGGCCCTCCCCCACACCGGTTGCGATGGCGATCACGTTCTTGAGCGCGCCGCCGACCTCGCAGCCGATGACGTCGTCGTTCGTGTAGACACGGAACAGCCCGCTGGCGAACACCTTCTGCAGCGAGGCGGCGACCTCGGGCTGCTCCATCCCGACCACCGCCGCGGCGGCCTGACCGGCGACGATCTCGCGGGCGATGTTGGGACCGGTGAGCGTGCCGACCGGTCGGTCCGGTAGCACCTCGCCGACGATCTGGGTCATCCGGAGCAGGGAGCCCTGCTCGAACCCCTTGGACAGGCTGAGCACCGGCACCCAGGGCCGCACGTGCGGCGCGGCCTCGGCGAGGATCTCCCGGAAGCCGTGGGTCGGGACGCCCATCACGATCACGTCTGCGGAGGAGGCCGCCTCGGCCAGATCCGAGGTCGCGTGGAGACGCCGATGCAGCCGGAGGTCGGGGAGGTACCGGCTGTTGGTGTGCTCGTCGTTGATCTCGTCGGCGACCTCGGGCCGCCGGGCCCACAGCAGCGTCGGCGCGTTCCGACTGGCCAGGTTCGCGACCGTCGTCCCCCACGACCCCGCGCCGATCACGGCGACCCGCAGCTCGTGCGGCATCGTCCGACCCCCCTCGTAGACTCCCCTGAGTGACGGCGCAGCGTAGCCCGCGGCCTCGGCCGGGCAGCCAGATCGCCGGGCGGGCGCGAGCCCTCGTCGTCCCCATCAAGGCCTTCGCCGACGCGAAGGGCCGACTCGCCGAGCGCTTCGCCCCGCAGGAGCGGCAGGCGCTGGCGGTGGCCATGGCCGACCGGGTGCTCGCCGCCGCCGGATCACTCGAGGTCTTCGTCGTCGCCGACGACCCCGAGGTCGTTCGGTGGGCGACCGCGGGCGGCGCCCGGGTCGTCGACCCCGGTGAGCCCGGCCTGAGCCGCGCCGTGTCCGTCGGTGTCGCGGCCGCACGACGCGCCGGGCACGACCGGGTGGTCGTCAGCCACGGCGACCTGCCCCTCGCCGACGATCTCGACCGCATCGACCGCCACGCCGACGTCGTCCTCGTGACCGACCGCCACGGCGACGGCACCAACGTGGTGGCGCTGCGGACCGATGTCGGGTTCCGCTTCGCCTACGGCGCCGGCTCACGCCACCGTCACGTCGCCGAGGCCCACCGACTCGACCAGTCCGTCCGTGTCGTCACCCGCAGCGGTCTGTGCTGGGATGTCGATGTGCCCGATGACATCGCCGGCCCCGTTGCCGACCTCCTCGCCCGCACCATCGACGAGGCCGCGCATGGCTGACGGTCGAGTCGTCGATCCGCTCGACACCGCCGCCACCGCATCGACCACCGCTCTCGCCCGGAACCTCCCGCAACCCCAGCGGGTCACGGCGGTCATCGCCCACCCCGACGATGCCGAGTTCCACGCCGGCGCGACGCTCGCCAAGTGGGCGGCAGGGGGCGCCGAGGTCTCCTACATCGTGTGCACGGACGGTTCGAAGGGCACGTGGGACCCGACCGTCGACCAGGCGAAGCTCGTCGTCACCCGCCAGGCCGAGCAGCGCGCCGCGGCCGAGGCGCTCGGGGCCACCGGCGAGGTGATCTTCCTCGGGTGGCCCGACGGCGAGCTCGAGAGCGGGCTGCGTCAGCGCAGCCAGGTCGCGTACTGGCTCCGTCGCTTCCGCCCCGACGTCGTGCTCGGCCACGATCCGTGGAAGCGCTACCGGCTCCACCCCGACCATCGCAACGCCGGCTTCCTCGCCGTCGACGGGGTGGTCGCCGCCCGCGATCCGTTCTTCTTCCCCGAGCACCACATCCCCCATCACCGTCCGACGGGGCTGTTGCTGTTCGAGGCCGACGAGCCCGACCACGCCGAGGACGTCACTGGCTTCGTCGACACCAAGATCGCCGCCCTCGAACGCCACGAGTCGCAGTTCGAGACGACGATGAAGATCACCGACGGCAACGACTCCCAGACCGAGGCGTTCCGGGCCCGGGTCCGCGACCGCCTCGCCGAGTCGGGAGCGAAGGCCGGCGTCGAGCACGCCGAGCTCTTCAAGCTCATCGACCGGCTCTGACATCACCCGGGCGGGGACCCCGGACCCCCGCCCTCCTCCACCGGTCCTCGCTGCAGACGCAGCTGCGGCGTGGCCGTGCTCGTGCCCGGCGTGGGTCCGGGAGCCGACGCGGGTCGACAGCTCAGAACTGGCCGGGTTCGCGGCCGCCGCCCGGCGGGCCGGCGAAGGCCTGGGCGATCGAGATCCAGTCGGCCGCCGCATCGCCCTCGGTCTCGATCGAGACGTCGTCGGGATGCCGGCGCTGGGTGACCACCAGGCAGAAGTCGAGGGCCGGACCGGTCACACGGTCCGCCGCCTCCTCCGGGCCCCAGGTCCACACGTCGCCGCCGGGACCGGTGAGCTCGACCCGGATCTCGGCCGCAGGCATCTCGCGCTCGTTGGTGAAGTAGGCGAACGGCCGGGCCCGGACCCCGATGTGGGCGACGTGGCGGAGCCGCTCGGTCGGGAGTCGGTCGACTCCGAGGCTGTCGAACACGTCCTGCCCGTGCGCCCAGGTCTCCATGAGCCGAGCGGTGGCGAAGCTGCGAGCCGCCATCGGCGGGCCGTACCACGGCAGCCGGTCGGAGGCACCGAGTGGCCGGAAGGCATCGAGCATCGCGGCGCGCCGCTGCCGCCACCAGTCGAGGACGTCGGGGGGATCGAGGGCCCGACCCATCTCGGTCCCCTCGGCGATCAGGTCGCGGCCGGATTCGAGCGCAGCCTCGGTCTCCTGGACGAACAGCTCGGGTTCGAGCGCCGACGTGGTGGCCGTGCCGTCGAAGTAGGCGAGGTGGCTGATGGTGTCGCGGATCGACCACCCCTCGGCCGGCGTCGACCGGTCCCACTCCTCGTCGGGCAGCGCGGCGACCACGGCGTCGAGCTCATGGTGCTCGGCCTCGAGGTCGGCGCAGATCGATCCCATTCCCCCGCTCACGCCGTCACCGTAGTGGGCGGGGTGCCCGTCGGACCCGATCCGCCGCCTACCGTTGGCTCCGCCATGACCGACTCCGGGCCGCTGCCGTTCGGTGTCGACGACGTCCGTCGGCTCGTCGACCGCCTCGCCACCGAGGCCACCCAGGCCGTTGCCCAACGCCCGCTGCGGGTCCGCATGCGCCCATCGCTGGGCGGCATGCTCACCGGCCGTCTCGACGAGGTCGAGATCGAGATGCGGGGCGTCGCGACGACCGGCCTCCTCGTGGACCGGGTCGTCATCCGCTCGGTCAACATCCGGACCCGACCGGGCCTGCCGCCCCGCCTCCAGGCGGACGCGGTCGACATGACCGGCACCGTCACCGAGGAGGCCGTGAACCGCTGGCTGCGCACGGATCTCGGACCCTTCCGGGTCCGACTCCGGGACGACGGCATCGCCGTGCGGACCGGCGTCGCCGGGATCAAGGTGAACGAGGTGCGCGCCGAGCTCGACGTCGAAGGACGCTGGCTCCGCCTTCGTCCCACTCGAGCCGAGGTGCTCGGCGTGCCCACCCCGATGACGAGCCTGTTCCGTGGCTACCTCCCGATGCCGGCGCTCCCGTCCGGCGCCAAGCTCGGCACCGTCACCCACGGCCACGAGGAGCTGTCGGCGACCGTGGAGCTCGGCGAGCTCGACGAGCCGATCGACGCGGGCCTGACCCAGCGGCTCATCCGCAGGGTGAAGCTCGCCCCGCTGTCCTCACCCGAGGACTGATCAGCCCACTCCGCTCAGGACCTCGCGGGTGTAGGCGACGACGGCATCGAGCTCGTCGGCGGTGAGATCGTCGGCGAACGCCGGCATCCCGCCTCGACCGTTCGCTATGACCGCCAGCTGCTCGGCCGGATCGGGATACCGCTCGAGCATGCGGTCGCCGTTCAGTCGCGGACCGCTCCGCCCGCCGCCGTCGGCGCCGTGGCAGCGCGAGCACTGCTCGCCGTAGACGTCACGTCCGAGGACGAGGACGGGGTCGGCCGTGCCGTCGGCCCCGAGCGGTACCTCCGGCACGGAACCGGAGCTGCAGGACGCGGCGAGGAGGAGCAGCGCACCGACGAGGAGGAGGGGACGTCGCACGACGGGCGACGGTATCCGCCGCCGGACCGCTCGCGTCCACGCCGGGGACGTGACCCTCGCCCGGCGACGTCGAGATGACGATGCCCACCACGAGCGCTAGGTTCGCGGTCGGCGCTTCCCCCTCGGTCTCCGAGGACTCGCCATGTCCCGTTCCCCGCTCACGGGCCGACCGCTCGCCGCACTCCTGGTCGCGGCCGCCGCGGTCGCGCTGCTCGCCTGCGGATCGTCGTCGGCCGGCGACGATCGTTCCGCCGAGGACGTCGTCGCCGACGCACGGCCGGTGGACGAGCAGGATCCGCCGACCGCATCGGCCGCAGCGGGTGGACACGACCACCACCACGACACCGGGCAGGCGCACGTCCACGAGGAGCCGGGAGCCACGGTGCCCAGCGCCGAGGTCTGCGGCCTCCTCGAGGCGGCTGGGTGCGCCCTGCTCCCCGACCACCTCACCGAGCCACAGGTCGAGCTGGTCACCTGGGCGGCCTCGTCGCTTCCGGCGGGCCGTGAGGCACCGGACGTCGTGCTCGGCGCCGCCATCGTGACCTGCGCGTTCCTGGACGACGTGCCGTACCGCGAGATGGTCATCCTCGCCGATCGGCTCAACCGCACCGAGTCCGACCCGTCGTTGGCGCTCGTCTACGCGATGACGCCGTTCGTCACCCCCGCAGCGGTCACGTTCCTGTGCCCCGAGCACCTCGAGTCGGCGCGGGCCGACATGGCCGAGGTCGTGTGCGCGACGGCGACGCCAGAGGTGTGCGCGGCCTTCGAGGCCGACTGGCTCGCCTGAGGCTCAGGCCACGGCCTGGGGGTGCGGCCCCAGAGCCCATCCCAACCCCCGCAGCAGCACCTGGGTGGCCGGCCGCACCGCGAGCAGCTCGGAGCCGGGCACGACGGGGAGGCGCAACTCCCGACGGGCCCAGCGCGGGAGCAACGTGACCGCCGCCGACAGCACCACGCCATAGGGGGCGCGGGCCACGATCGGCACGGGCGGCACCACGAGGAAGCGGACGGCCTCGCGCGCCTGCGAACCCGCCGTGGTCTCACCGCGGAACGAACGCAGCGCGTCGCGGAGCTCCGCCGTGCTCCGAGGCACCTCCTGCGCTCCGAGTCGGGTCGCGACCTCGGCCATCTCCTCGACGTACTGGTCGCGGCGGACGGGCACGAGCGGTGAGGCGCCGTAGCGATCGTGGGCCCGGAGGAAGCTGTCGACCTCCGTGGCGTGGACCCACAACAGGAGCCGGGGATCACCGGCGGAGTAGCGCCGTCCGTCGGGGGCCGTCCCCATCACGTGGCGGTGGACGGCGCGCACGCCGGCGATCGCCTCTTCCGCCTCGCGCACGGTGCCGAAGGTCGTAGCCCCGACGAAGGCGCCGGTGCGGTGCAGCCGGCCGAGCGGATCGTCCTTGTAGGAGGAGTGGTCGGCGACGCCGGCCATCGCGAGGGGGTGCAGGGTCTGCAGCAGGAGGGCACGCACCCCACCGACGAGCATGGCGAGGTCGCTGTGGACCGCCCAGACGGCGCTGTCGGGGCCGAACAACCCGTGGTCCTCCCGAACCGCCGGGACCTCGGGGCGTTCGCGGCTGCCGGCGAGCAGCCCTCGCACCGCACCACCCGCCTGGGTGCGGACCCGCTCGATCGCCGTCTCGATCACGGGATCCACCGTAGAACCGGCGGGTGGCGAAGCCCGACACCACGGCGGGTCGAATCGTGGTGGGCTTCAGAGGCAGGTGCAGGGTGACGCAGCGCAGCTCGGACAGCCGTCGGCGTACCGGGCGAAGGCCTCCTCGAGGCTGATGTCGATCTGGTTGGCGAGCGAGGCGAGCCAGGCGAGGACATCGCCGAGCTCGTGCACCTGCTGGTCGCGCGTCCCCTTCCGCACCGCCTGGGCCAGCTCGCCGAGCTCTTCGGCCAGCCAGGCGATCGTCGAGGGGACGCCCCGCTCGCGATCCTTGGCGCCGTACGCGTCCTCGATGACCCGCTGCACGTCACCCAGCTCCACGACCATCCTCCTCGGCCCGGTCGACGCCGGCCCATCCATCACCGTCGTAGCGGCGCACGATCCGTGCCGGCACACCGGCGGCCACGACGTGGCCGGGCAGGTCACGGGTGACGACGGCGTTCGCCGCGACCGTGACGTGGGGCCCGATCGTCACCCCGGGGAGGACGACGACGCCGGCACCCAGCCAGCTGCCCCGCCCGACCCGCACCGGACGCTCCGGCGTGGAGCCCTCCCCGATCGGGCGCTCCGGGTCGGAGTAGTCGTGGTTCTGGTCGGTGATGTAGACGCCCGGCCCGGTCACGACGTCGTCCTCGATCACGACCTCGAAGTGGGCGACGATGGACGAGCCCCGGCCGATCAGGCAGCGCGACCCGATGTCGAGGACCACCTCGCTCAGCATCTCCTGGCCCGGCGACATCCCGACGGAGAGCGCGCAGTTGGGCCCGACGATGGTGTCGTCGCCGATCCGCATCCACCGCTCGCCGTAGAGGGCCGTCCACGGGAACACCACGCACGCGTCCGTCCCGAAGGAGCGGAACCGTCGGGCGCCGCTGTCACCGCTCCGGATCGTGCCGGCGTCCGCGGCGACCGCCCACGCGCGCCGAACGGCTCGGCCTGCCGCCCGTCGGAGGACGTCCCGCGGCCTCTCGCCCCGTGCGTTCACGGGCGGCGACCCTACGCCGCCGACGTTCGAGCCGCCGGTCCCCGCCACTGACGCACCCCCGGCGTATGGTCGACGTCGTGCCCCGATCCGGCCCCGTGCTCCACGGCCTCGACATCGAGACCGACACCAGCTGCGATGGGCTCGATCCCCGGGTCTCCGAGATCGTCGCCATCGCCGTCTCGTCCGACCACGGCGACGCGGTGTTCAGCAACGCCTCGGAGCGGGAGCTGCTCGAGGCGACGGACGAACACCTCGCCCACTGCGCGACCGGCGTGCTCGTCACGTGGAACGGCGCCGCCTTCGACCTGCCGTTTCTCGCGTCTCGCGCCGAGGTGCACGGGCTGGAGCTCGGGTTGCGCTTGGCGGTCGATCCTCGACTGGCGGTGCGCACGGCCCTGCCCGGCCATGACGGCGCCTATCGGGCGGCGTGGCACAGCCATCGTCACCTCGACGCCTACCGGGTCTGGCGCAACGACCTCCACCGGCTGGTCGACATGTCGTGCTCACTCAAGGCGGTGGCCCGACTCACCGGGCTTCGGCCCGTCGAGGTCGACCGCGAGCGGGTCCACGAGCTGAGCGCCGAGGTGCTCGACGACTACGTGGCCAGCGATGCGCGGCTCGCCCGGCTGCTGGCCGAACGGCGGTGGTCGACCGCCGAGCCGTTCATCGATCCACTCGACAACGGCGCCACGCGCGACACCGTCTGCTGCATCGGCTGATCGATCCACTCGACAACGGCGCCACGCGCGACACCGTCTGCTGCGTCGGCTGAGCCGACAGCTCAGCGGTAGCGGGCGAGCACTCGGCGGGCGGCCTCGGCCGGCGCCGACCGGAGCTCGTCGGGCCGGAGCACCTCGACGCCCGGCCCGGCCCGCAGCAGGAGCTGCTCCAGGAAGTGGCGCCCGGCCACCGGCATGACGACCTCGACGGTGTCGCCGTGGTCGACGAGCTCGTCGACGACGATCGAGTCGAGCAACCACCGACGGTCGGCCGGGACCCGCACGCGGACGCGGGTGGCGTCCTCCCCCGGGGCGATCGGCGCATCGGGGTACGGGTCGACAGCGTCGTCGGGGAGGGCGACCCCGGTGCGTTCGGCGTGCTCGATCCGGTCGAGGCGGAACACCCGGCGGCCCTTGGCACGATGACAGTGCCCGACCAGGTACCAGTGCCCGTCGACCGAGCGCAGCGACCAGGGATCGACCTCGCGACTGGTCAGCTCGTCGCGCGAGGCGACGTAGTACTCGATGCGCACCCGCTCGCGAGCGGCGAGCGCGGCTCGCAGCTCATCGAGCACCGGCGGGGCGTCGAGCTCGATGTCGATGCCGCCACCCAGCTGCCGCTCGAGCTTGGTGAGGGCCCGGTCGAGTGGGCCATCGACCTCACCTCGCACCGCGAGGGCCGTCCGGCCCGCGGCGAGCAGCCCGAAGGCTTCGTCGGTGGTGAACCGGAGCGGACGATCGAACGCCACGACCGGGTCGACCTGGACCGTCCCGTCGTCGAACACGGCGATGCCGATCGTCGCCCCGCCGTAGGGCGGGACCTCGCAACACTGCACCGTCGACAGCACGCTGATGACCTCGTCGGCCGGCAGTCCGAACCGACTGCCGATCTCGTCGACGGTCGCGCCACCCCGCTCGGCCAACCACGGCACGACGGCGAGGACCAGCGCGAGTCGCTCCTCGACGGAGGGACCGCGCCGACTCATGCCGCACCCCGCACGAGGGCTTCGAGCCACGCGACGATCTCGTCGCGGAGCTCGGCCGGTTCGACGACCTCGGCGTGCTCGCCCAGGCCGAACAGCCACGTGCGGAAGGCGTCGCGGTTCAGGACCCGCACGGCCAGCTCGACCACGTCGCCGTCGGTGGAGCGCACCTCGACGCCGGGGTGCCGAGCGGCGACCGCGCCCTGGTGGCCGTGGATCCGAACGACGGCGGTGAGCTCGTCGTCGCGGGGCAGCAGCAGCGGATCGATGGTCAAGGCCTCGAGCGGGTCGCCGGCCGCCTCGGGCACGGTGCCCGGCTCCCCGACCTCGACGTCACCCTCGATGCGGTCCACCCGGAAGGTCTTGCGGGACTCACCCTCGTCGGCGACCAGGTACCAGTAGCCGGTGCGGAACGCGAGCGCCCGGGCGGCGACCTCTCGCTGCTTGCCCCGATAGGCGAAGCGGGCCGGAGCCCGCTGCGACACCGCGGTCTGCAGCAGGGGCAGGCCGTCGAGCGCGGGCAGAGCCGCCCTGACGGCGGCCGCCGAGACGTCACGACCGCCGAGCTTGCGGACGGCCACGTCGTCCCAGCGACGGTCGAGGTCGACCATCGCCGTGGCCATGACGAGCGCCAGGTGCTCGTCGGGCTCCAGGTCGAGCGGGGGCAGGTCGTAGTCGTCGGTCTCGACGGTGTAGCGGGTCGCCCCCTCGTCGCCTTCGGCGATGACGGTGCGGATGGGGACACCGACCTCGCGCAGCGCCCGCTTGTCGCGCTCGAAGGTGGCGCGGCCCCGCTCGGGGTCGTCGCCGTACGCGCCGGTGCGCTGCATGATCTCGGCCCGCGTCAGTGGACGCGACTCGCGCAGCAGCATGAGGAGTTCGAGGCGGCGCTCGAGCGGATCGGCCATGGCCGCATGGTATTGCCGGGGTGTTCTCGGTCGACGGGACGGTTCCGCCGTACTCGAAGACCACCGCACGAGTGCACCCAACCGCTCACGGTACGCGCAGATCGCCCACTCGGCGACCACGGAGCGTGTGATCGTGACCGCAGAAACGTAAGAGGACCGTTATGGCTGCCAGAATCCCGCAGGAAGAGATGACAACGTCGACAGGATGTGCGTAACGTAACCGCAACGTGATGGTCCACGACTGTCATGTAGGAGCGCACACCACCACATGAACGTCATCTTCTCAGCGGTCCGTCGACGCTTGTCCGTCGCGACCGTCATCATCATGGTTGCGCTCGCAGTGCCCGGTGTCGCTGCAGCCACCGAACTCCGCGCCGACGAGCTCGCTCCCCCGGCCGCCGCCATCTCGAGCCCGGCCGTCTCGGCGAGCCCGACCCCCGACGGAGCCGGCCACGTCGTGCTCCACAGCGATGGTCGCATCACGACCCGGGGCTCGGGCCTCTACCTCGGCGACCCGGCCACCACCATCGCTGCCCGCCGCACCTACGCCGCCTCGATCGAGTCAACGCCCGGCCAGGGCTACTGGGTCGTCGACGCCAGCGGCGGGGTCCACACCTTCGGCGACGCCCCGCACCACGGCGATCTCGCCGGCCTCAGCACCGCCGCACCCATCGTCGCCATCCGCAGCACGCCGAGCCTCCAGGGCTACTGGCTGGTCTCGTCCGACGGCGGCCTGTTCGCCTTCGGCGACGCCCGCTTCCACGGCTCCATGGGTGGCGTCCCGCTCAACGCCCCGGTCGTCGACTTCGCGCCGACGCCGAGCGGCGAGGGCTACTGGATGGTCGCCAGCGACGGCGGCATCTTCGCCTTCGGCGACGCCCGCTTCTACGGCTCGATGGGCGGCGTGCAGCTGGTGCGGCCGGTCGTGGGCTTCAGCCCCGACCCGAGCGGCAACGGCTACCTGCTCGTCGCCGCCGACGGCGGCACGTTCGCCTTCGGCGCCGTCCAGTTCCACGGCTCGCTCGGTGGCCAGGGCGTCTTCGACGTCGTCGACGGCGAGAACCACCCGTCCGGCGTCGGCTACGTCGTGCTGCGCTCCGGCGGCGAGGTCGTCGACTTCCCGACGCTGCGCCAGGGCCCGACGCTCACCGACGACCGCATCGCCGCCGAGGTCCAGCGGCGGGTCAACGCCGAGCGCGCCGCCCGCGGCCTCGCTCCCCTCGCCTGGGACTCCCGCCTCGCCGGTACGGCGTCCGACTGGGCGCCCACGCTGGTGACCAAGTTCGAGCACTCCGACATCGGCTCCACGCTCGCCGAGTTCGGCGGGGCCATGAACTACATGGGCGAGAACCTCTACTGGGGCAGTGGCAGCAACGCCGACGCAGCCTCAGCCCACATCGCCCTCATGGAGTCCACGCTGCACCGCTCGGCGCTGCTGAGCCCGTACTACACGTCGGTCGGCGTCGGCGTGCACTGCGCCAACGGCCGCCTCTACGTCGTGCAGCACTTCGGACGGCTCTCGACCGCTGGCCCCGGCGCAGCCTCGCCCACCGCTCCGGCAGCGCCCCTGACGCAGTCGAGCAGCGACTCGGTGGGCTGCTCGGGCTGACCCCCGGAGACGAACCCGGGCCGAGCGTCACCGCTCGACCCGGATCCGTTCCGATCACACGCGGTCGCCGAGTTGGGCGAGCGTCGAAGCGACCACTCGATCGACATCGACGACGCCGCCAACGGCGTCCACGCGAATCGTGCGCAGCCCCACCGCGCTGCCGATCCACTCGAGGCCGACGCCGTCGTGCAGGACGACGACGAGGCGATGCTCGCGGCCGGGGACCGCGATGCGGTCGAGGCCGCCGGCGCCCGGCCGGGCGTCGAGGGAGGCCATGTCGGGCCGGAGCCGCTGCGGCGCGGTGATGGCCGCGACATCGCAACCGATGCCCTGACCCTCGATGTCGTGGGCCGCGTCGAGCGCCGCCCGGACGAGGTGACCGGCGGCCACCACGAGCACCTCGGGCTCCGAGAGGCTGCGGTGCAGCAGCAGGCCGCCTCGGCGGAGCCCCGGTGCGAGCTGGGCGTCGTCGACCTCGACCGGCTCGACGCTCCGGTCGCTGACCCGGAGGTAGGTCGAACCGGAGCCGGTCTCGGCCCGATGGAGTGCGTCGCGGAGCTCGGCCTCGACCCACGCTGGAGCGAACGGCTCGACGAGCTCGATGTCGTCGACGACCTCGACGATGGAGGGGACCACGAGCGGACGGCGTCCGGCCTCGTCGCCGGCCATGGCCACGATGACCACTCGGGCGCCGAGCTCCCCCGCCGCCGACAGCGACAGCACCGCCGGGGCGAGGTCGGCCTCGCGACCGAACAGGATCGGCACGTGGCCGAGCGTGTGCGTCGCCCGGGCCAGGATCGCCGCGGAGGTCGCGTCGCCGACCTCGATCGTCGACACGCCATTGGGAGCGATGACGGGCCGACGGCCCAGGCTGATCAGCGCCACCCGGCCAGCGAGCTCGTCCGACTCACGCAGCAGCGCCTCGACCGCCTGCACGGCGGCGAGCTCGGTGCTCTCCGGCGAGGTGAGGGTGGCGTCGAACCGCACGAGCCCGAAGGTGGCCGGCGGATCGATCCCGCGACCGCCGACGAGCTGGGTGCCCAGCGCGGCGATCGTCTCGGGCAGCACGGGCTGGCCGGCCTGCGGGGGGCGGACGTAGGTGAAGACGACGGTCGGTCGACTCGACTGGTGGACGGCGTCCCAGACCCACTCGAGATCGCTGAGGTCGTTGCCACCGACCGAGACCTCGCCCTCGGCGATCGCCTGGTCGAGGGCACCGGCATCGAGCCCGGAGGTGTCGAGCGCCGAGCCCTCGTCCTCGGCGACCCGCTGCGGCCGCCCGTAGCGGAGATCGACCGCCCGCCAACCGAGGTCGAGGAAGCGGCGGGCCCAGCGCTGGATCAGCCGGTCGGGGCGCTCGCTCCGGGGCAGCTCGTGCGGGTCGACGGTCACGACGACCGTGATCGGGGCGTCAGGGGCGTAGCCGACCGCATCGAGCGCCGCCCAGGTGGTCCCGGTGAGCAGCTCGCTGTGGTGCACGACGGAGACGATGCGGCGAGCCGCACGCCGCGCCGACGGCAGCCAACCGAGGCCGAGCGCCAGCGGGATCGGCTCGCCGGCGACCGTGGTGGTCACGATCCGAGAGGCGAGCTCGTCGGCGACGACCGGGTCCAGTCGGGGCGAGATGGTGTCGACGGAGGCCGCCGTCGTCCGGTCGACGACGAGGAGGTCCTCGGATCGGAGGCCACCGGCGACCAGCGACGTGACGATCGTGGTCCGGGCCGCCGCCGAGCGGTCGGTCGGCGCCACGGACGAGGCGATGCCGTCGATGGGCCGGGCGGGGACGGTCGTGGTGGGCTCGGGGGCCTGCAGCCGCGGCGGATGCGACGGCTGCTCGGCGACCGCGGGCGGGCGAGCGCCGCGGAGGTCGATCACCTCGGCGGCGTCGTCTGCGTCGGCCTCGGCCTCGGCCTGGGCGGCGAGGCTCGCATCCTCGTCGGTCTCGTCGGCGACGGACGCCGCGATCTCCTCGACCGCGCCCTCGTCGGAGGCGGGCTCCTCGATCTCGTCGACCGCAGGTGCCGCGATCTCGTCGACCGGGGCGACCGGCGTGGCCGGGAGCAACTCCGCTGCCGTCGGGTCGTCGGGGCCGATCACCGAGTCCCAGTCGACCGATGGACCCTCGTTGCGACGGCGCGACGGCAGGCTGAGCCGCTGGGCGGACGTGTCCACCTCACGACGGCCGAGCCGAGCGACGAAGGCGGCAGCCTCGTCGTCGAGCTCACCGTGGCCGGCACCGGTGCGATGGTGCTCGGCCAGATCGGCCAGGCGCTGGAGGCGCGCCGCGGGCGCCGGCGCCTCGTCGGCCCCGTCCACGGCGTCGACCTCGTCGGCGGCGTCGTCCTCGACCTCGACGCCCGCGAGCACGACCTCGTCGGCGGCGACGTCCTCGACCTCCACGTCAGCGAGCACGACCTCGTCGGCGTCGACGTCCTCGACCTCGACCTCGACGCCCGCGAGCACGACCTCGTCGGCGTCGACGTCCTCGACCTCGACGTCAGCGAGCACCACCTCGTCGGCGTCGACGTCCTCGACCTCGACGTCAGCGAGCACCACCTCGTCGGCGTCGACGTCCTCGACCTCGACGTCAGCGAGCACCACCTCGTCGGCGGCGTCATCGTCCTCGTCGTCCTCGTCATCGACGGTGCCGAAGGCGACGGTCGCGAGCTCCGGCCCGTCGTCGAGCGGCGAGATCGCTTCGGGTGCGGCAGCGCCGTCCCACGGCACGGCGACCACGTCGTCGGGCGCGGCGGCCTCCTGCACCTCGACCGGGGTGTCGAGACGCGCCTTCAGCGTCTCGAGCTCGGCGGCGAGGTCGTCGAGCTGTCCCGAGTCGATGCCGCTCGAGGTCGCACGCCCGGCGAGGCCGGGATCGATCTCGACCTCGTCGAAGCGCGGCCGTTCCGGCTCCTGCCACTCCTGGTCCGCCGGGACGACGAGGTCGCTCAGCTTCGCACGCCGCCACCACCATCGACTCGCGGCGCCATTCTGACCACTCTGTGCCACTACAGGACCTCCGGGATGCCCGCTCCGGAACGATCCTAGTGCTGCCCACCGGTGGTATCTCACGCAACGTGGTCACAACTCGCAGCAAACCAGCACGAAGGGTCACCACGACCGCCGGTCGCGGTCGAGACGACCGGGATCCAGCTGCCTGACCCCGCCGCGTGAGGCGCGGCTGGTGACGTACGGCGCGGCCCGAGACCGCATCCGGCCCCGCTGACCCCGCGGAGCCGCGACTCAGAGCAGGACCGAGACCTGGTCCTCGCCGTCGTCGGGGTCGACCGTCGCCCCATAGCCGGTCCGCGCCGAGGGCGGACGGCCGGGCGGCGGATCGTCGGCATCGCGGCGTCGACGCCGAGGCGTCGGCTCGTCGCGGGCCGATCGCCGATCGCTGGCCGGGGCGACCGCTGGACCGATCGCCGGCGTCTCGTTCGTGCGCTGCACGTAGACCACCACGGTGCCTCCTCACCCCCCGCTCGAGCTGTCGACCAGCACGACGGCGACCCAAGCGGTATGTGACCGACGTCACGAGATCGTTGCCCGATGAAGGCGCTTTCAGCTAGCGTCGCCCTGTCCGGGGGGCGGACGGGCCCTGGCCCTGCTCCCGCTGGTGACGTGAACAGTGAGGGGAACACGTGGCTGACGTCGTGCTCGACCATGCGAACAAGACCTATCCGAACGGCTTCGAGGCCATCCGTGACCTCAGCATCGACATCGCCGACGGCGAGTTCCTGGTGCTGGTCGGGCCGTCGGGTTGCGGCAAGTCGACCGCGCTTCGGATGGTCGCCGGTCTCGAGGAGATCACCGGCGGGGAGATCCGCATCGGTGGCCGCGTCGTCAACGACGTCGCCCCGAAGGACCGCGACATCGCGATGGTCTTCCAGAACTACGCGCTGTACCCGCACATGTCGGTGGGCGACAACATCGGCTTCTCCCTGAAGCTCACGAAGACGCCCAAGGCCGAGATCGCCGAGCGGGTGACCAGTGCCGCCAAGATCCTCGAGCTCGAGCACCTGCTCGACCGCAAGCCGGGCCAGCTCTCCGGCGGCCAGCGCCAGCGCGTCGCCATGGGTCGGGCCATCGTCCGGAACCCGCAGGCCTTCCTCATGGACGAGCCGCTGTCGAACCTCGACGCCAAGCTCCGTGTGCAGATGCGAGCCGAGATCGCCCGCATCCAGAACGACCTCGGCGTGACGACGATCTACGTCACCCACGACCAGGTCGAGGCCATGACCATGGGCGACCGGGTGGCCGTGCTCAACGCCGGTGACCTGATGCAGGTCGACACCCCGCAGCACCTCTACGACGAGCCGGACAACCTCTTCGTCGCCGGGTTCATCGGCTCGCCGTCGATGAACCTCCTGCAGGTGGGCCTCAGCGACGGCCAGGGCGGCGTCGACATGCACGTCGGCGAGCAGCGGGTCGCCCTCGGCGACGAGGTCCTGTCGAAGCGCCCCAAGCTGCGGGACTACATCGGCCAGGAAGTGGTCGTGGGCATCCGCCCCGAGCACTTCTCCGACGCCAAGCTGGCCGAGCACTACGACCCGGCCCGCAGTGTCCGCGCCGACGCCCTACTGGTCGAGTCGCTGGGCTCCGAGGTGCTGGTGCACTTCAAGGCCGACGCCAAGACCGTCATCGTCGACCGCGACATCGCCGACGAGACCGGTGACGGCAAGCTCGCGGTGGCCAAGCTCGATCCCCGCACCGCAGCGGCGGAGGGCCATCCGCTGGAGATGACCATCGACACGGCGTCGCTGCACTTCTTCGATCCGGCGCAGCAGTCGATCATCGCGACCTGAGGACCGACGCCGGGGCGGGGAGACCCGCCTCGGCGGTTCCGGGTCCGGGCAGAGGGGCCGCCGAGAGCGCTTCCGGCAGCCCCTTACCCGGACTCCACGCAGCGTCCGGGGGGCATCGCCCCGACCGTTCCGTCCGCCGCTGGTGAAAACGCTTTCAGGTTTCCGGGCCGGACGCAACCCCCAATCGGGTGGGACGCTCGCCGCCGGGAACCGAGCCGGGCGTCAGCTCAGGCGAGGTCGTCCAGGCGTGCGGAGGTCGACCGCACCACCAGCCGCGTGGGGCACACGACGTGGTCGGCCTGCTCCGCTCGTCCCTCGATGCGGGCGATGAGCGCGCGAGCAGCGATCGCCCCGAACTCCACGACCGGCTGGCGCATCGTGGTGAGCCCGAGCACCTCGGAGACCTCGTGATCGTCGAAGCCGACGATCGAGATGTCCTCGGGCACGCGCAGCCCGAGGTCGCGGGCCATCCGCAACGCCCCGAAGCCCATCTCGTCGCTGATGGCGAACACGCCGGTCGGCGGCGAGCCGGCAGCGAGCAGCTCCGACATGGCCTCGGCACCCCCGTCGATCGAGAAGTCCCCGGCGACCTCCCGCTCCGGGCGGATGTGCAACCCGAACTCGCGGAGCGCCCGGTGGTAGCCGGCCCGGCGAAGCCCCGGGACGTCGAAGGGCAACGACGTCTCCGACGGCGCCCAGATGAGTCCGATCTCCCGATGGCCGAGGTGGAGCAGGTGCCGGGCGGCCATCGCCGCACCGGACTCGTTGTCGATCGTGACCGACGGGAACGCCGTGGTCTGGCAGCCGATCGTCACGGCATGACGACCGCTGGCCGCCAGCTCCAGGGCCTCGTCATCGGTGATCGGCAGGTCGACGAAGATGAGGCCGTCGACCCGAGCCGGGAAGTCGTCGCCCGAGAGCAGGCGCTGGCGACGGGGCTCGTTCTCGAAGGCACCGAGGAGCAGGTCGTAGCCCCGTTCGGTGAGCACCGCCTCGGCGCCGGCGATCACCTGCGAGTGGAACCACGTGCCCAGCAGCGGCACGGCCATCCCGATCGACATCGTGCGCCCCGCTGCGAGTCGGCTCGCGTGCGGATGGGCCCGGTAGCCGAGGCCGTCGGCGACCGTCCGGACCCGCTCGCGGGTCGACGGGGCCACGTTCGGCAGATCACGGAGCGCTCGACTCACCGTCGCGACCGAGACGCCGGCGGCATCGGCGACGTCCTCGATCGTCACCCGGCGGGCGCCGGGATCCGGCGTCGTCCCGTCAGGTCGCTTTCGCACCGGTCCTCCCCCCTGTCGCTCACCACGGCCCGGCGTGCGCGTCAGCGCGCTGAAAGCTCCATGTAAGCGCTTGCGAGGGGTGCAGGACCAGTTGGGCTCAGGTGGTCGGGCCGTCGTCGTCCCGGTTGGAGATCCAGCCGCCCTTGCCGAGAGCCGCCGACGCGTCCCAGTCGTTGGCCTCCTCGACGCCTCCGCTCACCGACGTCACCCACGGGAGGCGCTGGGTCAGCAGCCGCTCGACACCCTGCTCGAGGGTCGAGGACGACACCGCGCACGACGAGCAGGCCCCCTGCAACTGCACCTCGATCTCTCCGGTCCGCACGTCGGCGGACGTGAGGACGAGGTCGCCGCCGTCCTGCTGGACGGCCGGGCGCATCAGCTCGATGAGCTTGTTCAGGTCGGTCAGCCGTTGCGCGAGCTCGGCCTCGTCGACCGGCTCGGCGGTCAGCTCGTCGAGGGTGCGTCGATCGCTCACAACAGGTCCTTCGGCTCCGGACGGGGGTGATTCCAGGCTACCGACGCGGGTGCCGAACCCCCCAGCCCATCGGAGTCCGAGCGCTCAGCCGACGGCGAGCACCTCGGTGCTGTCGGCCTCGAAGGCGGTGACCCGGATGTCGGCGAAGTCGCGGGCCAAGAACACGACGATGCCCTCGATCGGTCGTTGCTGGACGGCCTCGCCGGCCACGATGGCCGACACCACGGAGACCCGTCCGGGCACCCGGTAGACGTGCAGACGGCCACCGATGAAGAGCCCGGCGTCGATGGGAGCGACGCCGACCCGGACCGGGCCGTTGACGGCATCGTCGTCGGTGAGGCAGAGCACCTGCTCGACCCCAGGCCCCACGAGCCCGACGCACTCCCGAAACTGGCCGTCGCCGCGCTGCCAGGCGAACACGTCGATCTCGGTGCCCTCCAGGCGGCCCACCGCGACGACGGGTCCGACGAGTTGGCCGGCCGGGAAGGGGGGCGCGCTCTCGACGGCGTTGGACAGCTCGACGCGGTTGCCCAGTGCTCCGGTATCGAACTGCGGCTCGGGAGCCGGGGTCGCCGTGTCGACGACCCGGATCTCGGCGATCGGCGGGCGGCGCTCGTTGAGAGCGTCCTCGCTGATCTCGACGAGGCGCTCGGCGATCTCGACCAGCTCCCGGTCGGTGTAGCCCTGGCCCTCGATCTCGATCACGAGGTCCTCGTTCTCCCGCCACCGCACGCCGGCGTCGACGACGGCGTCGGTGTCGCGGAGCCGGACCAGACGAGCGGTGGGCGACAGCGCCGCCTCGAGCAGCGGGTCGAACTCCCCCGCACCGGTCAGGTGGGTGATGCTGACCGCCCCCTCGGCCCGGCCCGGGACGGCGAAGTTGTCCCGAACCGAGATGATCTCGCCCTGCTCGACGGGCGTCTCCAGGAGGAGATCGAGACCACCACGGCTCGAGAACAGCACCTGGGGCACGGACCCCTCGGGGGACAGCGTGGTCGGCGGGGCGTCCTCGTCGGTGGTCTCCCCCGCTTCAGCCGCCGCCGCGGCGGCCTCCTCGGCGGCGACGACCGGGTCGAAGATGGTGATGCCCGAGGCCAGATCGAGCACGGCGTCGAGGCTGAGCCCGCGCGCCGAGACCCACACCTGGCGTCCCGACGGCTCGGTCCAGGCCACCCGTTGGACCGGGTCGCCCTCGGCCTGGGACACGAGGAACGTCCGCTCACCGACCTCCTGCTGCTCGAAGGGCAGGCCCTGCGCCGGGTCGAACTCACGGGGGACGAGCGAGCCGACGGCCGACACCTCGACCACGAAGGCCGGGTCGAGGGCGCCCGAGCTGCCCCGCGTCGCCAGCACGACCCGAGCGTCGATCTCGGCCAGGTCCGGAGCGGTCGTCTCCTCCCGCGAACCGATCCACTCGTGCTCGATGCTGAGCGTCGTCGGCTGGTAGCGACCCGAGCCGACGAAGACGACCTCTTCGACCTCGTCCTCCTCCGGGGCGGTGAGGGCCGGGCCCTCGGTCTCGTCGTCGGAGGTGAACACGACCCGGGGCAGCAGCCAGATCGCGCCGACGAGGACGGCCCCGCCCGCGGCGAGCGCGAACAGGTTCCGGAAGAACTCGAAGCGGATGTACCTGGTCTCGTAGTCGAGGGGGCGCTGGCGGCGCTCGAACACCTCAGCCTCCGGTCGGGGACCGCACGAGCGTACGCAGATCCCTCACCCGAGTGGACTCACCCCGTGTCATCGCCCGCTCGGGGGCCCCGGAGCCCCGAGCTCCTCCCCAGGTCCTCGCCCTGACGGGCTGCAGCGGGGCCGTGGTGCCACCGGCCGGGACTCACCCCCGCAGGGGCTGCCACCAGTCGGCCTCCTGGGCGGCCTGTCGGGCGTGGTAGGCGAGCCAGCGCTCGTTGGCG
Source organism: Actinomycetota bacterium (assembly GCA_039185015.1). Classification (GTDB taxonomy): domain Bacteria; phylum Actinomycetota; class Acidimicrobiia; order Acidimicrobiales; family Poriferisodalaceae; genus JBCBSZ01. The sequence goes on from JBCDAU010000002.1 coordinate 238,631, forward strand.
TCCTCCGGCACCGGCAGCGCGACCGTGCGCGGCAACGTCGCGGCGCCGTCGACGGGGTCGACCCACTCGAGGCGGATCTCCTCGATCACCGCGCCGAGCTGGCGACCGGCCTCCTCGTGGTGCTCGGCCACCTGGTGGGTGAAGAAGGCGTGCTCGTCGGTGAAGCTGAGCAGCGTGTAGTACCGACGCGCCTCCGCGCCTCGCCAGTACTCGTAGCGCAACACGTCGTCCTCGGTCCGATGGGTCGCTTCGTGCAGCTCCCGAGCGATCTCTTCGAACCGCTCCTCGGCTCCCTCGCGGACCGTGATGTGCGCCAGGATCGTCGCCATCGCCTCTCCCCTCCTCCTCGTGTGTCGATCCGATCGGGAACGGGTCGAGCCCCCTGCCCGTTCGATCGGTACGTGGCTCTGGCACCCTACTGGCGAGAGGAGGAGGCCCTCACCGTGGTGATGGACGACGTCGACGGCCGGCCCGGACCGGTCACGGAGCTCGGGCGACGCATGGTCGACTCCGTCGCGCAGGTCGTCCTGGGCCAGGAGGCGAGCATCCGGCTCGCCGTCGCCGGGCTGCTCGGAGGGCAGCACCTCCTGCTGCACGACGAACCGGGCGTCGGCAAGACCACCCTCGCCCGTGCCCTCGCTCGCGCGCTGGGCGGCTCGTTCTCCCGCATCCAGGGCACCGTCGACCTCCTCCCCGGTGACCTCACCGGCGTGACGCTGGTCGACCCCCGCTCCGGGTCGTGGGCGTTCCGACCCGGGCCCCTGCTCTCGAACGTGGTCCTGGTGGACGAGATCAACCGGCTCTCGCCCCGGACCCAGTCGGCGCTGCTCGAGGCGATGGCCGAGGGTCAGGTGACCGTCGACGGCGAATCGCACGCCGTTCCCCAGCCCTTCGTGGTGATCGCCACCATGAACCCGGCCGGTTCCTCCGGGACCTTCCCGTTCGCGACCGGCCAGCTCGACCGGTTCGGGCTCTCCATCTCGCTCGGGGCGTCGCCGAGGGACATCGAGCGGCGTCTGCTCGGCGGCGAGGGCGGCTTCGCCCGGCTCGAGACCGTGTCACCGGTCGGTGAGCCCGGAGCCTTCGTGGGCAGCACGCACGAGTCCGACCGCGTCGCCGCCGATCCGCGGGTGGTGGAGTACGTGCTCGACCTCTGTGACGAGGTCCGCCGGCACCGGCACCTGAGCACCCGCGCCCCGCTGGCCGTGTTGAGCATCGCCCGGAGCTGGGCCCTGCTCGATGGGCGAAGCCACGTCGCCCCGGACGACGTGAAGGCCGTCGCCGTGGCGGCGCTCGGCCATCGGGCGGCCGCGTCGAGCGAGGAGCTCGACGAGGGAGCCGACGTCGTGCGCCGGGCCCTCGACGACGTGGGTGCGCCCCGACCATGACGGCGGCGTGGGGCCAGCGCTCGATCGGCGACCTCGGCGACGGCGCCCGACGACGCTTCTTCGTCGAGGGTGACGTGCACGTCGGCCGGCGGCAGCTGGTGCCCACGCCGGCCGGCCTCACGGTGCTCACCGTCGTGGTGCTGTTGCTCGGGGCGACGTTGCCCCTCGATGACCGCCGCCCGGCCGGCCTGCTCGCCGGGGCCGTGCTGCTCGTGTTGGCCGACACGATCGTCGCGTCGCGTTGGTTGGGCGACCCGGCGATCTCGGCGACGGCGCCCGAGCTCGCTTCCACCGACGCCCCGGTCGAGCTCGCCGTGGAGGTCAGCGAGCCCGCCGAGATGGCGGTCGAGGTCGAGGTGCGGGACTTCGGGGTCTCGGGCCAGACGGGTGACGACGGTCGGGCGACGCTCCGGGTTCCGGTACCGGCGCCGAGCGTGTTCCACTTCGAGGCATTGCGGGTGGGGGTGACCGGTCCCTTCGGTCTCGGCCGGTGCCGGCGGAACGTCACGCTGCGGTCGCGTCGGCCGACCCACGTGGTGCCGCCCCCGGCCGACGACGTCGGGCTGCCACTCGATCGAATGCTCCGCCTCGACGACGACCCGGTCGACGTCATCGGGCTCCGTGAGGGCCGGGCAGGGAGCCCACTGCGCGACGTCCATTGGCCGAGCTCGCTGCGCACCGGACGACTGATCGTCCGCGAGCGCGCCCCGATCGATCCCGGCCTCGTCCGGATCGCCGTCGCGATCCCGCGAGCCGATGTGGCGAGGGTGCGGCGCGTGGTGGCCACGGCCCGCTCGGTCGCGACCACGGCCCTCCGCCACGGTGCCCGCGTCGAGCTCTCGTCGGTCGCCTCCCAGCCGCCGCCCGTCGGGATGACGCTGCACGCCGATCTGGCGCGGGGCGCGTCGTTCCTGGACGACGGTCCGGTCCGGATCGAGACCACCACCGTGCGCGAGCTCGACCGTCGACTCGCGACCCTCGTCCCCGGCGAGGTCGAGGCGCCGCCGACTCCGTACGTCCTGGTCGACGTCAACGGTGCTGTGTGGGTGGATTCGTGATCGACGTCCACCGTCCCGACCTGCGCCTGCAGGTGGCGATGACCCTCGCCGTCGTCGCCACCTTCCTCACGCTGGAGGCCGACCTGCCGCTCCGCAGCGTGGCCGTCCACGTGGTCTTCGCCGTCGTCTTCGGCACCCTCGGCCGGATCCTGCCGACGCCGTACAGCGGCGTCGTCGCCGTGGTCATCGCCATGACCATCACGGCCGATCCGTCCGAGTCCGGGCAGACCGTCGACGTCACCGTCTACGCGCTCATCGCGATCGCCGCGTTGTCGGCCGCGTACGGCGCGTCGCGGACCCTCGCCATCGCCGGCAGCCTCGGTTTCCCCGTGCTGGTGGTGGTCGCCGGCCTGCAGGGCGATCGCGAGCTCTCCTCGGCAGCGCTCACCGTCAGCGTCGTGCTCGGCCTCGCCGGGGCGGTCGCCTTCGCCGCCGACGGGCGCGCTTCGGGAGCGGGCGCAGCGCGCCGCTTCGCCGGGGCGGGAGCCGTGCTCGCCGTGATCGTGCCGCTCGCCGTCCTGGCTGCGCTGTTCCTGCCGCAGACCGATCGCTCGCCCGGTGGGCGGAGCAACGCCGGCGACGGCTCGACGCCGCCGGCGTCCTACGTCGGCTTCGGTGACGAGCTCGACGTGACCGACCCGGTGTCGCTCGACGACGCGGTCGTCATGCGCGTCCAGTCCGACCAGGCCACCTACTGGCGGGTGCAGACCTTCGCCGCGTTCGACGGGCAGCGCTGGACCGAGACCGCTGCGCCGATCGACCCGCCGATCGACGCCTCCGTCCCCCGCCAGGAGCTCGTCCAGCGCTTCGAGGTCGAACGCTCGATGGTCGGTTTCCTGCCGACGGCGTGGCAGCCCCGCGAGCTCGACGTGCGGGGCGTGTCGAGCGAGATCCGCTTCGACAACACGGTCTCGATCTCCGGGACCGTCCGCAGCGGCAGCAGCTACGTGGTGACCGGGAGCCGGCCGCTCGTCGGGGCCGACGACCTCCGCGCGGCCAGCGGTCCGGTGCCCGACGACATCGCCGCGGTGTACCTGCCGGGCTCCGTTGCCTCCGACCGCGTGCAGCGAGCGGCCGAGCGGCTCACGGTCGGGCTCGACAACGACTACGACCGCATCCGGGCCCTGGAGGACTGGATCGGCGAGCAGGTCGTCTACACCCGGGACATCGCACCGATGCCCGGAGGCGTCGACGCGGTCGACCACTTCCTGTTCGAGACCCAACGAGGCTTCTGCGAGCAGGTCGGCACGTCGCTCGTGGTGATGGCCCAATCGCTCGGCATCCCGGCCCGGCTCGCCGTCGGCTACGTGCCGGTCGAGCGGGAGGGCGGTGAGTGGGTCGTGCGCAGCGAGCACGCCCACGCGTGGGTCGAGGTCTACTTCCCCGGGGTCGGCTGGCAGGGCTTCGACCCGACCGCCGGGGTGCCGCTGGCCCAGGAGGACCGCACCGAGCCGGCCCCGGACGACGAGAGCGGCATCGACTGGTGGCCGCTCGCCGCCTGGCTCGCCGGGGGCGTCGTGCTCGCCGCCGGCGGCGCGTGGCTCCTGCGCCGACGACTCGGAAGCGCTGGCGGGCCGGCGGGAGCTCCGGCCCCCGACGCCGCCCCGTGGGCCCCGTCGGTCAGCGATCGTCTCGTCGAGCTGGCGGCCCGGGCCGATGTGACCGTCGCTCCGCCGCGCACGATCCGGGAGATCGGCGGCGATCTGGTCGCCCGCGGCGCCGACGCCGAGATCGCCGAGCTCGTCGAGCTGCTCGACCGTGAGGCGTTCGGCGGAGCGGGGGTCACCGCCGAGGAGCGAGAGCGCTCAGCCGGCGCGCTGGAGCGGCTCGAGGTGTGGGTCGGCTCGCTGCCGTCCGGTCAGGACGAGCAGGACAGCACGTCGTCCGGTCAGGACGAGCAGGACAGCACGTCGTCCGGTCAGGACGAGCAGGACAGCATCGAGCAACCGGGTCGGGAGCGGGCCCAGTCGGGCCGCTTCTCCGAGTAGCGCTCCCGGCCGGGCTGATCCACGTAGGGCGAGCGGAGCACGTCGAGCAGCTCGGCGACCTCGGAGTGGTCGCCCTGCTCGGCGGCGTCGATCGCCAGCTGCGCGAGGTAGTTGCGCAGCACGTAGCGGGGGTTGACCGCATCCATCGCCGCGGCCCGCTCGGCGTCGGGCGTGCCCTCGGAGCGGACCCGGTCGGCCCAACGGCGAAGCCAGCCGGCGATGCGCCCGGCGACCTCGTCGGTGAGCTCGTTCGGGCGGTAGTAGGCGTCGAGCACGGGCTCGATCAGGGTGCGGTCGTCGGCGTCGGCGACGCTCACGTCGGCGAGGTCCCGGAAGAAGATCGTCATGTCGGTCTCGGCGAGCTGCAACACCGTCCAGAGGTCATCGATGAGGTCGCCGTCGACGTCGGGGCGCTCCTCCCGCAGCCCGAGCTTGGCGGTGACGGCGGTGCGCCAGCCGCGCTCGAACACGTCCTTGTAGCTCTGGACCGCGTCCTGGAGCGGCTCGACGTCGCCGATCAGCGGGTAGATCGCGTTGGCGAGCTGCACGACGTTCCACCACGCCACCTCGGGCTGGTGGCCGTACCGGTACCGCTTCCCGTGCTTGTCGGTGGTGTTCGGGGTCCAGCCCGGGTCGTAGTCCTCGAGCCAGCCGTACGGGCCGTAGTCGATCGTGAGGCCGAGCACCGAGAGGTTGTCGGTGTTCATGACCCCGTGGACGAAGCCGACCCGCTGCCAATCGACCATCAGGCGGGCAGTTCGGGCCACGACCTCCCGGTACCAGGCGATGTAGGCCTCCACCGACGGCTCGCCCAGGTGGGGGAAGTCGCGCTCGATGACGTGATCGGCGAGCGAGCGGAGCAGGTCGGTCTCGCCGTTCGCGGCGAGGATCTCGAAGTTGCCGAAGCGCACGAACGACGGAGCGACGCGGCAGACGATCGCACCCGGCTCCTCCGCCGGGTTGCCGTCGTAGAACATGTCGCGCACGACGCCCTCGCCGGTCGTGCACAGACTGAGCGCGCGGGTGGTGGGCACGCCGAGGTGGTGCATCGCCTCGGAGCAGAGGAACTCACGGACCGACGAGCGCAGCACGGCGAGTCCGTCGGCCCCACGGGAGTAGGGCGTGCGGCCGGCGCCCTTGAGCTGGAGGGTCTGGTGACCGCCGTCGGGCGTCTCGATCTCGCCGAGGGCGATGGCTCGGCCGTCGCCGAGCTGACCGGCCCAGTTGCCGAACTGGTGGCCGCCGTAACGCATCGCGTACGGCTCGGCGCCCGGCGGGAGCCGGGTGCCGGTCAGCACGGCGGCAGCGTCGGCCGGATCGCTCGCGACGTCGACGCCGAGCAGCTCGGCCATCTCCCAGGAGTGGGCGACCAACGTCGGACCGGCCACCGGGGTCGGGGCGACCGGCGACCACAACGCCCCCGGTACCTGCCGCGGCCGCACCTCGGTGCTCGGGTCACCCGTCAGCGTCCTGGTGAACGTGTTGGTGAAGTCGAGGTCGTCGAACGATCGCAGGGCCGTCGTCGTGGTCACACCACCCAGGATACGGACGGTGGCCGCACGTCCGTGTGCTCGGCGACCGACCGATGTGTAGATCGAAGTGATATCATACCGATATGGCCCGACCGCGTCGCACCGGCTCCCCCTACTCGCATCGCCAGACCTCTCGATGGCCGCTCGCGGTGCTCGTCGTCCCAGCGATCGTCGGCCTGATCGCGACGTCGATCGTGGTGGCGATCAACGATGCAGGCGCCGGGCTCATCGTCCCCTTCGTCGTCCTCCTCCTGGTCGCGGTCGTGCGGGCCCCGTTCGCCACCCTGGAGACCGAGGTGGCCGACGGCGAGCTTCGAGCTCGCTTCCGTCCGCTCGGCCCCACCACGACCATCCCGATCGACGCGATCACATCGCACGAGCAGATCCGCCTCCCCTGGTACGCCGGGTACGGCGGCATCGAGTGGTTGCACTTCCGCCGCGCCTGGCTGTGGTCGAGCTCGGGTCGCGACGCCATCGAGGTCCGCCATCGGGATCAGCGAGGCCGGGACAAGCGCACCTACATCGGGACCGACGACGCAGTCGGACTGGCAGCTGCGCTGACCGCCGCGACCTCACCCGACAGCGCCCGCGCCTGACGAGCGGGAGCACCCCGTCTCGGCGGCGTCACGCTGCGCTCCTCAGCAGATCCGCGGGAGCTGCTCGCCCAGGGGGCGGTCGACGATGCGGGTGGCGCCCAGGCCGGTGCGGGCGACGACCACGCCGGCATGGTCGTCGGTGATCTCACCGATGACGACGGCGTCGCGTCCACGGTCGTGGGCCCGCATCGCCTCGACGATCTCGTCGCAACGATCGGCGGGGACGACGGCGACGAGCTTGCCCTCGTTGGCGACGTGCACCGGATCGAGTCCCAGGAACCCGCATGCGGCGTCGACGGCCCCGGGGATCGGCAGCGCCCGCTCGTCGTAGGCGACGCCGACCCCGGCGGTCTCGGCGATCTCGCACAGCGACGCCGCCACGCCGCCCCTGGTCGGGTCGCGGAGCACGTGCAGGTCGGCCGTGACGGCCAGCATCGTCGCGACGAGGCCGTTGAGCGCGGCGCTGTCGGAGCGGAGCTCGGTGCCGAACTCCAGGCCCTCGCGCACGCTGAGCACGGCCACGCCGTGCAGACCGATCTCGCCGCTCACGATGACCCGATCGCCCGGCCGGGCCCGCTCGGGACGGATGTCGACGCCCTCGGGCACGAGCCCGACCCCTGCGGTGTTGACGTACAGCCCGTCACCGCTGCCCGACTCCACGACCTTGGTGTCGCCGGTGGCCAGGCGAACGCCCGCTTCGGTCGCGGCGTCGCCCATCGAGGTGGCGATCTGGGCCAGCTGATCGAGCGGGAGCCCCTCCTCCAGGACGAAACCGGTCGACAGGGCCACCGGCGTGGCGCCGCTCATGGCCAGGTCGTTCACGGTGCCGTGCACGGCCAGGTGGCCGATGTTGCCGCCGGGGAAGAACAGCGGCTGCACCACGTAGGAGTCGGTGGTGAACGCGATCCGGGCACCACCGATGTCGAGGACCGCCGAGTCCGTCGGCGTGGCCTCGGCGGCCGCCGCACCGAAGGCCGGGAGGAAGAGCTGCTCGACGAGCTCGGCGCCGAGCTTGCCGCCACCGCCGTGGCCGAGGACGACCCGGTCCCGATCGCGGATCGGCATGGGACACGACCACCCCTCGACGTCGACCGCGCTGTCAGACAAGGGAGACCTCCACCTCGCTCGGGCCGTCGAGACGGCGGTACTGGTAGTAGGCGGCGCAGGCGCCCTCGCTCGAGACCATCGTGGCGCCGAGCGGCGTCCTGGGCGTGCACGTCGTGCCGAAGGCCTCGCACTCGCTCGGCTTGATCAGCCCCTGCAGGACCTCGCCGGCCCGGCAGATCTCGGGCTCGTCGACGGTGAGATCGCCGACGTCGAAGCGATGTGAGGCGTCGAAGTCACGGTACGCCTCGGCGAGTCGCCAACCGCTGGCCGGGATCTCGCCGATCCCCCGCCACTGGCGGTCGCAGACCTCGAAGATCTCGGCGAGCATCGCCTGGGCGGCCGGGTTGCCCTCGGGGCGCACGGCCCGCTCGTAGGCGTTGTCGAGCTCGGACACGCCGCGCTCGAGCTGGGCCACGACCCGCCGGATGCCGTCGAGCAGGTCGAGCGGCTCGAAGCCGGACACCACGATCGGGATGCCGTAGCCCTCGACCAGCGGCCCGTACTGGTCGGTGCCCATCACCGTGCAGACGTGGCCAGCGGCGAGGAAGGCCTGCACGCGGGAGGTGGGCGAGGACATGAGCGCCTCGATCGCCGGCGGCACCAGCACGTGGCTGACGAGCACCGAGTAGTTGTCGAGTGCCCTGGCCTTCGCCTGGTGGACCGACATCGCGTTCGCCGGCGCCGTGGTCTCGAAGCCGACGGCGAAGAACACGACCTGCTTGTCGGGGTTGGCCTCGGCGATCTCGACGGCGTCGAGCGGCGAGTAGACGACCCGGACATCACCGCCCGCCGCCTTCACGGCGAAGAGGTCACGATCGCTACCCGGCACCCGGAGCATGTCGCCGAACGAGCAGAAGATGACGTCGTCGCACGCGGCGATGGTCAGTGCCCGGTCGATCATCTCCAGCGGGGTGACGCAGACGGGACAGCCGGGTCCGTGGATGAGCTCGACCTCCGGCGGCAGGAGCTGGTCGATGCCGTTGCGGATGATCGAGTGCGTCTGCCCACCGCAGACCTCCATGATCGCCCAGGGCCTCGTCACCGTCGCAGCGATCTCGTCGAACAGCCGGCGGGCGAGGTCGGGGTCGGCGAACTCGTCGAGGTACTTCACGACGCCACCTCCGGATCGACGCCGAGCTCGTCGTCGAGGATCCCGAGCCGCTCGAACATCTCCAACGTCTCCAACGCCGACGCCTCGTCGAGCAGGGTGATGGCGAAGCCGGCGTGCACGATCGTGTACTGGTCCACGACGGCATCGGGCAGGTAGGCGAGGCAGACCTGCTTGGTCACGCCGCCGAAGTCGACGGTGGCCATGCGGGTGCCGCGATCGTCGCGGATCTCGATGATCCGGCCGGGTACTCCGAGGCACATGGTTCAGCTCCTAGCGTGAGCGGCGACGAGCACCTGGCCGAGGGCGAGGCCACCGTCGTTCGGTGGGACGAGTCGATGGGTCAGCACCCGGCGCCCGTCGTCCTCGAGGCGACGCCGGAGCAAGCGGGTGAGCAACACGTTCTGGAACACGCCGCCGGAGAGGGCGACCACGTCGAGGGCGGTGCGGTCGTGGACCTCGGCCACCACGTCGCCGACCCCGTCGACGACGGCGTGATGGAAGCCGAGCGCCAGCTCGGCGGTGCCCGCCCCGGCCCGGACCCCGTCGACGAGGGAACGGAGGACCGGGGCCGGGTCCAGCACGCCGTCCCGGTGCAGGGGGGATCGAACCGGGACGGCGTCCGCCGCGTCGGTGGCGGCGATCTCGAGCTCGATGGCTGCTTGCGCCTCGTAGGTGATGCGATGACGCAGACCGAGCAGCGACGACACGGCGTCGAAGAGACGGCCCATGCTGGTCGTGGGCACGACGCCGACCGATCGCTCGATCTGTCGCACGATCAGCCGCCGCTCGACCTCACCGCACGCATCCCATGACGGCACGCCCTCGGCCTCGATCCCGAGGGCGGTCAGGTAGGCGACCGCGAGTCGGCAGGGGTTGCGGACGGCGGCGTCGCCTCCGGGCAGTGGGAGCTCGGCGAGGTGCGCCACGCGTCGAGCGGTGCCGTAGTCGGCGACGAGCACCTCGCCGCCCCAGGCGCCGCCGTCCAGGCCGTGGCCCGTCCCGTCGAAGGCCAGGCCGATCACCGGCGTCGAGCCGTCGAGACCGTGCTCGGCCATCACGGCGGCGACGTGGGCGTGATGGTGCTGGACCTCGACCGGGTCACCGACGGCGAGCGACGCGGCGACCCTCCGGCTGAGGTAGCCGGGATGGGTGTCACACGCCACCAGCTCGGGGGTGACGTCGTACATCGTCGAGAACCCGGCGAGCGTCGCCTCGAGCGCGGTGAGGGTCTCGAGGGTCGACAGGTCGCCGACGTGCTGGGTCATCCAGGCATGGCGGCCCGTGGCGACGCACGCGGCGTTCTTCAGCTCGCCACCCACCGCGATCGTCGGGGCGACCTCGACCGGGAGGTGGAGGGGCAACGGCGCGTGGCCCCGGGAGCGACGGATGGGCTGGACC